>NZ_LSRP01000130.1 GCF_001885585.1 Pararhizobium antarcticum
CGCCTAAACCCACAATCCGCACTAAACTTTCGTAAGAAACTTCAGAGCGAGTTCGTCGGTCGCCAGCAGCGCCGCCGCCCTCGTTGGTGAGCGGTTTATAGTCCCCACACACAAACGAAGTCAACAGGTTTTTTGAAAAAAATGACAGTTTTCTGACAAAAGCCGGTGCTGCAAGGCTTTGTACAGTAAATGCTGTGGCCGTATGATGCACAACGCTGGCAAAATCACAATTTCGCCCTCACTTTTTCACAATCCATCACTCTAAACAGTGCGTTACCGAAAATATGGAATCGCAGACACCGTGAAGGCTGCAAAACCTTCTGCTCTCTATACATCTGACCACAGTGCTCCACAGGGAGCGCGAACATCTCTAAAAGGCAGCCCAGACAGCGCCGGCCGTGAATGACCCTGTTGTTTGACTCCCGCCCATGAAAGATGCACATCTTCGCACAATGGATCTGAGACCAAAGCAAGGCATCAGATCGCAATCAGGGACCCGGCTCAACTGGCATGATCACTGACAAGAATATGATCCGGTCGCTCGGCAATGAGCCACCGATCCTTGCTGATGGCCGCAAGGCGCCCGACCGGCGCGAGATTTCGCTGCGCTGGCTTTCGGGAACATTTCTGACAGGGATCACATCCAGCCTGCTGATGGGCGTTGCCTTGTTTGCAGCGCTTGATGGGCGTCAGCAACTTGCGATTCCGGCTGAAGCCTATGCGGCGGTCGATCCCGCAGCGCGAAATGACCAGCCCGTGACGGCCGCCAAACGCGGCAACCGCATTCTGGCGCCCAATGTCGTTGCCAAGCCATCCGACCGCACCATTATGGAAGTCTCAACCATGACCCATGATGGCGAAAAGGAAGTGGTCCGACGTCAGCCCTTTTCGCATGTGAAGATGGCGCTTGCCGCCAACCACCAGACAACGGACGACTATCCCCGCTTTGACCCGCTGGCGATTTTTTCGACCGACGACAGGCAGGCGACACCGCAAGTCAACCGCACCGGTACGATCTATGGCTCGGACGTCGAGTCCGAAGTCGGACTGAAGACCATCGACTTTCCGTTGAAAGGCTCCGCATTGACATTCGATGCGGCCATGTCGCTCGACGAGGTCGAGGAGAACGTCCGCACCAACGGTTCCGTTCTGACCGATGGCAACACGCAATTGGCGTCGCTGTTTTATGTCGATCCCCGACGGTTTGCGTCCGATGCCAGCGAACTCGATCTGCTCCAGGGCCTTTCCGCCCGGATCGTCGAGGAGAACATGACCGTCTCCGCCTATGAAAACATCACCGAGCAGAGCACCGAGTATGCCGATGATATCATTCCGGTGCGCCGGTCAACGCCGATCGCCACCGTTCTGGTCAATGCCGGCTATGCGAAATCCCAGGCGGAAGATGTCAGCGGTTATCTGGAAACGGCACTCAACGCCGAGGACGTGTCAGAGGGCGACGTCTTGCGGATCGGCATCATCCAGAAGGGTGAGGAAGCCAGGGTCGTGCGTGCCAGCGTCTATTCCAAGGGCCTGCATGTCCTGACCATGGCTGTCGATGACAAGGCGCGTTTCGTACGCGGCAGCGAGCCACCCGTCCTGGCGGCGATCGCCACCGCCTTTGACGACAACGGTACCCCCGTCGTTTCCGCAGGGCGCGATCTGCCGCGTGTCTATGACGGCGTTTATCGCGCTGCGCTCTCCTATGGCATGACGCCGGGCATGGTGGCGCAGATCATCAAGCTTCTGGCAAGCAGCGTTGATTTCCAGGCCCAGCTGAAACCGACGGATTCTCTCGAGGCCTTCTTTTCCGTTACCGATGAAAGCGGAAAGGCGACGGCGGATTCCGAATTGCTCTATGTCAATGCCAAATTCGGGGACGCCGAGACACGTTTCTACCGGTTTCAGGACCCGGACGACAATGGTGTCGATTATTATAACGAGGACGGCAAGAGCATCCGGCAGTTCCTGTTGCGCAATCCCGTCCCGAACGGCCGCTTCACCTCCGGTTTCGGCATGCGCCGCCATCCGATCCTCGGATTTTCACGCATGCATACCGGCGTCGACTGGGCGGCACCGCGCGGAACGCCAATCATCGCGGCTGGCAATGGCGTGGTCGAGAAGGCCGGGTGGGATTCCGGCGGTTATGGCCGGCAGACGCTGATCCGTCATGCCAATGGTTACGTGTCCTCCTACAACCACCAGAATGCGATTGCCAAGGGCGTGGTGCCAGGTGCCAAGGTCGTGCAAGGCCAGGTAATCGGCTGGGTCGGAACAACAGGACAATCAACCGGTCCGCATTTGCATTACGAACTGATCGTCAACGGTACCAAGGTCGATGCCTTGAAGATCCGCCTTCCCGGCGGCAAATCGCTGGACGGCGACGTGCTCGCCAAATTCGAGAAGGAACGCACGCGCATCGACGAATTGCTGGCCAAGGACAACGGCACCCCGAGCGAATTCGCCGCCGCCCAATAGGCTTTCAGCAAGGATACCGGACGTCGGGATCCTTGTGTGGCTATGGGCGATGCGTTTTCGGGAAGGCGACGGCTCTGCGCCTTGCGCCCGCTCAACGTTCGCGTTGAACAAATTTACAGCAAAGACAGAATGTCCTGGCCGTTCACCCTGCATTTTACCAGGTGTCTGTTGGCTTTGAGACCATCAATGGCGCACTCGACCAACCGCCCGCGCAGGGCATTGTCCAGCGCTTTCAAGGCTTTCAGTCCACAGGCGTTCCTGCGTCCCTGGGCGTTCGTGCATATCTGGGTGCGCTCTACAAGCGGTGCGCCGACCAAGTGATATTCCACGCCGCCAAGATGGAAATTGGCGCCGTCGATAACCCGGAGCTTGGGCCCGGTCCGGAATTTAAATGGAAACGGATCAGGAGGCGGCGCAATGCGCTCATAAGCGGCAGACTGCGGATCGACCCGCGTCGGCAGACTCGTCCAAAGCCCTTCCGAACGCATATTGAGAAATTCGTACGCCGGCGGTTCGTCCACGAACGCAGCTGTCAGGCGGAAACCGCCCAGAACGAACAGGAGGCTGAGCGCAATACGGGACAAGAGGATTAGAAACGTCTGCATTGACCGCCTCAACTGTCGGAACTGCATCCTACAATCATCCGGTTTAGAATCGGTTCCACCCACGTTGGAATTTCCAGGTTTTCCGGATCCGGTTGTGCCGAGAAGCGATGGTCTGTCCGTGCATGCATAGGGTCTTGTCGGGTCGACCGGTCCAGGACAACGGCTCGTCGCAGCGATCGGCAGGAAAATGCTGCGCCGCAACAAAACAGACTCGAAATCCGGATGGAAATATGCTTATCTGTTTCTGTTTTAAGGTGCACGCCTCCCAAGGCACTATTTCATCAAGCGTCACCCTGACCCGCCAGAAACGGGTCAGGGTTTTTCATGGGAAATCCGTGCGCCTTGGCCCGCCCTGGCCGATACAACTTGGCCACACTCCGCGCCACGAGAAGCCGCCCAACCCTGGTTTTAAGCCGCGACCTTTTCTGTGCCATCCCGCAGCTTGAAGTTCAGCCGATCGGAACCGGAAAACGCCTTGATCACCGATCCATCCGGAAAATTGCCCTGCAGGATCTGCTCGGCCAGAGGATCCTGAACATATTTCTGCACGGCCCGCTTCAAAGGACGCGCGCCATAGGCAGGATCGTAACCCCGCTCGGCCAGGAAGGCCCGGGCCTCGTCGTCGAGTTCGAGCGTGATCTTGCGGTCGGCAAGCAGCTGCCGCAGTCGTTCCAGCTGGATATCGACGATCGCGCCCATTTCACCGCGCTTGAGACGATGGAACAGGATGATTTCGTCGACCCGGTTGAGGAATTCTGGCCGGAAATGGCCACGAACAACATCCATGACCTGGTCGCGCACCATGTCGCTATCATCATTCTCTCCCAGTCCGACGAGATATTCGGCGCCGAGATTGGAGGTCATGATGATCATCGTGTTGCGGAAATCGACCGTTCGGCCCTGTCCATCGGTCAGGCGGCCATCATCGAGAACCTGCAGGAGCACATTGAAGACATCCGGATGCGCCTTTTCGATCTCGTCGAACAGAACGACCTGATAGGGCTTGCGGCGCACCGCTTCCGTCAGCGCCCCGCCTTCCTCGTAGCCGACATAGCCTGGAGGCGCACCGATCAGCCGGGAGACCGAGTGTTTCTCCATATATTCCGACATGTCCATGCGCACCAGAGCCGTATCGTCATCGAACAGGAATCGTGCAAGTGCCTTGGTCAGCTCGGTCTTGCCGACCCCGGTCGGGCCAAGGAAGATGAACGAGCCGATCGGACGGTTCGGATCCTGCAGACCGGCACGCGAACGGCGCACCGCGCGCGACACCGCCTGCACTGCATCACCCTGACCGACCACCCATTTGCCGAGTTCGTCTTCCATGCGCAACAGCTTGTCGCGCTGGCCTTCGAGCATCTTCTCCACCGGAATACCGGTCCAGCGCGAGACCACATGGGCAATGTTGTCAGGTGTGACGACTTCCTGGACCATCGGATCGAGGGCCGACGAATCCTGGCTTTCGGAGATCTCAAGCTCCTTTTCGAGCTTCGGGATCAGCCCATAGGCGAGTTCGCCGGCACGCTGGAATTCACCCTTGCGCTGCGCGATTGCAAGCTCGTTGCGGGCCTCGTCCAGCTGCTTCTTCAAATCGGCCGCAAGGCCCAGCTTTGATTTTTCGGCCTGCCAGCGCGCGGTCAGCGCATCGGCCTGCTCCTCGAAGCCGGCAAGGTCGAGCTCGAGTTTTTCCAGCCGATCCTTCGATGAACGGTCGGTTTCCCGCTTCAGCGCCTCGCGCTCGATCTTGAGCTGCATGATGCGACGATCGAGTTCGTCCAGTTCCTCGGGCTTTGAATCCACCTGCATGCGCAGACGCGAGGCCGCCTCATCCATCAGGTCGATCGCCTTGTCCGGCAGGAAACGGTCGGTGATGTATCGGTTCGAGAGTGTCGCAGCCGCCACCAGCGCGGAATCGGAAATGCGCACCTTGTGATGCTGCTCGTATTTTTCCTTGAGGCCGCGCAGGATCGAGATCGTATCCTCGACATTCGGCTCATTGACCAGCACAGGCTGGAACCGGCGGGCAAGGGCTGCATCCTTTTCCACATGCTTGCGGTATTCATCCAGCGTCGTTGCCCCGACGCAGTGCAGTTCGCCGCGGGCAAGCGCGGGCTTCAGGAGGTTGGAGGCATCCATCGCTCCATCCGCCTTGCCGGCACCGACCAGCGTGTGCATCTCATCGATGAACAGGATGATTTCGCCGGCCTCCGCCTGCACTTCCGACAGAATGGCCTTCAGACGCTCCTCGAATTCGCCGCGGAACTTGGCGCCGGCGATCAAGGATCCCATGTCGAGCGCCATCAGTTTCTTGTCTTTCAGGCTTTCCGGCACGTCGCCATTGATGATGCGCAGGGCCAGACCTTCGGCGATCGCCGTCTTGCCAACGCCGGGTTCGCCGATCAGGACCGGGTTGTTCTTGGTGCGGCGCGACAGGACCTGGATCGTGCGACGAATTTCATCGTCGCGGCCGATCACCGGGTCGAGTTTGCCATCGCGGGCATCGGCGGTCAGATCGCGCGCGTATTTTTTCAGCGCGTCGAACCCCGCCTCGGCATTGGCGCCATCGGCTGTGCGGCCCTTGCGAATGTCGTTGATCACCTGATTGAGCTTGGATGCGGTGACACCGGCCTTCGACAGAATGCCGGAGGTCGCAGCCGAGGTCTCGATGATCAGGGCCTGCAGCAGGCGTTCGACGGTGACGAAGCTGTCTCCGGCTTTCTTGGCTGCATCTTCCGCCGTCGAAAAGACGCGGGCAAGCGGCTGCGCCAGAGACAGCGACCCGTTGCCGCCGGAAACCTTGGGCAGCTTGGCGATCGCCAGATCATTGGCGATCCGCGCGGCCTTGGCATCCCCGCCGGCCCGTTCGATCAGGGAAGACGCCATGCCCTGGTCGTCGTCGAGCAGCACTTTCAGGATATGTTCGGGTGTCCACTGGGGATGACCCTGTGCCAGCGCATAGGTCTGCGCCGACTGCAGGAAACCGCGCACGCGCTCGGAGTATTTTTCGATATTCATCTGTGACCTCCAGGTCTCGGTCGGCCCATTCTGGCACCGTCCGATGGTTCAGGATCAGGCTCCCTTGTAGGCAAGCCTATCGTTTCAGTCGATTTCCGCCTTGCGCGGGATCAACCGATCCTAGCGAATATGGGGGAGGAATTTTCCAAATTAAAGAGCCGATCGCAGGTGAATTCCGAGCCTCGTGGAATAATTCTCGAAAGTCCGAACACGCCGCGTTACGGAACATAAAAAATCCCCCGAAACCATCTGGCGTCGGGGGATTTGAAATGAAAACAGCGCAATCCGGAATTGGATTATTCGCCTGCAGCCTCGACAAGCGAGGGCGCATCGCCCCCTTGCTCGCCACCGGCATCCCCGGACGCCGAGGCTTCATCGCCTGCTGCATCGCCGCGGCGCGGCTGGCGGCGGGGACGGGCCGGACCACGACGACGGGGCGTGCGGCCGGCGCCCGTTGGCGCTTCTTCTTCCAGCGAGACTTCGGCAGGCGTTCCCTCGATGACCGGCTGCGGGCCGGATCCGTCGATCACCGGCTGTGGCTGTGGCTGCGGCTGCGGCTGATGCTGCGGCTGAACCTGCTGCGGGCGCTGCGAGCGTGGTTGCGGCTGCGGGCGCTGCTGGGGCTGCTGAACGACCGGGGCGTCATCATTGTAGTTCTGGTCACCGTCGTCCTGGTCATTGCCATCACGATCAGTGTTTTCATTGCCGTCATTGCCGTCGCGATCGTTGTATTCGTTACGATCATCGCGCTGGAACCGTTCCTGCATCTGCGCCTGCGCGGTTGCAATGATGCGGTTGTAGTGTTCGGCGTGTTGAAGATAGTTTTCGGCCACGACCCGGTCGCCGGAGCTCTGTGCATCACGGGCAAGGTTCGAATATTTCTCGGCAATGTGCTGCGCAGTGCCACGGATCTTCACGTCCGGGCCGGAGCTGTCATAGGTCCGGGTCAGCGGGTTCGCGCCCTTCCGGTTATGATTGCCATTGTTGTTATTGCTGCTGCTGCTGCCACTGTTGGTATTGCTGCTGCTATTGTTGTTACGCCCACGGCCGCGCTTGTTTTGCTGTCCTGGCCTCATCGTTCACTCACCCGAATTCTCTTGATATTGATGATCATGTGGCTTCGTGGCCTGATCGGCAATCCGGATCAGGAAGACACGCGCCGCGAACCAACTGCCTCATTGGCAGTCCCGTCGCTGGTTAACGTCAAATTAACAGGTACCCGCACCAGGCACTGTCCAACCTCAGCAACTCTTTTTTGAGAGCAATTTCCGTAGCCAGGTCAGACCGGAACGAATCTTTGGTCTATGACCTTCTGCCCAGCGCGTGAGGTCAACCTAGCCCGCTTCCCGGGGAATTCCAAGCATTTTCTTTGTCCCTGCGAAAGAAGCTGTGCGCCTGCAGCATTCTTTTGCCACCCCTATGCACCCGGCCGAAACACCAGCGCGCGGTCGTTGCCGCCCAGGTCCTTCGCCTGGTCGATCAGCGTGAAACCCCGGCTTTCAAAGAGCGTTGTAACGGACTGGTGCTGGTCGAATCCGATCTCGAGGCCGACAACACCTCGCCCATCGAGAAAAGCGCCCGCACCGGCAGCAATGGCGCGGTAAGCGTCGAGACCATCCGTGCCACCGTCGAGCGCTGCCGCCGGATCATGATGGAGAACCTCGGGCTCCAGCGTCGCCATCACCGATGAGCGGATATAGGGTGGATTGGAAACAATGATGTCGAACTTGCCGGAAACCGCTGTAAACCAGCTGCTTTCAAGCGGCCTGAAGCGCTCGGAAAGCCCGTTGCGCGCCGCATTGGCCACGGCGGTCGAAAGCGCGTCACCGGAGATATCGCATCCGATGGCCGTTGCCTGTGGCACGGTTTGCAGGAGCGCGAGGCAGATCGCGCCGGTACCCGTGCCAAGATCGAGTATGCGGCAGGCGCCGCTATCGGCGGCAATACGCTCGGCAAACGGGATCAACCGTTCGACGAGAATCTCGGTATCAGGCCGTGGTTCAAGCGTTCCAGAGGAAAGCCCCAACGTCAGGCCGAAAAAGTCCCGAGCCCCAAGGATCCGGTGGACAGGTTCGCGTGCAGCGCGGCGTTTGACCGCAGCCCGGATTGTCAGCGCATCGTCGCTGGAGAGCGCTTCCCCGCCCCGCATCATAAAACCGCTCAGTGTCAGGTCGAGCAGGCCGCAAATCAACAGCCGCGCATCCTGCGCCGCAGCATCGATCCCCGCCGCCTGGAAGGTTCGGCGTGCCTCTGCAAACAGACTGTCGATGCTGTCCACCATGGCCGCTCAGCCCTGCTGTTCGCCAAGCAACGCCAGTTGCCCCGCCTGATAATCGGCCAGCAGCGCGTCAACGACTTCATCGATCTCGCCGATCATCATCCGGTCGATCTTGTAGAGCGTTAGGTTGATGCGATGATCGGTCACCCGTCCCTGCGGGAAATTATAGGTGCGGATGCGCTCGGACCGATCGCCGGAGCCGACCTGGCTCTTGCGCGCGGCGGACCGCTCGCTGTCAGCTTTCTGGCGCTCCATGTCGTAGAGCCGCGAGCGCAAAACCTGCATCGCCTTGGCACGGTTCTGGTGCTGGGACTTTTCCGACGAGGTGACGACGATTCCGGACGGCATATGGGTGATGCGAACGGCCGAATCGGTCGTGTTGACGTGCTGGCCACCGGCACCGGACGAGCGCATCGTGTCGATCCGGATGTCTTCCTGGCGAATCTCGATGTCGATGTCTTCCGCCTCCGGCAAGACGGCGACGGTCGCTGCCGATGTATGGATGCGACCCTGCGTTTCCGTGTCGGGCACGCGCTGCACGCGGTGCACGCCGGATTCGAATTTCAGCTTGGAGAACACGCCGCGCCCGGTCACGGTGGCGATGATTTCCTTATAGCCGCCGGCATCGCCATCACTGGCCGAAAGCACCTCCACTTTCCAGCCCTTGTCCGCGGCATAACGCTCGTACATCCGGAAGAGATCACCGGCAAAAAGCGCAGCCTCCGAACCGCCGGTGCCAGCGCGAATTTCGAGGATGGCGCTCTTTTCGTCGGCAGCATCCTTCGGCAGAAGCAGGATCTGCATGTCCTGCTCCAGCCGCTCGATGCGCGCCTCGATCTCCGGCTTTTCCATCTCGGCAAGATCGCGCATGTCGCGGTCCGTTGCCCGGTCGGAGAGAAGCGTTTCGATGTCAGCCAGTTCGGCCGTCGCCTTCTCATAGTCGCGGATCTTTGCCACCACCGGCTGCAGTTCCGAATATTCGGAGGCCAGCTTCACATAGACGTCTGCCGCCGGCCCGGCCGACATGCGCGCTTCGACCTCGGCGAAGCGGCGCTCCAGTTCGCGCATTTTCTGAACGGGTAGTGTTGCCAATGGAAACTCCAAAATCGCGTCTCAACTCCGCCCGACCACGTCGGGCGAAGGCGACGCCTTGAATTGATCGCTAGACCGGAACGCCGTTCTCGGCCGCAAAGGCAACCAGAAGCTCGCGCATCGGCACCTGGCTCTTGGTGTCGTCGAGCGCCGCATGCATCATGGCACCGAGCTTGTCGGCATCGAGCGCCAGAAGCATCGCCTTAACAGGACCGATGGCCGTCGGCGACATCGACACGGACCGGAAGCCGATGCCGATCAGCGCCATGGCCGACAGCGGCTTGGACGCCATTTCGCCGCAGAGCGTCACCGAGGTCTCGTTGCGGTCGCCAGCCCGCACGATGTCACGCAGGATGCGCAGGAACGGCCGACCCAATACGTCGAACCGATCCGATACACGAGCGTTGCCGCGATCCACCGCCATTGCAAACTGGAACAGGTCGTTGGACCCGACCGAGACGAAATCGACTTCATCCATCAGTTCGTCGAGCTGCCAGAGAAGCGCCGGGACTTCCAGCATCGCGCCGAACTGCAGCTTGCGCGGCAATTGTTCCCCGGTCTTCGACTGCCGCTGGATTTCCTTCTGAAGCAGCTCGCGCACGGTGCGCAGCTCCGATACTTCCGTCACCATCGGCAACATCAGTTTCAACTCAAGCCCGGCAGTGGCGCGCAACAGCGCCCGCAGCTGGGTCCGCAAAAGGCCCGGCCTGTCGAGTGACAGGCGGATCGCCCGCCAGCCGAGCGCCGGGTTTTCCTCTTCCGCCGCGCGGAAATACGGCACCACCTTGTCGCCACCGATATCGAGCGTGCGGAAGGTCACGGGCTTGCCCGCCGCCTGTTTCAGCACGCCACGATAAAAGGCTTCCTGCTCTTCGGCCTTCGGCATGGTCGAGGCGATCATGAACTGCAGCTCGGTGCGAAACAGGCCGATGCCTTCCGCGCCGGATTCGTTCAGCTGCGGCAGGTCCACCAGAAGCCCGGCATTCATCTGCAGCTTGATCCGCTTTCCGTCCAGTGTCAGCGGCTCGACGCCGCGAAGCGCCTTGAACTGCTCCTGCCGGCGGGCCCGGAAACGGACTTTTTCCTCATAGGCGCTGCGCAGGTCCGCCATCGGCCGCAGATGCACCTTCGCATCGTCGCCATCGATGATGATCGCATCGCGATTTTCCGCCAGCGCCACGACACCGGCCGCCTGGCCGACGACGGGAATGCCCATGGCACGCGCGACGATTACCACATGGCTGGTGACGGCACCCTCCTCCAGCACCAGGCCGCGCACGTTTTCGCGCGGATAATCCAGCAGTTCCGCAGCCCCCATGGCGCGCGCGACAATGACCGCGTCGTCAGGAAACACCGAGCCTGCCATCTTCGCGCCATAGCCCGTCAGCTGCCGCAGCAGCCGGTTGGCAAGATCGTCGAAATCATGCATGCGTTCGCGCAGATAGGGATCCGTCAGCCGGATCATCCGTGCCTTGGTCTCGCTCTGAACCCGCTCGACGGCGGCTTCCGCCGTCAATCCGTTGCGGATTGCCTCTTCGAGCTTGCGCACCCATCCCCGGTCATGGGCAAACATCCGGTAGGCCTCGAGCACCGCCCGATGTTCGCCCTCCATCGACACCTCGCGGCGCGACAGCATGTCGTCGATCGAGATGCGCAGCGAACCCAGCGCCTCGGCCAGCCGCCCCAATTCGTGGTCGGTGTCTTCGTTGAGCAGATTGGTGACGACGATGCGCGGCTCGTGCAGGACGACATAGCCGAGACCGATGCCCTCGCCGAAACTCTTGCCCTCGATCGTCACAGGGCGTGACAGGTCGAGTTCGAGACCCGGCTGGGTAATCTTCTTCAGTTCGCCGGTCGCGACCATTTCGGCCAGCACCATGGCGGTCGTTTCGAGCGCCTCGACCTCGTCGTCGCGGTAGTTGCGGCTGGCCTTGTTCTGCACGACGAGAACGCCGAGCGAACGGCCGGTGCGCAGGATCGGCACGCCCATGAAGGAGTGATAGATCTCTTCGCCCGTTTCCGGCAAATAGGTGAAGGCCGGGTGCGACTGGGCGTCAGACAGGTTGAGCGGACGGGCGCTGGCAGCAATGGTACCGACGAGGCCCTGCCCCATCTTCAGCTGCGCCAGGTGCACCGCGTCCTTGTTCAGGCCTTCGGTGGCGTAGAGTTCGAGAACGCCGTCGGAGCGCAGCACATAGACCGAGCACACCTCCGCGACCATGTTCTGCGCGATCTGGCGCACAATCTGGTCCAGGCGCTCCTGTGGCTCGAGCGGTTCCGCCATCAGTTCGCGCAACCGCTTGAGAAGAACGCGTGGACCTGCAGAGAGGTCTCTCATCGCACAACGTCCCCCGATACAAAGTCAACAACAGCAGATTGCAGTTTCATGTGGCGCACTCCGTGTCGCCCCCTGAAACGACTGCTTCGTTTAACTCTTATCCAGACCGTAGACGGAATGCAAAGTGCGAACCGCCAATTCGGCATAGGCGCCGTCGATCAGGATCGAAATCTTGATCTCGGAGGTGGTGATCGCCTTGATGTTGATACCTTTTTCGGCCAGCGCCTTGAAGGCCGAAGCCGCCACGCCGGCATGGCTGCGCATGCCGATGCCGATGACCGAGACCTTCACAAGGCCCGATTCGTTCTGGATCACGTCGAATCCGACCTTGTCCTTCTGGTCGTTCAGCACCTTCAGGGCCTTGTCGACATCGCCGGAGGGAACCGTGAACGTCATGTCGGTCTTCGAGCCGTCTTCCGAAATGTTCTGGACGATCATGTCGACATTGATATGAGCCTCGGCCAGAGGTCCGAAGATCGCGGCCGAGACGCCGGGGCGGTCGGCCAGGCGCCGGAGCGAAATCTGCGCTTCATCCTTGGCATAGGCGATGCCGGTGACGACTTCCTGTTCCAAAATCTCTTCCTCATCACAAATCAGCGTACCGGGGGGATTCAAGAAATCACCCATGCCCGGCGCATCGGGGTCTTCGAAACTGGAGCGCACGAAGGTGCGGACCTTGAACACCATGGCAAGTTCGACGGAGCGGACCTGCAGGACCTTGGCACCAAGCGATGCCATTTCCAGCATTTCCTCGAACGCGATCTTCTTCAGGCGCTTGGCCTTCGGCTCGATGCGCGGATCGGTCGTGTAGACGCCGTCGACATCCGTATAGATATCGCAGCGATCCGCCTTGATTGCAGCTGCAATCGCCACCGCCGACGTATCCGATCCGCCCCGCCCGAGCGTCGCGATCCTGTTGTCTGGGCCAAGCCCCTGGAAACCGGCAACGACCGCCACCTGGCCCTCGCCGAACCGGCGGATCAGCTCCGAACCGTCGATCTCCAGGATGCGTGCCGCACCATGGGCATTGTCGGTCTTGATCGGGATCTGCCAGCCCTGCCAGGAACGCGCATTGATGCCGATGTTCTGCAGCGCCAAAGCCAGGAGACCGGAGGTTACCTGCTCGCCCGACGCAACCACCGCATCATATTCACGGGCATCGTGCATCGGCGAGGCATCGCGCGTCCAGGCCACCAGTTCATTGGTCTTGCCCGACATCGCCGAGACCACCACGGCAACCTCGTGACCGGCATCGACTTCGCGTTTCACATGGCGGGCCACGTTCCGGATGCGATCCATATCCGCGACGGACGTCCCGCCGAATTTCATCACGATGCGTGCCATATGCCCCAACCGCCGAAAATGCCTCGCGCGCGAACGCGATCCTTATAAAGTTGCGGTCTCTTAGCGAAATTGGGGGCGGGGTGCAATGGTGGGGGT
>NZ_LSRP01000131.1 GCF_001885585.1 Pararhizobium antarcticum
CGGCAGGCCGGGATGGCCGGAATTGGCCTTTTCGACGGCATCCATCGAAAGGAAACGGATCGCATTTGCCATCCGGTCGTGTTGTTCGCGAGAGATCATCAGATTGGTTCCGGTGGTTGGAGGATCGTTCAAACTACGGCGGCGACCCGCTGCAAAATGTCGAGATAGCCCCCGACCGTCCAGGCTGAGCGGCCGATAAACAGGCCGTCGATCGCGGGTTGGCTGACAAGCTCGGCGCAATTCTGCGGATTGACGCTGCCGCCATACAGGATGGGAGCAGCACGTCCGAGGCAGGCTTTGGTAACGGCTGCGATTTTCGCATGCCGCGCACTGGCATAGTCCAGGGTTGCCGGGATGCCGTTGACGCCGATCGCCCAGACGGGCTCGTAGGCGATCAGAATGGTTGCCGATTTTTCCGCGCCTTCAAGCTGCGACAAGGCGCCTTCGACCTGACGACGAAGAACGTTGTCGGCTTCACCGGCTTCCCGCTCAGCAAGGGTCTCGCCGATACAGACCAGCGGTATCAAGCCATGGCGAACGGCCGCTGCCGTCTTCAGGCCGACGGTCGTATCGGTCTCGTTGAAGAATTCACGCCGCTCGCTATGGCCAATTTCCACCAGATCGAGATTGCAGTCCTTGAGCATGACCGGGGAAATCTCTCCCGTCCAGGGACCGCCATTATCCCAATGCATGTTCTGCGCGCCAACCTTGACGCTGGTGCCGGCCAACCGTTCCTTGACCTGCCGCATGGCGGTAAACGATGGAATGATGAAACGCTGGACACGCGCATGGCTATCTGCGTCGGCAGCAGCCAGCCCTTCGGCAAAGGCGAGCGCCTCGGCCAGCGTCTTGTTCATTTTCCAGCTTGTTCCAACCCAGAGTGTGGAATTGGTCATGTCATCATCCTCCCGGCGGCAGGGCCGCCATTTACCTTCGGGCACGTCTACCGATTGAAACCCGTGTTGATGTGCGGTTCCCAGTAGGCGACCGATTCACGGATCATCTCGACGACGTTACTATCGGTGGGTTCGCGCTCGCGGAACGACAGTTCCATGCAGATTTCGTTGTCCGTGCCGCCGGCGTCGGTGACCGTTTTGATGAGCTTTTCCGGCTGAATGCGACCATCCTTGTTGTGCGCGGCCGTGAACGGCCAGTGGCCACCCTTGTTCATCGACGACTGCTTGACGTGGATGATCGGTGATTCCTCCGGAAAAGCAGCGGCCCAGGCATAGGGGTCGGTATCGTCGGGATTGGTCGAGGTGACGTCGCCATGATCGATATCAACGATCATCTTGAACGGCAGGGGCAGTCTCGCGGCAGAAAGACGATTGTCGAAGGATCGGCATTCGGCAATCGTGTGGCCGAATTCGCGCCGGACAGACATCGGCTCCCAGAACAGGTAGGAGAGGCCAGCAGCTTTTGCGTGTTCAGCCACGTCGCGCCAGCATTCGATCACGATCTCGATCAACGCTTCGCGGCGAACCGGATCGTCGTCGTCCTTCTGTGTAAAGACGGCGAATTGGGTGCCCATGCCGTTGGCCCCGAGTTCACATGAGATATCGGCCAATGTGCGGAACCAGTCGAGATAATAGCGCCGAATATCAGCATCCGGATGGCCGAAATGGTTGAGACGGCCATAGGTGCTGGTCATCACCGATGTGACCTTCACGCCGGTCCTGTCCATCGCCCTGCGGAACTGCCGAACGCGCTTGGTGATCACCGAAGCCGGCCAGGACGGATTGATGAATTCCGGTGTGAGCTGGATGTGGCCGATCCGGATGCGCTCGGCCAGCGTGTCGATGAGGTCATCGACATCGGCGAACCGATTGACCAGCGGATTTGTGTTCAGCGACAATCTGAGCGCCATGGTGATCCTCCTCGAGTCATGACACGGGCGGCATTGTGCCCTGGTACCGCGTCTCTCATTCCTGATGGTTGTGACTGTTCATCCCTACGATGCGCCTGCCTTTGCGAGGCCCGAGACGACCTGCGGAATATCGGCGAACCGATCGATCAGGGCATCGGGCAGCAAATTGGCAAGCGGCGACTTGGCGTACCCGTAGCTCACCGCGATCACCGGGACACCGGCAGCCTTGGCCGTTGCGACATCGACTTCGGAATCCCCGACAAAAATGACCGGATCGCCACCACCGGCTTCCCTTGCCGTTTCCAGCAGATGCCGTGGATCAGGCTTGCCGACGCCAAACGTATCCGGCCCGGCAATGACCGGGAAAAAATGCGCGAGCCCGAGGTCGCGCAGGATCGCCTTGGCGTAAAGTTCGATCTTGTTGGTACAGACCGCAAGGCGCCAGCCATCGTCCGCGAGCACGGCAAGCGTCTGCTCGACATCCGGATAAGGCCGTGTCTCCTGCGACAGACGCCCGGAATACAGCTCTGTGAAACGTTTGATGGCCCTCTTGCCCTGTTCATCCTGCCATTCGACCGCGCGCAGGTCCAAGGCGCCCCGAACCAGATTGGGAATGCCGTGGCCGATGAGTTTCCGTGTCGCCGATACGCCGATGGCCTCCAGGCCCATTTCCCTCATGAGACCGTCGAGCGAGCCGGCGAGATCCGGCACACTATCGACCAGCGTTCCATCCAGATCAAAAACGACCGTACCTATGTGTTCACCCCTAAAACTGGTCATCTCTTCGTTTCCCTAAGCATGGATCGCGCGTCCTTCGGAGGCGAGGACCGCTTCATGAACGACTTCCGAAAGCGTCGGATGTGGGAAAACCGTCGCGGCTAGCTGTTCACGGGTCGCCCCCACCGTCATCGCCAGAGAAAAGACAGAGATGAATTCGCTGACATTCGGGCCGAGCATGTGCGCGCCGATGACCTGCCGGGTTTGCGCATCGAACAGGACCTTGACCATGCCGTCGGTTTCATTGAGCGTCACCGCCTTGCCATTGCCGCGCAGGCTGAAACGGCCGATCTCGAATGCCCGCCCTGTTGCGACCGCCCCCTCCTCCGTCAGCCCGATCGAGGCCAACTGCGGATGGGCAAACACGCAGGACGGAACCGGCCCGAGTTCTGTATGTCCGGCACGTCCGGCGATCCCCTCGGCGCACATGACGCCTTGATGTTCGGCCTTGTGGGCCAGCATTGGCGGACCGGCGACATCGCCAATCGCATAGATGCCCGGAACGGTCGTTCTGCCCCGAGACATTGTTCGGATCGTGCCATTCGACAGTTCGACGCCGAGACGCTCCACGCCCAGACCCTCGATATTGGCAACGACTCCAACTGCCGAAAGCAGCTTTTCGGTCTTGAGCATCCGTATCTCCCCATCCGCGAGCTTGAGCCTTACGGTTAGGCCGGCATCAGTGGTCGGCGCGTCGCAAATAGTCGCACTGCAGAGGATGTCAATGCCCTTCTTCTTCAACGCCTTGGCCATCTGATCGGCGATCTCGGCATCTTCCAACGGCAGGATGCGCGGCATGCGCTCGATCAGCGTCACCTTCGTTCCGAGTTCGGCATAAAAGGCCGCAAATTCGACGCCGATCGCGCCGCCGCCGATGATCACAAGGGTTTCCGGAAGCTCTGTTGCCGTCATGGCATGGTGATAGGACCAGATATGCTGGCCATCCGGCGCCAGGCCCGGCAAGACACGTTCGCGCGCGCCTGTCGCTATGACGATGTGCGCTGCCTCATAGTCGCCCGGAGGCAGGACGCCTTTCGGTAGATCGCCGGGCGAAGCCTTGACGGTGACACGGCCGCGATCCGTAATTTCGGCGTCACCCCAGATCGTATCTATCTTGTTTTTGCGAAAGAGAAACTGAACACCGGCGTTCAGCTGTGCGGCAACGTTGCGCGAACGCTCGATTATTTTTTGCAGGCTGATTGCGGGCTCTGCCACGTCGATGCCAAAACGGCCGGCGGTGCGCAAATCCTGAAGGATTTCTGCCGAATGCAACAGCGATTTCGTGGGAATGCAACCCCAGTTCAGGCAGACACCCCCCAGATGCCTGCGTTCGACCACGGCCGTGCGAAGGCCGAGCTGGGCGGCACGGATCGCGGCGACATAGCCGCCCGGTCCTGCGCCAATGACGATGAGATCATAGGCTGGCATCGGCCTGTCCTTTCAGTCGCAAAATCGCGATGGCATATGACGGTTCTGTCTCCGGTCAATCGCACTGCGCACCCTTGGGAGTGCGCAGTGCGACCGGGAGGTGAAGCGACCGATCAACCGGCGCTTCGAACAGCTTCCGCCACGAGACGCCCCACCAGCGATGCTGCTTCCAGCTGGGGCAGATGCCCTACATTCGGCAGACGATACAGGCCGACGTGGGACGGCACAGCATCAGACTGTTCGGACGGAAAGATCCGATCCTCACGACCGACAATGGCCCGCACAGGTCCGCCGAAGCGCAGCAAGGCGTCGCGGATCGAGAAAAGCTGTGTATTGCCGGCAAAAACACCGGCGGCAAGCCGCGCCTGATGATCAACCATTGCCGTTCCCTCGCGTGCTGCCAAGGTGGCCCGGACCAGAACACCCGGCAGCAAGGCCGGATCGTGGACCAGGAGTTCGAGCCAGACCTTCAGCGCCGCCTCGCTTGTCGAGGAGAGGAAACCGGCGATGTAGTCGCCATTGATCCTCGGGCCGAGACCACCGGGGGACAGAAGCGACAGCGACCGGACCTGGAGATTTCCGCCACCTGCGATGCTGGCCGCAACGGCCGCGCCGAGCGAATGGCCGACGAGATGGACCCGGTCGATGCCTTCTGCCACAAGCGACGCATGCACGGCTGCGGTCAGGCTTTCGAAATCTGTCGCAACCGACGATGCCGCAGCACCGTGGCCTGGAAGATCAAGAGCAAGAATAGGGTTCGCCAGGCCAAGATGCGCAACGAACGGCTTCCACGCGGAAAGCTCGCCACCGAAACCGTGAATCAGTACGACCGGATCGCCTGTTCCGGATTGAAGGGTGCGCACGGGCAATGCGCCGCCTGATGCACGAACCGAGCTGCCGCTGAACGGCAGAACAGACGCGGTGCCGGACCTGCTGCGCTGAAACGCCTCGACATCGCGTTTGACCACAGCGCCGCGAGGACCAGTGCCGGTGATCTGGGCAATATCGACCCCGGCGCTGCCGGCAAGCCGACGCGCCAATGGCGATGATCCCCCGGTGCCGGTCTTCAGCCATGCGGTTTCGGTTTCACGAGCAAGTTCGACCGGCGTCGCCGTGACGCTTTCGCCAGCCTGGCTGACAATCTCCTGCGCATTCTCACCGGAAAATCCGGTGGTGGCTGCGCTTTCGAGAACCTCGCCCTCCTCGCCGACCATAATGATCGGTTCGAGCACGATGGCCATATCGCCGACCTTGTAGCGAACTTCCAGAACGGTACCGGTCTCAAAGGCTTCCACCTCGAACACGGCCTTTTCCGATTCAACCTCGGCGACGATATCGCCTTTCTTCACCTTGTCGCCGACCTTGATGTTCAGCGCTGTAATCTTGCCTTCGGTAAGGTCTTGCCCGACCTGCGGCATAAGAATGGGACGTGCCATGACGTTTGCTCTCTTTCTCAAGCCACACGGCGCCGGACGGACTCAACCGACTGGGCGACGAAATCGACGGTCTTGCGGGTGGCGGCAGCGAATTCGCCGGCCGTGGTCGCGAAGGCGCCGAACTGGGAAAATTCCTCCGGCTTCATACCGTCGAATTCATAGGCCTGCCGGAAATACGGAATCTGCAGCAGCTTCTCGATGGTTTCAGCCGGCGCATCTTCATCGATAGCGCGCGGATCGAAATCAGGCAGACGGTCTTCGGCCTGCATCAGCTGATGGATATAGCCGGGTGGGCATGTATAGACGAAGTCGCCGCCGGCGAGCTTGGAGATATGCCAGCTGGATGCCGTGCCACCCGGCCCCGTATCGGATACCCGCATGGAGCATTGCAGCATCTTGCTGGGGTGACCCCGCTCCTTGCCATAGCGGTAGGCGCGCTTGAGAACGGCAAGTTCCCCGAGGAGAATGTCTTCGGGCGAAAGCGCAATGCCGCGTGCCTCGGCCTGCGCCTTCAGATCGCCGACATTGCCGAGCCTTGCCGACATATGCGTGATGACCGAGCGCCATTTCGAAAGATCGACACCATTCGACTTTGCGCGTTCCAGACCGCGCGAGACCGCGTCCATGCAGGCGACATATTGCGGCACCGTAAAGGACGTGGTGTTGTTGGTCGAGATACCGCGCGCCGTCAGTTCCTCGATGACCTCGTAGCCTTCCTTCGAGCCCGGAATCTTGACCATGACATTCGGAGCGATGTCGGCAAGCTGCAGACCTTGCTCAAGCATGCGCGTCCGGTCGGTGACGAAACGCGGATCGACCTGACCGGAGACAAGACCGTATTTTCCGCCTGACGTGTCATAGACCTTGCGGATCATGGCGGCGCCACGGCGAACCACGTCGAGATAAATGGTCCAGTAGATGTGCTCGATATCATCAGAGCCGTTTTCGGTCGCAAGCTTGCGGATTTCCTCAGCCCAGAAGGCTGGATCGGCCTGGATCGCCTGCAAGCACAGGGGGGGGTTGGTGGTCACGCCACGAAAACCCATTTCACCCGTCGCCGACACGTGATCCGCATCGAAGAGGCGCGTCAGCTGCGCCTCCCAATCGGTACGCTTTTCCGCCGGTGCATCCTTCAGAACGGATGCTTTCCACCCCGGATAGATCAAGGGAGACGAATCCCACCAGATTTCACATTGGGGATTTGTGGCCGCCAGTTTTTCCAACACATTCATAGACATCGTCGTTTTCCTGTCCTGTCCAAAGATCGGTGATCATTCGGCGGCGAGTGCGAAAGACTTGGCATGCAGCGTACGGCGGGCAGCGACAACGATGTCGTCGACCTGCGGAACGCTGGCCTTTTCCAGCTCGAGATTGAACGGAACGGGGATATTGAGACCGGCGACGATCTCGATTGGCGCGTCAAGATCATAGAAGGCTTCCGCCTGGATGATCGAGGCGATGTCCGAGGCCACGCCGCCGCGGCGCACGGCTTCCTGCGCGATGACGACCCGGTTGGTCTTGGCGACCGAGGTGAGGATCATCGCCTTGTCGAGCGGTACCAGTGTACGCGGATCGAGCACTTCGGCATCGATACCCTCTTCGGCGAGCTTCGCTGCTGCTTCGAGGGCACGCGGGATCATGTTCGACCAGGCAATGATCGTCACGTCCTTGCCCGGACGCTTGATGTCGCCCTTGCCGAATTCGATGACATGTTCACCGTCGGGCACCATGCCCTTGGTCATGTAAAGATGCTTGTGCTCAAGGAACATCACCGGATCCTGCTGACGCAACGCGTATTTCAGCAGGCCCTTGGCATCGGCCGGAACCGAAGGCATGACAACCTGAAGACCTGGAATATGATAGAACAGCGCCTCGAGGCTCTGCGAATGCTGCGCCGCCACGCCGCCGCCCGTCCCGCCCTGGGTGCGCATCACGAAAGGCACACGTCCATCGCCACCGGTCATCAGGCGAAACTTCGCCGCCTGATTGACAAGCATATCCATGCCGAGCATGGCAAAGTCGACATAAAGGATTTCAACGATCGGACGCGCACCGGCAATCGCCGCCCCGACACCGACGCCGATCATGCCGGCTTCGGCGATCGGCGTATCACGGACGCGGTTGGCGCCGTATTTGTCAAGCAGCCCTTCCGTCACCTTGTAGGAACCGCCACGCTCGGCAATGCCTTCGCCGATGATGAACACCGAGCTGTCGCGTTCCATTTCCTCGTCGATCGCCTCGCGAAGGGCGTCACGGTACATCAGTTCTCTTGCCATTTTCGTTCTCTCTCCCCGGAAGCTCAATAAGCAGCAGCGAATTCGCGGAATTCCGCGATGGTGACCTCGCCGCTCGCTTTCGAAAACTCGACCGCAGCCTCGAATTCCAGCCGGATCTCATTCTCGATCGCATCGATTTCGGACTGGTCGATGCCGGACATCTCCGTCAGCGCAGCGCGAGCGCGATCGACCGGGTCTCGTTCCTTGTAATAGGCAAGACGGTCGGCGGGCATGTACTTGCCGGGGTCATTCACGTGATGGCCCATGTGACGATAGGTCTTGGCTTCGATGAGGATCGGCCCCTCGCCGCGACGGCATTTTTCGACGGCATCCTTCGTCATATTGTAGACGGCGAGCGAATCGTTGCCGTCGACCTGATAGCTCTCCACGCCGATGGCGAGGCCACGCTTGTAGAGATCGACCTCGCGGGTCGATTCCTCGATCTTGGTGGAAACCGCATACTGGTTGTTCTCGACGACCAGGACAAAGGCGAGATTCCAGATGGCCGCCAGATTGAGCGATTCCATGAAGGTGCCGTTGTTCGACGCGCCATCGGTGGTGAAGGTGACGGTAACCGCATCAGTACCTTTGATCTGCGATGCAAGCGCAGCGCCGACACCAAGCGGTGTGCCGGCACCGACGATGCCGTTAGCGCCGAGATTACCGGCTTTGATGTCGGCAATGTGCATGGATCCGCCGTAACCGCGGCAATAGCCGGTATCCTTCTGGAGGAGTTCGGCAACCATCTTATTGATGCTGGCGCCCCAGGCAATGCAGTGACCATGGCCGCGGTGGGTCGACGCAATATAGTCGCCATCCTTCAGTGCGGCGCAGACGCCGGTCGCAATACCTTCCTGCCCCAGATAGGGATGGAAGTACCCGCGGATCAGGCCCTGACGGTAAAGCTTGATGCCCTCTGTTTCGAAGACACGGATTTTATAAGCGGTCCTGAAAAGTTTCTCCAGGAGCTCCCTCGATGGGGCATTGCCGTTGCTGGATTGGGCTGACATGGATGCTTCTCTCCCCGGATTGGTCCATTGTTTCCTCGTTACAATGTATCTAACACCCTCCAATAAAACTGTCGAGAAAATTTTCTCCATAAATTGGAAATCACGATGATCGATCTTCGCAATCCATAAATTCGACCAGGAATTTTTTCTATCTATATGATATATCTCATTTAAAATATTCTCGCCGTGTGAAAGAAAGTTCATTTTGCGCGCGGATAGTGACTGAGATCGTTCACGCACACCATAACTTTCCATGATTTTAGAAAATTCCTTTCAAGATCGATTGAAAATATTCTGCCGGATTTCTTCTGCGGGATATGCGCGCTTTGTAAGCATCGTAAGCCGTGACCGCCGCCCGGAATTTCACCCACAGGAATAGCTTGAAGCATTCGGGTGAAACTTTTATTCTTATCCAAGGAATGCTAGAGAAGGGGACGCTACCACGATGGCAGCGCCACTCGCAGAAACGGAAATCGTGCATGACTGAGCCTCGCCAGCTTTCGGACCTTCAGCAAAGCGATCTTCTCGAACGCATTCAGGAACGCTACGGGACGCTGCGCAAGTCTGAGCGGATTGTTGCCGATTTCCTTCGTGACAATGCCAGCAAGAGGCTTGATTCCTCGATCACGGAGCTTGGCCGCAATCTGGGCGTCAGTGAAGCCACGATCAGCCGCGTCAGCCGCGCCCTTGGTTACGAGGGCTATCCCGACATGAAGCTGTCCCTGGCGGAAGGCGCCCGAAGCCGCCGGTCATTCGTCAATATTCCCCTCGAAATCGAAGACAGCGATTCTCTGATCAGCACCAGCGGCAAGCTCGCCTCGCTGTTGATTTCAGGCATTGAGGGAACGCATCGCATGCTGGATGCGCAGCGCCTGGACCTTGCAGTGGAGGCCTTACACAAGGCGCGAAAGATCGTCTTCGTCGGTGTCGGTGGCGCTGCCTCGATCTGCGACGAGGCAGCCCATCTTTTCATGAAGGCCGGCTTTGACGCCACAAGCTATCGGGACGGTTACACACAGACGATCGTCGCCGCCACGCTTCAACCCGATGACGTGATGGTTGGAATATCACACACCGGCACAACGGAAACAGTCGCGGACGCGCTGCTACTCGCCCGCGAACGGTCTGCAACGACGATCGCGATTACCAGCAATGCAAATTCGGATGTCGCGAAAGCGTCCAGCGTATCGCTGATAACCTGGGGTGCCAGCCAGCAAGTCGTTCCGTTGCATGGGGACTTCCTGGAGGGTCGGATCAGTCAGTTGTTCCTGATCGACCTTCTCTATGTCGGCACATTGTTCCGGACGGGTGAAAAGACGGCGCAAAGCCTTCGCACGACCGGCGCTGCTCTTGAGAAGCGATACCGTCACCGCAAAAACGACGAAACCTGATCCTGCAGGCGATCCGAAATTCCTTATGAATTTTCGGATCGCCTGCGTGGAGCCTCAAACCAATGAAGCCGGCTGATCCACGATTGCGCGACAAGCCGGGATGTCGATACCTGCGTCCAGATCTGTAACGATACGGTCTGCCAACGCGAAATCCTCCTCGCCAGTGTAGGATGATATCGTGACAATGCAGCGCATGCCTGCGGCCTTGGCAGCCCTCAGCCCGTTATTGCTGTCTTCGATCACCATGCATGCGGACGGAGTAAGCCCCAGTGTTGTCGCGGCAAGTTCGTAAATGTCGGGCGCGGGCTTCTTGGCCGCGACCACATCGCCTGCAAAGACCGTGATCTTGGCAGATCGCTGCGGACCGAGCATCACGTCCACAACCGCCTGCACCGCATTCTCGTTCGAGGTGGAACAGACCGCGAGCGCAATGCCGGCGTCAATGGCCTCATCAACGATACGGCGAACACCCGGGCGCAAGGGGAGCGCACCGGTGCTGATCAGCGTCATGAAGATATCCGTCTTCAGGTGATGTATACGGGAGATCAGGGCGTCGCGATCGGGATAGGTCTGCGGCCACCCCGTTTCATCGAAATGCCGCCGCATCCGCTCCTTGCCACCTGCCGTCAGAAGCAGCGCGCCGTAGCGCTCGACATCCCAGATGCAATCGATACCCAGTTGCGCAAAAGCCTGATTGAACGCAACCCGGTGGCCATCACGTTCCGTGTCGACAAGCACGCCATCACAGTCGAAGATCAATGCCTGCATCATCGCTCAACCCGCCGTGCCGGCAGCATGCGCGGCCTTGCCCTGGGAGCCGAAAGCGGTAATCATGTCGCAGACATCCTTTTTCATCGCGTCATACTGGCCGATAATGAAGGGCAGCGGCTCCTCAAGCTTGGGCTTTTCCTGTCGCACACCGATAAAGCCCTTGATGAAGCGAAGCTTGTGCATCGTCGAAATATTCACCTTGGCGCAGCCTGCAGCGATGCAACGGTCGAACTGTTCCTGGCTGAGGCCGGTACCGCCATGAAGCGCGATCGGGATGGCCACCGCAGCCGTGATCTTTTCGAGCAGTGCGTAAGCGATTTTCGGCTGGCCCTTGTAGACCCCATGCGCCGTTCCGATGGCTGGCGCGAAGACCGCCAGATTCGGCATGTTCTTCACGAATTCGAGGCATTCGTCATAGTCGGCGAGTATGGCGGAATCCTCGGCGACGAACTTGTCGTCCTCGACACCGCCAATGGCACCGATTTCGGCTTCAAGGCCGACGCCGGCCGATTCCGTCAGCCGGTAAATGGCCTCCGAGCGTTCGCGATTTTCGGCAAAGGGCAAAGACGAACCGTCGAACATCACTGACGTCCAGCCGGCATCGATGCAGCGCTTGATGACGTCTTCGTCAGTGCAGTGATCGAGATGAAGCGCGACAGGAACGTCCGTATCTTCCGCCATCATGCGGACCCAGGTGGCGATTGGCTTGAAGCCCCAATGCCGGATGGTTTTCACCGAGACCTGAACGATAATCGGAGCGTTCATATCGGCAGCGCCTTCAACGATGGAACGCGCGCTGTTGTAGTCAATCATGTTGAAGGCGGCGATGCCGTAACCGTCGGCCTGCGCCCGCTTCAGCATCGGCCCCATCGATACGAATGCCATGTTCTGCCCATCCTGTGCGTGTCTGCTGTCAAAACCTTCATCAGACAAATTCTGTCCGAGAGGTGACGGGCCAACGGCGACCCCGGTAACCACTGATATCAAATGCAGCGTATTTGTAAATAATTTTCTTTTTCAAGCCCATCAAAAATATTCAATTATTTCAGCTAAAATTGCTGATTTATCGAAAATTTATCAGAAAATGTGCGTTGGCAAAATACTCTCATTCGAGCAGAATTCTGAATTTGTGAAAATTATTTATTTTTCACTATCAACGAAACCCATGCAAAAGAACGCCCGGAGGATGACCTCCGGGCGTTTTGGTTCTTGCAATCACCGTGTCAGCGTCCGGTGCTTATTTCTGCCAGCTCTTGACCAGTTCGTCGTAGTTGACGGTGATCGGCTGTTCTTTTTCATTCTCGATCTTCAGCTGAGGCGCGAGGTTGCCCGCCTTGACGGCTTCCGCGTTCCAGTAGGCCAGA
>NZ_LSRP01000132.1 GCF_001885585.1 Pararhizobium antarcticum
TCTTCTCAATACATATAAGGCCAAAAGCCAACATAAAGGCCGCGTCAGCGGCCTTCTTGCATTCGAACATAAAAATAACGCGGGGTGGAGCAGCCCGGTAGCTCGTCAGGCTCATAACCTGAAGGTCACAGGTTCAAATCCTGTCCCCGCAACCAAAAAACACAATAACTACAATGCTTTACGCCCCGCATCACGCGGGGCTTTTTGCATGTCCGAACGACGGGTCAACAATAGGTCAACAAAAGCGCGAAAACTGCGATGTGGGTGAGCCCTTTAAGGTTGATGGAAAACCTACGGCATCGAAGTGCTCCAGCGGTGAACGTTGCAGGAACGCTACACGGGTGGCACATGGCGCGATTGGCCATCGCGTTTGGCGGCAGCACACGCTTCAGCACAGCCACTTTTCGTTCCGGTGAATATCCCACGTCATCGTCCTATCCCGCCCACCTGAGAAATAGAGGAAAAGTAGAGCAGCGGACAACTTCCTTGACACAGGGGGGGCTGGCCACGTCCACGCTGGAGAGCCGCTCAAGGTATGCATTTTTGATAGTCATACTATTCAAATCTATCTATTTTCGTTCGTTTGTAAGTGCATATCTGACTGTCACGAAAATCAGGAGACGCGATTTGCGCCTCACACACCTGTACAGGATGACACCATGATCCGTCTTGCGTCCCTAACCGCCGTCGCCGCCTTGCTGGCCGCACCCGCATTGGCTGCACCCGAAAAGTACGTGCTGGATTCCAGCCATAGCCAGATCGTTTTCAGCTATGATCACCTCGGCTTTTCAACCAGTTACGGCATGTTTTCGGGCTTCGCCGGAGAGATCATGCTGGACGCCGGCGACCGGGCCGCGTCGTCGGTCAGCGTGTCGTTCCCGGTCAAATCGATGTTGACGGGCTGGCAAGAGCGGTTCGATCATTTCATGGCGCCCGAGTTCTTTGGTGCGGCCGATGACGAAATGGTCACCTTTACGTCGACCGCCGTGGAGATGACGGGCGAGAATACGGCAAAGATTACTGGGGATCTGACGCTGAACGGGGTGACCAAGCCGGTGGTTCTGGATGCCGTGCTCAATGCGATGGGTGACCATCCAATGGCCGCCAAGCCCTGGGCCGGTTTCTCGGCAACCACCACGCTGGTACGGTCGGACTACGGTCTGGGCATGTACGCCCCCTACGTAAGCGACAACGTGACGTTGCAGATCTCGGTCGAGGCGATGAAGGCCGAGTAATCCATTTCTGCGCAAGAGAAATAGGCCGTCTGCGGTGCGGACGGCCTTTCGCTTTTACTTCAACCGGGGGCCGGGGGGGCGGGTGCACCCCCCTTGGCCCGCCTTGGGACATTTTGGCCACGATGAAAGCTGGGGTCAGTTCGTCCGCTTTGCCGTCAGACCGACGGTGACATCGGCGGCAAACCCGACGGTCGCTTCATCGGGGTACTTTGCTCCGATGCCAAAGGTGCGGCGGTCAATGGACGTGCTGCCTTCCATAAGGGCAGTATCGCCTTCGATCGTCAGCGAGAAGGGCATGGCCAGGGATTGCGACATGCCGCGCAGGGCGAGGGTGCCTTCCGCGATGAAGGTTGAACCTTCGGGCCGGATCGCGGCGGTAAAGGTCGCGGTGGGGTGGGTCGCAGCGTCGAGGAACTCGGCACCCTTCGCCTGATCGCCGACGGACCCCAGTGTCAGGGTCGCGATGTCGATGAAAACGGTGACGTTGCCCATACCAGTCGTGTCGTCAAACGTGATGTCGGCGGACCAGGTGGCAAAGCTGCCTTGCACATCTGCCCCTATCTGGCGGACGCCGAGGGACAGGGTGCCTTCGGTGACCTGCCAATTGCCGGTCGTCACCGCAGGGGTGGCGGTTTCAATTGGTTCGGGCTCGGCCCGCGTCAGAGCAAAGGCAAGGCCTGAGCCCGCCGCATAGATAGCAAGGGCCGCCAGCATTGGGGCGGCACCATGGCGGGGGGCTTGCGGTATACCGGGGGCGACAACACCCGAAATCATTCGTCGCAGCGTCGCGTCGCGGTCGATCAGGTGGTGTTTCAGTGCGCCCGCGATGTGCAGCAGGATCGCGGCAATCAGCAGCTTGGTGAAAAGCCAATGTGCCGTGGCCGCGACATGTTCGACCGCCGGGATTTTCGGGACAAGGGGCAGGTTCTGGCCGAATGGCCAAAGGATCGGTGCAAAGCCGGTGGTTGCGGCGTGGTGCACCCAACCCGACAACGGAACGGCCAAAAGCGAGATGTACAATATCCAATGGACAAGATCTGCCACCGCCGTTTCGACCCGACGATCGGGGTGCAATGGCACCGGGCGGGGTTGGGTCAATGCCCAGAGGATCCGCACCAGCGCCACGAAAAACGCGGCCACACCCAGCGTCTTGTGCAGCGAGAACACCTGCGCCTTTGTGGCAAGCGCGTCCGAAGTGGCATAGGGCAGGCTGTTGGCATATAGACCAAGCGGGATGGCGGTCAGGATCAGCAGTGCCGTCAACCAGTGCAGACTGCGCGCGACAGTGCCGAAGCGGGTCCGGGAGTTGACAAGGGGCAAGGGCATTCTCCATTATAATATGGCCGTTTCGCCAAACAAAAGTGAGCATGCCCGAAAGTTGACGGAGCGGTAAAAAGTCGATTCATTTTGGTCGTTGAACCGGCTTTACTTTGGCATGATGACATTGCGTGACAGACGGACCGCTGATTTGTTTGATTGCTGGTCAGAGATGGGCGAGAAACGGCGCTTGCTGCTGAATCGTTCTTGGGCGGGGATGCTTGAATTCAAGTTTCAAGTGCAACGTTTGATCGGGAGGCCGCGGGTTCTTCGGCCATGGCTTCTTCGGGTGTTTTCCATCCGAGGGTCTTGCAGGGGCGCTGGTTCATCAGGCGGGCGGCATCGTTCAGTTCGTTCGGGCTGATGGTGCCCAAGGTCGGTGCCTTTGGTGAAGAAATGGCGCGATCTGTCCGTTGGTGCTCTCGTTGCTGGCGCGCGGCCAGCGGGTGTGCGAATCGCAAAACCAGATGCCGGTCTTCAGCCGTCGCGCCAGTTCCGGATGGCAGGCCATCCCGCTGCCACGGTCGTAAGTCATGAACCGGCGCAGCAGGGGGGGCAGGCGTTTCATCTGGCGGGTAAACCCCTCCAAGCCGCGTCGACAGTGCAGCCGTGCATTTTGCTGAAGATGAGAAAGCGGGTCTTGCGCTCGGCCACAATCTGCCCCGGAGACCAGCGATTGTGGATCAACTTGCTCTGCACAAAGTCCTGAAGCCAACCGCCAAAGGCCATCTTGCGATGTCGTCCGTACCGCTTGCGGCGCGCCCGATATCGGCCCCCGCCAAGCTGCGCGCAATACGGCTGGGCGGGGTCTACTTCCGGACGGCCGCGCCGCAGTTCCCGCCCGATCGTCGAGGCGCGGCACCCCGGCAACGAGCCGATCGCCCCAAGGCTCGCTCTGCGCCGATGCTCCGACGAAATCACGCCACGTTCCTCGCCGTTGAGGTGCTTGATCGTTTGTCCATCGCAACATCCTGTGCCCTGCGGGCCGTGCGTGCTGCACTTGAAACCTGGGCCTGAGTGGCTCGGAGGGTGCCGAGAGTGAACCGGTGCGTATTCTTGCCCGCAAGCAATTTGACAATAATGCTTCCTTCCGTTTCTTCGAAAGGATCGCACCATTGAGCCGTGGCATCAAACTCCCCGGTTTCATGTCTTCAAATGATCCGTTCCGAAGTCGCCGCCAAAGTCGCGCCAGACGCTGTGTATGTGCGTGCCCTCGTTCAGTGAATTATCGAACTCCAGCAGGAACGTTTCGCTTTGGATGCGATAGTAATGCGACTGATTGGGCGTGTGCGAGCCTGCCCAGCCGAAACTGAGCGCATCGCTTGCGGACGCATCGAATCGGGCCTGCTTTTCAATGGCGATCGCTGTCGGCAGGGCCGCCAGATAGGTGGCCACGATCTCGGCCGCCAAAGCCCGTTGGTCATTGCCCAATTCCGAGAACCGGAGGCCAACGACCGGCAACGCGCTGACCGATATGTCATTCTGCGTCACGTGCCTCAGTGAATTTTCCTGAAAGACGACTCTATTGCGAAGCGCCGGCGTCAGGGACAGCACCAACTCGCGGGCTGCATCCTCTTCGCGGGGCATCGCCCGAAAGCCTGTCTGGGTCGTGGTTGGCCATGATCCATGAAAGAACGGCGTCATCGACACCTTACCGTCGACGACGGTGAAGTGATGCGACAAGTGGTGTCCTTCAAGGCGCCAGCCCCATTGCACATCGTTCGGATCGCCAAAGACCGAAACGTGGTATGCAAGCGGATCGGCGGCCCCGGTAGGCAGGAGTGCCTGCAACCGCATGATGTCTTGCACTTTGTCAAAGCCGCGCGAAGACAGACTTGCGGCCAGCAAGTCCATGGCTGCCTGGTACTGGGATGCGTCCAACTCGCCCAATGTCACACCATTGCGCGGAAAAGTTGACGTCATTGTCCAATGCCAACGCGTGCGTTCTTCGCCGCCAAAGGGAAACGAGGACCGCTGTGCCTTGGCAGGATCGAGCGACGCCAGATATTTCAAGGCTTCAGACTTCATCCGCGACGCAAGATCGGCTTGGGTATCTGTTGCGCTCTGTGCCACAGCCGCGCCAATACCGCCCGACGCAATTATGGTGCTTCCCACACCGCCCGCGATCAACAGCATCTGCAGGGTCTGTCGGCGGTTCGGTTCTGGTTGGTTGTTCATGATGGTCTCCTTTTATTCTGTTCAGAAGCAGGTTCAGGATTGCATGGCATTCATGACCATGACGCGTTTGGAGGCGAGCCTCGGGCACGCCATGCCCGAGGGCGAAGTTCGCCAGGAAGGTTTGATCTGTCCGCTGTCAGGCAAAGAATTCTGCGATATGGGGGATGGCCTGATCGATGGTGATCGGGTCCTCGTAGAATTGCAGTTGGCTCTGCTCACCCAGCGAAACGAACTTCTTGCGCGCGGCCGGGATGGTGTCGAACAACAGTTGCGGCAATTCCGGACCGCTCGCGGCGTTTTGCGCGTGGATCATCAAGGTTGGCGTCTGAACCCCTGGCAGGGCAAGATCAACCCGGTGCCCCCAGATCAGATGCTCGCTCATTGCAGTAAGCCGGTTTTCCCAAAGTCCGCGATGCGCGAGGTCCGGGTTGCGGTCGGCCCAGCGGATATAAAACATCTGGATATGCGGAGCCCTTAGCAGTGCATCGGGATCGGGCTGGTCAAGCGAGGGGCTGACGATGTGAATGTAGTCGGCGTTGCCGGTCTCGCGAAATCGTATCTCGGCCGCTTTGCTTTTCGCCATGCGCGCCTCGACATTGGCCGGGCCGCCCAGATACATTTCCGCCAGTTCTGGCGTCAGGTAGTGTCCGGCCACCAGTGCTACGGACTTCACCCGCGGATCCACCAGCGCAGCTTCGACGACCCAGTTTACGGCTTGGCAGATGCCAAGCAGCGAAATGCGTTGGGCATCGACTTCGGGTCGGGCAGCGAGAAAATCGATCGCGGCAGACAGATCGCGGGTTTTCTCGGCACCGCTTTCGAACCGACGGGGTTCGCCACCGCTCTCGCCATGAAATCTTGGGTCGAATATCAGCGTCACATAACCTTCGCGCACCAGCCGCGAGGCATATTGCAGCGGCGACTGCTCCTTGACAAAACCGACTGGCCCCAGAACCACCACGGCCGGAAGACTGGATTTCCCTTCGGGCACAAACAGATTTCCGACAACCTGCACCCCCTGGCTTTCGAACGTCACGCGTTCAACGGCAAAACCGGACCATTTCAGGCGCTGTTCAGCAGCCCAGACCTGTGTCGGCAGCCCGTCCTCGGCTGCTCCGGTAGCCGCCAGCGGGACCCCGGCTTCCTGCGCCTGGGCCGGGAGGGTGAGGCATGCCGCCAGCGGCGATACCGAAAGCGCAAGCAACGCGTCGCGTCTGGAAATAGTCATCGGCTGGATATCCTTGTTTTGCGGGGTTTATGTGAACAGTCGTTAGCGGCGATCTGGTGGGGAGTGCGTTATTCGTTGGCGTCGCGGATGTCGAAGACGACGGTGCCGCGCTGCGACACCAGCTGGACCTCTCCGCTGACGGGATGCAGATAGGCCTCGACACGCCGGTTTTGCGGATCGGTGCCATACACTTCCCAGCAGCCGCCATCTTCTTTCATGTGGCTTACCTGCCAGCCTGCGGCGGTCAGCCTTTCGGTCACCTGCGTTTCGCCAAGCCAGGCGGCGCGGTCCGTCGCTTCGCAATGAAACCGGCCTGTCGCGTGTGCGCCGGTGGTGGACAGGCTGAGAAGTATCAAGGCAATCATCGAACGGGTCATTTCAGGTCTCCATTGGTTTCAGGGTGTTACGCAATCGCAAGACTTGAAGTGCTGCCAGCAGGCCGAAATGCACCAGTGCCGCAGCAGCACCGTCGTGGATCAGCAGCCAATGCGCGAGTACGGCCAGTGCGGCCGGATAGGTCAGCCTTTGCAGAAGTCGCCAATACCTGCCCAAACGGAACAGCATAGCGTCGTTCGACGTCAGTGCGAGCGGCACCAACAAGAGGAAGGCCAGCCATCCGGTCCAGATTGCCGACAGCGCCACCTCGGACATAACCGCACCCGGACTGCCCATGTCCGCCAGATAAAGCGCCGTGTGCAGCAGGGCATAGCCAAAGGCCGCAACCCCGAAATATCGCCGCCGCCGTCGCATCCAGCGCCAGAAATCCGAGCCGGGAAGGACGTGTCGCATGGGAGAGATCGCCATCGTCACGACCATCAGCCGGGCCGACAGTTCTCCGGTTGGATGAAGCAGGAGGGCCGTTGCCGAACGCCCGGCGCCACCATGCCCGCTGGCCAGCCAGAGGATCAAAAAGACGACCCCCGGAAGGGTCAGAAGGCCCCAAAGCGTATGGGGATGATCGCGCAGGGCCCTCCACATCAGGGTTTACTTTAGGTCAGCGGTCGGGAAACGGGAATATTTCGCGTCGGGTGGAAAGGTCAGATAAACCGTGTCGCCGTCGATCATGATGTCGCTGATCCCTTGGGTATCGCCCCCCATTGTCAGACCTGCAACCGTCCCTGTCGCAGGATCCACCCTAATCAGCCTGGCCGCTGGCGCGGTCTCATGGCCGCGGTACCCGCCGACAAGAATGCTCTCGCCCTGAAGCGCCACAGCCTCGGCATTGCCAAAGCCGCTTGTCACAGCGTCGGCCTTCCACTCAGAACCATTCTGGCTTACCCGGTAAAGCGTGCTGTCAAAGTCGGCGTCCGAACCCCAGGTGATCGCCCAGATTGCATCGGCTGCTACGGTGAATCGGGCCAGAGTGGGCAAATGAAGGCCGGGCGCAAAATCGCTGATCGCGCCATCAGTCCGGTTCACCGAAACAAACCGCCCGTTGCCGAAATCGCTGACCAGCAAGCGACCGTCCGCAGCCAGTTCGATATTCCACAAGAATACGCCTTCACGCCCGTCGGCAACCCGCCAGAGTACGTCGCCCTCGGCAGTGACTGCAAGAATCTCGTTCCCGTCGACCAGATAGATCATCCCATCCGCCACCGTGAGGCCGGTCGGGTTGCGCAATCCTTTTCCGTCGGACATCGGGATCTGCACGGTTGTCTGACCAAGCCGATAGAGCCCGCCATTGGTCTCTGTCGAGGAAAATTCCACGCCCGGCCCGCCGGGGCCGATAGCAACGCCAAGAACGTCGCCGTTCATCGGGTGAACCGCCTCGATGAAGGGCGGTGTGGTTACGGTTTCAGCCAGCGCCGCGGATGCCCAAAGGGTCATGGCGGTCACGGTCGTAAGAAGGCGCATATCGTGTCTCCTGATTTCCATGACGCTCAGATATGTCTCTTGCAAACAAACGAAAATAGATGGATGTGCATAGTATGAGCAACGAAAATGAATACTTCGAACGGTTGTCCAGCGTTGATGTCACCAGTCTGCGCCTGCTTGCCTTGCTCGTCCGGCAGCCCAATCTTTCGGCGGCGGCGCAGCAACTATCAATCAGCCAGCCGACCGCCAGCCGGAAACTGGCGGCGCTGCGTCAGATCATCGGCGATCCGCTCCTTGTCCGGTCGGGTGCCGGGCTGAAGGTCACCGACCATGCCAGCAAGATCGCGCCCGAGCTTGATCGCCTGATCGCCGCAATCGAGAGCACTCTGGCGCCCTCCCGCTTTGATCCGGCCACCGACCGTATCCGATTGACGGTGGCGGGCACCGACTATGCCGTGTTTGTCGTGGCGATCACCCTGATGCGTGATCTGGCAAGGACTGCACCCGGAATTTCCATCGATATTGTGCCGCTGGTCCCATCGACCTTCGAGGCGATGCGAGAGGGTGCAGTCGACCTTGCCCTTTACGCCAATGTCGTGGCCCCCGATGATTTCGTCCGCCAGTACCTGTTCGACGACCATTGGGTTGCACTGATCCCCAGCGGACATCCGCTGGCACAGGGCAAAGGCCCGATCGCCCCGAAAGAACTTGCGTTGGTTCCGCGGGCTGAATTCTCATATCCCTCGCCCACCGCAATGATTCCCGAAAAAGTAATGGCCGACGGGCCACTGAAACTGACCACCCCCCACATGGGCGTACTGCGCCGTGTCGTCACGGAACTTGGGCTTGTTGCTTCGTTGCCGGAAAGACTTGCCCAGACCGAGGTGACCGACGGCATTGCAATCCGCCCCATCGCCGGGTCTCGCGCGTTCAAATACTATGTTATCTGGCACGAAAGAAAAACCGCAAGCCCGGCGCGGAGATTTGTGGTGCAGCGACTTTTGTCCCTATTTTCCACTTCAGCGTAAGGGGTCATAACGATTTCGCTCCGATCACCTGCGTTTGACGCGGACGACCGTCGCGCCGCCTTCAATCGGGTCTTCCTTCATCCAGACCGCAGTGTCATCCAGCAGCGCCATCAGATGACGGCGGTTGCTTGCCAGCCCCAGATTGGCGCAAACCAGCATCCCGCCTGGGTCCAGAACTTCAGTGAGCCATTCGAGCACGATTATGTCCGGCGCAAAGCCGTCAAAAAAGATGAGGCCATATCCTCCAGCAAGCGCCGGCAAGACTGCTGCAAAATCGCCATGATGCACCGTGATCCTGTCCGACAGGCCCACCGAACCGATCTGTTCGAGCGCGAGCCGAGCATGATCCGGGTCGCCCTCGATGGTATCCACCCTTGCCTCGGGATGACCTGCCGCAAGGCAGCAGGCTGTGTAACCCAAGGCGGTGCCGAGTTCGAGAATACGGCGCGCGCCTGACGCAGCGGCCATACTTGTCAGGGCGGGCCCATCCTCAAAGGTATAGGCTCCACAGCCATGACTGCGCCGATGGGTTCGTGTGGCCGACTGGATTGCGGAAAACGGGTCAATGGTCATGGCTGGACGCTGTCCAGAAAGCGCGCAATCTGTGTGACGGCGGTGTCGATGGTGATCGGGTCTTCGTAGAACTGAAATTGCGACTGGTTGCCGAGCCAGACCAGTTCCTTATGCGTGGCCGGAATTGCATCGAAAAGGGTCCGGGGCACCTGCGGGCCGCTGGCCGCAAAATCGGCGTGGATCATCAGGGTCGGGGTGTGCAGGCGCGTCACGGCCAGATCAGTGCGCTGCGACCATAGCTCCTGCTCGCTCATCGCCGTGAGCCGGTTCTCCCAGAAGCCGCGATGGTTCAGGAATCGATTGCGAAAGGCCCAAGGGCGGTAGTACATTTGCGCCACATCGAATGTCAGCAGGGCGTCCGGCTCGGGCGCTGCAAGGCTGTCACTCACGACCGAGATGTAGTCCACCTCGCCCGTTGTGTGGAATTTCCTAGCGGCAGCGCGGCCCTTGGCAATTCGCGCTTCGGCATGGTCGGCCCCGCCAAGATACATCGCGCTGACCTCCGGTGTCAGATAATGCCCTGCGACCAGTGCCACCGCGCGGGCCTCCGGGGCGATCAGCGCCGCCTCGATGGCCCAGTTGACGCCCTGACACAGGCCAAGGATGAACAGCTGGTCGGCAGTCACCTCCGCCCGGGTAGAGAGGAAGTCCAGCGCTGCGACCAGATCCTGCACCTTGCCCGCACCGCTTTCGTTCCGCCGGGGAGCGCCCGCACTTTCGCCCATTGTGCGCGGATCAAAGATCAGTGTCGCGAACCCCAGCCTTGCAAGCCGGGTGGCATACTGCATGGCGGATTGCTCTTTGACATTGCCTACGGGGCCCAGCACCACAATTACAGGTTTCGGGCCGGGGGTGTTGGGCGTGAACAGATTGGCCACCACCTGATCGCCCTGTGAGGCAAACCACACGCGCGCGGCGGTGTAGCTGCCGGTATCAATTCGCCCGGTTTCGCCCCAGTTTTGCGTCGATTGCCCAGCCTCGGTCATCCCATCGGCCAGCGGAGGCTGCGTTGCGGGATCGTTTTCAGATTGTGTCATGTCAGGCTCCGGTGGTTGGTGGTCAACTGGTGGATGGGGTCGCGAAACAGCACACTCCCATCCGGGAGTGCGCTGTTGCTTTGCAGCGCATCTTCAGGGCTCAACCAAATGGTCGTCCCGAAAAAGGCGGGCTTGACCTATTCAAACGCGCCCATCTGGAACAAACCGCCGAGCCAGCTTTCGACGTGCCAAGTCTTGACCACCATCCCGTCCTTAAACTGATGGATGTCGATCGCCATTACCGAGAAAGGTTTGCCCTTCGATTCGAATCCCGCGAAAGTCCCTGCCTGCGTGCCGGAAATCGTCGAACGCACGACGACAGTTTCACCGGCGTCGATGATGGCATCGTTCACGATGGTCAGGTCCGAAAAGATTTGGTGGAACCCGGTCACGAAGGGCTTGAAAGCGTCGCGGCCGATCTCCTGGCCCTCGTTCGGCGGAACGTCCTCCCAATTTTCGGCCAGCACGCCGTCCAGCAGTTCAGGCTGGTTCTGGCTGAAAGCCTGATAGAACAGCTTGACGGTTTCGGTGTTGGCAGTCTGGGCAAAGCCCTGACTTGCCGTAAGCAGCAGGGCAGCAGCAAGGGCGGCGCTGCGAAAGGTCTGAAGTACCATCTTTGTGGCCTCGTTCGCTGAAGGTGATTGTCGTGCTTGCACTGTCGCTTCTGCTGAACCATCATGGAAATAAATCATTCGGATAGTCGCCATGCAAATAATGAATTACGCTGGGCTTGATCTGGACACCTTGCTGGTGCTGCAATCCCTGTATGAAACCCGCAACACCACGCGCACGGCGGAGCGTCTGAACATGAGCCAGCCCGGCGTCAGCCGGAAACTCGCGCTGCTGCGGGCGGTTCTGGGTGATCCCTTGATGGTCAGGGCGCCAGGGGGGATGATCCTGACCGAACGTGCGATGGCGTTGCGCGGCCCGTTGGAAAGCGTGATCGCACAGTTGACGGTGTTTCTTTCCCCATCAGAATTCGACCCCGCCACCAGCACACGGGTGTTCCGGCTGACCACGACAGACTACGGTGCGCTTGCGGTGCTGCCTGCGCTGATGGCGCACCTCTCCCGCATTGCGCCCGGCATAGGGCTGGAGGTGCTCGGCTTTGGCCCCGATGCAATGCGCCAGTTGGGTGAAGGCCAGACCGATCTGGTGTTTTACACCGATGACCCGGCGCCCGACGGACTGCGCGCCCGCAATCTCTACACCGAAGATTACGCCTGCCTTGTACGACATGATCACTCCATCCTGCAGGACGGACCAGTCACGGTGGATGCATTTCTGAACTGGCCACAGGCATTGATCGCTGTGTTCGGAGGGCGGACCGGTGTCGTTGACGAGGCCCTTGCCCTGATCGGCCGGTCGCGCAGGATCAGTTTGTATATCCCCTATTTTGCGACCGCTGCCACAATCATCGCGGCGTCTGACATGGTGCTGACCCTGCCGACCCGCGCCGCACGGCAATTGGTCCAGACCGGCCGGATCGCCACGTTCCCCGCCCCCTTTGAGATCCCGGGCTTCGGCTACCGCATGCTCTGGCATGAACGCAGCCAACAAGATGAAGGGCACAGGTGGCTTCGCGACCAAGTCGGTATTTCCGGAGAAAACGCGGCTTGATCACGGTCGCCTGACGTTCGTTTTGGCGGGGGAACGTGAGACCTCTGAGGGGCGTTGTTGCGTAACTCTCGCTTGAGACATGACCGGCCCTTTCCCCGTATTTGTCCGGCTACGCGAACGATCTCGGCAGTGCCGAGGGCGTTGAAACGGTTCATCAGTGCGACGCGGATCTGGATTTCGGCGGTCTG
>NZ_LSRP01000133.1 GCF_001885585.1 Pararhizobium antarcticum
CCTCACTCGGCAATCGGATATAACGTCCCGATTGCCCTACACAATCCCGGTGGCGCAACCAGCCAGCCATCATGATCAGAGCCGGAAAACTCCAGCTTCCGGCGGTCCAAAGTTTGGTCCCAGAGCAGATTGTGACGGACTCTACCAAATTCTGGAGGAAGTTCAGGGTCTCAGGTCACCGGCAAACCCGGTTCGGGTTCGGTATGAAAGCTCCAATCATACTTTTCGTATTCATCGGGATCGATAAGGCCGAAGGCATCTGGATAAAGATCGACTTGTCCTTGCCGCCGTATTCGAGGACCGAAACGCGATGGTTGGGGTCTTCACTCAGACGGCGCGCAAGTACCGATCCGGCTGAGCCAGATCCCACAATGATAAAGTCATACTCTTCCATCGGCTTTCTCCCATTACGGTGCCGGGTATCTGATGCAGGGTCCGACATCTGAGCCGACCTGTTCAATCACAATCACAATCACCCGCTTGCTTGCCTCGCCCAAACGGTAAGCCATGGCTGAACCGGCCAAGCCTGCCCCGATGATCACATCATCTGCCTGCATCAGTCCATCCACCCGTCGGCCGACCCCTATCATTTTTTCCAAACGCTACCAGATACTTAGTAAGGCGCATCGACCGGACCCATGCCAACATAAACGCTTTTGACCTGTGTATAGTGGTGCACCGCCGCATGACGTTTTCACGCCCGACGCCTGACAGCTTCGAGCCGCCAAAAGGCGCCTCGACCGGCGTCAGGTTATAGGCGTTGATCCAGCAGGTGCCCGCCTGCAACTGCGCAATCACCCGATGCGCGCGGGAAATATCTGCCGTGAACACGCCTGCTGCGAGACCAAATTCGGTGTCATTGGCCTGCGCGATCACCTCTTCGTCAGTGTCGAAATCAAGAACCGCCATCACCGGGTCGAACACCTCTTCGCGGGCGATGGTCATGCTGTCCGTTACATCGGCAAAGACGGTGGGTTCCACATAATAGCCGGTGTTTGGGGCCGCGCGACTGCCACCGCAAACCAGCGTGGCCCCTTCGGCCCTGGCGGTGGCGATATAACCCAGCACCTTGTCGTGTTGCACCGCGGACACCAAAGGCCCCATCTGGGTGGCCTCATCCAACGGATCGCCCATCCGGATCTTGGCGGCGCGTTCAGCCAAGGATTTCAAGAACTTGGAATTGATGCTTTTTTGCACGAAAACCCGTGTGCCGTTGCTGCACACCTGCCCAGCCGAATAGAAATTGCCCAGCATGGCTGTGCCCACGGCATCCTCGACACTCGCATCGTCAAAGACCACCAAGGGCGACTTGCCCCCCAATTCCATAGTGACATGGCGCACCCCTGCGGCGGCGGCGGCATAGACCATTTGCCCCGTCGGCACCGATCCGGTCAGCGACACCTTGGCCACCCGCGCATCGGTGACCAAAGCCGAACCCACCGCCCCACGCCCCTGCACCACGTTGAAAAGACCCGCCGGCGGGCTGGCCTCGACGAAGATCTCGGCCAGTTTCAACGCGCCAAGGGGGGGCACCTCCGAGGGTTTGAACACCATCGCGTTGCCCAAAGCCAAGGCAGGGCCGATTTCCAGCAGGCGATCTGGCTGGGGTAATTCCACGCGCCGATGCCGACGCAAACCCCAACGGTTCGCGGACCGTATAGACAAAATCGCGGCTTACAGGAATGGTTTCGCCCGTGACGGTGGGGGCAAGCCCGGCGAAATATTCCAGCGCATCAGCCCCTGGATTGCCAGTCAGCCACCAGTGTTTCCTGCATCGGCTTGCCGGTATCCAGCGTTTCAAGGCTCGACAATTGGTGGTTGCGCTCGCGGATGATATCGGCGGCACGGCGCAGGATGCGGGCGCGTTCCACCGGGCGCATAGCCCCCCATTCACTTTGCGCGCGGGCAGCACTGGCCAAGGCCGCCTCGGTCACCGCAGCGGTTGCCTCATGCAAGACCGCGATCACCTCACCTGTGGCAGGATAGATCACCTCTATCGGCGCGCCGGCGCTGTCTTCATGGTAGCGGCCATTGACGAAGTGACTGGCTTTGGGCTGGGCTTTCATGCGTCGCGTCCTTCAAGTTGAGAGTTCTGATAATCCACTGCGGCGGCCCTTTCGGGCGGGCCCCGAACGTCAAACGGCAAGTTCACGTGCCCGCTCGCGCAGAACGAACTTCTGTATCTTGCCTGTCGATGTCCGTGGAATTGCGGTGAACACATACTGCCCTGGCACCTTGTAGCCTGCCAGATGGCTGCAACACCAATGTCGCAAAGTCTCGGCGTCCGCGGATTGTCCTTCAGCCAGTTCCACAAAGGCACAGGGCGTCTCGCCCCATTTGTCATGAGGCATGGCGACCACGGCGGCGACTGCCACGGCCGGATGGCGGTAAAGCACCTCTTCCACCTCGATTGACGAAATGTTTTCGCCACCCGAGATTATGATGTCCTTCGATCGATCTTTGAGTTGCAGATAGCCGTCGGGGTGCATCACGCCCAGATCACCCGAATGGAACCAGCCACCGGAAAAGGCGGCGGCTGTGGCCGTGGGATTGCGGAAATAGCCCTTCATCACGACATTTCCGCGAAACATCACTTCGCCCATGGTTTGCCCATCGCGCGGCATCGGGCGCATGGTTTCCGGGTCTAGCACATCGACCTGCTCCAAGGGCAGATACCGCACACCTTGGCGGGCCTTGAGCGTGGCCTGCTGAGTGGAGGGAAGCAAAGACCACTCGGCGTGCCAGTCATTCACGATAGCTGGACCATAGGTTTCGGTCAGTCCGTAAAGATGCGTCACTTCAAACCCTGCCTCATTCATATCCGCCAGCACTTTTTCAGGCGGCGGGGCGGCGGCGGTGAAGAACTGCACCCGGCGGTCAAGGTCACGTTTGGCGGCAGACGGGGCGCTCAGGATCAGCGACATCACGATGGGCGCACCGCACAAATGGGTCACCCGATCCTCTGCCAGCGCCTTCCAGATCGGCTCGGCGCGCACTTGCCGCAAGCAGACATGAGTTCCGATGATCGCTGACAGGGTCCAGGGAAAGCACCAGCCGTTGCAATGAAACATCGGCAGGGTCCAAAGATAGACCGCGTGTTTCTGCATCGAGGTCGTCAGCGCATTGCCCTGCGCCAGAAGATAGGCCCCGCGGTGATGCGACACGACGCCCTTCGGGTCACCCGTGGTGCCAGAGGTATAGCTGATCGAAATCGCGTCCCATTCGTCTTCGGGCATCAGCCAGTCAAACGCGGGGTCGCCAGAGGCCAGAAAGGCTTCGTAATCGGGCGCGTCACAGGGCGTGGGTGCGCCGTCATATTCCGGGTCATCATATTGGATCAGGAACGGTTTCAAGCGGGCCAAGGCCAAAGCGGCCCGCATCAGCGGCATGAACTCGCGGTCGACGATCACCACCTTGGCCATGGCGTGATCCAGCTGAAAGGCAATGTTCGCCGCATCCAGCCGGGTGTTGATCGAGTGCAACACCGCCCCGCACATCGGCACGCCGTAATGTGCTTCCAGCATGGCGGGCGTGTTGGCCAGCATCACCGAGACCGTATCGCCGCGCCCTGACCCGCGGCCTGCGAGCGCCGAGGCAAGTTGCCGCGACCGCGCATAGAACGCGGAATAGCTGCGGCGCAAGGAACCGTGGACGATAGCGATATGGTCGGGGAACACCGATGCGGCGCGTTCCAGAAAGGTCAGCGGCGTCAGCGGCTGGTAGTTTGCCGGATTGCGGTCAAGATCGGTGTTGTAGGGGTTCTGCACCATGACCTCAGCAATCCTGCCAGCGGCGCGCGCGCTTGGCGATGAAAGCGCCGATGCCTTCTTCGGCATCCCGCGCCAGCATGTTTTCCACCATCACCGCCGAGGCATGGTCATAGGCCGCGGCCAGGGTCATTTCGCGCTGTTCATAAAAGGCGCGCTTGCCGGTGGCCAAGGTCAGGCTGGATTTGGACGCGATTTTGCGCGCCAGTTCTGTCGTGGCGATACGCAACTCCTCGGGGGCGACAACCCGGTTCACCAGCCCTATTTCGGCGGCCCACGCGGCCGGCGTCATGTCGCCGGTCAGCAGCATCTCCATCGCGTGTTTGGGCGCGACGTTGCGCGACAGGGCGACCATCGGGGTGGAACAGAAAAGGCCGATACGCACGCCGGGGGTGCTGAACTGCGCCGTAGAGGCCGCAATCGCTATCTCACAACTGGCGACCAGTTGGCAGCCTGCGGCAGTGGCAACGCCGGTCACCTCGGCGATGATCGGTTTTGAGCAGGTGATAATGGCCTGCATCACGCCGGAGCACAGCGCCATGATATGGGCATAGTAGGCCCGGCCTTTGTCAGGCGCGACACGGTCTGCGGTCAACTCCTTCAGATCATGGCCTGCGCAAAAGGCCGGGCCATGGGCAGTCAGAACCACCACCCGCACCGCCGCATTCGTCCCTGCATCGGCAAAGGCCGCGCCGAGCCGGGTCAGCATTTCCTCAGAGAGCAGATTACGGCGACGGGGATCGTTCAGCGTCAAACGCAGGACACCGTTTTCGTCCAGATCGGACAGAAGAATGTCACCGTCATGCATGGGGGCGGTCCTTCCGGGGCTTACAGGATGTTGATTTTGACGCTGTCAGCCAGCGTGTTGGCGATAAAACAATAGCGATACGCGCGGTCCTGTATTTCGGCCATTTTGGCATCATCGATGGCAAAGCCAATGTCAAAGCGCACAACCGGGTGCAGGTCGATCTGGGTCACCGATATCTGACCCTTGGGGTTCTTGCCCAGGTGGGCCACCGCATGATCGTGATAGCTTGCCACCGGCCAGCTCGCCTTGGCCGCCAGTGCCAGAAAAGTCATCATATGGCAGCTGGACAGCGCCGCAGCCAGCGCATGTTCGGGGTTGGTATTGGCTGGATCACCGCCCCAATCGGGGGCGGCATCAACCGTCAGGGTGTAGCTGTCACCATATTGCACGGTATGGGCGTTCGAGTGGGCCCCGGTTTTTAGCTCGGCGTCGGCACGCTGCCAGTGCAGTTGGATCGAAAGTGCGCTCATCGGGTCAGTTCCTGTTGTCGGGCGCGCTCAGGAAGCGGCCAGCGTCTTTTTCGGGTCGTAGAACGGACGCTCGACCACGGTGGCGGTCAGCGTGCCGTGGCCGGTAGCCACCTCAACCTTTGTGCCGATGCTAGTGTGGTCCACGGCCACCATCCCCAGCGCGATATTCTGCTTGAGGCGCGGCGAGTAGATGGCCGATGTGACCTTGCCGATCACCGCGCCATCGCGGTGGATGGGCCAGAAGGTGGTGTTCGGCCCCGTCAGCGGCGCGCCTTCGATCACCAGACCCACCTGCTTGCGGCTGACACCAGTGTCTTTGATCCGCTGCAACGCCGCCTTGCCGATGAAATCGGCGCCGCTTTCAAGGTTCACCAACCGGTCAAGACCCAGCTCATAGGGGTTGGTGTTGATATCGGCATCGGCGTGATACGACAGCATGCCACCTTCGATCCGCCGGATCGACGAAGTATGGCCGGACTTCAGCCCAAAAGGTTTGCCCGCCGCCATGATCTTTTCCCAAAGCACATCGCCGTGCGCGGTGTCTTGCAGATAGATCTCATAGCCCAGTTCGCTGGACCAGCCCGTGCGCGATACGATCAGCGGGATGCCGTCCAGGTCCACCCGGCGCGACCAGTAGTATTTCAGGTCCATGATGTCGTCGCCAAACAGCGCCCGCATGACCTCGCCCGATTTCGGGCCTTGCAACTGCAAGGGTGAGACATCGGGCTCGCAGATCGTCACGTCCAGCCCCGAATGCACAGCCACACCCTGCGCCCACAAGAGGATGTCGCTGTCGGCCAAAGACAGCCAGAAACGGCTCTCCTCCAGCCGCAACAGGATGGGGTCGTTCAGGATGCCGCCCTCGGCATTGGTGATCAGCACATATTTGCACTGGCCTACCGCCAGTTTCGACAGATCGCGCGGGGTCAGCATCTGCACAAAGCGCGGCGCATCGGGGCCTGTGATTTCCACCTGACGCTCTACCGCCACATCGCACAGGATGGCGTCGTTGATGAGGTTCCAGAAGTTCTGCTCGGGGTTTCCGAAATCACGCGGAATGTACATGTGGTTATAGACCGAAAACGCCGTCGCCCCCCAGCGCACCGTGGCGTCGAAATAGGGGGATTTGCGGATCTGGGTCCCGAACCCGAAATTCTGTGCCGTTGTCATCTTGTCTGCCCTTGCTGGCGGGTCTGTCAAAGACCGCGCGACGCCTCGTTCGTGGCAAGAAATTTATGCTTGCTGAGCTGCGTGGGCGGGCCAAAGATAAGGGCCGGACAAGACCGAACAGACCAAAATTTTCAAAAATCCAGACCGTTCAGTCTTTTGTCCCCGGCACGGGCTTTGGCGCCTTCGCTGCGACAAGGCGCGCAAGGTCGGGGCGGGCCGATTTGATCTGGCGGGTGACGATATAGGTCATATAGCGGTCTATCCCCAGTTCGGCGTCCAGCATCACCTCCATCAGGGTCTGGAATGCGGGCAGGCTGGTGGTGACCACGGTCATCACATAATCCATCCCGCCCCCGGTCGAGATGCAGTCGGTCACCTCAGGTGTGGCCTGCACATGGGCCTCGAACCGTTCAAAATCGGCCTTGCGATGGCTTTTGAGTGAGACAGTTACGACAACCTTGGACAGATCGACGATCCGTGTCAGCGCGATATCGGCGTGAAACCCCAGGATCAACCCGGCCTTTTTCAACCGCGTCACCCGCGCCCAGCACGGCGTGGCGGACAGCCCCACCACCTCGGCCAGCTTGGACTTGCTCAGCTGCCCATAGTCCTGAAGCGCAGACAGAATGCGCAGATCGGCGGCGTCCAGATAAATTGGTTTCATTCGGACTTTGCTGCATGAACGAGGGGTTGCACAAAATGAAAGGGTTCAATGCGCCCTCTCGATGAGTTTTAAGCTATGACGCCGAAGAATGCCAGCAAACAGGATGTCTTGAGTGCTTTCAATGATCCGCCTGACGGTCTGTCCTTCCCAAGACCAAAGCGTTCCAACCCTGTCCAGGACCTGATCTGCCATTGCCGGAATGCCTGCAATGCGAATGGTTGGCCAGACGGTCGTGGTTTGGTCAATGACCGCTCTCCGCTCTCCGCTCTCCGCCCTTCGCGTTGCTCAGCCAAGACTCAGTCCAGGATGTGGCGGGCAGCTGCCTCAGGATGCCCCAGCCACTCATCCAGTTTTGACCGGCGCCGCCGACCGGAGACGTTCTTCACGGCGATTGCCACGGCCTTTTTCTACCCGACCAGCACGACCAGCTTTTTGCCACGGGTGACGCCGGTGTAAAGCAGGTTTCGCTGCAGCATGGTGAAGTGCTGGGTCATGACAGGGATGACCACGGCGGGGTATTCCGATCCTTGGCTTTTGTGAATCGTGGCGACATAGGCTGGCACAAGAGTATCGAGTTCGCCGAACACGTAGGTGACCAAGCGGCCGTCAAAGCTGATCGTGCAGGATTTTCCACGGTCCGATCAGGAGCGAATTGTACTCTCACTGCCTGATGAACCCGTGCTTTCCAAGCTCGACCCGGATGCTCTTGGCATCCTCTTCCGCAATCTGCTCGAAAACGCCATCCGACATGGGATAAGCGATGGTCTGGTCGAGGCAGGCCTGAAACCGGATGGCACGCTCTGCGTCGCAAACGATGGTCCGGTCCTGTCGTCTGACGCGATGGACCGCTTGATGCTCCGCTTCGAGCGTGACCCCGGGAAGGTTGGCGGCAGCGGCCTTGGCCTTTCCATCATCAAGGCGATTGCCGACCGCACCGGCATGAAGCTAACTGTCATATCCCCCAAAGTGCCTGGTGACGCGGGTGTCGAGATACAGGTGCAACTGCCACTCGATTACAGTGCTGATCCCGAGGGGAGATACCCATGACCGACCTGATCACCAGGGCGACGGACAAGCCTCACGCGCTCATGAGACGGCTGACGCTGACGCATGCGGTGCTGCACGGTCGCGCTCACCGTGCCACTGGAAGGCCTCGCGAAACTCACATCCCAAGGCACGCTGGTGGTGTTTGCGATCATCAACCTGGCCCTGATCCGCATCGAGCTCAGCGAGGCAGAGCCGCTACAAGGCGTGTTCGTCTGCGCGATCTGGGTTCCCATCGCCGGGGTATCCGCAAGCGTATCGCTGTTGTTGCTCGACATCGCCCTATTTTCTTGATGCGGGTCAAACCTTCCCGGCCGCAGCGTGATAGCGTGCCAGGCACTGGCAATCTGTCATTGTTAACTCATCGGAGAAGCGGCCATGCTGGAATACCGGATTGCGGCCCGCAGGGTCGACGCAGAGGGCAGTGTTGCCAATGCCAAGATGGCTGAGGTGAAGCTGGATACGGGGCTCGCGGGTTCTCCCGATGCCTTCAACCCGGCCGAGTTGCTGCTGGCGGCGATTGCCGCCTGCATGATCAAGGGCATCGAACGAGTGACACCCATGCTGGATTTCAAGCTTGATGGCGTCGAAGTCAGCCTTCATGCGGTCCGCCAGGATGCCCCTCCCAAGATCGTTTCGGTCGACGATGAACTCGTCGTCGACACCGACGAGAGCGATCAGAGGCTGGAGCTGCTGCACAAGAATATCCGGAAATACGGCACGATCTCGAACACTGTCGCAACGGCGGCACGCCTCGAAGGCACGATCAGGAGAAGATCATGAGCCGGTTGCACACCGAAAACCACCTCGTGTCACGCATCGGCTGGTTACGGGCAGCCGTACTGGGCGCGAATGACGGCATCGTGTCGACGGCAAGCCTGATCATGGGTGTCGCCACGGCATCGGCAAACACCCAGCAAATCCTGGTGGCGGGTGTCGCCGGTCTGGTCGCAGGCGCAATGTCCATGGCAGCTGGGGAATATGTATCTGTGAGTTCACAGGCAGATACCGAGCAGGCCGATCTGGCGCGGGAACGGCTGGAACTCGAGACGCTTCCGGAGGCCGAGCTTGAGGAACTGACACAGATATATGTCAAGCGTGGCCTCACCCACGAACTGGCAGGACAGGTGGCCGTGCAGTTGACTGCCAACGACGCGCTCGATGCGCATTCGCGCGACGAACTCGGGATTGTCGAGCACATGGCTGCCCGACCGATCGAGGCGGCAGTGACCTCGGCTGCGACCTTCGCGGTCGGAGCCGGCATGCCCTTGCTCATGGTCGTCCTTTCGCCCGCTTCGATGCTGATCTACTCGGTCGCGATCGCTTCGTTGCTGTTTCTCGGCCTGCTTGGCGCAATCGGCGCGAAGGCCGGCGGCGCGAACGTTTTTAGAGCTACAGCGCGCGTGACCTTCTGGGGCGCATTCGCGATGGCGCTGACCGCAGGCATCGGCGCCCTGGTGGGGACTGCGGTCTAGCCGGCGGTCTCTGTCAGACCGATCAAGCTCGGCAGGGCCTCCATAGCCACGGCAAACTGAGATTCTGTTTTCTCTCAAACATCGGCGACGACATCCTCGATCATCGACCGAACCCTGCCAGCCAAACCCTTCAGCGTGTCGTTGTCAATCGCCTGCATCGATGCGACCGGATCAACAGCGCTCACCATGATGCCGCCACCGTCGATCGCTCGGACGATCACGTTGCACGGCAACATTGCCCCGACCTTTGGTTCCAGCTTCATCGCCTCGTATGCCATCTGCGGATTGCAGGCACCGAGTATGAGATAGTCGTCGATGTCGGCATCGAGCTTCTTCTTCATCGTTGCTTTGACATCGATCTCGGTCAGTACGCCGAACCCGTGTTTGGAGAGAGCTGATTTCGTCCGACTGACAGCGTCTTCAAAACTGGTACCGGACAGCGATTTGTCGAGCGTATAGGGCATAGCAGGCCTCCTCAGGTGATCGCGACCATAGCAGCTGAAGAGACTTCAATTGTGACGCAGATCAAGCTGTCCTCTATGTAAATGTGGCGGGGGGCAGGCCGCGTTCAGCGGTGCATTTGGTCAAGACTCCCGACCGAGTCTCGTCTCGCCAGGCGCAGACTTTTGGGCAAATTTCGGGACCGCTGTTGGCGCACAGGGGACTTGATCACAACTGGCAAAGCGGAAATTATTTCCGTAGCGCCCGTTGCTGCGGGCCTGAATTTACAAGTCTCTGCGCGTTCAGGCCCCCGCAACCAAACATCCCCGTGATCCCAAAAAAGCCCCCTCAGGGGGCTTTTTGCGTTTCCAGAACCAAAACCACACAAAGTCAAATCGCCCGGTAATCGTAACCCGCGCCCGATCCTCGCCGGCGGCTCAGGGCAACACCAATGAAAGGAACGAAAAAAGCTCAGCGATTGCGCGAGCCTTCGAAAATTACTCCGAATGGACACGCGCCCCATGAAGAGACGAACGGTCAAACATCATGGAGGCCTGCGTCAGAGGTCAGGCATCTCAATCTGGATCTTGACGTCCGAAGCCCGTCCCTCGGCTGCGCGTTCAAAGGCGGCAATGGCGTCGTTGAAGTCGTAGGTTGCGGAAATGAGGGGCTTTAAGTCTACCTTTCCGGATGAAATCAGTGCAATGGCCCGCTCGTACTGGTGGGCATAGCGAAACACGGTCTTCACGACGATTTCCTTTGTGGAAAGGCTCGAAATATCGATCGGAACCGCCTCGACCGGCAGGCCAACGGCGATGATCGTGCCATTCGGCTTCAGGAGCGTCTGGATTCCCGACCAGACGGATTTCGCGCCCGAACATTCGAACAGCACATCGACCCCCCAGTCTCCCGTCAATCCGGCGACCACCTCCTGGAGCGTGGTTTCGCTGAGATCGCAGGGAATGACGCCAGGGTACTGGCCTGCGATTTCCAGCTTTGGTTTTGCGAAGTCGGCAACGATCACAGTGGAGCAGCCGCCAGCGAGGGCGGCGATCGCCACCATGATCCCGATCGGACCGGCTCCGAGCACCAGGCCGACATCGCCGGGCTGGATTTCGGCTTTGGACGCAGCCTGCATGCCAACGGCGAAGGGCTCGACCATGGCGCCTTCGGCAAAGCTGACATTGTCCGGAAGCCGGAACGTAAGGCTGGCGGGATGCACAACGCGCGGCGTAAGAACACCGTGGATTGGCGGCGTCGCCCAGAAGCGAACATCGGGATCGAGATTGTAAATGCCCAGGCGCGACGCACGCGACAGCGGTTGCGGTACGCCTGGCTCCATGCAGACCCGGTCTCCGACCGACAGGTCTCTGACGTTCGCGCCGACCGCGACGATGATGCCGGATGCCTCGTGACCAAGGATCATCGGCTCCTTGACCTCGAAAGGTCCGATCCTGCCATGCGTGTAGTAATGCACATCGGAGCCACAGACCCCAACCGTCGCGATCTTGATCCGGACGTCATCAGGGCCCATGTGGCTGGCGACATCGATTTCCCGAATGCTCAATTCGCCCTTTTTCTCGAGAACGAGGGCGTTCTGGCTGGATTGTTCTTGCATATCGACAGTCCTTTCAAGTGTTGGACGTTCCGCTTTCTGTCTCCGCTTGGCGTGCAACCGCGCAGCAGGAGGGATCGCCTGTTGAAGTTGGCAATGTTTGTGTAGCCCATTGGAACGCAATCGTGGGAACTGTCTCATGGGCGGTCTTCAAAAGAGCAACCGCCTGGGCAAGGCGCAGATGCGACATGAATGCGATACAGTTCAGACCAGTGTGCCTTGTGGAGAAGGCGTACAGCGATGTCTGTGCCGTCCTAGCGACGTCGCACAGGTCGAAGTGAGAGAGGGAACTCTCTGAATTTTGCTGGAAGAAGGGTATGATCGTCTGCATCTTCTCGAGATCCTGCGTCTATATGATCGACACCGGGGGCGTGGAAAGGAGCCGTGCCGGATGCGTGACGGAGGAGATGGGTTTCGACTTCAGAACGGCAATTCCAGAACGATTTCTGTCAGGGATCAGCATCGACACGTCCGGCGCCAACGCCTCCTCTGCCTGACGCCTGTTGGCCTTGGCTGCCCGGACCGAAATCCGGACAGCCACGTCCTTGGGAAGGAACGTTATTTGATGTAGCCGCTGCGGGTCATTTCGCGGGTTGCTACATCCTGCGCCTGGGCGAGCGCATCGTCGACGGTCATCTGCCCGGCAAGCGCGCCGGAGAAGAGCTGCCCGACCGTTGTGCCGAGACCCTGGAATTCCGGGATCGCGACAAA
>NZ_LSRP01000134.1 GCF_001885585.1 Pararhizobium antarcticum
CCCGTAAGGTCCGTTTTCGGCCCAGAGCAGACGTCGTTGACTTGGCTCATAATACGCCAATATCATGCTCCATGACTGATCTTTCGACCCAACTGCTGGATGAACTGAGTGTCGATGAGGCTGCGCGACCCAAAGCCCCGCCGGTGCCCGAGGCAACAGACATGCACCGTCACCAAGGCCGACAACTAGCCGCAATCCACAGCCATCATCTCAGAGAAATGGGTCAAATCGGCGCGATTCTTGCCAGGATCGAAGCGCGGGACGTTCCGCCTGAGCACCTAAAGCAGCTCGTGCTTTCACTCGATATGGCTGAGAATTTTCGAGCGTTCGGATCGCTTTGCGGCCGTGAATGCCAAGTGCTCAAGTTTCACCACGACATTGAAAGCGCCGACATGTTCCCCCGGATTGAGGCAGCGGGTGGCGGCAGGTTTCGCGAGATTGTGGCGAAGCTAAAGGCGGAGCACGAGGTCGTCCATGAGTTGATCATCCGCCTGAGTCGTGCGGCAGATGCATTGGCGGAAGCGCCCTCGGAGGAAAATTTCATTCAGGTGAGCAACACATTCCAAAAACTGGAAGAGGTCGTACGCTCCCACTTCGGCTATGAGGAAACCGAATTGGAGGAGGCCATCGGGTATTACCTCGGATCGATCTGACGCCGCCCTTTAGGGAGACTTGGCCTTGAAGTACAGAAATAATAGCTCTTTCAAAGAAGACGTCGTTGACGAGACAGGCAGTCTGCTGGCCGTCCGCTTGGTCCGCGTCACAGCCATGCCGGCTGTTGGCCCCAAGCGGCCATCATACTAGTCGGTGCGAATGGCCGCCTTCCTCCCCGCGCCGCCGAAAACCCTGGTTTCGCGTCCCAAGATCAGGCGCTCCCTCGAGGCGAGGCTTTCCCCCGCTAATCGCCTTTGCTGGAAAGCAAATTGTCGAGCTGCTCCGGCAATGCGGCCTCCGATCCCTGTAGTGCTTCCTCAAGCGCCTCTCTCGAGGGATAGACTTCGTGGAAATGCAGCAGCGTCTTGCCTGTCTGACCTTCGAAAGTCACGGTCGTGACCGCACCCTTTTCGCCCTCGTCATTGGTCCAGACGATGCGATCGTTCGGCACGACTTCGAGATACTTGCCATAGATAGCCATCGTGTTTAAGTCGCTGGTGCTGAATTCCAGCCGATATTTTCCGCCGGTACGGACATCCATATCGCATGATATGAGGGAAACGCCGGATGCCGATTTTGGCATCCACCAGCGCCGGAATAGCTCGGGCTCGCTCCATGCCCGGAAAACCATGCTCAGTGGCGCATTGAATGTCCGTGTAACGACGACTTCGCGATCGCCTCTGCGCTCGAATGATGTGCGGTTCTGCGTACCATCTGCGTTGTTACCTTGCTGGCTCATCGCTGTCCTCCTGCTGCATTTGCATGATAATCTCGTCCAATGCGTCAAAGCGGGCCTCGAAGAGCATGCGATGCGCCTCGATCCACTCGGCCTCCGCCTTGAGGCCGCGTTTCCCGAGCTGGGAGGTCCTCACCCGTCCCACTTTCTGTGTCACCACGAGCCCCGCCCGCTCGAGAACCTGTACGTGCTTCTTTATTCCGGTCAGCGTCATCTGGAACCTGTCCGCAAGACTGGTGATCGACGCGTCCCCTCGCACAAGCTGACCGATGATCCCCCGGCGTGTCGCATCGGACAACGCCGCAAACGAAAGGTCGAGAGGGGCATTTGAATACTGAACCATACGGTTCAGTATTTGATCGTGCGTTCAGAAGTACAAGTGTCGCAAACGTCTCCTGCCCACGCCGTGGCTGGGATCATGCCGCATGACCGCAGTTGGCGCAATCCGGCTGGGTCGACTTGGCGTCTTTCGGCCCGAAGCGGGCGTTCGCCGTCCGCTTGACACCAATACGCCCTCGCTGGATCATCCGGCCTTGGAGGATACTCATGGACATGGTTACGCTGGACTACTTCCGAGAGCCGGGCCCGCATTCCACGGCAAAGAAGAATAAGGTCGGGCTGGCAGGCGCTCCAACGGACATCGCCGACCTAGCCACCTGGATTCAGGGAAGAATGCTTCACGAACACTGGGCGTCGAGATATGGCGAAGAGCTGACCCCGGAGCGCCGTGAACTCTCGCAAAGGAGATCGGTGGACGCCGTGCTGGACGGCGTCCTTGCGGGGGGCAATTCACCACGTCCTGCTGCGGGTCGCGCGGTTGGTGTCTGCAGCCATTTCTCGCTGCTCGCAGTGTCGGCCTTGCGAGCGCACGGCCGTGCGGCCAGGTCGCGGTGCGGTTTCGGCACTTATTTCGCTCCTGACAAGGCGATCGACCACTGGGTGGTGGAGGTCTGGAATGGTGATCGCTGGCGGATGGTCGATTTTCAGATCGATGACTTTCAGCGTGCAGAACTGGGGCTGGTCTTCGACACTCTCGACTTGCCCTCGGGTGAGTTCCTGCTGGCCGCCCAGGCCTGGCAACTCTGCCGGCGTGGCGAGGACGACCCCAATCGCTTTGGCATCTTCGATGAAGGCGGCTTCTGGTTCATCGCCTCAAATATGATCCGTGACCTCGCCAGCCTGAACAAGATCGAGATGCTGCCGTGGGACGACTGGGGGGCGATGCCATCCCCAGACACGGAGATCAGCACCGAGGAACTGCGACGCTTCGATCATTTGGCGGAGGTCCTGCTCGACCCCGACCGTCATTGGGAAGAGCTCCGTTTACTCTATGGCGCTCCAGGGTTCGGCATGCCCGGAGAGGTCTTCAATGCTGTCAGGCAGGTTCGGGAGACGGTATCCGTCGCGCAGTAGGTACTCAAAGCTCGGCGGCTGAAGTTCTGCATGCACGGGTACTATCCGACCGCAAATACCAACGACCGCTTTTGGCGCAACAGCTGGCACAGCGACATTGAGATGGCAGGCACGTTGACCGGAAACAGTCTTAACCCGACATCTGTCATCAACCCTGCTCATGTCGCCGCGAGTAACGAGAACGTAACCCGATGATCCACCGGCTCGGCCGCATCGAGGCGGAGTTGGCCGAAAGTGCACAACAGAAGCCAATCACCACCATCCCCAAAACCATCGCTCCCATGGAACGATCCCCGCCCGGCGGCGTTCCTGTAGCCCTGAAGCAAGCATTGGCCGCCCCAATGGTGGCCTACGCCTTGCGCAGCATGGAGATTTCAAGATGCACCTTCCCCAGAATACAGTTATTGCCGTCGCCGATGGCGAAAAGCTGAGCCTCTTTCAGAACGAGGGCGATGCCCAGAATGTCAAGCTCAGGGCGATGCCGGACGAAGACATCGACAGCTCGAAGATTTCGTCCGGTGCGCGTCATTCCTCGAGCTCTGCCAATCCGGATGACAGCCAGCAGGAAGAAGACGGCTTTGGCAACGGCGTCGCTGATATGCTGAACAAGCAGGTTCTGGATGGAAAGATCAAAAACCTCGTGATCATCGCGGCACCGCGCACCCTGGGCGAGATGCGCAAGAGCTACCATAAATCCCTCTCCGAGGTGCTTATCGGTGAACTCGACAAGGATTTGACCGGTCACTCGATCCAGGACATCGAAAAAGCGCTTGCCGCCGCTTAAGGTATCGGCTGGTCGCAAATAGCAATTGCCACCCTTCCCTAGGGTGTGCCGGAAACGGCGGGCCCCCTGACAAACCCGGCAATGCCTTTCTGGCCCATTGCGGCACCTCATCCTCCGTCTTCCTCGCCCTTGTGGCGGGGATCCAGCGACCCGACGTCCGGCGGGTCAAAGGGCCTTTATCCGACCAAAGACTTGGCGGCTGGATCCCTGTGACAAGCACAGGGATGACGGAGGATGCGGGATCAGCTTTCTCAAGATTGACAGATCTCGCGTGTTGCAGAGATCAGGCTCGTCGGACGTCAGGGCCTCGCAGTGGCTGGCGGGCATCTCCGCTTCTCTTGCACACCCCGCGCGGCGCCATCAGCCCTGAATTCGCCACCACAGCTTGAACCGTCATATCCCTGTCATCAAATCCTGCTCCTGTCCCTCTCGACAAAAGGAGCGAGACCAGATGATTGACCAGCTCAGCCGCATCAAGGCGGAAATTGCCGACAGTTTTGATGAAGAGCTGGAAATGCAGATGGAAGAGGACCGGCTCGACGAGCTGGTCGCGGAGGGCCTGTCGGAGGAAGCCGAGCCGACGATCGACCGCAAACTCTATTTCCGCGAGCTGTTTCGGCTGCAGCACGAGTTGGTGCGCCTGCAGGATTGGGTCCAGCACAAGCAGTTGAAGGTGGTGGTGCTGTTCGAGGGCCGGGATTCGGCCGGCAAGGGCGGCGCCATCAAGCGCGTCACGCAGCGCCTCAATCCCCGCGTCTGCCGCGTGGTGGCCCTTCCCGCGCCAACCGAGCGCGAGAAAAACCAGTGGTATTTCCAGCGCTATGTGCCGCATCTGCCATCGGCCGGCGAAATGGTGCTGTTCGACCGCTCCTGGTACAATCGCGCGGGCGTCGAGCGCGTCATGGGCTTCTGCACGCCCGCGGAACTCGACGATTTCTTCCACACCGTGCCGGAATTCGAGCGCATGCTTGTGCGGTCCGGCATCATCCTGATCAAATACTGGTTCTCGATCACCGACGAGGAACAGGAATTCCGCTTCAAGATGCGCATCCATGATCCTCTGAAACAGTGGAAGCTGTCCCCCATGGACATGGAAAGCCGCATCCATTGGGAAGAATATACCAAGGCCAAGGAAGAAATGCTGGCCAAGACCCATACTGAAGACGCACCGTGGTGGGTGGTCCAGGCTGTCGACAAGAAGAAGGCCCGGCTGAACTGCATCGCCCATCTGCTGCAGCAGATCCCCTATGAGGATGTGCCCAAACCCGACATCGAGCTCCCCGACCGCGTCCGCCACGACGACTATATCCGCCATCCGGTCGCAGAAGAAATGTACGTGCCAGAAGTCTACTGATAACGGCGCAAACGGCCGCTAGGCCGGATCGCGCTCCTCGCACCGTAATGCGCTGAAGCGGAATATCCGCCTTTGCGTAGCCCCCGCGCCGATTGCTGCTGTCGCGGCGGGCGGCGGCAGCTTGCTCCTGCGACACCTGCAACCCTTGACTTTCACAACCGATCGTCCGACTTCAAAGGCAGGAAAAGGCAAGGACGAGACCGATGAGCGAACAGGCACGCACCACGATCGATCAGAAGGAAGTCGACCGGTTTTCCGCCATGGCTGCCGAATGGTGGGACCCGCGAGGCAAATTCCGGCCATTGCACAAGTTCAATCCGGTGCGGCTGACCTATATTCGCGACCGGGTGTCCGAGGCTTTCGGCCGTGATCCGCTGGCGCCCCAGCCGCTGAAAGGCCTGCGCGTCCTCGACATCGGCTGCGGCGGCGGCCTTCTGTCCGAGCCCATGGCCCGCATGGGCGCCGAGGTCGTCGGGGCCGACGCGTCCGAAAAGAACATCATGATCGCAAGGACCCATGCCGAGGGCAGCGGCGTCGCCGTCGATTACCGCGCCGTGACGGCCGAATCGCTGGCCGAGGCAGGAGAAACCTTCGACGTTATCCTCAACATGGAAGTGGTCGAGCATGTCGCGGATGTCGATTTCTTCATCAGCACCTGCGCCGCCATGGTCCGGCCCGGCGGCATGATGTTCCTCGCCACCATCAACCGCACCCTCAAGGCCCGCGCGCTCGCCATCTTCGCCGCCGAAAACATCCTGCGCTGGTTGCCGCGCGGCACCCATCAGTTTGAGAAGCTGGTGCGCCCGGAAGAGTTGGAAAAACCGCTCACCGCCGATGGCATGCAGATTACCGACCGCACCGGCGTCTTCTTCAATCCGCTGTCCAATCAGTGGAACCTCTCGAAGGACATGGACGTCAACTACATGCTGGTGGCCAAGCGCCCGGCATGAAAGACGGCGCCATCGGCGCACAAGCCGGTCGGCGCCGCGCGTTGTGAGCGATGACGGAGCGGTAAAATCTTTCTGAATGGTCCGTCAGCCACGTCGGCAGCGCTGCTTGCTATGCCTTCAGCGACAGCAACCGGAGCGCCTTATAAACCCCGTTGAACGCGTCGCCGCCTCGAAATTGATCGGCTCGCGCAGGCGAAAGCCCTCGACCCCGGGACTGTCATAGGGCGCAACGAACAGACCAAAATTATAGATCGCGAGATGCGCCCCGCTTCGCTGCAGGTCGCCCGCGCCGGCCATATCAGTTGATATCGTCGGGCAGGATCGGCAGGGCGGCAATCTCGATGCCTTCTTCGATCAGGTCGCGCGCCTCCTGCGGCGTCGCCTTGCCGATCAGGCCGCGTGCATCCGCTTCGCCATAGTGGATCTTGCGGGCTTCCTCGGGAAATTTTTCGCCGACATCCTCTGCATTCTCGCGGATGGTGGCGACCATCTCCCGGATCTTGGCGACAGCCTGCTTCTGCGCCTGCTCGATGATCACCATGCGCGCCTCTTCCTTCTTGCGGCCGGTGGCAACCGATGGAACCATCAACTGCTTGGCGACCGAAGACGAGCCGCAGACTGGACAGGTGACGAGACCGAGGCCGGCCTGCCGGTCATAGTCCGCACCCGACGAGAACCAGCCTTCGAAAACATGGTCGTGGTCGCAGGAAAGCGTGTAGCGGATCACGCGGCGACGCCTCCCGGTGTCGACTGCGGCCGATTCTCCAGGGAAAATGGCCGGCCATTCTTGAGGTTGGGGATTTTTCCGCGTGCCGCTGCCACTGCGGCAATATCGATCTCCGCGAGTACGACCTGCTCGCCGGTTGCGCCGGCGGAGGCAAGGATCCGGCCCCAGGGATCGATGATTATCGAATGCCCGTAGGTTTCTCGGCCATCCTCGTGCACACCGGCCTGGGCTGCGGCGATGACGAACAGGCCGTTTTCGATGGCGCGGGCCCGAAGCAGGATTTCCCAATGCGCTTCACCGGTCTGCCGGGTAAAGGCTGCAGGAATAGACATGAGCTGCGCACCGGCGATCGCCTGGCGGCGGAACAGTTCAGGAAAGCGGACGTCGTAGCAGATGGCAAAACCCAGCACACCGAAAGGCAGGTCGACAAGTCGCGCAGTATCGCCCGGCGTATAGGCCGCGCTTTCCCGCCAGCTCTCGCCATTGTCCAGATCGACATCGAACATATGGATCTTGTCGTAGTGGCAGAGTTTGTTTCCATCCGGGCCGAAGAGGAAGCCGCGATTGGCAATCTTGCCATCGGACAGGGCAATCGCCGTCGAGCCGACATGGAGATGAAGGCCAAGATCGGCAGCAAGCGTTGAGGCCGTCGAAACGATCACATCATGCGCCTCATCGCGCAAAACGGCACGCAGGCCCGCCCGGTCTCTCTGCAGCGCCCCGGTCATCTCGGGCGTCTGGACGTAGGACGCGCCTTGCGCCGCAGCGTCCCGCACAAGGCGCGCCATGGTCCTGGCGTTGACCTCAGGGTCGACACCGGAACACATCTGTATCGCCGCGGCCTTGAAGGTCATTGGATGCTCCTTAAGCGGCCAGCATGCCGTCCAGCTTGCCGGCCCGTTCCAGCGCCTGCAGATCGTCGCAGCCACCGACGTGAATATTGTTGATGAAAATCTGCGGGAAGGTGGTTCCGCCGTTCGATTTCTCGATCATCTTCTGGCGCACATCAGGCGCATATGTGGCATCGTGCTCCACATACTTGGCACCCTTGGTTTCCAGAAGCTTCTTGGCTGCGGAACAATATCCGCAGAATTGACGCGTATAGATGACGACCGACGCCATGACTTCCACCTGCTGCTTGGCCGGCCCCGTGCCGGCAATCCTGAGGTTTTCATATAAGACCGGAGACGGCTCTTGCAAAGGTCAAAACCGTGACATCCCGGGCGCCGGCCCGTTTCAGCGCCCGTGTGGCGGCCGAAACCGTGGCGCCGGTGGTGTATACATCATCCACGAGAACGATGCTTTTCCCGAAGAGCCCCGCGCTGCCGCTTTCCGTCACGGCAAATGCGCCGCGGACATTGTCCTGCCGTGCCGTTGCCCCCAACCCCACCTGACGGGCGGTCCGCTTGGTGCGAACGAGGACATCTGGCAGATAGGGCTTTGCGGAATCCCGGGCAATCGCGCGCGCCAGCTCGGCCGACTGGTTGAACTTGCGGCTCCACAGACGCAACGCATGCAGCGGCACCGGCACGATGGCATCGCAGGCCGCAACCGAGCCGTCGCTCGCCCGCACCATCCATTGCGCCATCATTGTCGCGAGGTCGGTCCTGTCGCGATATTTCAATCCATGCACCAGCGACCGCGCGATCCCGTCATGGATGGCAACCGAGCGCAGGCGATCGAAGACAGGCGGATTGGCGATCGCATCGGCGGAAAGAATCCCCGCACCCAGATCATGCGTGAACGGGGCGCCGAGCACCTCGCAATAGGGGCGTTCGATCAACTGGAGCGTTGCCCAGCAGGCCGGACAAACACCGCGATGCTGGCCGACCATCCTGCCGCAGCCAACGCAGACCGGCGGATAGACGACGTCAACGACGGACGACCAGGCCTTGCCCAGCCCAGACGCAAGGCTGGCGAAGCGATTGCGCCGGCTCCCTTCGTCACCCTCGTTGTTGTCCCGGTCGATCACGCTCTCCTGCCCACGCGTTGCGATATCCAGGGTGGATTTTGAGACCAAACGCCGAAATCAGGCGCAAAGCTCACCGTAACACTTTAAAGCCGTTGCAGAATTCCTTAGATCCATGCCGATTGCAGGCACCCTGCAGAAGCCTTAACCGGAGCAGACTACATTGGATATCGTATTTGACCAGTCGCTCGTCGAGGCCCGCCGCAAGCGCGCCTTGCGCAACGCGGACCCGAAGGCACTGTTTCTGCTGGAGATCGCCGCAACCGATCTGGCAGAGCGACTGAGCGTCGTCGAGCGCCACTTCGAAAGGGCCGTGGAACTGCACGGCTATACCGGGCTTGCCGCGGACCATCTTGCCCGGACAGGCAAGATCGATCGGATCGAGCGCGTGGAGATCGACACGGCGTTTGGTGTTGGTCGAAACGACGTTTCGGTGGCGTCGCTGGAAACCGTGCCGTTGGCAGCGGAATCGGCAAACCTCATTGTCTCCCCGCTTTCCCTGCATCTGACCAACGACACCCCTGGTGTCTTCATCCAGGTGCGCCGCGCCCTGAAGCCGGACGGGCTGTTCTTGGCGGCGATTCCGGGCAATGGCACGCTCAAGGAATTGCGCGAGGTGCTTCTGGCTGCAGAGAGCGAATTGGTCGGCGGCGCCAGTCCGCGCGTGATCCCCTTTGCCGATGTCCGGGATGTGGGGGCGTTGCTGCAGCGCGCCGGTTTTGCCCTGCCGGTTGCCGACAGTGAAACCTATACGGTGCGTTACGCGTCGCTGTTTGACTTGCTCAAGGACCTGCGCGCCATGGGCATGACCAATCCGCTGGCGGCGCGCAGCCGCAAACCGTTGACGCGCCGTTTTTTCGTGAGAGCGGCAGAAATCTACGCCGAGCGTTTTTCCGATCCGGACGGCCGTATCCGCGCGACCTTTTCGATCATCTACCTGTCGGGGTGGGCGCCGCACGAAAGCCAGCAGAAACCGCTCAAACCGGGATCGGCGAAACGCCGTCTGTCGGATGCGCTCGGGGTCCCGGAACGGAAACTTGACGACCGCAAGGAATGATGGGCGAGCAGCGTTCAGGTTCCAGCGTTGACGATCGCATCCTTGATCGTCGTCAGGACGATCAGCAGTTGATCCGAGAAGCTTTGAAGACCGACGAGCAGACCAATCGAAATCAGCGCCGCAAGCAGCCCATATTCTATGGCAGTCGCGCCGGTGTCATTCGCCAGAATGCGGATAAAGGTTCTCATTGGCCCAGCCTGTTCGCAACGTTTTCAACGGGAACGCGGGACAGCGACCAGACCCATGTTCGTTCATGCACTCAGCAACCACTCTTGGTGCCGTCGCCATCGATGATACAGACGGCACCGGGCATTTCCTGCAGAACGCTGCGACGCACCGTGTAGCGCTTCGACGTCGTGCCCGACGGAATCGACCCCGTCTGGATTGTGTCATAGTCGAGCGGTGCATTGGCCAAGACGCGATTGTCGGTCTTTGCAGTCAGCATGGGCGTCAGGATCAGCGTCAGCGCGATCACGGCCGTGCCGAACAGAAGCGACAGATTGAGCACACCGGTCCGGCGGGACTGGCTTGTCACCATATCCTTGTCCTGAACCGTTCTCCAGAAATCGTCGTCTACCATTGTCAGCCTCTCGAAACATACCTGCAGGGCTCAAAACGGGGCATAGGGTCCGTTTCGGATCAGCGTCGCGCAAATTCAAGCCGATGTCGGTTCAGGGTATCATCCCGTAGCCGGACACGCATCGGCAGTCCTACACCTGCAACTTTGCGCGAAGGTGATAAACGATCGATTAACGAAACGGCGATTTCCGCCTGAAACGCGGCAGATTGGCGACAACAGGCACGCGTTTCCGGAGGCCTAGAGGAGATCCATCAGAAACGGGATCAAAGGTTCGTCGGCCGGCGGCATGGGATAGTCACGCAGGGACTTGGACCGGACCCACTTCAGGGCCTGTCCTTCCCGTCCATGCGCCATGCCCTCGTAGCGACGACAGACATAGAGCGGCATCAAAAGGTGGAAATCGTCATAGGTGTGGCTCGCAAAGGTGAGCGGCGCCAGACAGGCAACCTTGGTTCGGATTCCGAGTTCCTCGTCAAGTTCGCGGATCAGCGTTTCTTCCGGCGTCTCGCCAGGCTCGACCTTGCCGCCGGGAAATTCCCAGAGACCTGCCAGCGACTTGCCCTCCGGACGCTGGGCAAGCAGAATCCGGCCATCACTGTCGACCAGCGCGCAGGCGACGACCAGCAGGATCTTCTTTCCGGGTGCATCGATCATATCAGGCTCCGGGCCGGCGATAGACGTATCTGTAGACGTCCTGGAAGCCGAACTTGCGATAAAGACCGATCGCAGCCTCGTTGTCGGCCTCGACCTGCAGCCAGGCCTTTCGGGCTCCACGCAACCGCGCCCAGCGCAGCGAAGCATCGAGAATGGAAGCACCGATCCCTTGCCGTCGCTGGGTTTCAGCAACACCGAACTGAAGGATGCCAGCCAGATCATTGTCATGAACGACGAGCGAAACGGCGGTCGGGCCGAGGACCGCATCCTCGAACAGGAAGAGGCCGCTCTCCGGACGGATCGCATTCATGATCTCGGTCAGGCCCGGCTTGCTTTGCGGATCGTCGCCACAGATCCGGATACGGGCATCAACGAAACGACCAACGTCGCGGATCGGAAGGTAGTCCATGCCGTCGACCAGATCGCTGGCGGCGATGTCGGCCATCATGACGATGCTCTCGCCGAGCGCGGACCAGCCTTGCGCGTCCATCAGCGCCGTCATCTGCGAGGGCGTCAGCGGCGACTGGCGCACGGTCAGCGGCAGTTCGTAGTCCGAAAACCGCTTGGCGGCCTTTTCCAGCCGAATCTCCAGATCGCGATAGTCAGACGGATCGAGCGGGTTGAGGGAATTCAGGCGCTTGGAGGGATGACCGGCCGTGAGACGAATGAGCCAGCTTCCGTCATAGTGAACGGACGCGGCAGGCCAAGCCCGAAAGCCCACCGCCTCCAGGCGGCGGACAATCGGCAGGTCGGCACGGGTGATCAAGTCAGTACTCTCCAAAGCGTCAGCTCCGATAGTCGCCGTTGATTTCGACATATTCCTTCGTCAGGTCGCAGGTGTAGACCGTCGCGCATCCGGAGCCCAGACCGATCTCGACACGGATCGCGATGTCCTGTTCCTTCATGACGGCACTTGCCGCTGCCTCCGAATAATCCGGATCGCGCTCGCCGTCGACAGCGACGCGGATCTCGCCGAACCAGATCGCCAGCCGGTCGCGGTCCGCCATTTCGCCGGATTTGCCGACAGCCATGACGACGCGTCCCCAATTGGCATCTTCGCCGGCGACTGCCGTCTTGACCAGCGGCGAATTGGCGATTGACAGGCCTATGCGCTTTGCCGCCGCGTCGGTTTCCGCACCCTCGACGGTCACGGCGACCATCTTGCGGGCGCCTTCACCGTCGCGGACCACCTGCAAAGCCAGATCGCGCAGGAGATCGTTGAGCGCTGCAC
>NZ_LSRP01000135.1 GCF_001885585.1 Pararhizobium antarcticum
TCGATCGTCCACATCGCAGCTTCCTTTCGTGATTCGAAAGCACAAAAGGAATCACAACCGCGCACAACCCGCAAACCGAAGTCCGCTAACCGATTCCGCCGATTCTCAAAGTCTCCGGACGGACACTTATGTCAAGCACAGTGGTTGCGCAAAGCCTGTCCGATTGGGAAACCACCGAATATAACGCGGGCTGGCAACTCGGCGCCATCAATGCGGCGACCGCCTATGACCTTGGCTATACCGGGAAAGGTGTTGTCGTTGGCGTTCTGGACAGCGGTATCGACGCACGACACCCGGAATTCAAGGATCAGATCGTCGAGGGATACGACTTCACCAATAATATCCCGATCGACAGCGCGGATAATTTCGACACAGATACGCATGGCACGCATGTCTCGGGCATCATCGCTGCCGCCCGTGACGGTGAGGGCATGCATGGCGTCGCTTTCGATGCCAATGTTCTTCCGGTCGTGTTTAATCAAACCGCAACGGAATGGGATGCAGTCTTTGCAAATTCCTGGCGCTACCTTGCCGACCAGGGCGTCTCCATCATCAACAACAGCCTGGGCATCAACAACTGTGCACTGGTCATCGCCCCGCCCTGCAATGTCACAGATTACGAACCCGGTGAACTTGCCCAAAACCTCCCGGACACGATCGCCGCGATGAAGTACACGGCGGAGCAGGACATTTTGATGGTCTTTGCGACAGGTAACGAAGGACAGCCATCGCCGGACGCTCTGGGCGGAATGCCGTACTGGATTCCGGAACTGCGCGACAACTTGATAGCCGTTGGTGCAGTTGATGCAAACGGCGAGATCGCAGGCTTCAGCAACAGCTGCGGCGTCGCTGCGGAATGGTGCCTCGTCGCCCCGGGCGTGGATGTTTACTCGACAGTGCCACTCGGCGAAGGATCATCCACCGATCCGAACTACGGGCCCATGGATGGCACCTCCATGGCGACCCCAACGGTCGCCGGCGTAGCCGCCCTGGTCAAGGAGGCCTTTCCCTTCTTCACCGCAAAGGATCTGCAGCAGACGCTTCTGACGACAGCAACCTCCATGGGCGACAGGGAAATCTATGGCTGGGGCATGGTCAATGCCGGCAAGGCCGTTCAAGGTTATGCCACTTTCGTCTCGGATGTCGCCATCAATACGCAGGGCTACGCCGCCACCTTCGGCAATGACATCAATGGTGCGGGTTCGCTGACGAAGACGGGCGCCGGCATGCTGACGATGACGGGCGCAAGCACCTATACGGGCGGCACGCTTGTCGATGGCGGCGGCCTGTCCGTCAACGGCAGTCTTGGCGCGCTCGTCGTCGTTGGCCAGAATGGCACGTTGCGCGGCACCGGCACGATCAATGCTCCGCTCAGTGTTGCGGGCCGTGTCGCACCCGGCAATTCCGCCGGAACCCTGACGGTCGCCGGTCCGGTCTTCCTCGCATCCACAGCCATGGCGCAGTTCGACATTGACGGCACCGGAACCGCGACGGGCGCCGGGAATTATTCGCGCCTCGTGACCACCGGCACCACCGGTCGGGTCCAGGTTGACGGCACCCTGGTTGCTGCGACACGCGGGATCACCGGCGATGCGAGCAACACCTATGTCGCGCCGCTCGGCACGCAGTTCAACATCATCCAGTCGAGCGCCGGCGTCAGCGGAAGCTTCGACAGGTTGACGCAATCCGGCGCCGGGCTGGACCGGGCCACGCGCTTCGATACGGTCTATAGCCAAACGGGCGTGTCGCTGGCCGTTACGCCGGATGCCTATGGCAACCTGTCAGACAACGGTCTCGAAACGACGGACAATCAGGATGCCGTTGGTGCAGCCCTCGACGCACTCCGGCCGACGGCCGGTACCCGCACCAACCCGCTGTTTGCCGGGCTCTATTCGACAGGTGCCGGCGCGCTGTCCAGCGCGCTTGGCCAACTGTCCGGCGAGATCCATGCCAGCGCCACAGCCTTGCAGGTAACGCGCGCAACAGCGCTGCAGGACACGATCGGCGAGCGCATCCGCAACGCCTTCGAGGTCGACGCGTTTGATGAACGCGCGACTTTCTGGACGTCTGCCTATGGTGGTGGCGGTTCCGTCGACGGTAACGGGGTCGGGACCTTCGATTGGGATATGGCCAATGTGCTGTTCGGCATGGACATGCCGGTCGGAGACGCTAGCCTCGTCGGCCTTGCGGCGGGCACGGGTCACAGCAACGGCGATGTTGACGACACGAATGCAAGCGTGAGCGCCAACCACTATGACATCGCCGTCTATGGTGCGACGTCGTTCGAGGCGATCGACCTCAGCATAGGCGCATCGCACAGCTGGTCGTCGCTCGACACCAACCGCTCCCCGTCCTTTGGCGGCTTCACCGACACCTTGACCAGTTCCTACCGGGCGCGAACCGCCCAGGCCTTCGGCGAACTCGGCTACCGGGCAACGGTTGGCGAGATCGAGCTGAAGCCCTTCGTCTCGGCCGCCCATCTGGCGGTGAGCGGCAGCACGTTCGACGAGAATGGCGGCTCCGCGGCGCTTTCCGGCAAGGTTGCCGACCGCAATCTCGGCCTCACCGTAACCGGCCTGCGCGTCTCCACGGACTTCGAGCTTGGCCAAGGCAAACTTAAGACCAGCGCAATGCTCGGCTGGCAGCGCCTTTACGGCGACAGGCAGGGCTCGGCCGACGTCACCTTTGCCGGCGGCACGCCCTTTGCCATCGCGGGCGTAACCCTTGCCCGCGACGCCCTGCGCATCGAACTGGGCGCCGACTACAGCGTCAACACCCGCGTCAACCTCGGCATCGGCTATCGCGGCACTTTCGCCGGCTCGTCAAACTCCTCCTCGGTCAGAGGGGATTTCAAGCTCGCGTTTTGAGGCGGTGCCGAGTGGGGTGATGGCTAGAGTAGGGCGGCTTTTATGAATCCGGGGATATCCTTGGCTTCGATTTCGTGAGAGGGATTCTGCCCATCTCCGATAGTATTAGATGGCCCGCTCATATCCCTGACACGCCACCTGATGGCCCACTATCAGATGACGCCGGAGCAGTACCGCAAGAAATGGAACCTGCCGGACGACTACCCGATGGTCGCCCGTGCCTATGCGGCGAAACGCTCAGAACTGGCGAAGGCGAACGGACTGGGCCGGAAGGCCGCGCCCTAAACAGGCTCTCGATACTATTAAAACGTCCTGGGGCGCGCGCAGTCCCTGATCGATCCGCGCCTACCGGCTCAACTCCAGCCCTTCGAGCGCGAAAGCTGCTGTTTCAAAGTATGATCGCGGCTTAGTTCAGCCATACATAGCCACTCGACGAGACGCGGGCGTATGTGAAATCTTCTCGTGGGCGTCTCACCCCAACGACAGTGATCCCGTATTTGGTGCGAAGGGCAGATTGCGCCATTGTATGGCTGATCGCATCTTGTGGCGCGCGAGTCTTGACGATGGCAAAGCCGTCATCGAACTTGATGATGTCGCTCATCTTGCCTGTGACCAGATGAGCGACGCGTTCGCCCATGGCGGCAACGGGATAGACGACATGATGCGCAGCCGTTCGCTCCTACAGGCGATGTCTAAAGCCAATGGCCGCCGCTCCAAAGAGCGCTCCGCCGTCGTGCTTACCTCGCCGCAATCGCGGAACCATTCGTTGAGGTTGTCGTTCTGGCCGGCTAGGGTCTTTTTCATGTGAGTACTACAGCATCAAAGGGTGTCAAATAAAAGGAAACTAGCATGACAGATACCACCCCTCGCGCATGACTATCGTTCACGTATTTCCGCGCTTGCTATCGTTTCCGGCATTCTCGCCGCGATGCGCCCGACATTCTGGGCGTGCGCCGCCGCTTGCGGCTTGAATCTTGCAGCCGCCATCGCGCTGTGGGCGCCTCTCTTCAGAGCGTTTTCGTTTCATCATCGCCATCCGCATTGACTCTCGCTTCTCAAAATGAGAACATAAAGTGAACAGACGTAGGAGATGATCATGCGGGACACCCAGGCGGTAATAGAACGAACCCAGCAGATTCTTGCGCAATCCCGTGCCTTTCGTGAACGATGCGAAGCTGGCCGCGAAGAACTGAAGGCGCGGATCGAACTGGCACAGGTGCCCAAAGGGCAGCTGCATTTCGTATTCCCAACCAAGGTGGCCAGCCGTGCACATTGAAATGCGCCCATTGGAAAAGGAACAGGCTTCGGAAATTGATGAAGTCACCGCAGTCATCGCCTGGCACGACGACGACGCAAGAGCCGCTGTCGGCACTCTGTTGGACGACTGCCGGCACCTCCGCGAACAGTTGGCTCTGGCACGAATGGCGATGAGCGCTGGGTTCACCCGCGGGTGGCTGCCTGACCCGCGAGGAAATCCCGACGAACTGCCAAAGCAATGGAGAAGGTGATGAGAAATACCCTGCAGAAAGAACGTGGCGCCGAGGCCTATTGGGTGCCAATCCAGGCAATCGACTTAGTCGAGCTCAGCGACATCATGCGTGGCGCCATCCGTCTTGCCCCTGTCGATCAGCTACAAGCCTATGTCACAACGACCTTCGACGTTGAAAGCTGCGCACCGATCGGCATTTTTGAATTTCTCCTCGACAGGTCGGCCGGCCGTATCTGCATGGCATTTTCGTACTCAATAGCCCGCAGCATTGATGGCAAGATCGTCGTGAAAGTGTGCTCCACAAAGCCGGTCTGGATTCCAATTACCGACGTCGATGGAGCGGCCGAAGCACTTCACGATATCTGCCGCGACAACCATTGGCGTACAACAAATTGATGCCTTTCTCCTAAACTGCAGACTGTCGGACGTGATCGATGCCTGAAAGTTACCGGCGCGAAATTATCCATCCCGCCGTTGAAACGAAGATCCCAAAAATGTCGGCTTTCGAGGCAGGCGGACAGTTGATCAAGATCACCTGCTCCTGGTGCAAGCTCAGCCACTGGTACTTTCCCAGTGACCTGCGCATTATTTTTGGTGACGTTATGTTCCGCAATATTGAAAATCGCTTCCGCCGCCAAAGATGTGGGAAGAAGGAATATCTGAAGGCCGATATTCGGCTTTGGTGCACGGCCCTGAAGCATCGCGGATCTCGATCTTTGATGACGTGGTCTATGCCACCTTTGACGAGCAGCGACCGGATTTCGGGTGTGCGCAGCCAAGCATGCGGTTGAGGACGACGCAGCCGATGGAAACTTCCGTCTGTTGAGCGTGAAACGACCGAGCCCGCAAACGCCGCCCGATGATGGACTTGTAACGTCCGATGGCGGTCTCGACCAACGCGCGCCTTCCGTAGCCGGTGGAGGCTTGCCAGTTCATCCGGCCTTCTCTGACGATTGCCGCGATATGCTGATCCCTTTGCCCGAGCGGTTGATCGCCGTTCGGTTCGACCGCGTTGACGCTTGACGGAACGACGACGGCAGCATCGGCGCTTTGGTCGATGATCGCGTCGTAGGTGGGCTTCCCATCATAGGCGCCATCGGCAGTGAAACATCCGATTGGACCGTCGATCTGATCGAGAAGTGGGGCCACCTGCGAGGCATCGCCCGTGCCCTGGTCGGTCATTGTGTTGGCGATGATCTCGCCACTATCGGCATCGAGCGCCAGGTGCACCTTGCGCCACCCGCGACGGGATTGGGCGCTATGTTTTTCGTCCAGCCACTGGCCCGCGTCGTAAATTTGAAGGCCGGCGCTGTCGACCAGAACATGCACCGGCCCGTGGATAGTCCATGCCGATCAGCCCGCTTGTGGTGCGATCGCCACGTCTGCGCTCGTCGGCTGAGCGTGGTATGATCGGGGACGGCGAGCACCAGCCCCATCAATTGCGGCAGCGATCCCAGCAAGCCTTCCGCCTGGCGCAGTCGCAGGCCGAACACCACGCCCAGTGTCAAGGCGGTCTCGATAGCAAAATCGGAACAGCGCGGTTGGCCGCCCCGGGTCTTACGACGTGGGGCAGCCCAACCAACAAGCGCTTCCGGGGTCAGCCGCAGGGTCAGGCTGCCGCGTTCGCGGAGGCCCGCCTCATATTCAGGCCAGTTCGTCACCCTGAATTTCATCTTGCCTATACGATGGCGGCGGGAAGAATTGTGTTTGACAGGCATCGCTGCGGCAACCGGCTATTGAGATTGCAGCCCGCCTCCACCATCATCGCTAAATGATCCGTGCACCAATGCTCTATTGTCACGCATCGTCTTCGCCTGCAGGAAAAAGTAGTGAAATCAACCGAGAGCTTACCATCCACAGTATATGCCATTGCCGACGTCCATGGACGGGCAGATCATCTCGAAGCCATGCTTGGATACATCGCCGCCCATTCGAATAATCGTCAATCCAAGCCTGTCGTGATCTTTCTGGGCGATCTGATCGATCGCGGCCCTCACAGTCCAAAGGTACTCGATCAGGTCTGCTCGACACTCGATCTCTATCCGGGCTCCCGGCTCATTCTCGGCAATCATGATTTTTACCTGCGTGAGCTCGTTCGCGGTGCTCTCACCTATGAGGACGCCGTCAATTGGATGGACTGGGGAGGCGTCGCGACAGTGAGCGCTTATTCCGGTCGTCCGGTGCCTGACTTTGAGAAAATCGCCGCCGATATCCGCCGCGTCTTCACACATCATGTGGACTTGCTGGAAAACGCGCATACGTTCATGGAAATGGGGCGCTTCTGTTTTGTCCACGCCGGAATACGTCCCGGCATTCTGCTCGCAAATCAGGATGAATACGACTTGCGCTGGATCAGGGCCGGTTTTCTCGACCACATGGACGTCCTTGACCACGTCGTTTTACACGGTCACACGATCACAAAGTCGCTGCGGCCCGAAGTTTACTCAAATCGCATAGCGCTGGATACCGGAGCGTATCGGACTGGCCGGCTGAGCGCCGCCGTAATCAGGCGCGACGAGCTTTCACATTTCGTATGCACCGAACTAACCGAGAGCGGTGCGATCGAGGTCGGCGAGTGGCGGCCCGACTAATCGACAAGATCGAGAGGTAAGAGTGGACCGTTGTCACGGACGGTGTCGTGAAACCCGGACGTGGAGTCCGCCTTCGCAACAGACTGAAATGGAACGGTTCTCCCGTGGGCAGTCGGTCCCGCCTTCCGCTTTGCGGCGCGATGCTAAGGCTCCTGCGGCTCCCCTCTTCCGGGCGAACCGTGTCGAGAATTCCCGCTTTCCCGCCCTGTTCGGCCGGCGCGATGCTGAAAGCTCCGATGCTCTTCAATGTCTTGCTCCAGGCTTTGAGCGCGCCTGTAGGTGGCGCGATATCGCGTGACGGTACCAGCGAGCGTTCCGTCGTTTTACAAGGTGTCCGCTGCGTTAGTTCGACACCTGAGAAAGAAGCCTGCGGCCCGCCGTCCTTGAGAATGCAGTGGGCTCAAGCAAACATATTCTCAATCTCCCTACGCTGCAGGGCGTGTTTATCGGGGTTCTGCTCCTTCAGCTTTGCTAGATTGAGCAGCTTCCACCGTACTGCCGGTAGTGCCGCTGCCTGCGGCAAACCGATGGCGTCGAAATCCGGCTCCGCGTCGTGGAGAGTGAGCAGGAACAGCATTGCATTCTCATCGAGTCGAGTTCGAAGGTCATCAATGAGGCGCGCTCTCGCATCTTTTAGTTCAATCAGGCTGACGGGCGCGATAGTCATGCCTTCGAATTCTTTCACGAAGGCGTCTTCGAGTTGGGACAGCGATGGCCTGATCAGTTCATGCGGGGGGCGGCCGGAGCTTGCGACGTAGATGAGGAAGGTCCGAAACAACGCGTCGGTGAGCCCTTCATTATCGTAGAGCAGCTTCACATCGAAGAGATCGCGCGGGTGCTGACGGTCCGCGGCGGCATGAAGCTTGCCACCGAACAGATCCTCAAATGACACAACCTGCATTTCGGCAAAGCCGAACGCCTCGGCCACTCCATCCGTTACCGCCCGCAGTTCCGGAGGATGCACCGTTCCTCGCGCGACCGGCGAGGTCTCAATCTTGATTTCGGTTGTACCCTGCCGGACGAGCACCCGCGTGTCATTGTTGCCGCCGCCGGCGATACGCTGCACGTCGATCCCGCGCAGGTTTTTCAGCAGGTCGTCGCGAACGCGGTCAAGTGCTGCGTCGATACCTCTGAGCGTCGTGTCGCGATCCTCGATGGGAAGGTAGGTGAGGTCGATATCGACCGATAAGCGCGGCATATCCCGGTAGAACAGGTTGATGGCCGTCCCACCCTTGAGGGCGAAGACATCCTGCCGAGCGATGTAGGGCAACGTCCGGACCAGCAGTTCGACCTGCCGCATATAGCGATCACGCGCCATCGATATTCTCCTTAGGCAGCAGGTAGGCAGGGACCGTTACGCGATAAATCGGGTGGAGCTTCCCGCCTGGGACAAGTGCTCGATCGCCGCGTCCCATATTGATCTGCGATCTGTCGATATGCTTGAGCCACGCATGCGCGTGTTTGTCGGCGTAGACGAAGAAAAGGCGTTTTACTTTTACGCTGCGACATTGGGTCAACAGCGTCGTCAACATTTTCGGGCGCAGATTGACCATTCCCTCAAACACCATGTCGATGTTGTGAAAGCTCTCGTTTTTCGGAAGTTCATCGAGAATCTCCAGTATTGCCCGCTCTGCAGTCGACATCTTAATAGGCCAGCGCCACGGGCTCATTGCCAGTTCCTCATCTGGATTATCGGAGAGGCTGAATTCGTTGTTCTCTACGCCTTCGTTCTCGTCGGGGAAGAGTCCATGACCTCGCCGGGCGAACCTCGCATCGGTTGCCAACGTCATGAGCCAGTCAGGGATATCGGTGCCATAGAGGTACACGCGTGTATCACCGCCAAGCTGCAGGTAGTGAGAATGGCCGCGCAATCCAAGGGCGGTCAAACCTCCGACGTGGAACGCATGTCCCATGATCCATTGCGCGGATAACAAAGGAATTTTCCAGCCCGTGACGGCTTCCGACGGTTCTCCTGCCGAAAATGGGCGCCGGTAGACGCCTGTCGCGATCCGCTCGAGCCAACCCTGTTTGATATACGCCGATACAGATTGCCGTGAGATCGCATGGCGTGCCGTCCAGGCCGCATCGACGAGGAAGCCCGGCGGGACTGTTTGGATCAGGTACTTTAGCTTTGTCGTCGTTTGTCCATTCATAGTGGACGGCATAGCATAAGTTCAAAGTAATTATCAAGGCGACTTTAATGCATGCTCATTTTGTCAATCTGTAATTGACAAAAAATATCATAGTCAAAGTATGCTCCTGCTTAAACCTAAGGCTTCACCCTCCGGGCCGTCATGCCAGAAGCAATCGATGAGTACCCCGCCGACAAATCAAACGTTGTGCCTGTGCCGAAGTCTCGCCTTGGAAAACGAAGCAGTCCCTTCCCTCTCCCCACTCGGGCAAATGGCAGTCCGGCTGAATGGACGAAGGTCAGTGCGACGAGATCGAATACCAATCCGCTCCAACCAATGGCGTTGCCGAACCCAGCTCTCTTGTCTGGCATCCCTAATCCAGTCCCGTCCTTGACGGTCAACCCCAAGGGGTTCGCTAGACAAGCTGCGACCTCTGCGGCTGCGCCTCCGACGTGACCACGGTCGTGACCGGCTCAAACGGGCGCCATCGAGCGGGGATTGGCCCCGCCAACGGATGGAGCCTCACATGCCGGATCTCAACCTTGCACAAAACCACGCACTCGATCTTGCCCGGACCCTGATGGTCCCGGTCACCCTCTTCGAAATCGATGGAGAGATCGGCGTTCTTACAAGCGACGAACTCGATGACGAAGACGCTCTGGAGATCGTGCATGAATATGTGCCGGCCGGGTTTCACTGAAACCCATATGCGCCTTTGAGGAGCCAGGGTCGTTCTGGCGTGCCGCTTGCGAGCGGCAGGCCGCAAGGGAAGCTTCGCCTTGGCCGGGTGCAAATTTGCACCTTGCCGGCCGCGCCCTTGCCCCCTTTGCTCTTCGCGGCGGTAGCGGAGTTGGCCCCGCATCTGCGGGGAATAGGAGCAGGAAAGGACGGCCTGACGGCCGAGGATAAACATGAAACGCCATGATCTGGAAAATCTAAAGGAGAAGGTGGCGTGCGCCACGCTGCTCGGCAAAGCTGGTTTTGCTGTTGATGCCAAGGAAAGCACACGTCGTGCGTTCAAATGGCGCCGCGCTGCCGAGATCATCATTGTCACGCATGATGGGCGCGGATGGTTCGATCCGTTGAGCGAAGCCAAAGGCGATATATTCTCGCTGGTGACCCATCTTGATGGCGGAGAATTCATGGACGCAATCGCGACGGTCGCCGATCTGGTTGGTCATCATGCCGTGATTGCCAGTTGGACACCGCCGTCACCGTCTCGGGCCGTGTCGGAGGATGTTTCAACACGCTGGACCAGCCGCCGGGCACCCTGGCCCGGCTCTCACTCCTGGACATATCTATCGAAACAGCGATTCTTGCCACCGATAATCCTCAAGATCGCTACCGATCAAAGCTGCCTGCGCGAAGGTCCCTTCGGCAGCATGTGGGCTGCACACACCAACGATGCCGGCGTCATAACCGGATGGGAAGAGCGCGGTCCGCAGTGGCGTGGCTTTGCAACCGGCGGGTCCAAGGTTCTGTTTCGGTTGGGGTCGCAAGATGCCACGCGGCTTTGCGTGGTTGAAGCGGCGATCGATGCCATGAGTCTCGCCTCAATCGAAGGTCTTCGCGAGGAAACGCTTTATCTCAGCACTGGCGGAGGTTGGTCGCCGACGACACACGCTGCCTTGCGATTGCTTGGTTCCCGCCCGAATACAAGTCTCGTTGCTGCGACCGACGCCAATATCCAGGGAGATGCATTCGCCGACCGTCTGCGACAGCTGGCGGAGGAGGTCGGATGCGGCTGGCAGCGGTTACGTCCGCACGTAGACAACCGGAATGCGGACGACTGGAATGCGGTTCTTCAGGAAAGGGCCAAAGAAAAAGGAGAAAGAAGAATGGGGGAAAAACGAGGCCTGCCGCATGCGCGCCGCACGCGTCAAGGGTGAAGCTTCGCCCGGCTAACGCCGGCCCTTGACCCGAACGGACGGCGAGGCGGCCGCAGGGGAGGTGTCAGGAAGGACTGAACAGGATGGTGAGATCGACAGGATCGTCACTGCGGTTTGGTCCCGACAAAAACCTCAAGGAGCCGCACATGACCATCGTTCCCGCCCCCCGCAAGGTCTACCAGGGTGTTGCCAGTCGCCACCAGATGTTCCGCATGTTCGACCGCCACGCCCAGCGACCGAACCGCTTCGAAGACGACGCGACGTCGCTTTATGCCGGCGAGTGGTTCGAGATTTCAGAAACCGAGCATGATTACATGTTCGAGATCCTGCCCCCGCTGTGGATTCGCGGCTCGATGTTCGCGATGCGCGAGTTTTTGACCGGATCGGTGACGTCGGTCTTCTTCGCGCTGCGGATCGACGGGGCGATCCGCTATTTCCACGCCTATTGCGACCTTTCCGACGGCCAAGCCGTCGAGCGGATGCGGCTGGCCATCATCGAACAGGAGACACGCCCCGTGCGGGCGATGACCCGTGTTGAGCGCCTCGAGCACATCTGGAGCAGCACGGCGGACGATTTTCGGGGCTATGCAGGAAACCGTTGGCCTGCGGCTGACCGAGGAAAGCGCACCGTCGTGTCCCACACCAAGATGGCCGGCGCCAAGCTGAAACTTCTTGATGGCCTGACCGACGACGAGATCGCCGCCAAGCTGCCGGTGCATCTGCGCCACCTCCCCGATGCGGTCGCCGCTTGATGGAAGCGGCCTTTCCCTCCGCTCCAGACGCCGGCTGCTTCTAACTCCCAACCCCTTCAAAATCAGTGCCTGCCTGATCGGCCGCGTTGCAGCCGTCGACGAGGTGCGCCTTCCCCACAGGAGAAATCGATGAGCAACGCCCCCTTCACGCTGGATATGTTCGGCAGCTCCGCCCTCTCAGCTATCC
>NZ_LSRP01000136.1 GCF_001885585.1 Pararhizobium antarcticum
AATCTGACGTTTCAGTTTCCATTCATCTTTGCGGCTCTATTTTCGGGCCGTGTCAAACGAAAGGAAATACCCATGAAACGTCTGTTCATTGCGCTGGTCGCCAGTTCCTTCCTCTCGGCGCCGATGGCCATGGCCCAGCCGTTGCCGGCCGGAAGCTATGAGGTCGCGCAGGCCAGTCACCGCGACGTCGAGAAGCGTGTCTACAAACAGGGCAACAAGCGGATTGTTGAAAAGCGCGTCTACAGGCAGGGCAACAAGAAGATCGTTGAAAAGCGTGTCGTCGTGAAGAAGCGCTGGGCGCGCGGCCACAAGCTGTCGCCGGCAGAGCGCCGCCGGATCGCCCGGATCAATGACTATCGCAGCTACAAGCTGCGGGCTCCGCCGCGTGGCCAGCAATGGGTCAGGGTCGACAACGACTTCCTGCTGATCTCTGCGGCGACCGGCGTCATTGTCGGCCTGGCGTCGCGCTAATCCCAAGTGGCGAAGGCGGGTGATTCTGCCGCCTTCGCCATCTCACGCTGCAGCGGCCTCGGGACAAATTCATTAGCGAAACGGCACGGTCCGTACCGGCATGGCCGGCACATCGAAATGCTCGGGCGGCAGGCCCGCCCTGGCCCGTTCCGCCATCAAACCATAGGCCTTTTCCAAATGTCGGCAGAAGCGCTCGGCATCAAACAGTGGAGCCCGGAAGCGATTGTCGCTGATGGTTTTCCTGAGTGCAGCAATGCGGCTTGGATCGTTCGCAAGCTCTACCGCCATCTTAACGAAGTCGGCCGGTGTTTCTGCGACGAGTTCGGACAGGCCGATGGCATTCAAAAGGCTCTCCGAAACCCTGGAGGCGAAGTTCGTTCCCCGCGCGGTCAGCACCGGCAGTCCGGCCCAGAGCTTGTCGGATGTCGTCGTGTGACCATTGTAGGGAAATGTATCGAGGCCGAAGTCGGCGGCCTGAAGGCGGGCGATATGGTCGGTATAGGCCGTTTTCGGCGCGAAGAGGATCCGGTCCGCCGAAACGCCGCGCGCCGCCATGGCACTGCGAAAATTCGCCTTCTGCAGGTCACCATCGAGCATTAGCCAGAGGATTGTCCTGTCGGCATCCCGCAGGATCGCTGCCCAGAGATCAAGCGTCACGCGTGATATCTTGCGGGCCGCGTTGAAGGCGGCCAAAATGATGCGATCCTCGGGCAGCCCGAGTTCCGCGCGGCTGGCGGCTGCGGGAAAGGCCCGGTAGACAGGATCGTTCGGCTGGTAGCTTTCCGGCAGGCGGCAGAATTTTTCGTGGTAATGCGGTTTGGAACTGTTCGGCAGAACGATGTGATCGCCGATCACATAATCCAAATCGATGTTGACGGTGCTTCCCGGAAAGCCGAGCCAGGCGACCTGGACCGGCGCGACCATCTGGGTGAGAATGTTTGTGCGCGCACCGCCGGTGTGCCCCTTGAGATCGACGAGAATGTCGATACCGCGGGCGCGGATCGCTGATGCGGCCTGCGGGTCGGAGAGATTGAGGACGGAAACGATCGGTTGCCATTTCTGCCGGTTTCCACCATCGAACCCGATGAAGCGTTCCGGCGTATAGCAATAGAGCGTTACGTCGAAGCGGTCCCGGTCATGGGCTTCCAGAACGCTCTGGAACAGGCGCATGGTGGCGTGGTCGTCCCAGAGATCGCTGGAGAGGTAGCCGATCCGGATTTTCTCCGCCCAGACATGCGGCCGGGTCCGCCTCTGACGCGACTGGCTGGGGGATGGTTTGACCAGGAGATCAAGATTGTTGGTCGCCAGCCGATTGAGCCGCTCGTCGCCGCAGTGCAACAGGTTGGAATAGCCGGTTTCACCTTCGATCATGGACAGATCGCCGCGTGCCTGCGCGCTCGACAGCCTTGATTCGAGGCCAGCCAGGGCCTCGTAATCGCAGAAGTCCCGGGCGACGGCCATGTATTTGAACTGGGTATAGGGGTCGTCGGGCTGAAGGGCTGCGAGCTTGCGAAACAAGGTGAGCCCGGCCGGATCGCGTTCCTCCTCGACAAACAGTTCGCCCGCCAGCATCAGATGGTCGCGGTTGTCGCTTGAAACGAGCGTGTGTTTCACACGGTTGACCAATGCGGTTTCGCCAGTGCGCCGAAACGAACGCGCCAGAACAAAGGCAAGCGCCGGATCGTCGGGCAGGGTTTTCAGAAGACCCATGCCGATGAGTTGCGCGTGTTCGTCATCGCCGGCCTGGAAATAAAGGTCTGCCGCACGTAGCAGATGGCGCGATGATTCGAGCGGTGCGCAACCCGCAGCCTGCTGGAACGCTTCAGCCGCATCGGCAAGAAGACCAAGCTTTTCGAGTGTTTCACCCAAAAGAACGAGAGGTTCGGGGGCTTGGGTTTGACCGATGAGATCGTTCAGGATCGTCAGGGCCGCGATGTAGTCGCCCTGCGCGTAAGCCGCACGTGCCGCCGTGAATGCCTCTCCGTTCATACTGCCCGTTCCCTCGACGCTGACGCTGATTCCAGTCGGGTATCGTGCCCGACTTGACTTGTGCGGGGCAGAGCTTGTGCGGGGCAGGGGCGAGGGTTGGCATTGGGCATGCAGCAGATCTGCGCCCGGGGAGAGCGTGTGGTGCCCCTGTGGAATGGCGGATACGGATCCGTCTTTCCCTGTTTGGGCCGTTTCGGATCGATCAGGCTTTGGACGACAGGCAGGCCTTCAGAGAGGCGCCCATATTTTCCATCAGCTTGAAGTAGAGGTCGGGGCCCGGTTCGATTGTCGCGCCCTCTGGGTCGAGCGTGCCGGATTTCGCAGGGGTGCCTTCCAGCACGACCGTGACCAGCTTCGGCTCGAACTGAGGCTCGGCAAACACGCAGGTGGCGCCAAGTTCGCCGATCTTCTTGTGGATCTGCGAGATACGCTCGGCGCCGGGCATGGATTCCGGGCTGACGGTGATCGATCCGGCCACGGTCACGCCGTAGCGCTTCTCAAAATACTGATAGGCATCATGAAAGGCGATAAAGGGCTTGTCCTTGATCGGCGCGACGGTCTCGACCAATGTCTTGTCGAGCGCATCGAGGCGCGCGTCAAGATTGGCAAGATTGGTCTTGTAGGTGGCGGCATTGGCAGGGTCGATCTCTGCCAGCGTCTTTTCGATCTCGGCAGCCATGGCCTTGGCGTTGTGCGGATCGAGCCAGAGATGCATGTCGACCTCACCCTCGTCGTGGTGATGTTCATGGGCGGCATCATGCGCCGTGTCATGGCTGTCGGCGCCGCCGGATTCGTGTTCATCGCCATCGTCGTGGGCCTCGAAGGCGCCACCTTCCCGAAACTTCAGCTTTTCCAGTCCCGGTGCGTCCTCGAGTTCGACGATCCTCGCGCCGGTTCCAAGCGATTCCAGCGGCTTTTCGAGGAAGGCTTCCAGGCCGTGGCCGAGCCAGAAGACGACGGCCGCATCCTGCAGCGCTGCAGCATTGGATGGTTTCATGCTATAGGTATGCGGCGAGGCCGAACCCTCGACGATCAAAGCGGGCTCTCCAACCCCTTGCATGATCGATGCGACAAGCGAATGGATCGGCTTGATCGACACCACGACGTCAGGCCCTTTTGCCTGCGTTGCGCCGGCACTCAGGGCAAGCACAGAGGCGAGAAGCAGCGCTTTTTTCGTCAACATAAGAAAATCTCCCGATCTTGTTTCTGGAGTGTAATGTTATTACATCAATTGCGTAATGCTATAACGTGTGTCATAGCCACTGGCAACACCAGAAAGCGGATAATTTTTTGATGCTTAAATTTCGATCGTCCGATCAGCCCCCCCTCGTTTCGCTCGTCAATGCCGGTGTGCGACGCAATGGACGCTGGCTCGTGCGCGGGGTCGAATTCTCTGTCAGCCGCGGCGAAATTGTCACGCTCATCGGCCCCAATGGCTCCGGCAAGTCGACGACGGCGAAGGCGGCCATCGGCGTTCTGAAGCCGGACGAGGGCAGTGTTGCGCGCACGGCCGGGCTCAAGGTTGGTTACGTGCCGCAGAAACTGTCGATCGACTGGACGCTGCCGTTGACCGTGGAGCGGTTGATGACGCTGACGGGGCCGCTGAAAGGCCGCGAGATCGAGGAGGCGCTGGCCGCAACGGGCATTTCCCATCTTGCCCGTGCCGAAGTCCAGCACCTGTCGGGCGGCGAATTCCAGCGCGCGCTTCTGGCCCGGGCCCTGGCCCGCAGGCCGGATCTGCTGGTGCTCGACGAACCGGTGCAGGGCGTCGATTTCAGTGGCGAGATTGCGCTCTACGATCTTATCAAGTCGATCCGCAACAGCACCGGCTGCGGCATCCTTCTGATTTCCCACGACCTGCATGTGGTCATGGCCGAGACCGATACGGTGATCTGTCTGAACGGCCATGTCTGCTGCCGCGGCACGCCGCAAATGGTCAGCCAGAGCCCGGAATACGTCAAATTGTTCGGCAGTCGCGCAGCCCAGTCGCTTGCCATCTACAGCCATCATCACGACCACACCCATTTGCCTGATGGTCGCGTGCAGCACGAGGATGGCAGTGTCACCGAACATTGCCACCCCGGCGACGGCCATCACCATTCAGACCGGCACCATTCGGGCCAGCATCACGGCGCCCACGACCATGTCGATGACGAGGATCACGGTCATTCGCACGGGGCGGATTGCGACTGCGGACATCATGCGCGCCTGCAGGGCTTTGATGCGAAGAGTTCGGATGGCAAGGAGAAGAGCCGTGTTTGACGATTTCTTCACCCGTGCCCTCATTGCCGGAATCGGCCTTGCGATCACCGTTGGTCCGCTTGGCTGTTTCGTCATCTGGCGGCGCATGGCCTATTTTGGCGATACCATGGCCCATTCCGCTTTGCTGGGCGTGGCCCTCTCGCTGCTGTTCGAACTCAATCTGATGCTCAGCGTTTTCATCGTCGCAGCGGCCGTTTCGCTGCTGCTGCTGTTGTTGCAGCGGCGCGGCGCGCTGTCGACCGATGCGCTGCTCGGTATCCTGTCCCATTCGGCCCTGTCGATCGGCCTCGTCATGGTCGCCTTCATGACCTGGGTGCGCATCGATCTGGTCGGTTTCCTGTTCGGCGATATTCTGGCGGTGTCGGAAGCGGACATCGATCTGGTCTGGGGTGGCGGCATTCTCGTGCTGTTTGCCATCGTTTATCTCTGGCGGCCCTTGCTCGCCTCCACCGTCAATCCGGAACTGGCCGAGGCCGAGGGCTTGCAGCCGGAGCGGGCCAAGCTCTATTTCATGCTGCTGATGGCGCTGGTCATCGCAATTGCCATGAAGATCGTCGGCATTCTTCTGATCACATCGCTCCTGATCATCCCGGCGGCAACCGCGCGTCGGTTTGCAACCTCGCCGGAGATCATGGCCGTTCTGGCATCGCTGATCGGCGCGCTCGCCGTTACGGGCGGGCTTTTCGGCTCGCTGCACTGGGATACGCCATCCGGACCGTCTATCGTTGTTGCGGCGCTCGGACTGTTCGTCTTGAGCCTCTTGCCCTTTGGCCGTCGGTCGCGGGTCGCGGTCGAGCAATCGTCGCAGGGAGGACACCGCTGATGGTTACGCCTATTCTCACCAAGAACCAGTCGCTGGTGCTCGATGCGCTGGCCCATGCCGAAGCGCCGCTCAGCGCCTACACCATTCTCGACAAACTGCGCGACCACGGCTTCCGCGCGCCGCTGCAGGTTTACCGGGCGCTGGAGAAGTTGCAGGAATTCGGGCTGGTGCATCGTCTCGAAAGCCTCAACGCCTTCGTTGCCTGCGCTTGCCGCGAGGACCATGACCACACCCACCACCACCATGGCGTGACCATGTTCGCGATCTGCGAAGGGTGCGGGCAGGTCACGGAATTCCATGATACCGGCATGGAGGAGCGGCTGGCGCTGCTGGTCAAGAAACAGCATTTCAAGACCGAGAAGACGACGATTGAAATTCGCGGACACTGCCAGAACTGCGTATGACGATTCCGGCCGCCGATAGACCCGTTTCACCGTTCCACCCCGCACATCGGACCGGTGGCCGCGCCTGCGCGATCAGTCGATCCGCGACAGGCCGGACGAAAACTGCCGCCAGTTCGCGACATAATGGTTGGCCGAGGCTTTCAATCCTGCGACGGCCTTGTCGTCAAGCAGGCGGATGGCACGGGCCGGCGCGCCAACAATCAGGGAATTGTCCGGAAACACCTTGCCTTCGGTCACCAGCGCATTGGCGCCAACCAGGCAGTTCTTGCCGATCACGGCACCGTTCAGGATCGTCGCTCCCATCCCAATCAGCGTGTTGTCGCCGATCGTGCAGCCGTGCACGATGGCCCGGTGACCGATGGTGCAACCCTGGCCGATGGAGACGGGATAGCCCGGATCGACATGGATGACGGCGCCTTCCTGGATGTTGCTGCCGGCGCCGATGCGGATGGGTTCGTTGTCGGCGCGCAACACGGCACCGAACCAGACACCAACCTCGTCACCCAGCGTCACCCGGCCAATGACATGCGCGTCCGGGGCGATCCAGTAGCGGCCGTCTTCCGGCATTTGCGGTACATCGGCACCAAGGGCGTAAAGCGGCATGGATGAGCCTCGCTTCAGAGAACGGAGACGGAGAGCGTTGCGACGCCGTCGATGCCGCAGGTGACGGTATCGCCGCGCAGAACAGGACCGACGCCGGACGGCGTTCCGCTCATGATCATATCGCCGGGCGCAAGCGTAAACAGTCGCGACAGTTCCGCGATGATTTCAGGCACTTTCCAGATCATCTGATTGAGATCGCCCTGCTGCTTTCGCTGGCCATTGACCGTCAGCCAGATATTGCCCTCGACGGGGTGGCCGATAGTTTCGGCCGGGAGGATCGGCGAACACGGAGCGGACATTTCGAAAGCCTTGGCGGCGGCCCAGGGCCTGCCGGAGGCCTTGGCTTCGGCCTGCAGGTCGCGTCGCGTGAAATCGATGCCGACAGCATAACCATAGACGCATTCCAGCGCATTGCCGGCCGCAATGTCGCTACCGCCGGCTTTCAGCGCGATCACCAGTTCAACCTCGTGATGCACATCGCCGGACAGGGGCGGATAGGGGAAACCGCGATCGGGAACGTAAAGATTGTCCGGATTCTTCTGGAAGAAAAACGGCGGCTCGCGATCGGGATCGTGGCCCATCTCTATGGCATGGGCAGCATAGTTGCGGCCGACGCAATAGACGCGGTGCACGGGGAAAAGACCCTCCAAGCCGACGACCGGCAGCAGGACGGGATGGAACTGGGGAATGACAGTGTTCATAAATGTGCGTCGCTCGTCTTCCGCTTCAGAAGCGTTCAGGCTAGCACCCTTTCAAGGCCGGGGAAACCAAACGACGTGGCCTTCACGTGCGTGTCAGCTGCAGGCATAGGCCTGGAGCTGGGAGCGATTGATGAAGTGGCCGTCGGCGCGGGTATCGATATCCGGATGGGTATATTCCAGGCTCGGCACATCCGGCAGTTCCAGCGCCTGACGTACCGTCATGATGCCGACATCCCGACGATCGCTACCACGGTTCACGCTGACTTCGACAATGCGGTACAGATTTTTCTCTGCCATTTTTTCACTCCCTCTTTCAACGTGTTCTTCTATCTGTGCAGTTGACACTCCGAACTTGGTTTTTGTGAGGCACCTCCCTATTAACATGCCAGAGATAAATGAATCGCAACAGTAAAATCTGTGCAATTGCCTCGTTTTGTGTCGATATGATACGATGCGGTGCAGCAATCCAGGCTATTGCCAGATGATTTTTTCGCAAATGCGGTATAAAGCACAGTAGATCCTTTCCCTGACCAGAGTTTGATGCGTTGATGACAGAGATAAATTCCGCTCCGATGATACCCCGTTCCTTCAGGACACCCGTCTTTGCGGTTGCGCCGATGATCGACTGGACGGATCGGCACTACCGGTTCCTTGCCCGGCAGCTTTCCGCCCACGCGCTGCTCTATACCGAGATGATCGTTGCCGAGGCGATCCTGCGGGGGGATCGCGCGCGCTTGCTGGGCTTTGCGCCCGTCGAACAGCCGGTGGCGCTGCAGCTGGGAGGCAGCGATCCGCGCAAGATGGCGGAGGCCGCCCGGATCGGCGCCGATTTCGGCTATTCCGAGATCAACATGAATGTCGGCTGCCCGTCGGACCGGGTGCAGTCCGGCACGTTCGGCGCCTGCCTGATGCGCGACCCGCAGCTTGTGGCGGACTGCGTCGCCGCGATGAAGGCGGCGGTCAACATCCCCGTCACCGTCAAGTGCCGGCTCGGCGTCGATGACCAGGCCCCGGAACTGGCTTTGCGCGACCTTGTCGCGCGCATCACGGCGGCCGGCGCGGACGCCGTCTGGGTGCATGCCCGCAAGGCCTGGCTGCAGGGGCTGTCACCGAAGGAAAACCGCGATATCCCGCCCCTGGACTACGGTCTGGTGCATCGTCTCAAAAGCGAATACCCCCATGTTTTCATCGGCATCAACGGCGGCCTTGCAACTTTGAATCAGGCCGTTGACGAACTCAATCAGGACCCGGCACTGGACGGCGTCATGCTGGGCCGCGCCGCCTATCATGATAGCGCCATGCTGACGGCCGTGGATGGATTTTTTCCGCATCCGCTGACGGGGGCGGCAGCGACCGGCCATGATCCGTCCGATTTCACCGCCGGCGGGCATCGCCGGTCGCTGGATTTCTGGGCCGGGGTGCGCGACGCGATGATGGGGCATGCGGCCGGGCATATCGCCGCCGGCGGGCGCCTTATCCATGTGACGCGCCACATGGTCGGCCTGTTCCAGGGCTGGCCGGGGGCGCGGCGCTTCCGCCAGATCCTTTCGGCCGATGCGACGAAACCGGGTGCCGGCCCGGACGTGATCGCCGCCGCCTTCGAGGCGGTCTTTGCTGCGGCGGCCGACGCAAGGCAGGCGGCGGAGTAGGGGAGGAAGCAGGAATTAGGCAGTGGGAATTAGGCAGTAGACAAGCAGGCCGGGGTGGATTTGTTATGCCTACTGCCTACTGCCTACTGCCTACTGCCTACTGCCTACTTCCACCTGCACCGCAGAACGAAAAAACGGCACCCTTGCGAGGTGCCGTTCGAAACTGGAAGCATCAAGGCGTTCGGATCAGGAAGCCTGGATGTTGACGGCCTTCGGGCCCTTGCCCATCCGGTCCGGCTCGGTGTCGAAGGTGACCTGCTGGCCGTCCTTCAGGGTCTGGAGACCAGCGGCCTGCAGCGCGGAGATGTGCACGAACACGTCCTTGGCGCCGCCGTCCGGCGTGATGAAACCAAAACCCTTGTCCTGGTTGAAGAATTTTACGATGCCCTTGGTGGCCATGGGAGAAGTCCTTTGTTCCCTTAGTAGAGTTGTCTTCACCCCTGCCAGGGTGGAGACGTTTTTCTTTCCGTTTGTCTTGTCGCACGGAAAGCCAGTCGAGAAGTCACGATAACGGGGAAAGAACGTCTACAGTGCCGTTTTTATCGACACGCCCGGATTACCTCCAGGACCATACAGCCAGTCCAGTCTCCGGGATTGAAAACGCCCGAACCCGGAAATATTTGCAGCAAATTATCGAAATTGCAAGTGTCTTCTCTTTCCCGTTTCGAGACAGTCAAACCGCCCTTTTCCGCCCCCCTTTCCAGCCTCCGCGCCTGACCTTCGCCGCGATCCTCGCCATGGTCGCGGCAGGGGAAAACGAAGGGCTGCCGCCAAGTCTCCACAATTTCGTCCCGGATGCGTCGGAACATGGGGGGACGCGTGCCGCTTCGGGGTTGATGCGGCGCGGCCAAGCGGGTAGGCCCCTTGGATGGTTGCGAGGGGCCGGCCAGGGTTTTTCGCACGGAGACGACAGGTTTGATGACGCAGGACAAGAGACAGGTGGCGATGTGATCGATCCCTATGTGATGCTCGGCGTGGAGCGGCAGGCCGATGCCGAGGCCATCAAGGCGGCCTATCGCAAGGCGGCCAAGAGCAGCCATCCCGATACCGGCGGCGACGTCGCGCAGTTTTCGCGGCTGCAGGCCTGCTACGAGCTGTTGAAGGACCCGGTGCGGCGCAAGGTCTATGACAGCACTGGCTATGACCCGCAGCTGGCCGATCCCATCGATCTCAAGGGCATTCTGATGCTGGAAACGCTGGTCTCGGACTTCATCCTCGACGAGCGCGAGCCCGGCAGCTTCGATCCGGTCGCCGCCATGCGCCGCAAACTCTCCGACGACATCGTCAAGAGCCGCTTCCACATTCTCGAACTCGAGCGCCACCGGGCGCGCGTGCGCCAGCACATCGACCGGCTCGGCCGGCGTCCGGCCGCCGATATCTTGGGGTCGATGCTGCGCACCCGCTCGCAATCGATCGCCGACGCCATCCGCAATGCCGAGATCCAGATCGAGGCGATCGAACAGGCGTATACGCTGCTCGAGGGCTATGCCTACGAGCTGGAGGCACTGCCGGAGGTCAAGGCGGCGGAATAGCCGGCGAATGGGCGACCGGCGGCCGACCGGCATCAATAGGACCGCCGTGGCGCTGCGATGGCGGCCGTGAGCGAAAGCGCCGGGCGGCCGCGCTTTCCTGTGGTGTATGCGTACCAGAAGGGCAGCGCCTGGTGCAGCCAGTGACCGCGTGGCTGGGCGCGGCGGACGATGTCGGCGACGAGCATCAGGAACGGATCGTCGGCATATTGCACATAGCAGGTGGTCAGGGCGGATGGTGCGCCGTCAAAACCCGCGGCGACAGTCAGGATCCGCTTGAAGAAGGCCTTTTCGTCGGCTCCAAGCTGCGCCAGGCAGTCCGGCCCGGCTGGCGTGACGGACCGGCAGCGGGCGCTGCGGCGGCAGACCGCATGGCGGCAGGCATCGCCGGGCAGGCCGAACATTTCAACGGTGCGCTGGCGAAGGATGATCAGGCGTTCTTGCGGGTCGCGGGCAGGCATGGTCTTTCTCCGGGCTGTTGGATGCGGTGGCTTGGGGACTAGGTGGGCGGCGACCGGCATGGCGCATAGCGACGCCGTCGCGCGACCGGCCGGCCCGCGGTTTGACTGTGGTCTTTGTCCTTGCCCGCTTTGGGCCCGCCTTTGGCCCGCTTTGGGCCGGCTTTTGGCCGGGTTTCGGACGGGGCGCTCGCAAGAGCCTCGGTGTGGTGTGGGTGTGTGGCTCTCGCCAGCGCCCCGTTCGGCGGTTTTTGCCCGCGCACTCATTCCGCTACGGCCTGCTCATGTGCATGTCGTTGCCCAGAAACCGCGATACACTTTCTGGCGACATGCAGCAGACCCTCAGTGCATCGCACGCCCGCAGCAGCATCAGCCTGCGGAGGGGAATTTTCGCACGAACCCCTGACTTGAGGACTTCCGTCTTTTCCCCAACCCCGGCGCCGGCCCCGCCTCGCTGCCACGGCTGGCAGTGTATCCGCGGCGGGACGGGGAGGAGTATGGCATGGGGG
>NZ_LSRP01000137.1 GCF_001885585.1 Pararhizobium antarcticum
GATCACGTCGGCGGGGCGCTTTTGCCCCTTTGGTCCTTTAGGCATGTGGTATCCTGCTATTGCTTTGCGCTAAGCATAACATGGGAACCGGGTCGTGTGATGTCAATTTTCAGACTGATGCACTACCCATTTCCAGGAAAACAAATCGCAACGCCCCACTCGTCTATGCGGGCATCGAGATCGATCTCGATGGGCACCGGGTGAAACGCAACGGCGTTGATATTCACCTTGGCCAGACCGAATTCCGGCTCTTGCAGCATCTGTTGCAAAACCCCGAGCATGTCTGCGATCGCCGGGAGTTGATCGCGAATGCCTGGCCACGGAATGTCCACGTGGAACCGCGCACCGTGAACGTGCACATCGGACGGCTTCGCAAGGCGCTGTTGCTTGCTGGCGGATTTGATGTGATCCGGACAGTCCGGTCGGTTGGATATGCCTTGGACGAGAACTCAGCCAGCGCAACTTCCCCGATCCCTAGGGCCAGATCAGAGCCATCGGAGTAACCACGATGAACATAGTACTTCGGAATGCGAGCGTGATGACCGGCGACGGGACGACTCACCTCCCGAGGGCTGATGTGCTCGTGCGCTGCGGCCAGATAGCCGATATCGACGCATCGGGGTACCTTCACAAAAATCTGGAGGACCATGTCGATGTGATCGACTGCTCGGGTTGCACGATCATCCCTGGCATCATCAATGCGCATGCCCACGGCTGTATTCATGGACCATCAATGCCGAGTGGCTCAGTAGGGTTAGGGGTCAGCGAGGTCGAGCACCATCGCAACAGGCATCTTCTTGAAGGCACGACCACGCTCCTCAATGTCTGCGGACTGGCGTTTCCCGATGAAATCGATGAGGGATCTGCGACGTCCCATCCGATGGACATCCATGTCTCGACAGCCCACACCAGGAGCAACATTGAAGCTGCTCTTTCGATCGACGGCGCCGGGCTGTCTGCACGCCACATTCACGGCGAGATTGACCGGTTGCTCACCCAAGGTGCCAAGGCCCTTGGAGAAGCTGGAGGAGGCCAGACCCTGGGCGGTGGTGCCCAGGAATACAGGTTCATTCCAGAGGCCATCAGGCGTGAAACCGGTTTAAATATTGATCCGTCCATTGCACGGCGTTTGAAAAATGCAATCGTTGGCCGGCATCTCGATCCGCAAGCCGGTGTGCCTGACGAAGAGCTTCAGACGATCCTCGACGCATCTGGCCTTGGAAGGACGAGGGCAGATCAGATCCGCTCAATTGTCATCAACAGCGTCATGCCGTCCGTCTCGCTCGCCTTGACGGGATTTGAAGAAATTGCCCGGCAATCCTTACGCGTCGGCTATCCCGCGATTTTTCACAATGCCGCGCCAACGGCCAACCTCCTGATCGCACTTGCCGAAAAATACCCTGCGGCTCAGATTGTGGCTGGACATTCCAATCATCCGATGTTCATGCCCGACGAGGCTGTAGACGTCGCCGCGAAATTGCGGGATCGCGGTGCCGTCATTGATGTGTCAACGCTCGATTGCATTTCGACCCGCTGGCGAAACGATGCCGTCAACTTCGATGCGCTGATCGGGTCGGGTCTCGTCGATACTATATCGACCGACTTTGCCGGTGGGCACTGGGATGGGATACTGGAGGCGATACACCGGATCATTCGCAAGAAGCAGATGTCTGCCCCGGCGGCCGTTGCACTGGCAACCGGGAATGTTTCGCGCATCTTCCCGCAACTGGCCGGAGATCGCGGCTTCATAGAAAAGGGCAAGCGCGCTGACATTGTCGTCGCCGACAGGACGAACCTGAGCCGCGTTCGCGACGTTTTTATCGCCGGCAGGATGGTCGTTCGCAATGGACGCATTGTGTGACCAGATTGATCATAGCGAGGGGACGGCTGGCATGCTCACTGGTCCAATGGCCGTTTCAGCATCGCCAGAAGGGAGACCGGATCGCCTTGCCTGAACCGTTCAAAACCATCGAGGAAGGCGCGCTGCTTCTCCTTGCCCATCTTCGGTGCAGTGATCCTCAAGAATTTCTCCTGGACATCGCCCCAATCCATCGGGCGACGCACATCGCCTCTCGGCGTCGTGATGGATGAGACAAAGCGGTGTCCCTGTCTGTTGACGATGACCACGCGAGCAAGCGTTTCAGTGGGGAAGCGGTGATCAAGGGCATCATCCACGGTTATCCGCACCCTGCGCGCGAAACGCGACAGATCCGGGCGGTTCAGCAGAGACGCGCCGATCGGAGCAAGCGCATGGCAGCCATTGACCGCTGCGATCGCCACGCAGTATGGCAGGCTGTATTGGATATCGGTCAGGTTTTCCGGTTCGATGCGATTTCCAAGCTTGATCGCCCACGCAAATGTCTGGACATCGATGTCAGTCATCTCTTCGGCGACAACGCCATGCTGCGAATTCAGATCGCAGAACGCATCGATCGCCGGGTGAATGTAGCGGCAGCAGGCATAGGGTTTGAAATAGGTTCCCTCGATTTTGCGGGGTTCAGCAAGATCGCTGAGGATGCTGGCCGTGTCATAATGCGAGGCATGATCGAGGATGTCTTCCGGCCCGGTATATCCGGATCGAGCCAGTTGGAGCGCGGTCATCCCCGTTAAAACGGCCCAGGGGATGCCCTCTTTCACATCGTTCCCGGTGAGCTGCGAATATCCGGAGCTGCCATTCGCGTCCTGGTTCGGAGCAAGCACCCCAGCGATTGCCAAGGCCTGCGAAAGATGGATTGCAGTCATGCCGGATAGTCTGCCGGCAGCGGCAACGGCGGCATAGCCCGTCCAGCGACCGGATTGCCGGCTTCTGATGGCGTTGGGGTTCTGGGCAGCCGCGATGCGCACCCCGATTTCGTATCCCAGCGCAATGGCGGTGATGATGTCCTCGCTTGGGGTGGACACTTCGCTAGCCATGGCAAACACGGCAGGGATGACGGCTGCACCGGGATGACCGCGTGCGGCCCGGTGGCCGTCATCGAGATCGAGAGCAGACGCAGCCGCGGCATTGCAAAAAGCGGCGCCTGTGCTGCTTATGGTTTCCCCGGAAAACCATATGGGAGAGGCCCCGGGGCCGAATATCATCCTGGCAACCCGGCGAACGGCCGCAGCGGACGGCGTCTCGTACCCCGCAACGGCGGCGGTGATCACATCCAGCATGCAGCAGACTGTTTTGTCTCTTATACCCTGCGTCAGATTGTCAGCATTGTAAGTACTGATATAGGCTCCAAGCGTCCTGGCCGCGTACATGGCTCACCTCACTCTGAGTTGCGTCCCCGTGTCCCATCCCCTGTCATATCGAAGCGCCTGCGGTCTGCGGACCCGCCTTCAAAAAAGTCTCATAGACATGTTTGGCCACATAGAGATCGAGCATGGGCAGTCCAACGCAGGTGATGTGAATGGGTTCATCCGGACGCTTTTGCACATCGTCGTCGAGATCGGCAAAGTTGGTTACACCCAGGAGTGGGCCCAGCGTCTCCAGCGTGGCGAGCCCCTTTGCAAAATAGAGCGCCAGGCTTTGGGAATTGCGGCGCGATACCATTCCCACGTCGTCACAGATAAGCCGGCCTGTTTTCAGGATGCGCTGGATATAGAGTGCCGGCGTCTCGTCTCCGCCAAGATGGAGGGTCATTGCATATGGATTGGCTTGACAGTCATCAAAGAGGGGCTTCCTAGCATTGGAGGCGGTAATGACCAGATCACAAGCGCCAAGGCTGTCATTGTCCTCGACGGCGATCAGCGGGAATACCACGCGATCCTTCAGCGCAGCGACAAGCCTGCGGGCGGATTCCACTGACCGGCTTCGAATGAATACCCTCGAAAAAGTACCCGCCGGAAAAATTCCAAGGCCGAGGATGACGCGCTCCGCGATGGGACCGGCGCCAAAGACAAAACCCGAAAGACCGTCGCTTTGGGACAAAAATCGCTCGACCATTGTCGTTGCATAGGTAGCGGTCCTGGCCGCAGAAATCTCGGTCCCGTCCATGAGGCAGATCGGGGCAAGCGTCACCTTGTCAAAGAGCAGGATCGTCGACATCGATCTTGGACGCCCCAAATGTCGATTGAGCGCATTTGCGCCGACAATCTTGACTGCCGCATAGTCCGGTCCGACGCTGGAAAGCGCCGACAGTTTCCATCCGAGCCGCTCGCCGACAAACTCTTTTTGGTATTGGATCAACTCGGGCCGCGCCCACAATTCGCTTTCGTCTGGCAGCAGAACTGACTTTAAACCATAGGCCCGGCCACGGCGGATATCGGACCATGCCTCGCTGGCAACGCGGTGAAGCGCACCGGGCTCAAGCTTAACGCCGCGGTCCTTCATGTCCGAAAGGGAAAAGAACTGCGGGCTCTCGTTGAGCTTTGTCTTGATTGCAGCCGTCATGACGTATTCCTCCCGAAACCACATCTTGTGATGGTATTTTCAGGTGGATTTCATGGGAAGGAAAGCCAATATCAGGCAAATATCTTGTAACGAAATGGCTGGTGAAGTCCGAGGTCAGCGGAGAAATGCGAAGACCAGCGACCAACGGCATCTGTGTCGAGGCGGACAGACCATAGACCCCAAATGTAAGGCACCATGTGCGCGAGAACCTTGACGAACCAACATGGTTCACACGTATCTGTAGAAAACCAAGGAGACACACACCATGACCGCGTTCAACGTGCGCGTCTCGGAAGAGAACGCTAATGAGCTTGAGTGGATTGCCGAGAAGTTCGACCGTTCTCCTTCCTACATGGCCGCACAAGCCATCGAGGACTATGTCGCACGCGAAAAATGGCAGCTTGCCGAGATCGAAGCGGGTTTGGTAGAGGCTGACCGAGGCGAGTTCGCAAGTGAAGAAGACGTCGCGAAAGTCGTGGGGAAATACGTCAGGTCCGTTCGCCAATCATGAGTGACAAACGCATCCGCTGGACGCTACGAGCCTTGCTGCGTTTTGATGATATCGGCGCATACATCGAGAATGACAATCCTGATGCAGATGCGCGTGTCGTCGCGCGGATCGTGACGGCGGTGGACATGCTCAGAGACTTGCCTGCCACGGGACGTGGTTGTGCGCATCAAGGCACGCGCGAAATCGTGCAAGCCCATATTCCCCACATTGTACCGTACCGAGTTGGACGTGACATCGAAATCATCACGGTCATGCACGCCCATCAGAAATGGCCCAAGGCATTCCAGCGTTTTCAAGCGCGAACCGTACGCAGCACAATCTACCGGAGCGCTGCGATCAGGGCCTGCAACATCCCCGCGGCCCATCACATGCCTTGGCGCACGACGCACAATCCAGGGGCGTCGAAGTACCGTCTTCTGGCCCAAGCTGCAAAAGCAGGTGACTGACCGAGGTGCTGTGCCCGATTTCAGTGACACTGGCCAATAGGCGCTCAGCGCGTACCGCACCAATGCGCGGCGAGGCCAGTCTCCTGAACTTTTCCTCCAGGAATGGACGCGCCAGCGGATTTGCAGCTTCACCGAGAGCAACCTTGACCTCGGCCTCGAACAAATGACCATCGACCGTCTGCAGTTGCGCGACCGCGGCATGGTGAGAGCCCAGCGTGCTCTGGCGGTCATCGGCACGCAGTTCCATCTTCGCTATCAGACCGGCGACAGCTTCACTGCGCAGCCAGGTGTCTGAACACCAGGCGGGACCGGGCTCTACCTCAAGCAGTGCCATAGCCACTGCACAGGGAGCGCTGAACTGGGCGGCCCACGCGTCTTTCGGCGCAGGCTGATTGAAGGGTGGTTCGCACAAAATCGGAGGCGCGATCAGCGTCAAACGCTTGAAACGATCCGAGGAGGCAGACATTTTGGCATTGGAGAAGGCCTGAACCGATGCCTGGATGCTGCTCTGCAGGATACGGCAGCAACTGAAGGGCTTGAAACCGACAGCACGGATTTCAAAACTCTGGCCAAGACCGGTGCTCAACTGATCGTTGTCACAGCCATTGGCGCCGGCCATCCGCCAGAAACCGGTTTCGCCCTCGAAGATATCGAGCGGACCTTCAAAGCCATTTTTGGCAAGGAAGGCGGCATTCACCCCCGTTTGCGCCGCCGTCCCGAAATTGTTTTTCGCCATCGTCGGCTGATGGCCATAAACCGTCTTCATGACCGATGCGACGGGTGCGTTGGCGGCCGCGATCGCAATCGCGTGGGCAGACTGCAAAGGGTCGAGCTTCAGCAATTTTGATGCGGCGGCCACAGCGCCAAAGACTTGCCACGTGCCGTGCCCGTGGATTGTCTTGCGCGGATGAAGATGCGTGAGCGACATCGCAACCCGACCGCTGACTTCATACCCGGCAACGATCGCGGCCAGCAGCTCTGAGCCTGAACTATCGACGTGAGCTGCGACCGTCAACGCGGCGGACATCACCGTGGCGCCCGGATGGCCCTTTCGATAGATGTCGTCGAAGTCGAGAGCGTTGATCAGTGTCGCGTGCACAAAGGCTGCGGTTGCGAGATCCGTCCGCCTGTCGCTGCCGAGGATCGGGCTGGTGCCGGTGGAGGCGACGTCCGATACGAGCCCATCGAGAATGCCTGCAAGCGGGAGCGCGTAGGCCCCGAGCAGGCAACCGATCGAATCCAGCAGACAGTCGATTGCTTTCTCAACCACATCGATGGGCAGATCATCGATGGAAAGTCCTGCAATATAGTCTCCGAATATACGCGTTGCAGATTGCTGCATTGCCTTTCTCCTCGTCGAAAAGACAGAGATGTTTCGTCCGCCACGGCGATGACCGGTGGAAGATTCTGTCTCTGGTGAGTTTGTTACCGATAGATCGCCGCAGTTGCCGTCGTGCGGCTATGGAAAGACAGATCGGACCGCCATGTTGGCGAGGTCGAGGCGATGGGTTTCCATCGGGATAAGATTGCGAACCGCCCGGACGCGGTCAATGTCCAAATATGAGGTGATAACCCCAACGGTATCGGACGCACGCGCAATGACTTGCCCCCAGGGATCGCAGACCAGTGAGTTTCCATAGGTGTGCCGCGTTTCTCCGCCGGCCGCCGGGTAGGCGCCCCACTGGCCACAGGCGACGAAATAGACCTGGAACTCGATAGCCCGCGCCCGGCAGAGAACCTCCCAGTGATCCTTCCCTGTCTGAAGCGTGAAGGCAGCAGGAAGAATGATGACATCCACGCCCGCTTGTGTCAGACGATCGAACAGACGCGAAAATCGAAGGTCGTAGCAGATTGCGCAGCCGATGCGCAGGCCGTTGATCTCATAGATGAGCAGGTCAGTCCCGCGCTCGACTGTCTCGGATTCGCGATAGGCCTTGCCATCAGGCGCAACGATGTCGAAGAGATGGATCTTTCGGTAGCGCGCAACCTCAATGCCATCGGCATCGAAAATAACCGTCGTATTGCGGATACGATCGCTTCCTTCAACACGCTCCAGAAGACTGCCCGCATGCAACCAGACACGGTGCGAGGCTGCAAAATCCTGGAGGATATCATAGGCCCGTCCGCCAGGAACGGCGTCGGCCGCATCAAACTTCTCCCGCGGTGTGCCGCCCGACCAGTCGAAATGTTCCGGCAGGATAATGAGCTTGGGATCGTCGCGGTCGACAGCGTCCTGCATCAGGCGAAGGGCCTGGCGCAGATTGTGGTCCCGATCCGGTTGAGAATTCATCTGGATGAGTGAGATCTTCATGGTGTCTCCGGTGTCTTGTAGTCAAAGATAGATTTGCCGGCCTCCAGGTGCGGCCGCAGATGGCGGGACCGCTTTTGCCGCGCAAGCGCGACGGCAGCGAGTTGCCGCATGTGGTCTGGTTCGGCAACGAACACACCGTCGTCATCGGCGAGTACGGCATAGCCCGGCAGAACCGCAGTCCCGCCGCAGGCTATCGGAACATTGATCGAGCCGCCGATCCGGAACGCCCGGTTGGTGGTCTTGGAAGACACGCCGCGACACCAGACGGGAAACCCGCTTTCAGCAATTTCCAAGGCATCCGTGCAGGGACCATCGACGACAATACCGACCGCACCTCGCGCCCTGGCGGCCGCGGCTACGCCCCCGCCGACACAAGCGATGTCGTCATGATCAACACGCGAAATCACGAGGATGTCGCCGGGAGCAAGAAGGTCGATCGCCTTGTAGATCACGACACCGTCGCGGCCTGGCGCCGCGACGGTGATAGCGTTGCCGATCGCCCTTGAGGGAAAGACCGGCCGCACCTGGCAACCAACAAAGCCCAGATGCTCGAAATGACCGATCGTTGCGGTCTCCACCTCCGCCAGCAGATCGCACAGATCTGCTGGCCAGGCCCAACGCCTGGCCTCTATTCGGTAATCTTCAGTCATGGAAATGCTCTCAAGGGAGGGAGTGGGACTAGCTCAAATCGGCCGTTCGCCGGCCGTCGTCGTGCGATGCATGATGCGGATCGTCGACGGGTCGAAGCCATCCCGCCGATGCATGGTGCACCTGTTGTCCCACATCATGATGTCGCCCTGATCCCACTGCTGAACGAAGACGTCCTGACCTTTTGTCGTGTGATCCCAAAGCTCGACCAGCAGGCTTGCGCTCTCATCGAGCGGCATGCCGACGATCCAGGCGCCGTCCGTGGTCCCCCCGAGATAAAGCGCCTTGCGTCCGGTTTCGCCATGAGTGCGAACCAGTGGATGGACCATGCCGCTCCATTCGCGGAAATCCCGGGTCCTGGGTTCGCTCTTGCCAAGCCGCAGCGCACCAGTCTTGTCATAGACGTTCTGGAAGAATATCTGCCGGCCTTCGGTTTCTTTCTTCAACGCGGGTGGCAGTGTTTCAAAGGCGCTGTAGGTCGACAGGAAATAGGTGTCGCCGCCGGAGGGGGGCACGGTCACGGCGCGAAGAATGGCACCGGCCGGCGGCCGTTCATAAAACCAGGTGTCGGTGTGCCAGGTCGCCTCGCTATTGCCCATCGCACCACTCGGCTTGCCGTCCTTCATCGCATTGCTGATCACTAGGATCTCCGGATGATCCGGGTGACCGCCTTCCTGCTTCTGCTTGGGATGAATGACGAATTCCCCGAAATGACGGGAAAACGCCACCTGCTGGGTGTCGGTGATGCCGGCCTGCTTGAAGCGAAGCACCCCATATTGCAGCCACAAGCGGCGCAGCTCCTCAATGTCGCGCGTGTCGTAGGATTTGAAATCGAAACCTTCGATATCGGCGCAGACATTGCTCTCATTTTGCACCGCGCGCAGTCGTTCTTTCGTCAGCATTTTTGTCTCCTATTGCGACCTTCCTCTAAGGCCACCACCATCCTAGAGGCGAGATTGACGGGCATTCCAATAGCGATCGTCAAGCATTGATAGGGTGGAAGCATGGATCCCCGGTCAGTCCGAGAGCACAAGAACTTCCTGCGGATCGATGCCAAGGGTGACGGTGCTGGCGAGCTCCGGCACTCGCCCCGACAGACCTGACCGGACAAGGACGGTGAGGTTCAACCCGCCTGAAATCTCCACCAGGAGTTCAAGCTGGGCGCCAAGGTTGACGATCCGTTTGATGACGCCGTCCAGGCGATTTTGCAGACCGGCCTGAATGGCTGGATCGGTCATGAGCGCAATACTTTCGGGGCGGATGCAGCAGGAAGCAACCGAAGTGGAACGCCCGGTATGGCTCGATCGCAGGACGATGGGCGTGCCATCGACCAAAAGATCCAGAAATCCCGGGCCGCCGTTCCTCGCCTTGACCGGCAGGATGTTGGATCGTCCTATGAAATCCGCGACAAAGCGAGTGGCGGGATTGCGGTAGATGGAAACAGGCTCTCCCTGCTGGGCGATGACACCCTGCCACATGACGACGATCCGGTCGGACATCGCCATTGCCTCTTCCTGGTCGTGGGTGACGTAGACGAATGTCATGCCCAGCTGTTCCTGGATCTCCTTGAGCTCGATCCGCATCGCCTCACGCAGCTTCAGGTCAAGATTGGACAAAGGTTCATCGAGAAGAAGGACGGACGGCCGCGGAGCAATGGCGCGCGCCAGTGCCACCCGTTGCTGCTGGCCGCCCGAAAGCGCTTTTGGATAACGTGCGGCCAGACCATCGAGGCGCACGCTGCGCAAGGCGGCATCCACCGCCACAGCAATGTCACTCCTGGATGTCCCCCGCATGCGCAGGCCAAAGCCGACATTCTCGGCGACGGTCATGTGCGGAAACAGCGCATAGTTCTGAAACACCAGACCGAGATTGCGCCGTTCCGGCGGGACACGGTTCTGGCTCTTCCCGCGAACGCGGATATCTCCGGCACTTGGCGTGTTGAAACCGGCAATCATATTGAGGGTTGTGGTCTTGCCGCATCCGGACGGTCCGAGAATGCTGACAAATTCGCCCTGCGGGATTTTCAGGTTCAAGTCCTTGACGACCGGAATGCCGGCAAAGGATTTGCTGACCGAGACGAGTTCGATGTCGATATTGTTCATTTGCTTCCACCATGCAGTTGAGCCGAGAAGCCGCCAATCTTCTCGAACAGGAAAATCACCGTCAGAATGAAGGCCATCGATGCGACATTGACGGCCGCCATGACCGGATCGAGGCTGTATTCGAGGTAGTTGATGACCGTGATCGGCAGTGTCGTGTCGCCGGGGCGAACGAGAAAGACGGATAGAGGGATGTTGTTGAACGAGATGATGAAGGCGAGAGTGACGCCTGACAGCACCCCCGGCTTGATCATCGGCAGCACGATATGCTGGAGCCTTTGGCGTTTGGACGCACCGAGACTTTGGGCGGCCCGGTCAAGGTTGCCGTCGAAGTTGGCAAGCGAGGTCGCCGCCATGCGTGTGACAAAGGGAAGGGCGAGAACGACGTGAGCCGCAATCAGGGCAGGCGTTCCAAGAAAGCCCTGCAGGCCGATAATCGACAGGAACAACACGATGGCCACGCCCTTGACGATCTGCGGAACCGAAAGCGGAGACAAAAGGCCGGCCATCAGCGCGTCGCTGCCCGGCACCCGCTCATAAACGATCGCGTAAGCGGCAAGAACGCCCAGTACCCCGCTGATGATGGCGACAAGAGTGGCAATCTTGACGCTGAGCAGGAAAGGCTGCAGCCACCGATCCGCCAGGAGATCGCCATACCAGTCGAAAGTCCATTCCCAGGGTACGAAGGTTACGGCCGAGGTCGGACTGAAGGAGGCGGCAACAACGACGAGAAGCGGCAGCGTAATGAAGGTCAACACCAGCACGATTGCCAGCCAGAAAAGAAACGTCAAAACATGGCTCATGCGCTTTCTCCTTCGCGGTTGCTTCTGCGAAGACTGCGGCGCGTCTCATAGCGGATGCCGAGAAAGGAGACAGCCAGCATCATCGATAGAAGCGCGATTGCCATGACGGCGGCAAAGCGCCAGTCGATATAAAACAGCACCTGCTCGTAGATCATGGTGGCGAGC
>NZ_LSRP01000138.1 GCF_001885585.1 Pararhizobium antarcticum
GTGTTCTTCACCGGGCCTTTTTTCCATTTCCGGAGACCTCCCATGAGCCACGCCGCCACCAACTGGGCCATCCAGCAGCGCGGGCTGAAGCCTGCCACCAAGATCGTGCTGTGGCATCTCGGCGACCGGCACAACCCGGATTTCGGCTGTTTCCCGACGCAAGCCCGGCTGGCCGAGGATGCGGAAATGTCGATCTCGGCCTTGAACGACCACCTCGCCACGCTGGAGGATCTGGGCCTGACCCACCGCATCCGCGCCCATAATCCGCACAGCCACCGGCGTCTTCCGACGCGCTACATCCTGGGGTTCGAGCAGGGATTCCCGCAAAAGCCATCTTTGGAAAACGGAGATGGGTTTGTTGAAATCATGGAAGAAAATGATACCCCATCGCCGGAAACGACAGATGGGGCCATCTCCGGATTTCCAGACGTTCCATCTCCGGATTTTGCCCAAAGCCATCTCCGGAATCCGGAGTATAACCTTGTAAGGGAACCTTTAACTAAACCAGTAAAGGAGGAGGAGGACGCGCAAGCGCGCGAGATCGATTTTGATCATTTTTTCTCAGAGCTGCTGAAAGCGCTGGGCATCGATCCGAACGGCATCCTGCCCGCCTGGTGGCAAGGCTGGCCAGCCAAAGCCCATGTGCGCCGCTGGATCGACAACCTTGGCCTCACCGAAGACTGGATCATCGAGACCGCCACCGAAACCCGACGGGATCACCCCGCCCCGCCAGACGGGCCCAAGGCACTGGGCCGGGCGATGGAACGGGCCGCCAAGCGCGATGCGCAACTCGCGGCAGCCTCCGCCAAGGCCCCGACCGGCAAGCGCCAACCCAAGCGCACAGAGGGCACCCGGCCCAGCGCCGATGAACTCGCGGCCTTCTACGCAGACATGGTCAATTCGGACAGGTTCCTGCCCGCCAACACCATCAGCAATACAATCCGAGACGCCATGCTGTCACGCGGTCTTGTCACGCCAGAGCGGTTGCGGGCGCGGGGCGTGCATTGATAGGGCGCAGCCCTTGGGACAGTCTGGTAAGCGCCGCCGACTGACTGTTGCCGAAAGTGAGGAAAAGCGGAAGCGCAACGCGATCAGTGCAGCATATCAGCCAGCCCCAACCCTTCAAACGCCGCCTTCATCGCTGGGTCAAACCCCGGATCGGTCCGCGCAGCGCCAAACCCATGCGCCCGGTTCCAACCATCGATCTAGCGCAGATCACATTTGGTTGGGCAGTGCGCCTTCCGGGGATTAGGATGTCCTTCGTGGACCGCACGGCTTTGCCAGCCCTGATCTTGCAGCCCGGGCAGGTCGCACGCCTTTTCGCCGCCCTCCGAAACGATCATCCCGTGAGAACTGGTTTAAGTTCATCCGCCACGTCTTCGATAAAATCGAAGAACGCCTTCACCCGCGGCAATTGGCGCGCATCAACGTGCGCAAGAACGCGCCATGACCGCGTCAGCGCAGGCACTGTGTCGATGACGCGAACGAGGTCGGGCTCGGCACCGCCAAGTGCTACCGGCAAAGCGGCGAGGCCCATGCCCGCCTTTACCGCCGATACCAGCCCCAGGACGGAAGTGACGCGGGCCGCGTAGACTGCATCGGGGGCAACTTCGCGCAGCCATTGCGAGAGGCGATGCTTATTGAGGCTGTGGTCGAAGCCGATCAGCGGATGGTCCGGCAAGGCCGCGAAGACGACCGGCGCGTCGTGGCGCTCCAGATAGATGCGGCTTGCGTAGACCGCCCAGAGCGAGTCGGCGATTGTTCGGCCCACAAGATTTTCCTCGGTGTCGCCGGATCGCAAAGCGATGTCGGCCTCGCCCTTTGCCAGATCGACATAGTGGTCCGACAGCACGAATTCGATCCGGAACTCGGCGTTGCGGTCGTGAAAGCGGTCGATCAGCCCCGACGCGGTCAGGCGGTAGGCGATGGGCTCGGGGCAGGTCACGCGCAGGATGCCAGCCCGTGCAATAACCTCTGCCGCCTCGCCAAAGGACTTGACAGCTACCTCAACTGCCTGCGCCGCAGGTATCAGGGCTCCGCCCGCCGGGGTAAGCCTGTAGCCGCTGGGTGCCCGCTCGAAGATCCGCAGGGCCAGCCGCTTCTCCAACTCGCCAAGCCTGCGCTGCACAGTGGACTGGTTCACGCCTGTAGCCCGCGCGGCAGCGATGGTGCTGCCGTGCTTTGCCACGGCAAGAACGTACCGCAGATCATTCCAGTCGAAGGTTTCCATCCGCCACCCCCTTGATCGCCCCCCATTATGCAAAACTGCGGCCCCGGTTCTGCGATTTTCGCGACTGCTGCCGGGGTCGGTTACGGCGCATCATGTGAGGACGAGATCCGCTCTCGGGGTTCGCGTTGGCGACGCTCCTGTCAATGATGGCTTCCTCATTGAAAAGGTGCCACCGCCCGTCAGACCAAGGCATGATATTTACCGCGTCACACAGGTTCCGCATATTTGAAAGAAGGACCGCGCCATGACCATTCAAGACAACACCGCGCTGACTGACGCGATCCGGGCGCAATGGGACGGCGCGGCGGACGGCTGGGATGGTCAGGAGCCCGTTCTGCGCGCCTGGCTGGCCGACACGACGACGGCGATGCTCGACATGGCGCGCGTATCCCCCGGGCAGTCTGTGCTGGACGTGGCGGCGGGCGCGGGCGGGCAGAGCCTCGACGTCGCTGCCCGTGTTGGCGCGGCCGGGCGTGTGATGGCCACAGATCTGGTGCCAGATCTGGTCAAGCGTTTGAAGCATCGTGCGCAACAGGCCGGGGTCGCAAACATCGACGCGCGGGTTGCGGACGCCGAAGAGGCGCTGACCGAGGTAGCGCAGTTCGACGCGGCGGTAAGCCGACTCGGAATGATGCTGATGGCCCATCCCGACCGGTGCCTTGCATCCGTCCGACAGGCGCTTAAGCCCGGGGCTGCGTTTTGTGCAGTGGTGTTCGATGGCCCCGAGGGCAATCCCTGCCTGCGCATCCTGATGGCCACTGCGCAGCGCCATGCCGGACGCCCACCGCGCGATCCCTTGGCGGCGGGTGGATTGCTAAGCCTCGGCGGCACCGGTCGGCTCGACGCACTGTTTCAGGCCGCGGGCTACCACGACGTCACGACCCGCGCGATTGAAGCGCCGTTCCGGCTGCCGCGTGTTGAGGATTACGTTGCTTTCCTGCTGGCCGCTGCGGCCCCGGTCCGGGCGATCCTGTCCGACTTGTCCGACAGCGCGCGCGCCGCGGCCTGGCAGGACATCACGGATCAGCTTTCTGTCTTTCAAGGGAAAGAGGGTTGGGTCGGGCCGAACAGGCTTTTGCTGACCGCAGGCACACGATGACCAGCCCGGCGCGCAAGGCGGCTTTGGGGATCGGCGTTATCGTTTTGCTGATCGCGATCCTTGGTCTGGTCCCCGCTGTGCGGGAAGCCATCGGGGCGATCGCGTCCGAGGATAGCGTGGCCGAGGCTGCCGGTCGCATTGGTCCATTGGCCATCGTCGTGCTGATGGCGCTGGCCATCGTCATCAGTCCTATCCCCAGCGGTCCAATCGCGATGGCGGCCGGTGCGATCTATGGGGCGAGCGAGGGTGCGTTGCTCAGCAGTGCCGGAGCAGTCCTTGGCGCAATGATCGCCTTCAACCTGTCGCGGCATTTCGGGCGTGGGGCCGTGGATTCGCTATCCAATCCCATCGCAATCTGGATATGCCGATCACGCTCGCAAACGAAACTGATGGTGCTGGTTTTCGCGTCGCGTCTGATCCCGTTCATTTCGTTCGACCTGATCAGCTATGCTGCGGGCCTGACCAACCTGACACAGGCGAGGTTCGCGGTTGCGACATCGCTCGGCGTGATCCCCATGGCCTTCGCGTTTGCCGTTATGGGCACCGGCGTCGCCAAATCGGGGCCATGGAGCGTTGCGGCGGCGGCTTGCTTGGTGACTTTACTTGTGCCGTTGGTGATGTGGCTGATCGGGATGAACAAGGCCAGCGGCAGGGTTTGAGCGAACATTGGCCACGCTCACGCTGAAAACAAGTCAGATGCGAAGGGTCGGCATTTCGCATGTCGGTCGAAATCGGTTTCCCAGCGGGCAACCATCAATGTAATAAATCCGCCAGCCCGAGCCCTTCAAAAGCTGCCCTCATCACCGGATCAAATCCCGGATCAATCCGCACTGGACCATCGCCATGCGCCCGGTTCCACGCGTCGATCTCCCGCAGTTCCGCGGCAAATTCTTCGGGCGACGCAGCCTCCTTCAAGGTCGTGTCGCCCTCGCAATAGCTGAAGATCATCAGCCGGGTCGGGTTGGCCCAAGTGCCAAAGTATGACGCATCCTGTGCCGTATCGACCTGCGCCCAGCCCTTCTCGTAGCTGCAGAGCCCAAAATCATAGAGGTAGCGATCAGCGGGTGCGAACTCGCGGGTGATTTTCATGCACCCACCTGCGCGCGGGCTGTGATGGCGATAATGCAAAGGTCACGGTAGCGGGCCATGGCTTTCGGGCTGGACGAGATCGGGTTGATTTCGAACGCCTGCAGACCGGCGATGTCCCCCGCCTCGGCCAAGGCTACGATCTGGGCCAGCTTGGCCCGAAACCGGGCGTGGGTCGGCTTGGAGAAATCCGGCGCGGGCGGCAGCGCACCGCTCTGCGCCTGATCTCGGATGGCTTGGCCCTTGCCAATGACCGGGGTGATCGCAGCCGCGGGTTGATCGACCGGCGCCGGGATCGGCTCGCACGCCGGTTCGGTATTGCTGTAGTCCAGCACCAAGGTCAGCCGGGCCTCGGCCTGATCGGGGGTGGCGGCGGTCATGATCGAGGTGAAGGCGAGGGCCGCGCGCTCGGCGCCGATCCTCGCCGCCAGCAAGCGGGCGAGGTTGTCGCCCGCCTTCTTGGCGCTGGCGCCGGGTTCGATCGGAGTTTCGGAAAGGCGCTGGGCGAGCGTGCCGATCTGCACGGCAGTAAGGGCTTTGGTTTTCATGGTCGGGTTCCTTCAGGCGTTGGTGATGTGGGCGGAATGCCCGAGGGTGGTGACCGCGTAGATCATCGTGCGGCCGTCGCCGATCGCCGCCCCGAATGCCTGCGCCTCGGGCAGGGTCACGAATTGCTCCCGGGTGCGGGATGCGGGCGTGCGGCCCCGGGCGGCAACAAAGTGGGCGGCGTTTTTCAGGCAGAATTCTTCGTGGGTGGTCAGGGGCTTCATGGCGGTCTCCGTTGCGTTGCATTGGGTGCAGACAGCCGATGAGACCAAAAGAGAGCAACTCCTAAGTCACTGAATTGGTGAGGTTTCGGTCAGAATGGGAGTGTCCCGGCAAAGCCATGCCGCTCAGCGTGGCGCCTCGGAGGCGGCAGCGTGCCGGGCCAGTGCCTCAAGTCGGATCACGACGCTACCGGACGGCGAGTTTGACCCCAAAAGGACCGACGCCGAATGGGGCGCACTGACTGATCCAGCAAAGCAGCTCGGCCTGCATAGAAAGCAGATGCATGCGGAAACACGACAGGAACGATCGGGGCGACGGCCACCAAGCCGGTGCCGCAAGCGGCGATCTGTCGGCGCAGTTCATGGAAAGCAATAGAGTAGGTGGAGTTGGAAACGCTGAAATGGGTCGCCCGTTTCAACGACATGTACTTGCTCGGGCCTATCGGAAATATCCCACCCGCAAAGGTAGAGGGGGCCTACTATGCAAACCTGAACACACCCAATAAGTTCGCGCAACACGGACCAATTGGTCTCCGGTAAACCCGCGGCGGTTCATAGCGCCTCAATCGCGCGATCGGGCTGGCTTTCATCCGGCGACCAGCGCCCCCCCCGGTGATGACAATTACGATACTGAGAAAAGTGATCATGAACGAACGGTGCCAGCGTGGCCAACTGCCGCCGCCAGTTCTTCGAAACCCAACATTGCAATGAAAAGCATGTCCACGACATCCATGATGAAAAGCGCCACAGAGCCTATGCCCAGGTCAACGATATGGTGATGATGTGACCGGCCAGGCTACCGGTCATGAACTTCACCTTCGTCTCGCTCATGTCCGGACCCCTTTGGCCGTTCTTGCGTCTGGTAGTCCATCATCCTTTCCCTTCGGCCATGATCGCAGCCATCTGCGCTGTCAGATCAGCCTCCCAGCCTCCGAGGGTCTTGCGGACGCTGGTCAGGTAAGCCTCATTCTCAAGGACCGGAATGGCCGGGTCATAGTGCTCTGCCGCGATCAGCATGCTTTTATGGTCCATCTCGCGGAAGGCGTCGACCATGCGCTCGGCCTGTGGGCGAGAATATCCAAGCGCTTCGATAGCCGAGCGCCCCATGCGCATCGAACTGTCATAGGTCTCGCGGATGATGTCGCGGCAGCCTGCAAAGTACAGATCATAGACGTGGTTGCGATCAATGGCTCGGGCGATGATATGCACGTCTGGGTAGTGCTGGCGCACGTATTTCGTCAGTTGCGTAATCTTGTCCCGGTCGTCGATGGCGATCACGAACAGTTTCGCATCGGCAATGCCCGCTACATGCAGCAGATCGGGCCGGGTCGCATCGCCGTAAAAGGCCTGCACATTGAAAGCCTTGAGCATCTCAAGTTGTTTGGAACTGAAGTCGATCACTGTCGGAGCGAATCCACCCCCGCGCAAAAGGCGGCTGACCATTCCGCCGACGCGACCATGGCCCGCGATGAGTATCTCGCTGCGCGCATCAATTGTGTCCGTTTCGCGCGGGTCTGTCCGGACAAAGCGGGGGGCGATGACGCGGTCATAGAGGATGAACAGGGCCGGGGTCAGCAGCATGGACAGGGCCACGATCAGCAGCAGTCTGTCCGCCAGTTCGCCCGGGATAACGGCGTTTGCAACGGTGAACGACAGCAGGACGAACCCGAATTCGCCCGCCTGCGCCAAACCGAGGCTGAACAGAAACCGGTCCGATCCGCCCATTCTGAAAACGACAGCAAGAAGGTACAGCACCGCCGTTTTTAACGCCATCAGGCCCAGCGTCAGGGCAAGAATGGTGAACAGGTTGTCGTAGAGCAGTGCAAAATTGATGCCAGCACCCACGGTCATGAAGAACAGGCCCAGAAGCAGCCCCTTGAACGGGTCGATATCGCTTTCCAACTCGTGCCGGTATTCGCTGTTGGCCAGCACGACACCCGCAAGAAAGGTGCCGAGCGCAGGTGATAGCCCGACGAGTGACATCAAAAGAGCAATCCCGATGACGATCATCAGCGCCGTTGCCACGAACAGTTCGCGCAGCTTGGCCGCCGAAATGAACCGGAAGATCGGTCCTGTCAGGTACGAGCCTGCGATGATGACCGTGGCAATCGCGCCTAGCGTGACGAGGGCTGCCCCCCATCCTGGCAGGCCAGCCACAAGGCTGAGGCTTGCGCCGCTGTGGTCGACCCCGTCTGAACCATGCGACAGGGCTGCGGGCGATTCCGGCAACGCCAGCAGCGGGATCAGGGCCAGCATCGGGATCACGGCGATGTCCTGAAACAGCAGCACCGCAAAGCTCGACTGTCCGCCGTCGCTTTTCATCAGCCCCTTTTCGCCGAGGGTCTGCAGGACGATCGCCGTTGAAGACAGCGCCAACACCAGACCGATGGCCAGCGCGACCGTCCAGACCTGACCGAACACCATGGTCACAGCCATCACCACCCCGGCAGTAAGGGCTACCTGGCCGCCACCCAGCCCCAAAAGCCTTGAGCGCATCGACCAGAGCAACTTTGGTTCCAGTTCGAGGCCGACGAGGAACAGCATCATCACCACCCCGAATTCGGCGAAATGCTGGATCGAGACGACGTCCACATGCAGCAACGCCATTACCGGACTGATGACGATGCCCGCGATCAGATATCCAAGCACTGACCCGAGGCCGAGGCGCGAGGCAATGGGCACTGCAACAACTCCCGCGATCAGGAAGATGAACGCCAAAAGCAAAAAGTCGGTCATTGAAACGCTCCTTTGGACTCGACGGCAAATAATGCTCTTTCGGCACTCATTACAGCAGTAGCTGACGGCAAGCCGCCCCTGCCCTCCCACAGAGTTGGGTGCAGGTCGGCAAATGAAACCATTAATGATTGCGCCACCCGCGCTTCCTTTCTGATATTATCCGATCCGATGGGCAGCCCCAAGGCGAAGTCGCGACGCTCACCATTGCGAATCCCCGCCTCTTCACATGCATCCTTCGTGGGCTGACACGCCGCGCCTTGACCCCTCCGCCCACTGCGGGTCACTCTTCGCCATCCGGCTGTTCCTCAGCACCGTCCTTCGTAAGAGAATTTGGCGTCTGCTGAAACGGCGCGAAGGTCGGGATCGATGATAAAGTCACCGCTCATTCGAGGTTCTGCCCAGGATATGATCCTGGTGAGTCTGGGCGGTGGCTTGCCGTTCCCTGTGTTCTGCACAAGTGACTGCAATGCGGGACAGACCCATTCCAGAGCGATGCGCGATGCAATGGCACAAGATCAGGGGCAATAGCAGAGTTTTACTGAGGGTTGCCCGGTATCAACACCATTTTGCCACCGGCCTTGCCGCTCTCACCAAGGCGATGCGCTTCGGCTGCGTCCTTGAACGCTAGCTCACGCCCAACCGGCAACGGTTTCAAATGTCCCGCATCAATCCGTTCAACGATCTGCGCCAATATCTGCCCGCTCGGCGGGGTGAACACAAAGACACCCTTCACCCCAATGGCTTCGCCTTTCGCAGCGTCTGGCGGCATCGCTGTCGAAACAAGGCGACCCCCAGCCCCCAGAATGGCCCATGACCTTGCCTGCGTCTCTGCGCCGATGAGGTCGAACACCACATCGACATTGCCCACGTCTTCGAACCGGTCTGTGCGGTAGTCAATCGCCTGGTCGGCACCGAGTGCCCGGACATCCTCGCAACCCTGTCCGGAAGCCGTGGCGATCACATAGGCGCCCTTCTCCTTCGCAAGTTGGATCAGCCAGTGCCCGACCGCCCCGGCTGCGCCGTGGATCAGCACGCGCTCGCCCGGCTGCACTTCTGCCGCCTCAAGCGCTGTCCAGGCCGCCTGCGATGTCATCGGCACGGCAGAGGCCTGTACGAAGGAGAGGTTGGACGGTTTGAGTGCGGCCTGCGCCTCGCCGATGAGGACAAACTCGGCATGGGTGCCGCCCCGGGTGAATTCGGGGTAGGCGCAGATTTCATCGCCGACATGGAAGGTCGTGGCAGCGGGACCGACTGCCTCGACGACGCCCGCACAGGCCCATCCGAATGTCACCGGCAGGTCGCGGCCCAGTGCCTGCTTCATCATACCCGATCGGATCTTCCACTCGATGGGATTGACGGCGCTCGCCATCAACTTAACAAGCAGATCGTCATTCATCGGCACAGGCATCGGAACGTCTTCGAGCCTCAAGACCGAAGCGTCACCGAAGGCGTGAATGCGGACGGCTTTCATGAAGTCACCTCTATTTGGTTGTCGAATGCGTGGCACATGAATTGACGAGCGTCAGGCCCGTTGCGGCGGTGGAAACCAGCGCCCCACGGCCTCGGCGGAATCTGTGGGTCCGGTGTTGAAGCAGATCGTCGCGTTGGGACTGGTGCGATGCACAACCGCCAGAAGTTTCTCGAACAGGGCCGTGTTTTTCGCGATCAGCCTGAGCCCGGCTCCAAGCATGACACAGTCGACCGGCTTTTCACCGAGACGCTCGTGCAGCACCCGTTCGGCGGTTTCTCCGAAATCAACGAGGCAAAGCGAGGCATGGTAGCCGAGCGCCGTAAGGCGGGCTTGGTCCGCGTTCAAACCGGCCATGACCTTTTCGGCAGTCATCCCGGGAAATGCCGCATAAGCTGGATCGGAAAAATCGATCAGGTCTGGTTGTAGCCCAACCATCAACACGCTCACTTCAGTCATTGCTTTCTCCATTTTCAGAAACGGTAAACTGCTTTCGGATATCGCCCGAACTATAGGCTCGGTCCGTAGGGATGGTTCCGGAATCTTCGCTTTCCCAATGCCACATTCGGTGAGATGATAGAAATGAATGTAGTTTTGTGAGTACATGCATCAGATGAATGCTGGCAGACCCGATCTGAATTTGCTGGTCGTCTTTGACGCAATCGGCCGCACCGGTTCTGTGACCCTGGCTGCAGAACGCCTGTCGCTGAGCCAGCCCGCCGTCAGCCATGCTCTCAACAGGTTCCGCGATCTGATGGACGACCCGCTGTTCGTCCGGAACGGCAACCGGCTGGAGCCGACACGACACGCGGCACAGATGATCCCTGAGGTGCGGCGGATACTCGAGCATGTGGGCTCGGTGCTGGCACCTTCGACCTTCGATCCCCTGACGGCCTCCCACACCTTCCGGATCGGGGCCAGCGACTACACAATGATATCCGTCTTGCCAGCGCTGGTCCGGGCCGTACGGACGCAGGCACCGAACGTCCGTCTGGACATTCAGTCGATGGGTGAGACGACGCTTGCGCGTCTCAAGACTGGCGACATCGACTTGACCTTCATCGGTGCCGACCCACCCGGCGGCACGCTGAAGTCTCAGGAGCTGTTTCGTGAACGGTTTACCGGACTGCTGTGTGCCCGTCATCCCCTTGCGGTCAGGGCCGGGCAAAACGCCGTGACGCTGGACGACTATCTGGCGTTCCCGCACGTCATGGTATCGTTCCGCGACCCCCGGCAAAGCCCGATTGACGCCCGTCTTGCCGCGTTGGGAAGAAAGCGGTCAATCGCTGTAACGACGCCAAATTTTGCCAGCAATGTCGCCTCGATCACGGGCACAGACCTGATCATGTCGCTCCCCTCCCGAGTTGCCGCAAACACAATGCGCGAAGACCTCATCCAGTTCGACCTGCCGCTGGACGTGCCCGACTATCCGTATTCCCTTCTCTGGCACACCCGATCAGATCAGGATCAGGCAATGATCTGGTTGCGTGGTGTCGCGGTCAGTATCTCCCAACGAACTTAGGAACAACGAAGGCAAGCCGAAGGATGCAAATAGTGGAAGGTGGTTGGGTTGGGCGCGACGCGAGACCGTTTGCACCCGGTATCTGTCCGAGAGAGATTTCTGTGCCGCCACCTATCGGTGCTTCAGAAACACGACAAGCATTTCATCGTAGAGATGCCCGATATCGGGCAACGCATCGAGTTTGCCCGCGGGGGCGAGCAACTGCGCGCCCACAAAGGCCGCGTATTCGATCAGTGCGAGCATTTCTGCTTCACGGGGGCGTTGTTGGGTAACTCTCGCTTGAGACATGACCGGCCCTTTCCCCGTATTTGTCCGGCTACGCGAACGATCTCGGCAGTGCCGAGGGCGTTGAAACGGTTCATCAGTGCGACGCGGATCTGGATTTCGGCGGTCTG
>NZ_LSRP01000139.1 GCF_001885585.1 Pararhizobium antarcticum
ACGGTGTAGATCCCCAAGCCCTCCTGCATTCGTCGCAGAAGAGAAATAGGTGGCCGGATTTTACTCCGCCCGCAGCCGGACTATTCCGCCGCTACCGTGGCCGACTTTTGCACCGCCGCTCTCACCCTCACCTGATCCTCGAGGGCCATGTCGTAGTCAGGCAGCATCTTCTGTGTCCTCCACGCTTCGCGCATCGATGGGAACGCGAATGATGTCTCTTGCCACAACCACTCCTCGCTGAACGGCGTAACATTCCACGAGATGGTTCCCTCTGAAGTTTGTCGTCTCCTTGCATTCTCCTCGGCCGTGATCCCGTACGATCTGGCCGCGGATCATATCGCGACGCTCAGCTTCATCACCACAATTTAAGACCTTCCAATACAGCTCAACGCCATCAGGCACATCTGCTGCATCTGCGATGAAAAAACGGAGGCTCTTTTTCGGCAGAAGGATACCATGGCCTTCCAGTAGACTGCGGAGCATCCCCGGACGGAAGCCGTCCTGCGTCACCTCACAGTTGATGCGCAGGTGGTAACGGACATCTACGGGGAAATTGTCTTCAATAAATTCTTCAGTATTCCGGAACACATGATCGAAAGCAGCAGTTTCGCCCGCCGCGCTCTTTGCCGGTGCTGGATAGGCATTCCCGAACACATCGCGCCACTTCTGGCGTTCATTCGTCTGACCGCTTGCCTCAATCGCCTTGAGGCACAAGTCGTACGCATTCTTTGCCTTTCGCTCGAACCGTTTCTTGACGCTTACCCGTTGCCGGCTGCCAAGAGCAGCATACTCAGATTGCTTCGGTTGGTCTGCCAAGAACTTGAAAAAATCACGGCACATGTAGTCGTAATAGTAGTGACTCCTCATGTCGTACTCATCAGTTGACTCGAGAAAGTTGTACGCCAGCGTGTCGATCAGAAGGCCACCCATGGCGACACCATGCTTGTTCTTCCAAGCTCGTGCCATCTTGCACAAGCGACGGAGGTTTCGGTTCTTTCGCGCGTTGGCTTCTCTCATTTCATCGAGTTCAGCCTGCGGCTTGCTGATTTTCCACGATCCGCCGCTTGCCGTATCGGGATATTTGAAGCTCCCATCGGTCAGCTTGAAGGCGGGCATCACTTCGATGTGGAAGTCCTTGTAAAGCACGCTGATAACGAGACGATCTACTTTGACGGTTGTAGAGGGGTATCGCCTTTTGATCGCATCTTTAGCGTCACGCAGGAGCGAGTATTGCCCTCCATTCTTGTAGGTATCCCACTTCGCCGCGGGAATGGTGTAAATCATGTCTAGGTCGGAGATTCCCTTGATCGCAGTCCACCGACCGTATGAGCCGACTTGAAGGCTGTTCGCGGACTTCGACTCTGTGTCGCGGAATTCCTTGTTCAAGGCTGCGGTAACTTCCCCGTACCGCAAGGCAATTGTGTCCGCGTTGTCGATCTTAATGCTGTCGAGGAAAGTCTTGAAGTCGTTCGCAATACCCATATCGCCTCACTCTGCCGTCGACCCCCATTGGGCCTAAGATCGATTCATTCTATTTTCTAAATAATCGCCAAACTACTTTTCCCGGACGGTAGTGTTCGGATTTGCCTTGCCATGCTTCGCAGTAACGAACCAACCACTGATAGCGCTACGATGGCTCCCGCCGGTCGATCCGCTCTTTCCCTGCGCTTCCTTGAGGGTCGTCCTCGGGTGGGACTTCCCATGCGCTGTCGTTACGTAGAGGCCTGACTTCGCACTTCGGTAGATTCCCCCGCCTTTGCTTTTCCCTGCCATCGATCTGATCCTTTTCATTGCGTTCTGGAAATTTTGGACTAAAAGTAAATCTGAGTACGCATCTAGACTGTGTAGATGGAGACTCTATAATGCGTCAAGTCCAAATGTGGACTACAGGAGGATCAATGCAACTACATCCAAGTTCTGCGCCCGAAAACGGCGCGGGAACGATTAGGATTCCAGCAGTTATGGATGCATTTTCAAGGCTAGCTGAGGACTGGGATCTCTCAACCGACGAACAAATCACGCTTCTTGGTTCACCAGGGCGCTCCACATTCTTCAAATGGAAGAAGTCCGGCGGCAATCTCCCACACGATACGATTGAACGCATTTCTCATCTGCTGGGCATTTACAAATCGCTGCAGATCGTTCTTCCCGACCCAGAAGCTGCCGATGCGTGGGTCAAACGACCGAATGCGTTTTTTGGTGATCGCAGCGCGCGCGAGGTGATGCTCGACGGTCAGGTGGTCGACATTTATAAAGTGCGAGAATACCTTGATGCACAACGTGGTGGATGAACTTAGGATCAAAGAGATCGACGACGTCTTCTTCGTGTTGATCCCATCACGGTTCCCGCCTGTGCCACTCTACCGGCGAATCGCGGGGGGCTATGACGATGACATCGCAGTCATCGCCGAACTTCATAATCCACGGCTGAAAGAGAAGCAGCGAATCTTGGGGCAAGCAGACGTCGCGGTCAACGAGACTTCCCCTCGTTTTCAGAATTGGAATCATGCGCCCTTCGCGTATTCGAACCCAGAAGGCAGCTGGTTCTTTGATCGATTCCTGCGCTGTCTGGAAATGTCGCGAGACAAGCAGACCGCTCTGGCAGTCTCTGTCGCAAAAAGAGAGCGATTTCTTCAACGAACTTCCGAAGCCCCTATCGGTTTGGACATGAGAATGTTGAGCAGAAATGTGTGCGGTACGTTCCTAGACGCTCAATCTTTGCCCGCTACAACTCCTCTCGAAGAACGGCGCAGGCTTGGGGTCGAGCTTATGGCTCGTGCGAAGAAAGACGGACTCGCTGGCGTGCTGTTCCGGTCGATTGAGCGACCGATCGGTACCCGAATTTGCGTATTGGACGGCAACGTGCTCGATCGTGCGATTCAAGGAGAGCACTTCAGGTATGCTTGGGACGGTCATCGGGTGTCGTCTCTCTATGCCTTCAATAAATCTGGCGACGATGAAGACAACCTGATCGATCCCCGTGATCTCAGTGGGGACATAGATATTCTGGCGGCTTAAGTGCCTTCCTCAACACTTAAGGCGACCAATTGTTAGCAGAATCGTTGCGTGGCGCGGTCTGACCTTTGCGGCACAAGAGCAGCTGGGCCGACGGCTTCAGGTGTAATGAGCACCTTGGCTGCTTTTGCTTCCTCGTGAAGATCGGTTTGCACCCACAGCGAATGATCGTTTTCTGCCGAAAGCGTTCTCGGTCATGGACTTTCAGTCCAGCTCGGAGCCCATTTAACTCTTCTGCGGGCTCTGCTTGCCATGTCGGTTGATCCACGGCGTCAACTTTGGCATTACCCCTGACATCTCGACGTCACGCAACATCCCACCCGCAACCAACCCCTCTCGCACCCAATCCAACGCCTTCCACCAATCCTCATAGCCGCGCCGAGCGAAGGCGATCTGTTCCGGATGCGGCCGCCAGGTGACGGGACAGGCCCGCACTTCGATTGTACGCCATTTGCCGCTGACCAGTACTCTTTCGGTGCCGACGACGACGCTGACGGCACGATCGCCATGGCGGTTGCGCTTCATATCAACCGGCACGCAGCGTGGCACGACGCTAGGCATCCAGTTTGGCGTGATTCCCGCGCGCGCCATTTCAGCCACGCTGATCGTCATCCGAATGCCGCCGAGGCTGTCAGGCATCCCCGCGACGGTGGCGGCGATCACCTCGGCATCCGCATGTGTGTAACTGCCCATTTTGTGCTGACCACCGTCCACTTTGCAGCCCAGCGCTGCGCGTTGCAGCAGGATATATTCGAGACCAAATCCATAGCCTTCCTCGGTCACATCCTTTGGTGGGGGCAGTTCCAGTTGCGCTTTTTCCACCCGAAACGCCCATTCCAGCGCTGCCTGCACGCCCAGCGCGCGTTTCACCTTCGTGCCGCCGTTGCGGCCAATCCGTCCCTGCATGCTCATGGCCGCAATCCCTCAAATAGGTTCATCTGGGCTGGGCCCTCCGGCCCGTCTGTCGGCCGCCAAATCCACGGGCCCGAGGCCATGGGCTGCTGCGAGAGCGCGCCACGCATGTGCTGCTGCCAGTGGGTGAACTCCATTGCCGAGCAGGCGCAGAGCGCGTGCCCGATGGGCCAGCCCATCAGCCAGCCGACGAAGATCGGATTGAGCCGCCGCCGTGCCCGCGCTTTCAGGATCCGCCGCGAGACGACGCGCCCATGCGAGGCAATCATTGAAGCCCACAGCAGGCGCGAGATCGGGGTGTGCGGCGAGGACCGCCGCCCATGCGCCATGATCACCGGGTCCGGGTGGGTGAAGCCCTGTTCCGCCCGGTAATGCAGGATATCCATCCGGCTTTTGCCATCGGCGCGGATGATGCTGGCTTCGCTCGATCCCTTCCAGTTCTGCGCCGCCGGTGTTGGCCACTGGATCGCCTGCGCCGACAGCTTGGGTTCGCCCCGGCTGTTGATCTTGCCGTGCAGCCGGTCCATCTGGTCGTCCGCCACGGGCGTCTGCCATTGTGCCGCTTGCGCTGGCAGGGGTGGTGTCCCGCCCGAGCCATAGCTCTGGCCAGGCCCGCCCTTCGCGCCATCCGTGGCCTTCGGTGTCGACCAGTTGCGGATGCCCAGCGCCAGTGCTTCCGCCTTGCGGGTGAAGTCGCTGTTCCCAGCCGGGTTGTAGCTGGCGGTGCCGGGATGCAGGCTCATCGGTGTAGGCCAGGATGAAGATGCGGAGCCGCTGGTGCGGCGCGCCGACTTCTGCCGCGCTGAACAGGCCCGCCGCAGGCATATAGCCCATGTCCCAAAGCTCTCGCAGGACGGTCTCAAGGCCGAGGCTGACGTGCCCGGCAACGTTTTCGAGGAAGACCCATTCGGGACGGCATTCCCGGATGACGCGGGCGACCTCGGGCCAGAGGTGCCGGGGGTCATCGACCCCGCCGCGCTTTCCGGCCGCGCTAAAGGGCTGGCAGGGATATCCGGCGAGGATCGTGTCGAATGCACCGCGGAAGGGCCCTGCATCGAAGCTGCGCAGATCCTCCCAGATCGGTGCTGGGGCGAAATATCCGGCGCGCTGGGCGGCGATGAGCACAGTTCTGGGCCAGTCCTCCCATTCGACAAAGGCGCGTGTGTGATAGCCGGGTTCGGCCAGCATGAGGCCCAGATCCAAGCCTCCGCCGCCTGAGCAGAGGGACAGTCCGTGTCGGGGACGTGATACCAAGCCATTCACCGCACCCCCCGCATTCTGAGGCGTTCGGGTGTGACGAGGCCCCGCACCAGCATCAGGTCGCGGATGCTGTTGTTGATCGCGCTGACGGGCAGGAAGCCATCAGCGTTAACCATCTTTGCGTAGAACGCCGCCTTCTCGTCGGCGCTGAGCCGGGGAGGATCCACGCGATTGCGCCGCCGCTTGGACTTTTGGCTCTTGGCGTTCGCAATGGTCGCCTGCGCATCGCGCTGGGCTGTCCGTTCCATGAACCGGTCGAGGGCTTTGGGCCCATCGGGCGGACTGGGATGATCTGATCTGGTCTCGGTGGCAGTCTCGATGATCCGCTTCTGTGACAGGCCGAGGTCATCGATCCAGCGGCGAACATGCGTTCTGGCTGGCCAACCTTGCCACCATGCGGGCAGGGTGGCATTGGCGGCAAAGCCCAGAGCCGTCAGCAGCTCTGCAAAGAACCGATCAAAATCGGCATCGCGCGCTTGCGCATCCTCCTCCTCCTTTACAGGTTTACTTAAGGGTTCTCTTACAAGGTTAGTGTCCGGATTTCGGACACGGCTTTGGCCATTTTCCGGACACGGCTGGGGGCAAAATCCGGACACGGCTTCTGCGTCGATCCCGTGTCCTGAATTCGGACACGGATCAGGCTCTGGGAGGGTATCCGGGCCGCAACCGTCTGCAACAGCGGGGTTTTCCCTGAGGGCGCTCTCCCCGTGTCCGATTTCCGGACACGGAACCACTTCAGCCGGTGTGAAGCCTGTCTCGAAGCACAGGATGTAGCGGGTTGGCAGCTGGCGCTTGGTTACTGGATCGATGCGCGGTACGCGGCGCAACAGGCCTGCCGCCTCAAGCTGGCCAATATGATCGTTCAGGGTCGAGCGGCTGATTTCGCAATCATGCGCAAGCCTGTTCTGCGAGGGGAAACAGCCGTAGTCTGGGTTGAACCGGTCGCAGAGATGCCAAAGCACGATCTTGGTGGTGGGTTTCAGCCCGCGCTGCTTTATGGCCCAGTTGGTGGCTTCATGGCTCATGGCGCTGCCCTCCGGGTGGGCGGCGCAATGCGCGTGGTAAAACCGTGGTCGGCCAGAGCGCCCAGCGCGTCGTCGAGGCTGCGCACCAGTGTCCACCCGAACCCCTGCGCCAGCATGGCATCGCGAAACACTTCCTGTGCGGGGCTGAGCCGCCCCTTGAGGGACTTCAGCTCGAGGAACAGCACGCGCCTATCGCAGAGCACGATGAGATCGGCAAAGCCTGAATGGACGCCCATGCCCACCAGGATCGCCTGGCGTCTTGCGCCGCGGGGGCCAGCCTCGGTCACCTCATTGGCGCAGTGATGGACGATGGCAGTGCGGGGCAGGGCAAAGTACAGGGCCTGAACCACAGCGCGCTGCAGATCGGCCTCGGGTGTGCCGCGGCGCTTCATTGTCCCGCCTCCCGCTCGGACCGCTCGACATGGCGCTGACGCATGGGTCGCCGCGCGTCGATCACGAACAGGAGCGCCCGGGCGTCACGACGCTCCGTGTCGCTTTTGCCGTGGGTGACCAGAACGTTGCAGGCGAGGCGGACGAGGTGGTCAGAGTGACGGGCGACATTGGCGATGACAGCGCGGGCCTCCACCAAACGCTGGGCAGGCCAGGTTCCAGCTGTACGGGGCAAGTTGAATGTGCGGGCGTCATGCAGGGTCATCGGCGGCCTCCCGCACGCTTGCGACGCGGGGCGCTGGTTTCCTGTTCCTCCAGCCAGTCCAGCACAGCGCTGCGTCGGTAGTAGATCTTGCGCCCTGCCCGGATGCAGGGCGGCCCCGAGCGTGCCGTGTCCCAGCGGCGCAACGTGTCCTCAGACACCCCGAGCTGATGGGCGAGTTCCGTGCGGCTGATCCAGCCGCTCATCAAGGTGCTGGGCATCGGCTTGCCTGTGGATGCGCCGATAAGTTCCTGCATGTCGCGTCTCCAGAATTACGACCCGGATGCGGGTCTTTGCTGGTGACTACTCAGACATATGTCTCGGGGTGGCAGGGAGGCACGGGGTGGCACGAAACCCGTCCCCCCCGTGCCACCCCTTGTTTTATTGACATTTTGGCGGTCGCACTGGCCAAGGTCATCCATCGCGCTGCGTTGCGGCAATTCCGCGCTCGTTGGCATTCGGCGGCATTCGGCTGCAAACAGCGGCAAATCCCCGCATTTACAGGGGATTCGCGTGCATTCGGCTGCAAACTGGGGGTGGCAACCGGCAAAAGAGCGTGCCACCCCAGTGTTTATTGGGAATTTACAGCCTGACGCCCCTTTGCAGCTGCGTCGACGGCACCGAATGCGCAGTCTTCATGTCGATCAACCCAATCTCACTTGCGCCAAGCGTGGGGAAAAACGCTGGAATCTCAATAAACACAGGGGTGGCACGCAGTTCGTCTCCGTCGTGCCACCCCGTGCCTCCCTGCCACCCTCAGCGCCATGCTTAGTTTGATATCAGGCCGGAACTACGCGTCATGACAGGGCCAGGAGAGAGGTTTTTGCATGGTTGACCGACAGAAGCTGAGCGAGAAGGTGCTTCGCGACGCCGAGCCCGCCGAGGGGCGGGATTATCAGATTTTCGACACCGAGGTGCGCGGCTTTGCCGTGTGCATATACCGCGGCGGTGGACGGGCTTTTACGCTCGATTATCGCTACGCCGGGCGGCAGCGCCGCATGACCTTTGCACGCTGGCCGGAATGGGGCGTGACGGCCGCACGGGAGCGTGCCAAAGCACTGCGCCGCGAGATCGATGCGGGCGGCGACCCGCTGGCGACCCGTGACGCGAAGCGCGAGGCGCCGCGCGTCAGCGATCTGGTCAAGCGTTATGTCGATATGCATCTGCCGCATCTGGCGGCCCTGAACGCCGCTGATCAGCGCTCGATGATGGAGAAGTTCATTGATCCGACTTGGGGCACAATGCTGGTGACCGAGATCTCGTCCTACGATGTCGAGCTGCTTCTGAACAACGTCGCCGAGGGACGCGCACGACCGTCAAAGCAAAAGCCCAACAACCGGGCCCGTAAACTGAAGGGTGCCAAGCCCACACCTGTCCGCGCCAACCGTGTCGGCGAGGTTGTTCGCAAGATGTTCGCCTATGCGGTCAAATGGGGATGGCGTGACGACAACCCCGCGACGGGGTTTCGCCGCCGGATGGAAACGCCGCGCGAGCGATATCTCTCACACGAGGAAATCGCATGCCTGGCGACGGCGCTGGATGCGGCAGAGGATGACCGCGCCGCCGGGATCATTCGGCTCTGCATGTTGACCGGTGCCCGGGTGGGGGAGGTCCGACAAGCGCGGTTCGAGGATTTTAACCTCGAGCATCTGAGCTGGACCAAGCCCGCCACGACCACCAAGCAGCGTCGTGTCCACCGCGTGCCGATCTCGGACGAGGCGGCGGCCATCGTGCGCCAGCGTCGCCTCGCGGTGATCAAGGGATCCCCATGGCTCTTTCCCGGCGATGTCCCCAGCCAGCCGCTGCTGGAGGTGCGCCGCTTTTGGGCGCGCATCCAGAAAGAGGTGGGCATCGAAGATGTTCGGATCCACGACCTGCGCCACACCTTCGCCTCGCTGCTGGTCAGTGGTGGCGCCTCGCTCGAGATGATCGGTAAGCTTTTGGGTCACAGCCAGATGCAGACTACCCAGCGCTATGCACATTTGATGGATTCGCCGCTGCGTGCGGGCGTCGATGCCGTGGCCAGCGCCTTCAAGCCGAAGCCACGGCTGGTTCACGACGCAGATCGGCCCGCTGCAACGGCCAGCCCGCTATCGCGGACTGGCCTGCGCTTTGGGGCGAAACATCTCACCGTTTCGGGTTCTTGAACTTCACGGCTTTGAGGATCGGGGCCAATCGCCGCCGGATCGAACGCTCGTCTGGAAATTCCCCGGTTTCCGACTGCGCGGCGAACCAGTCCTGTAACTCCCTGATCCATTCAGCTTGGGATTTGGGCAAGCCCTCTTCGAACACCCGGCGCGTGATCTCGACATTCATCCCGGTCCAGTCGTAATCCCCATCATCGCTCAGCCCGGCGCCTTCTGCGACACGACCGAAGAGATTGTTGGTATCCTCAAAACGCTGCACTTCCTGGCCGAGGATCATCAGATCGCCGATCGAGACCAGGACGCCCTCCTCGGGGGCGGTGATATAGTGCCAGTCTTCCCCTTCGAGTTGCCGCACGCGCCGCAAATGCGCTTCTTGCGGACCAGTCCCACAACGCCGGAACATCGGCAGGATATCTGCGGGTTCGATCTGCACCAGCCCAGCGATGCGCACGTCGTCACATGCGATGGGCGGAATGCCCGTGACGAACTTAAGCATCCCCATCGCGGCCCAGCCCGCAATATCGGAAACCGTGCACCCCCAGCGTGCAGCGGTTTCGTGAACAGGATAAAAGACACGTTGTGGCAGGCCCATACTCAAATTCTCCTTCAAGGACCGCCGACCAGATCGAGCAGAGCCTGGCAGCGGGTGTTAAGCTTCTGGCGTCTTTGCGGATCGGCGAAATCACTGAAACAACGTGATTTTTGATTCGCATTGGCGTAAGACATGTTTAATCTCCCTATGGGGTAAGTTGCTTACCCCTTGCACAATCAGGGGGAGAAAATTCACCATGTCATTCGCCAAGGCGCAGGACCTGTTCCGGCTGGCCGAAATGGCCAAGGCGCGCTACCGCGGCGTGACCTTGCGCGACATCATGGAAGAGTTCGCCGTCAATGAGCGGACGGCCCGACGCATGGCACGTGCGCTCGAGGACGTGTTCCCGAGGATTGATGTTGTCACGGATGACGAGCGCCGCCGCTGGTGGTCCCTGCGCGAGGTCGATTACATCCGCCACCGTGGGTTTCGCGACAGTGAAATTGCCGCGCTGGATCTGGCGATCCGCAGGGCCGAGCGGGACGGGGCTGCGAACGAGGTCAAATCTCTGACCGAGATGCGCGACCGGCTCCTGGCGTCCGCGTTGCCTCCACAGGCGCGTTCGGCCGAAGTAAGTTCCGAGGTCATGCTCGAGGCGAATGGGTTCGCGTGCCGCCCCGGGCCAGCGAGCCCGGCATCACCGCATTATCTGAAGCTATTGTTCGAGGCTTTCATCGCGCCGATGTCGATCCGCATCACTTACCGAAGCGCCCGCGATGACGCACCCCGCGAGCGGGTTGTGGAACCCTACGGCGTCATCCTTGGCACCCGGCACTACCTTGTGGCGCGAGATACGACGCCGGAGCGGCGACTTCGTCAGTATCGGTTTGACCGGATCAGCAATATGGCTGTGACGGGGCAGGGCTTTGTGCGCGATCCGGACTTCTGCATCAACGCCCACTGCGCCCAGTCTTTTGGGTCGTTCTTTTCTGAAGCGGAGCACGGTCCCGTCCGCTGGCGCTTCGCGCCCAGCGCGGCGCCCGTGGCGCGCGACTTCCGGTTCCATCCAAACCAGATAATGACGGACATGCCGGACGGCAGCCTGCTGGTTGAATTCAGCGCAAGTGGATGGGTGGAGATGGCTTGGCACCTGGTCTCGTGGGGCAGGGCGGTCGCAGTTCTGGATCCGCCAGAACTGCGTCTCATTTTGGAGAGCGTGCGACGTGGGGTCGTTGATGTCTTGCCGTGATGGTCATTTTCGATGTCCCGACATTGGCAAGCCATACGCGAAGGACGGAGAGCCGACCTTCGCTGCGCTTGAAAGAAGGCTTGAACAAACCATAGAAGCAGACATTCATGAGCGATCATGGTTTCCTTTAACTACGGGTGCTGACTATTGCGGCTCAATTGGGAAGTCGGGCATAACACTTGAGTAGCGAAGGTTGTGGCGAGTTCCGGGAGGGCAGCAAGATTTCTGATTCAAGCCCGAGATCGACGGGACCTGCAGGCCCGCAATTCGAAGCCAAAGTCGGCACCCATTATGCCCTAGCCATACTGGCAAACACCGAGCCCTTCGGACTACCGGGCGCGATTGTCGATCGGATTGAGAGCGGCGGTGCAAAAGTCGGCCACGGTAGCGGCGGAATAGTCCGGCTGCGGGCGGAGTAAAATCCGGCCACCTATTTCTCTTCTGCGACGAATGCAGGAGGGCTTGGGGATCTACACCGTGGA
>NZ_LSRP01000140.1 GCF_001885585.1 Pararhizobium antarcticum
TGCCATTCTCTGCCCAGACAATGGGCATGCAGCATGAATTTGTGCAGTGCACACATAAGAAACGGACAGGAAGGCGCGATCGGCAAACCGGCTCGGACACACCCAATCCGAACCCAGTGTCGCGCCGGCGGAGGAACAGGGGCATGACATCACACGCCGATGCCGCTGTTGCATCGCCCATGCCGGACGTCGTCGACCCGGCGGGCGGCGCGAACCTGACGCGCGTCCGCGCCCACAATGAGCGACTGGTCATGTCGCTGGTGCGCCGCCATGGCAGCCTGTCGAAAGCCGACATCGCCCGGCGTTCCGGCCTGTCGGCGCAAACGGTGACCGTGATCATGCGGGTCCTCGAAAAGGACGATCTCCTGACGCGCGGCGAGCCGGTGCGCGGCAAGGTCGGCCAGCCGTCAATCCCGATGCGGCTCAATCCGGATGCGGTTTATTCCTACGGCGTCAAGATCGGCCGGCGCAGCTGCGACCTGGTGCTGATGGATTTCGTCGGCACCATCCGGCTGCAGCTGCACCGGATCCATGCCTATCCGATGCCGGATGAAATCCTGACCTTCATCACCGAGGGCATGCCGAAGCTTGAACGGATGCTGACCGAAGAGCAGAGAGGGCGGATTGCCGGCGTCGGCATCGCCACGCCCTTCCAGCTGTGGAGCTGGGCTGGCGAAACCGGCGCACCTGTCGAAAAGATGGAGCGCTGGCGCGATTTCGATCTGCGCGAAGCGGTCGCCGCCCGCACCCATCATCCCGTCTTGATGCAGAACGATGCGACCAGCGCCTGCGGCGCGGAGCTGATCTTCGGCGTCGGCGCCAACTATCCGGACTTCATCTATTTCTACATCGGCTCCTTCATCGGCGGCGGTATCGTCCTGAATTCCTCGCTGTTTTCCGGACGGACAGGCACGGCCGGCGCCGTTGGCCCGCTGCAGGTCTCCGACAGGAACGGCAAGCCGCAGCAACTCCTGAAGATCGCCTCGATCTTCGTTCTGGAAAATCTTCTGCGCGACAAGGGCATCGATCCGAAACCGCTCTGGTATTCGGCCGACGAATGGATCGATTTCGGCGAACCGCTGGACAGCTGGATCCAGCTGACCGCCGAAGCCCTAGCCCAGGCCGTCGTCTCCTCCGCCTCGATCATCGATTTCAATGCGGCGGTCATCGATGGTGGCTTTCCCGCCTGGGTCCGCGAGCGCGTCGTCACGGCAACGCGCGAGGCGGTCGGCAGGCTGGATCTCGAAGGCGTGGTCATGCCCGACATCATCGAAGGCACGGTCGGCGCGCAGGCCCGTGCCATCGGCGCGGCCAGCCTGCCCTTGTTTGCCCGTTATCTCATCAACACGAACGTTCTCTTCAAGGAAACTGCCTGATGCTGAAAGGTTTGAACCCGCTCCTGAGCCCGGAACTGCTGGCGACGCTGCGGGCCATGGGCCATGGTGACGAGATCGCCCTGGTGGATGGCAACTATCCCGGTCTCGAGCATGGCCGGCGGCTGATCCGGATGGATGGCCATGCCCTGATCCCGGTGCTCGACGCCATTCTCAGCGTCATGCCGATCGATGATTTCGTGCCGGAGGCGATTTTTCGCGCGACCGTGAAACAGGACCGGGAGGCGCTGGATCCCGTGCACCGAGAGATCATCGCCTGCTGCGCCCGCCACGAACCCGACCGCGCCGTCGTGCCGCTTCTTGGTCCGGATTTTTATCCGCGTGTGCGGGCCGCCCATACGGTCGTTCAGACCAGCGAGCCGCGGCTCTACGGCAATGTCATCCTGCGCAAGGGCGTGATCTACCCCTGAACCGGCTATGCTCGAAAACACAAAAGCCCACCGGCTTGCACCGGTGGGCTTTTGTGCTCAAGGCGAAACGGATCAGGCGCGGCGGGCGTCGACCGAAAGCGCGCCAGGGCCGAAAGCGGCGAGCACGAGAAGGCCGCCGGCAATGGCCAGGTTCTTCATGAAGTGGATGTCATTGCCAGCAACCGAGAAGTCGCCATGGCCGATGACTGCCGAGCCGAGGCAGAAGGCGGCGACGACGTAGGCCGCCGGACGCGTGAAGAAGCCGGCGAGGATTGCCAGACCGCCGAGCAGTTCGATGGCGATGACAAGGGCGGTGGTCAGCGTCGGAACCGGCAGGCCGAGGCTGGTGAAATAACCCACCGTGCCGGCAAAGCCGGTCAGCTTGCCGTAGCCGGCAACGATGAAGATGATGGAGAGAAGGATGCGTCCGATGAGGACGACGAGGTTCTGCGGCATGGAGGATGGCTCCTGTTTGGGTTCACTCTGGAAAGAGCTTTATCAGCAATCTCAAAATCAACTAGCCAGCGCCGGGAAGACAGATTGTTCACAAATATCGAACGTGTCGCCACCGTCGTCAATCATGCCCACGCCTGTCGCCCTTGGCTTTTCTCCGCGGCTGTTCGCCGGCAGACGGCCGGCGGACGTTCTGATTTGCCGCCGTGAGCCGCATGCAAACGTCTTTTTTGTTGCAACGCCTTGAAGACTGCGAGAAGAATTTGCAGCGGCACGCGGGAAAACCTGCGGACCTCGACCGGGGCGGGCGAAAATCTCATGAGCGAAATCAACAAGAGTCCGGCCTTCTGGCGCTCCTTTCCGATTTTCGAGGATTTCGACAAGGAGACGATTGGCGCGCTGGCAGCGCTTGCGATCTATCGGAAATGGACGCCGGGCACCGTGATCTTCCAGCGCGGCGACGAAGGCAATTACATGATTGCCGTCGTGTCCGGCCGCATCAAGCTGTCGCTGATCACGCCGCAGGGCCGCGAACTGCTGTTGCGCCACATCGAGGCCGGCGCGCTGTTCGGCGAAATGGCCATCCTCGACGACCAGCCGCGATCGGCCGATGCAACGGCGATCACGGTGACCGAAGGTTATGTGATCAGCAAGAAGGCTTTCCTCGACTTCATCACCCATACGCCGGACGCTGCTGGATCGATCATCCGCTATCTCTGCACGCAGTTGCGCGACACCACCGACAAGCTGGAAACCATCGCGCTTTACGACCTGAATGCCCGCGTTGCGCGCTTTTTCCTGACGACACTGAAACAGATCCACGGCACCGACCTGCCGGAAAGCGCCAATCTGCGGCTGACGCTCAGCCAGTCGGACATTGCCGGCATCCTCGGTGCCAGCCGGCCGAAGGTCAACCGCGCCATTCTCGCGCTCGAGGAAGCCTCTGCGATCAAGCGGGCCGACGGTGTGATCAGCTGCCATATCGGCCGGCTGCAGAAACTGGCGGATCCGGAAGAGGACTAGCGGTGTGAAAACCCTCCGGCTGCCCCGCGTCCGGCCCCTCCCCGCAGGCATCCTGGCAAGCCTCGCCTGTGCCATGCTGCTCTATGCCTATGCGGAGGCCATTTTCGAGACCCAGAGGGAACAGTTTTTCGACGCCCTGACCCAATGGGTGCCGGCGCCGCAATCGCCTGAGATCATCGTCGTTGATATCGACCGCAAATCCTTTCTCGCGGCGCCGGACCGGAGCTGGGACCGCGCCCGGACCGGCGACCTGGTTTCGCGGCTGACAGATGCCGGTGCCAGGGTGATTGCCGTCGACTTCATCTTCAGTACGGCCTGCGATGCGGCGGAAGCCTCGAACGCGGCCCTGGAAAAAGCCATCAGCGGCGCGCCCGTGGTGCTCGGTTTCCTGATTGCCGATACTGCGGCGGAGCGTCCTGTGCCGGTGCCTCCGCTGGCCCTGCGCAAGCCGGTCGCCATCCCGGACCTCTGGTTCATCGACGGCGCCGAGACATCCTGCGCCTTTCTGATGAAGGCATCCCGTTCGGCGGCGGCCGCCTTCCTCGTCGGCGACGAGGACAGCCGGATCCGCCGGGTGCAGGCCTTTTCAATCATCGGCAACGACGCCTATCCCGCGCTCGGGGTCGAGGCTGCCCGGCTTGCCGACGCCGTGCGGACACCGATCCTTGGCGGTGAGCCGGCCTGGCTGCGGCTCGACGGGCAGATCATCGAACTGGACGAGGATGGCAGCCTGCGCTTTGCAGCAAGCCCCGCCGATGCCATCGAAAAACGCACGCTTTCGGCCGGCGATGTGTTGAGTGGCGCCGTCGATGCGGCGCGTTTTGCCGACAAGCTCGTCTTCATCGGCAGCAGCCTGCCCAATCTCGGGGGGCTGCGGGCAACCGCGTCGATGCCGCTCGAACCGTCTGTGCAGATCCATGCCGATATCGCCAATGCCATCCTGACCGATTTCATCCCGCGCCGGGACGCGCGGCTGCCCTTGTTCGAAGCCATGTTCATGCTGCTTGGCGGCGTCCTGACCGCACTCGTCGCAACCCGGCTGCGGCCGGTGACGTCAGCGGCGCTCGGCGTGCTGGCGATCGGGTTGACCACGGCCACGGCAGCGGGCGTCTATGCCACCACCGCCTGGCTGCTCGATGCCGTCAGCATCAGCGTCATGCTGCTGGTCGTGCTGGTCGCCACCAGCACGCTGCAGTTTGCCCGGGTGAAACGGGCCGAAACGGCGGCGCGCAGCAAGTTTTCTCAATATCTGCCGCAATCGGTGGTGGCGCGCTATATCGACGACCCTGACGCCGACCACGCAACCGGCGAAGAGCGGCCGGTGACGGCATTGTTTACCGACATCGAGAGCTTCTCAACCCTGTCGCAACGGCTGTCGCCGCGAGAGCTCGTGACCCTGCTCGACATCTACTACGAGGAGGTCAACGGCCTCGTTGCCAGCCATGGCGGCATGGTGGACAAGGTGGTGGGCGATGCCGTGCACGCCTTCTTCAACGCGCCGGAAGACCTCCACGACCATGTCAACAAGGCGATCGACTGCGCCCGGGCAATGCGCAGCCTGACGGAGGAAATGCGAACACGGCCGCTGTTTGCAAAGAACGATTTCGGCCGCACGCGGATCGGCATCGAGACCGGCATGGCTGTGCTCGGCGAGGTCGGAGCCGGCGGCAAGCTCGACTATACCGCCCATGGCGACGCCATCAATCTGGCCGCCCGGCTCCAGGAGGCCAACAAGTTTCTGGGAACGTCGATCTGCATCGGCCCGGAAGCAGCCATCCAGAGCGGCCGGTCGCTGCGCTCGCTGGATATGCAGGAGATCCGCGGCTTCGGCACGATGGAACTGTTCACCGTCGATAGCTAGCTTGGCATGCCCCTCGTTTGCCCTGTCTTCGTCTCAAAATGACAAACGCCTTCCCCGCAAACGGGAAAAGGGACAAGCGGCAAATTCGGTAATCCCCGTTCCCCGCTCGCGGGGAGAGGGTGAGAGCCGGACGGGTTTGATCGACTAGGGCCGGATACCGACGCTAGCATAGGCTTCGGCGATGCGGGCGGCCCCCCAGACGACCGGATCCTTTGGCGCATCGCCCGGATTGGCAATGTCGACACCCTGCCCGGCTGCGACCATTTTGGTCACCCCGCCGCCATCGACCGAGACCAGGCCGTGCTCGACGAACACGGCGAAGACGCCGCGATTGTGACCGCAGAAGAATTTCGTGCCGCGCACGCCGATCATGCCGAAGGTGGTTCTGAGCGCCAGATCGATCTTCGGCAGTCCTTCCGGCCGATCGAAGACCATCTGCCCCATGCCGAGTTCCAGCGTTCCGCCCTGTCCGGCAATGAAGCTGTCGACCAGAAGTTCGGTTTCGCTGCCGAGAAGGATGCGGGTATCGCCGCCGAGTTGCAGGTCTGCGAAGCTCTCGGCCCCGGTCAGGACCGTGTCGTTGTCCAGGATCGAACCGCCGGCCGCCAGGCCCTCCTGCAATTCGGCCTGCTTGCGATCGACCTTGCCACGAATGTCGTTGGCCTTGCCGATCACCGTATTGGCCCGCGTCGAGACGCCCGCAAGGGCGACCGCCGCAAAGCTGCATCCCGCCATGAACAGTCGGCGGCCGATCAGTCCGCGCCGTGCCGGCATCGTTTCGAGAACCATGTCCTTACTCCTTTTGAACACCCGGCGACCGGCCAGAAAGGCCACCCGTCTGCGCAATCCCGTTTTGCCTTGAAACACTCTCTATCACTGTTTCCGACGGAACAGGCGGTTGCGAAGACGAAACGTATGGTCGGGACAAATTAAAGGAGAGCATCATGAGAAACGCAAGAAGCAAACGCATGCCCCTCATCAATGTGTCGATGATCAACGTGGCGCTGCTTGCCGCCATCAGCGCCCTGTCCGTCGCCGCCATCGCCCTGCCGTCCGCCAGCCACGCATCCGACCTGATGCCATCGGATCTCTGCGACCGGGAAGCCGGGAGCGAACACGACCTGCAGCGCAATATGGGTTTCAAGCCGGTCGCCACTGACGACATCAAGATCGGCATTGCCCTTTCGGCCTGCCGCGAGGCCTACAATCAGGGTGCCGGTCCGCGCCAGACCTTCCAGCTCGCCCGCGTGCTGCACAAGGCCGGCCAGAAGCTGCAGGCCATGACGCTGCTCGCCGAGGCCGCAGAGGCCGGCCATGCGCTGGCCATGGTCAATTATGCTGTCATGCTCGGCGAAAAAGGCGATACGACCAAGGAATTCGGCCTCTACCAGAAGGCCGCCGCGACCGGCAACATTCTTGCCGCCTACAATCTCGGCGTTGCGTATCGCGACGGCGTCGGAACCGCCGTCAACGGTGCGCTTGCAGCCCAATGGTTCGGCCGCGCCGCGGCGGCCCGCGACGCTGTCGCAAGCTTCAATCTCGCCGTTTTGTTCGACGAGGGAACACTGCTGCCGGAAGACAATGACAAGGCGGCCTGGCTTTACCAGATCGCTGCGGAGCGCGGCAATATCGATGCCATGATCAATCTCGGCCTGATGCTGGAAACCGGCGAAGGTGTGACCCGTGATCTCGCGGCGGCCCAGGATCTCTATGCCGCAGCCGCCCGCCGGGGCGATGCCTTCGGCCGCCAGAAACTTCAGGACCTGGCGCGGACAGAGAACGACACCACGCGGGCGCCGCCAACCGAAGAGGCGCTGCTCATCCTTCCCAAAGGTGGCCGCGTCAGATGAGACGCGGACCCCTTGTCGCTTGTATCAGCGGATCTCGCCCGCCTGCGGACCCCAGGTATCGGTCAGCGCAAACCCGTCGGCCAGCGGATCGAAGGGATCGAGCGAGACCTGATGCAGGCCAAACGTCCAGCCCCGGCCGGAAATCGTCGGGATGATCGCCGGGCGGCCTGCGACCGTGGTCACGCTTTCGAGGCAGGCCTCGAATTCCGAGCCGATGATCGAACGCGACGTGAAGACATCGCCGACCTTGGCGAGACCGCGCGCATGCAGGGTCGCCAGATTGGCCGAGCTTCCCGTGCCGCAGGGCGAACGGTCGACGCGGCCGGGCCACATGGTGGTGCAGGTGCGCACCGCGCCATCGGCCTCGGTGTCGCGGAACATGACATAGGCGACGCCGCGGATTTCGGGAATTTCCGGATGCACGACCGGGATCGTCTTGTTGACCAGGTCCTTCAGGAACATGCCGGCCTCGACGAGGCGCCGGGCATTGGCCTTTTCGATCGTCGTGCCCATCTGGGCGACGTCGACGAGTGCGTAGAACACCCCGCCATAGCAGATGTCGAGCTTGATGCGGCCCCAGTCCGGCGTGTCGATCTCGACGTCGAGGTCCTGCACGAAGGACGGCACCATGGTCAGCTTGACGCGCTCGCAACGGCCGTCGCGGCAGGTGGCAGTCGCCTTGACGAGACCGGCCGCGGTGTCGAGCATGACGATTGTTTCCGGCTCCTTCATCTCGACCATGCCGCTTTCGAGCAGGGCCGTCGTGACGCAGATCGAATTGGATCCGGACATCGCATGGGCCTGGTCGGCCTGCAGGATGATGAAGCCGAAATCGGCTTCCGGGCGCTTGGCCGGGACGAGCAGGTTGACCGAGCCGATCGAGGCCGCGCGCGGCTCCAGGCACAGAAAGCGGCGCAGGCTGTCATCCACCGTATTGATGTGGTTCAACTGCTCGGCAATCGTGTTTCCGGGGATTTTCGGCACGCCGCCGATGGCGACCTTGCCGATCTCGCCTTCGCAATGCACATCCAGCAATTGCATCGTCCGCTTCCATCTCATCCCGTCACTCCAGATCGAAACTGTTCACGGCATCCGCGCCTTTCCGTCATCTGATATACCAGAGGCCCGCCCTTGCCTAGGGTGCCGGCGGTTGCTGCGCCGCTTTGCGCTCCTGCCGTCATTGGCCCAGATATGTTGCTTGACGCAAGGTCATCCTGGCGACAGCGTGGTGCCTTTCCGAAGCAGCGTTTGCCGACGCATCCTTTCCCGCACCATCTTGCCCAACGGACCCTCATGACCAAGCTGATTATTTTCACCGACCTGCACATGGTGCCCGAGGGCACGACAATTATCGGGCTCGACCCCTACGAGCGGCTGGCGGCCGGCATCGCCCATGTCAATACGCACCATGCCGACGCGACCTGCGTGATCTTCACCGGCGACCTGACCCACCGGGGTGACCGGCCATCCTATGAGCGGCTGAAGGGCCTGCTCGACACGCTGACCCCGCCCAGGGCCATCACCATCGGCAATCATGACCGCCGCGAGGTCTTTCGCGACGTCTTCGCCGATTGTCCGACCGATGAAAACGGCTTTGTCCAGCAGGTGATCGATCTTGCGGATTGCCGGCTGCTCGTTCTCGACACGCTGCTTGCGCCGCCCTACGACTATCCCACCAGCCATGCCGGCCTGCTCTGCGAAGCGCGCATGGACTGGCTCGACCGGCAACTGGCCAGCGCCGGCGACAGGCCGGTGATGCTGTTCATGCACCATCCGCCGCATGCGACCGGCTTTACCGGCATGGACATGATCCGTCTGGTCAACGAGGCGGCATTCTACGATCTGGTCAAGCGCCACGGCAATGTGCTGCATATCTTTGCCGGCCATGTGCACCGGACGATCTCCGGCTCGAGCCGCGGCATTCCCTTCTCGGTGTTCAAGAGCCCCGTGCACCAGCAGCCCATGCCCTTCGACGCCCCCGACCCCTCGCTGTCCGTCGACGAGCCCGCCGCCTACGGCATTGCCGTGATGACGGATACGGGCGTGCTGGTGCATACGGAGGATTACGAGATTGCGGTGAGAGAGGCAGCGGTGGCTTAACCTTCCTCTTCTCCCCAGCGGGAGAAGAGCCGAGCGCAGGCGAGGCGATGAGGGGATTTTACCGCAAACCTCAGAGCCCGCCCCCTCATCCGGCGCTTTGCGCCACCTTCTCCCGCTTCGGAGAAGAGGGAGCCAAGGCATTTCACCCTCCCCTGTCTCATGCTACCCTTCCCCCATGACCCTTGCCGTTCCCACCGAAGACTTCGATTGCCAGACCTGCGGCGCCTGCTGCAGCTATTCTGAGGACTGGCCGCGTTTTTCGCTGGAAACGGACGAGGAACTGGACCAGATCCCGGCGGAATACGTTTCTGCCGATCTCGGCGGCATGCGTTGTCCGGACAATCGTTGCTCGGCATTGTCAGGCACGCTCGGCGTCCATGTCGGCTGCAAGATTTACGCGGTCCGACCGATCGTCTGCCGCACCTGCATGCCCGGCGACGACGAGTGCCTGATGGCGCGGCAGAAACTGTCACAGACTGTTCTGCTCTGACTTTTCATCGTCCGGACATATTTCTGATGTGCCGGATATTTGACTATCAATGCCATCATAAACCGTGAATACGCCTGTCATCGGATCAAAATACCGGATGGAGATTCGGAGACGTCAAGGCTAATTTCTGCCCATTCCTGTCCGGGCCATTTCGGGTGCGCCGGCACGCTTATAAAGGGACGAATGCGATGAGCCAGCCACATCAGAAACAGACTGCCGAATCGACGTCCCTCCCTGCGCCCTTTGCCGATTTTGCGCCGCCGATAGCCGCACCGACCGCGCTTCGTCGCGCGATCACCGATGCCTATCGCCGGCCGGAGACGGACTGCCTGCCGCCGCTGCTCGAAGCTGCCACCCTGCCGGAAACGACCCGCACAAAAGCCAAGGCGACCGCCCGCAAGCTCATCCTTGCGCTGCGCGCCAAGCATAAGGGATCCGGCGTCGAGGGCCTCGTGCATGAATATTCGCTGTCAAGCCAGGAAGGCGTGGCGCTGATGTGCCTGGCCGAAGCACTGCTGCGCATTCCTGATACCGCCACCCGCGATGCGCTGATCCGCGACAAGATCGCCGATGGCGACTGGCGCTCGCATATCGGCGGTGGCCGCTCGCTGTTCGTCAATGCCGCGACCTGGGGCCTCGTCGTCACCGGCAAGCTGACGGCGACCGTCAATGATCGCAGCCTGTCGGCAGCCCTCACCCGGCTGATCGCGCGGGCCGGCGAGCCTGTCATCCGCCGCGGTGTCGACATGGCCATGCGCATGATGGGCGAGCAGTTCGTCACCGGCGAAACCATCGACGAGGCGCTGAAGCGCTCCCGCGCCTTGGAGGCCAGGGGCTTTCGCTATTCCTACGACATGCTCGGCGAGGCCGCGACCACGGCTTCCGACGCGACGCGCTATTTTGCCGATTATGAAAACGCCATCCATGCGATCGGCAAGGCCTCGGCCGGCCGTGGCATCTATGACGGGCCGGGCATCTCGATCAAGCTCTCGGCGCTGCACCCGCGTTATGTCCGGGCCCAGGCGGCCCGGGTGATGACCGAATTGCTGCCGAGAGTGAAGGCGCTGGCGCTGATTGCCAAGGGCTATGACATCGGCCTCAACATCGATGCCGAGGAGGCCGACCGGCTGGAGCTGTCGCTCGATCTCTTGGAAGCGCTGCGCCTCGATCCGGATCTGTCCGGCTGGAACGGCATGGGCTTCGTCGTCCAGGCCTATGGCAAGCGCTGCCCCTTCGTGCTCGATTTCATCATCGATCTCGCCCGCCGCTCCGGTCACCGCATCATGGTGCGCCTCGTCAAGGGCGCCTATTGGGACGCCGAGATCAAGCGCGCCCAGATCGACGGCATGACCGGTTTTCCGGTCTACACCCGTAAGATCTACACCGACATTTCCTACATCGCCTGCGCTGCCAAGCTGCTCAAAGCCGCCGACGTGGTCTTTCCGCAATTTGCGACCCACAATGCACAATCGCTGGCGACCATTTATGAAATGGCAGGATCCGATTTCAAGGTCGGCGATTACGAGTTCCAGTGCCTGCACGGCATGGGCGAGCCGCTCTATGACGAGGTGGTCGGCAAGACCAATCTTGATCGCCCCTGCCGCATCTACGCGCCTGTCGGCACCCATGAGACGCTGCTTGCCTATCTCGTCCGCCGCCTGCTCGAAAACGGTGCGAACTCCTCCTTCGTCAACCGCATCGCCGATCCGGCGGTTTCCGTCGACGAACTGATCGCCGATCCCGTCGATGTTGTCAGCGCCATGCCTGTGCCGGGCGCCCAGCACGACCAGATCAAGCTGCCCGCCCATCTCTATGGCGGACGCAGCAATTCCGCGGGTCTCGACCTCTCCAACGAGGAGACGCTGTCGTCGCTGTCGGATGCGCTGAAGGAAAGCGCTGCGGCCGAATGGACGGCAGCGCCGCTTCTCGGCCTGTCGCCGGCTGAGGGCGAGACACGGACGGTGCTCAATCCCGGTGACCATCGCGACGTCGTTGGCTCGGTAACGGAAACCATGCCCGAGGATGCCAGCCGCGCCGTAAACGTCGCTGTGTCGGCCGGCGCCGCCTGGAGCGCCGTTTCGCCGGTCGAGCGGGCCGCCTGCCTGATGCGTGCCGCCGATATCATGCAGGACCGTATGCCGACACTGCTCGGCCTGATCGTCCGCGAAGCGGGAAAATCGCTGCCGAATGCGATTGCCGAAGTCCGCGAGGCGATCGACTTCCTGCGCTATTATGCCGAACAGGCAGCCCGCACGCTGGGTCCGGCCCATCAGGCACTGGGGCCGATCGTCTGCATCAGCCCGTGGAATTTTCCGCTCGCCATCTTCTCCGGCCAGATCGCCGCAGCTCTCGTTGCCGGCAATCCCGTGCTGGCAAAGCCTGCCGAGGAAACGCCGCTGATCGCGGCGGAAGGCGTGCGCATCCTGCATGCAGCGGGCATCCCGAAAGAAGCGCTGCAGCTGCTTCCCGGCGATGGTCGCATTGGTGCGGCTTTGGTTGCCTCGCCGGGCATTGCCGGCGTTATGTTTACCGGCTCGACCGAGGTGGCGCGGCTGATCCAGGCGCAACTGGCAGACCGGCTGTCTGCCGATGGCCGGCCGATCCCGCTGATCGCCGAAACCGGTGGCCAGAACGCGATGATCGTCGACTCGTCCGCGCTTGCCGAACAGGTCGTCGGCGACGTCATCGCATCCGCCTTCGACAGCGCCGGCCAGCGTTGCTCGGCGCTGCGCGTGCTCTGCCTGCAGGCGGATGTCGCCGATCGCGTGCTGTCGATGCTGAAGGGCGCGCTGGACGAACTCGATATCGGCCCGACCGACCGGCTCGCCGTCGATGTCGGCCCGGTCATATCCGCCGAAGCCAAGGGCATCATCGAGAAACACATTGCAACGATGCGTGGCATCGGCGCCAGGGTCGAGCAGATCGCCACCGGCAACGCCACATCGAACGGCACCTTCGTGCCACCGACGATCATTGAACTGAAACACCTGTCGGACCTGAAGCGCGAGGTTTTTGGCCCGGTGCTGCATGTGCTGCGCTATGAGCGCGACGATCTCGACCGGCTGATCGACGACATCAACGATACCGGCTATGGCCTGACCTTCGGCCTGCACACGCGGCTGGACGAAACCATCGCCCATGTCACCTCGCGGGTGAAGGCCGGCAATCTCTACGTCAACCGCAACATCATCGGCGCCGTCGTTGGCGTCCAGCCATTTGGCGGGCGCGGTCTCTCGGGAACAGGCCCAAAGGCCGGCGGGCCGCTCTATCTTGGTCGGCTGGTGACAACGCCGCCGATCCCGCCGCAGCACAGCTCCGTGCACACCGATCCGGTGCTGCTCGATTTCGCCAAATGGCTTGACGGCAAGGGCCTGAAGGCACAGGCGCAGGCCACGCGCGAGACCGGCAGCCAGTCGGCGCTGGGGCTGACCACGGAACTGGCCGGCCCGGTCGGCGAGCGCAATCTCTACGCGCTTCATCCGCGCGGCCGCATCCTGCTCGTCGCCGAGACAGAGGACGGGCTCTACCGGCAGCTTGCCGCTGTTCTCGCCACCGGCAACAGTGCCGTGATCGACACGACATCCGGCCTGACAGGCGCCCTCTCGACGCTTCCGGCGACCGTTGCCGCCCGCACCGCCTTTACGACCACGTGGAAGGCGGACGCCCCCTTTGCCGGCGCCCTGATCGAAGGCGGGCCGGAGCGGATCCGGGCGGCCAACCTAGAGATCGCCGACCTGCCCGGGCCGCTCGTCCTCGTTCAGGCGGCCTCGACGGAAGAACTGTCGCGCAATCCGGATGCCTACAGCCTGCAATGGCTTCTCGAGGAAGTCTCGACCAGCGTCAACACGGCGGCGGCCGGCGGCAATGCCAGCCTGATGTCGATCGGATAGCCAGGGAAACATGCGGCGTGCTCCCTTTTCTCCCCAGTAGGGAGAAGTGCCGAGCGTCGCGAGGCGATGAGGGGGTGGCAGATGTCGGATTTGCCGCCCCCCTCATCCGTCCCCTCGGGCCACCTTGTCCCGGCTGGGGAGAAGAGGAAAGAAAACGGATAGCCGCACAGTGCTTTCCTGTTCCCCGCTTCCCTGCGATAACGCAGCCATGTTCTTCCTCAAGACCACGGAAACCCTCACGCAGGATATCAAGAAGAGCCGCTTCCTGGCGATCTGCGGACCCGTGGCCAGTGAACAGGCGGCAAAGGACTTCATCGCTGCGCACTCCGACCCCTCCGCCACCCACAATTGCTGGGCCTGGCGGATCGGCCAAGCCTATCGTTTCAATGATGACGGCGAGCCGAGCGGCACGGCGGGCAAACCGATCCTGCAGGCGATCGACGGCCAGTCTCTGGACGGCACGGTGGCGCTGGTCATCCGCTGGTTCGGCGGCATCCTTCTTGGCAGCGGCGGGCTGATGCGCGCCTATGGCGGCACGGCGGCCGGCTGCCTGCGCGCCATGGACAAGACCGAGCTGATCGAAACCCTGCGCCTCACCATCACCTGCGACTTTGCCGATCTGGCTCTGGTGAAGGCACGCATCACCGGGCTGGGCGCCAGGATCGACAGCGAGACCTTCATCGACACCGGCGCCGTGCTGAGCGTCGATGTGCCCGCCGACATCAGCGAGACGACCGTGAAAACCGCGACCGACATCACGCGCGGCCGCGCCGTGATCGTGGCCGAAGACGACTAGGCGCTTTCTTCGCTGCACTTTTCAGGAGGGGCATGACGCGCGTCCGACGGGAATAACTGCGGCCGATTGCGCACTGTCATGCGCACTTTGTCCTTGGGAAGGGAGGTCCCATGGGCCGGAAGATTCGCGGATGGATCCTCGGGTCAAGGCCGAGCGTGACGGGAGTGGGGGGCTGGACAAAACCAACGACCCGACAGAGCCCGTCGTTCTACTGCAGCCTTGCCCCACGGCCTATTCCCCGCGCGCCTCCGGCATCCTCAGGCCCCACGCCGCCACCCTCGCGGCCGCCCTCGGCCGTCCTTTTCCCACTCGACCATCTCGGCCAGTCGGTCGTCCGCATCCCCACTCGGTCATCCTCCCCACGTGGTCATCCCCCCCACTTGGTCATCCTCGGGCCTGACCCGAGGATCCACGATCGCGCCTCCAGACGTCGCCAGCATCCGCTGTGCCTAGAATGGCCTCGTCCCGCCACCGGATGAGCGTTGCCGGCGAGGCGGGACCGGGTGGCCCGGGGGAATGGCGGAACGCCCGCCTGAAGCCGGGGGCTGGGTGAAAGGTGGTTCTCCTCCGGACATTGGGATGGTCCGGGCGTTCCGGACTTGCCCCACCTCATTGAAAGGCCGGGCGGGTAAGAGCTCGGGCCGAGGCATTGGAGGCTTTTGTTCCAAAGGCCAAAAGCGCAGAAGAACCTGAGAAGCGCGGCAAAAGACACCGAGCGGGGCACAGCGCGTGTCAATTTACCTACAAATCCCTGAGGCACGTGTCGTGCCCCGGCCGAACGCAGCCTTGATGCCCGGCCGAACCGAACTCGGAGCCCACGGCGAAATCCCGCGCGTGGACAGAAGGCGCTCAGACAATTGACTTTACCCCTTGCCCCTGTCGATAAAAGGCACAGATGAACGATGCATTGCGACGGTCCGATGGGGAGATGTCGCACGGGAGAGATCCATCATGAAAAACAGAACACTGGGACGCACCGGCGCCTCCATTTCAGAAATCGGCTTCGGCGCCTGGCAGATCGGCGGCTCCTGGGGCGATGTCAGCGAAGAGGACGGCAAGAAGGCATTAAATGCAGCACTGGATTCGGGCGTCACGTTCATCGACACGGCCGATGTCTATGGCGACGGCCGTTCGGAAAAGATCATCGCCGCGGTTCTCCGCGAGCGCGGCGGCGACAAGCCGTTCGTTGCCACCAAGGCCGGACGACGGCTGAACCCGCATGTGGCGGAGGGTTACACCGCTGAAAACATCGAAGGCTTCATCGACCGGAGCCTCACAAACCTCGGCGTCGAGACGCTCGATCTCGTGCAGTTGCATTGCCCGCCGACTGATGTCTTCTACCGGCCTGAGATGTTCGGAGCGCTCGACGCGCTCACGGTCAAAGGCAAGATCCGCAATTACGGCGTCTCGGTCTCGACGGTCGAGGAAGGCCTGAAGGCGATCGAATATCCCGGCGTCGCGACCATCCAGATCATCTACAACATCTTCCGCCAGCGTCCACACGACCTGTTCTTTGCCCAGGCGCAGAAGAAGAATGTCGGCGTCATCGTCCGCGTGCCGCTGGCGTCCGGCCTGCTGTCGGGCAAGATCACCACGCAGACCGCCTTTGCCGCCGACGATCACCGCCTGTTCAACCGCAATGGCGAATTCTTCGACGTCGGCGAGACCTTTGCCGGCGTGCCGTTCGAGGTTGCGCTTGAAGCCGTCGAGCAGTTGCGTCCGCTGGTGCCCAAGGGCGTCGCCATGGCGCCGTTTGCCTTGCGCTGGATTCTCGAGAGTCAGGCCGTCTCCGTCGTCATCCCCGGCGCCCGCAACGAGGCGCAGGCGCAATCCAACGCATCCGCCAGCAGCCTGCCGGCGATCCCTGCCGAAACCATGGCGGCCATCGCCGAGATCTACGACCGCCTGATCAAGGTCCACGTCCACCAGAAATGGTAGGATCTCGGATCCACGCTCTGAAGCCTGCAAGCCACGCCAGCCCCTGCCTTTAAGGAAGCCGCATGAAACCGCCGATCTTCCGCAATGAGTTAATCGCAGGAAACACATTCCTCAATGAAGGGGCGGCAGCGCTCAAGGGGCGGGTTTTTGGCAAGACGGGAACCGGCAATGTGCTGTCGATCGGCAAGGGCACGAAATTCAGCGGGACGGTCGAGTTCCAGGGCAACAACAACAAGGTTCTGATCGGCGACACCTGCCACTTCCGCGGCGAGATTATCGTCAAGGGTGAAGGCCAGACTGTGACCTTCGGTGATCAGTCGACGACGGTCGATGTCTACCTGCTGTGCCAGGAGAACTGTGACGTGCATATCGGTAAATGGTGCATGTTTTCGCGCGAAATAGAAATCCGCACGACGGATGCCCATTCCGTCATCGACCGCGTGACGCGCAAGCGGATCAACCCGGCGCAATCCATCCGGATCGGCGACCATGTCTGGGTCGGGGTGGGCGCGATCATCAACAAGGGGGCGGTGGTGCCATCCGATTGCATCGTCGGGGCAATGGCCTTCGTCAATGGTCAGTTCGACGAGGAAGGAACCATCCTTGCCGGCACACCCGCGAGGGTCGTCAAACGCGGCATCACCTGGAACAGGTCACGCCGCGATCAGTTTTCAAGGGCACAGATGAACCAGTGGAAAGACTGAAGCCGATGCTTCAGGTCCCGGGTCGTTCAGCCGCCCGAAGCTTTCAAGGGCCACCGCTTTGCCTTGGGAGGCGCTTTTGGCTTCAACGGTAGTTTCGGTTTGCGCGGCGGATCGAGGACGTCGAGAAGCTGGCGTATCGTATCGATCTTCTCCTTCGAGGCACCGGCAAGCAGCGGCCTCAGCAACGCGCGGCTTGATCCCGCAGGAACGGCCGGCGTCACGCCGCTCGCCTTGCCCGCGACCGCTCTGTTTTCCTTCATCCATTGCAGAAGTGCCAGCGCCTCCTCGAACGAAATCTCCTTGCGCAGGATGGGATCGAAATATTTCGGATAAAGCAGGTAGGCAGCTGCGAAAATCTCCTCGACCGACCGACGGGCGGTCCGTCGTTCACAAAGCTGCCGGTCGTCGGTCGCTCCCCACCCTGCATAAAAGGGCATGCCCAGGCAGGTAACCTTGATGCCCCTGATCAGCGCCTCGAAACCGGATAGCGAGGTGATTGTGTAGACATGGTCCACGGTCTTGAAGGCGTCTGCCAGCGTGATATCCTGATCGAGCACAAGCGCAAAGCTGCGGACGAGGTCGGGATTGGACTGCGGCGGATCCTTGCGTGTGCCGTGCAGGACTTCCGGGTGCGGCTTGTAGATGATCTGCGCATCGGGATTTTCGCGTGCGGCGATCCTGACCAGATCATTGTTGTCGATCTTGAGATTGCACCCCTTGATAATCGACATATCGCCTTCGACCTGCCCGACCACCAGCACCCTGCGCCGGGTTTTCGGGCCATAGATCGTTTCGACATCCACATCCTCGGATGTGTTGTATTTGCTGAGGCGCGTGCTGAGCAGAAGGTCGATCCCGCGCCGCGCACGGTTCACAAGCTCCGGATCGCCGGCGAAATCACGGGTGTCGATGATTTCTTCCAGGTCGCTCCGGCCCGTCGGGTCGAAATAGAGGACCGACGAATCAAAACACAAAGAGAGCGGCGGTGCCTTGGTCGCGCCGAGCGCAACAGAGCGAATGAAGCCGTCCTCGATGCGGATCAAAGGGACGTTGAAGCGCTTGCAGAAGGTCTCGACGTAATCCGGATGTTTGTATCCCCAGACATACATCTTGCTCTGCCTGTCCGCCAGCACCCAGGGCACGATCGACAGGTAGAATTCAAATCGGGTGAAAGACTTGTCGCGCCGGTGAATGGCTTCGTTGGGCAGCCAATCCTGGATGAAGTCCTTCCAGGGGCTGAGACCGAGCACAAACGCCGTCGGCTTGCCTGTGCTGCTCCAACGCCGAAACGGAATGCGACCGTATCGATACATCGCCTTGAATATCTGCAACGGACTGTTTGGCTTCATGTCATTTCCCTGTCTGCAGCAATTTCATTCGCTTAAGCTCGAGCACAGTCCCCGAGAGGTTGCCGACCCGATCCGGACGGTTTCGCTGAGCGACGGCGGCCATCTCGGAAGTTGGCCTGGCGGCGACGCAGCCACCCTCACCGAGCGGGCCGCATCGGCAAACCCGACAATGCCCGATCAGCATATCGCAGGATCAGCTAGTATTAAGGTCATGTGACAGGTTCATGACAGTGCGGCGCGCGCAGATCGCCGCGTCCGTGGAAAACCATTGTCAAGCGACGGGAAGTCCCGTTGCGTCAAAGCATGGACACGGCCGTCAAAAGACAGGACGGACCGATGAAGCCGCTATGCGTCGATGTAGGAAATGAGAAATGGTGCACCCGGAACGATTCGAACGTCCGACCCTCAGATTCGTAGTCTGATGCTCTATCCAGCTGAGCTACGGGTGCTTTTCGCTGCGGCCTGAACCGCTTGCGTGGCGATCCTCTAAAACGTCCGCGGGGGGATTGCAAGCGAATTTCCGCGAAAAAATCATTTTTAGAAAGGAAGCCTGTCCTGCCCTGTGGAGGAAGCCCGGATATGCCGGCTTTCCGCGACGCGGAGACGGGTTGGCAGCGATCTCAATGCCTTGCCTTCGTGCGGAAGGCGTCGAGAGGCACCGGGCGATCCGGCAATTCGATCCGGAACAGGGTGCCGGGTGTCGCCTTCTCGACCAGGGCGATCGTTCCGCCATGGGCCAGCACCAGCTCCCGGGCGATCGCGAGCCCAAGTCCGGTACCACCGGAACGCACCGACCCTCGAAACGCCGAAAACAGGTTTTCCCGCGCCCTGGGCGGCATGCCGGGGCCGTTGTCGTCGATGGATATGCTGACCACGCTGCCGGTGCGCAGGGCGGTGACGCTGACCAGCCGCCGGCCGGCCGCGCCCGACGCATCGTTCATCAGCGCCTGCACCGCGTTGCGGCAGATATTGTGGACGACGCGGAACAGCTGTTCGCTATCAGCATCGACCTGAAGGTCATCGGCGATCTGGATGCTGAACTCGATATCGGATTTCGGATCGATGGCCAGCATTTCAGACACGTCGGTGACCAGGGGGCGCAGCGCAACGAAACGGCGGTGGGGCTCCGGCTCCGTCGTTCGCCCATAGGACAGGACCTCGGTCGTATAGCCCACGGCCCTGTCGATGCTGCGCAGCAAAGTGGGTGCGAAGCGCTTGACGATCGGATCGTCGACGCTGGCAAGGCGATCGGAAATCAGCTGTGCCGAGGACAGGATGTTGCGCATGTCATGATTGATCTTGGAAACGGCGAGGCCGAGATCGGCAAGGTTCTTCTGCTGCTTCAGCGTTTTCTGCAGATGCCGCTGCATGCTGGCAAGATGCTGGCCGGCGACCGAGAGTTCGTCCGTGCCCTGCGAGGCCGCAAGCACACGGGCCGGATCGGACGGATCGGCGGAAAAGGCGCGCATGCTTGTCGTCATGCGGCGGATCGGGCGAATCATCAGCCGGTTGATCGACAGGAAGATCAGCGCGGCGGTGATCAGCGATATGACCAGCGAGAGAAAAAAGACGTTGCGGGCATAGGCGAGCATCGCCTTGCGCAGGCTCGAATCCTCGATGACCAGTTCGATGGTCGCGTCGCTGTCGCCGACCGGCCCGAACACCCGCAGGATCCGGTCGCCGCCAAAAATAAGGGTGTCGAAAGCATCGCGTATGGCCGTCAGCGGCGTCATTGCGGCGAGATCATACTGGTCATCGACCTCGGGCGGCATGTTGACGGCGGCGACCAGCCGCGATTCCGTGCTGCGGCGCAGCACGATGGCCTTGGTCCCTGTCGCCATCAGCGTGTCTTCCTGAACCGTGCGGGACAGTTCGACATTGTCCATGCCATCCACCACGACAGCAGCGGCGGCGGCCGTGTTCAGCCTGTCCTCCAGCCAGCGAAGCCGCATATTGGCAACGGACGGCACGAAGATCAGGACTTCGGCGAGCATGACGAAAATAATGGTGAGCAGCAGAAGCCGTCCGGAAAGGCCGCGGAGGAACCATGCCCGAACCGGTGGTTCTTCAGGCGCCGCGTCCCGCTCGGTGTCGTCCATCATCATGCGCTCTTCCCGAGGCTTCCGCCAAGGCACGCCGCAGGAAGGGGGATTGCGCGGACGGCGGCTGGAATGCCGGAGACCCATGATAGGCGATCGCCGCGCGTTTTCCAATCTCCGTCATCACCGGTCACCCGCGCTATCTTGGCGCGGTATCCTGGCCGTCTGGGCAACGTCTCCAAACAAAGAGTCTGAGCGCGGTCTCCGGGCACGCAACCTTAAACAGGACGCTGCCGTAAAACGGAAGCGTCCGCGCCAGCTTTTCGGCTGACGCGGACGCTTGATTTCGATGGTCTGGTTTCAGAACTCTTCCCACGTATCCTTGGAGACCGCGGCATTTGTCGACCCGCCACCAAAGGCACGGGCAACAGTGCCCATCATCCGACGGGCGGGAGAGGCGACCGGACGGGCCGTCTCATGGACGGGAGCGGGAGCTGCACTGCGCCCATTGCTCTGTGCGTGTCCCTGTCCCTGATCCACCTTGAACTGGGAGACAAGACGGGCCAGGCTGCCGGCTTCGGCAGACAGCTTGTGCGTGGCGGCATTGGCCTCCTCGACCATGGCAGCGTTCTGCTGGGTGACCTGATCCATCTGGTTGATGGCGGTGCTGACTTCGCTCAGCCCCGTCGACTGCTCGCGCGCGGCAACGGCGATCGAATGGATGTGATCGTTGATCTGGAGAACACGATTCTCGATCTGGCCGAGGACGACGCCGGTTTCCTGAACAAGCTTGACGCCGGTCGCGACTTCCGAGCCCGATTTCGAAATCAGGCCCTTGATGTCCTTGGCAGCACTCGCAGCCCGCTGGGCCAGTTCACGGACTTCCTGGGCGACGACCGCGAAGCCCTTGCCCGCATCGCCGGCACGGGCCGCTTCGACGCCGGCATTCAGCGCCAGCAGGTTGGTCTGGAAGGCGATCTCGTCGATCACATTGGTAATCTGGCCGATCTCATTGGCGGCCTGCTCGATGCGACCCATCGCGCTGACGGTGTTGCGCACGACTTCGCCCGACTGGGCTGCACTCTGCTTGGCCTCGTTGACCATGACGGTCGCTTCCTGGGCGCGCTCCGTGGAATTGCGCACGGCAACCGTGATCTCATCGAGCGCTGCGGAGGTTTCTTCGAGGGCTGCGGCCTGCTGTTCGGTGCGGCGCGACAGATCGTCGGTGGCGGAGCGCAGTTCCGAGGAATTGCCATTGATCGAATCCGTGGTGGTGCGGACTTCGCGCATCGTCTTCTGCAGCGTGAACAGCGTGTCGTTGACGTTCGTCTGCAGTTCGGCAAAGGCGCCCTGGAACTGGCCATCCATATTCTGCGTCAGGTCGCCGTTTGCCAGGCTGGCGATCACGCGGCGCGTCTCGTTGATGCCCGTGTCGACGCTGCTGACGAGTTCGTTGACGCTGCCGGAAAACCGGTTGAGGTCCTCGTTCTGATAGTCCTTCTCGATACGCTTGCGGAAATCGCCGGCCGCGGCAGCGGCCACGACGACGGCGATGCTGGACTGCAGATCCGCGCTCTTTTCACGCAGCGCCGCTTCCTGGCTGTTCAGTTCGCGAACGGCAAGGCCATTGCGCTTGAAGACTTCGACAGCCTCGGCCATTTCGCCGATTTCGTCCTTGCGGCCGGCAAAGGGCACGATGACATCCAGATTGCCACCGGCAAGCTGCTTCATTTTTTCGGTCAGATCCAGAATCGGGCGGCTGAGCTGATTGGTAGCGATATACGCCGCCGTGCCGATACCGGCGGAGAGACCGAGCCCTGCCATGGCGAGGATGAGCGTGATCATCGAGCTTTCGAACGAACTGATGTCCGCCTTGATCGCGTCAAGCGCGGTCTTGTCGGTTTCGACAACCGCGTCAATTTCCGCCTGGAAAGCCTTGCGGTTGGCGCGGTTCAGCTCGTTGTTGCCCTGCTCGTTGGCCGCCTTGGGATCAACCTCCTGGCTGAGGCGGGCCGTCTCGGTGCGGAACGTCCGGAATTCGGCTGCACGGGTGACCACCGCTTCGAACGCCGGAAGCTGTTCGGCCGGGACCTGCGGGCGCCATTCCGTCAGCAGCGCATCCATCTTGTCGAGATTCTTCGTCAGCCCGTCGGCAAAGTTCTTCGCCTTTTCGGCTGTTGGCGCTGCGTAAATTCCGCGCGCTTCCATGACGACAGCCGTGACGATGCGGTTGAGGTGCTCACCGTTGAAGGCGCGATCGGATGCGTTGTCGAACCGGGCGAGTTTGGAATTGTATTCGGTCGCGACGATCAACGCCACTCCGGTAATCGCCAGCGCCACAAAGCTCATGACCCCGACCATCAAATAGATCTTGCCGCGAATTTTCATTTCCTACGTCTCCTTCAAGCCAAAACGCCGGAAATGCAGGATTGGCTTCACTGAATGTGCGAACACTCTAAATCACGAATGATTAACGATTCGCATCAGAAGCCCTCTAGAATTTAGGGGGCTTGTATTAATAATCCGGTAAGTCAAATAGGTTAGCGTTTACTGACGCTTCAACCTCCGGATGCACATCGACCGACAACTCCCTGCTCGCGGAGCGCCAACTCATGGCATACGGCGCTTCAACGATCCGACGGGACATCCGGGACGGGAATTGACTCCGCAAGGCGTTTCCCCTTATAAGCCGCGCACGTCCGGTCAACCTGCGTTGCCCTGTGGCCGTGCCATGTCCGGAACGTAACGCTCCTTGCTACGAAGCAAACCCAAGAAGGGCCGCACACCGCGGTATTAAAATAAATGACGAAGCGTACCTACCAACCGTCCAAGCTTGTCCGCAAGCGCCGGCACGGTTTTCGTTCCCGTATCGCCACCAAGGGCGGCCGTAAGGTCATCACCGCTCGCCGCGCCCGTGGCCGCAAGCGTCTGTCGGCGTAAAGCCGGCATTGCCCGATGACAGATCGCGGGCGATTGACGTCAAGCACTGAAGAAATAACTGCCGGGCGGCTGAAAAGTCGCCCGCAGTTTCTTGCTGTTCGCGCTGGTGAACAGAGGAAGGGGCCTCTCTTCCTTCTCGAGGTCCTCGACCGGAACATGCCGGAGGAACCCGCTCGCGCCGGTTTCACTGTGACCAAGAAACACGGCAACGCCGTGGAACGCAACCGGATGAGACGACGCCTCAAGGAGGCCGTGCGGCTCACTGCCGGATTTGCAATGAGGCCGGGACACGACTATGTGATTGTCGCCCGGCGCGACCTTCTGACTGCCCCCTTCGAGCGGATCACCAGGAGCCTGCGCGAACGCATCGAAAACAAGCCGAAACATAAGCGGCCCGAACAGGCCGGCTCCAGGAAAGAATGATGGAAAAAAACCGCAATTACTTCGTGGCAATTGCCCTGTCCGTGCTCATCCTGATTGCCTGGCAGTTCCTCTACGTCAATCCGAAGATCGAGAAGGATCGCCTGGCCGCCGAAGCCCAGCAGGCGCAGACGCAAGCGGCCGGTTCTGGCACCGCGGCCTCGCAGGCAACACCGGGCCAGGCGCTGCCGGCCAATGGCGCTGTTCCCGGCGCCAGCGAAAATCGCGACCAGGCGATCGCCAAATCCGCCCGTGTCGCGATCGATACGCCGGCACTGAGCGGCTCGATCAACCTGACCGGCGCCCGCTTTGACGACCTGAAGCTCAAGGAATACCACGAGACGGTCGACGACAAGAGCCCGTTGATCACGCTCTTCAGCCCGGCCGATACGGCACAGGGCTATTTCACCGAACTTGGCTATATCGGCAATGACGCGAGCGGAACCGTTCCAGGACCATCAACGGTCTGGACCCTTGCCGGTGGCGACAAGCTGACAGCGTCAACACCGGTGACGCTGTCCTTCACCAATGAAAAAGGCGTGGTCTTCACCCGCACGATCTCGATCGACGATCATTTCATGTTCCAGGTGACGGATGCCATCAACAATGGCAGCACCGCGCCGATTTCCGTATCGTCCTACGGCCGCGTGACCCGCTTCAACAAGCCGATCGAGCCGAGCGTCTATGTTCTGCATGAAGGCTTTATCGGGGTGATCGGCGAACACGGCCTGACCGAAGTCGCCTATGGCAAGGTCGAGGACGACGCGCCGATCCAGCCCGGCAAGACGACGACCGGCTGGCTCGGCATTACCGACAAATACTGGGCTGCAACGATCGTTCCACCGCAGGCGACACCCTATGAGGCCAAGTTCGCGCATTTCCCGGACGGTCGCCCGCGCTACCAGGCGGACTACAAGCAGGACGCAATCACGATTGCGCCCGGCCAGTCCAGCGAACTGAAGAACCTCGTCTTTGCCGGAGCCAAGCAGGTACCGCTCGTCGATGGGTATGAACAGAGCTACGCGATCCCGCAGTTCGACCTGCTGATCGACTGGGGCTGGTTCTACTTCATCACCAAGCCGATGTTCAAAATGATGGACTTCTTCTTCCGCTATTTCGGAAACTTCGGCGTCGCCATCCTGATGACCACCGTTGTCGTCAAGCTTCTCTTCTTCCCGCTGGCCAGCAAGCAGTATGCTTCCATGGCCAATATGAAGAAGGTTCAGCCGAAGATGGAGGAACTGAAGAAGAAACACGGCGACGACCGCATGGCCCTGCAGCAGGGCATGATGGCGCTCTACAAGGAAGAGAAGATCAACCCGATCGCCGGCTGCTGGCCGATCCTGTTGCAGATCCCGGTGTTCTTCGCGCTTTACAAGGTGATCTACGTCACCATCGAAATGCGCCACGCGCCGTTCTTCGGCTGGATCCAGGATCTTTCAGCACCGGATCCGACCTCGCTGTTCAACCTGTTCGGCCTGCTGCCCTTCGAGGTTCCTGCAATGCTGATGATCGGCGTCTGGCCGCTGATCATGGGTATCACCATGTTCCTGCAGATGCGCATGAACCCGACGCCGCCGGATCCGACCCAGGCGATGCTGTTCACCTGGATGCCCGTCGTCTTCACCTTCATGCTGGCCACCTTCCCGGCCGGTCTGGTGATCTACTGGGCCTGGAACAACACGCTCTCGATCACCCAGCAGGCCTTCATCATGAAACGCCAAGGCGTCAAGGTCGAACTGTTCGACAATCTCAAGGGATTGTTCAGCAAGAAACCAAAGCCGGCCGAATAGCCGGTCCAAACCTGCCGCTTGAAAAACCCCGGATCGATATCCGGGGTTTTTTCTTGCCGGACACCGACGCATCAAGCTTGCGACAGGCCTGTGTCGCGATTGTCGGCGTGTATCTGGTGATTTGGCCATAGATTGCCTTCACTGCCAACGGATTGAAGCCCATGTCCCAGCCGACCGCGTTTCAGAAGCCTGCCACGGTTGCGCAGCCGGGCCATGCGAACGGCATGGCTCTGGTTCTCGGTTCGGCTGTCGTCTGGAGCTTTGGCGGCACGCTGGCGCGCTTCCTTGACATCGATGACAGCTGGACGGTGGTGTTCTGGCGCTCGGTTTTTGCAGCGCTGTTCCTGGTCGGCTTCATGCTGATGCGTGACGGCCCGCGCATGACCGTAACGCTGTTTCGGACGATGGGCCTGCCCGGCATCGCCGTTGGGCTGTGTTTCGCCATCGCTTCGACCTCCTTCATCCTGGCGCTGGCCTATACGACTGTGGCGAATGTCGTGCTGATCCAGGCCGGCGTGCCGCTGATTGCGGCGCTGATCGCCTGGGTGCTGTTTCGCGAACGCATCTCGCTGCTCACCTGGCTGGCAATCGCCGCCGTCATCTTCGGCGTTTCGATCATGGTTTCGGATTCGATCGGCGGCACGGCTTCGCCGATCGGCGATGCGCTGGCCGTTCTGATCGCCCTGGTATTTGCCACGGCAACCGTCATCACGCGCCGCTACGCCCATGTCCGCATGACGCCGGCCGCCTGCCTCGGAACCATCATTGCGGGCAGCGTCGCGGCGACCCAGGCGAGCGGTTTTGCCGTGACCCTGCCGGAACTCGGTGTGCTTGTTTGCTTCGGCGCGCTGAATTTCGGCCTTGGGCTGGCGCTGTTCGTCACCGGTGCGCGCCTTGTCCCTTCCGCGCTTGCCGCTCTGCTCGGTACGACCGAGACTGTGCTGGGGCCGCTCTGGGTGGCGCTGATCCATGGCGAGATCCCGACCGTCAACACGATCTTTGGCGGCGCCATCGTTCTTGCAGCCCTCCTGTCCTATCTGAGCGTCGAAATGTGGCGTCAGCGGCGGCTTGATCGCCGCGTTTCGACCAAAGACCGCCATCTGCCTTGACAAGGACGGCCAAAACCTTGAAGCCCTGCAGTGTATCAAGGATGAGCCAGACATGACCGAAACAAAGCCGCAGCAGGACCTTCCCGTCTTCGGACGCCCGTGGATCTTCATTCGCGGTGTCCCGTCGATGGAGTTCCTGCCACCCGAGGGCCCGATGGAAATCGCCTTTGCCGGCCGCTCCAATGTCGGCAAGTCCTCGCTGATCAATGCGCTGGTCGGGCATCATGGCCTTGCCCGCACGTCGAACACGCCGGGTCGAACCCAGGAACTCAACTATTTCGTGCCGGCCGGCTATACCGGCGAAGGCAAGGACCTGCCGCCGATGGCGCTGGTCGACATGCCGGGCTACGGCTATGCGAAGGCACCGAAGGAAAACGTCGATGCCTGGACGAAGCTGGTTTTCGACTATCTGCGCGGCCGCTCGACGCTGAAACGCGTCTATGTGCTGATCGACAGTCGGCACGGCGTCAAGCCGAACGACGAGGAAGCGCTCGCTCTCCTCGACAAGGCCGCCGTATCCTACCAGATCGTCCTGACGAAGACCGACAAGATCAAGGACCCGGCCGTGCCGAGGGTGATTGCCGAAACGCAGGAAAAGATCAAAAAAAGACCCGCCGCCTTCCCCGTGGTCCTGTCGACCTCATCGGAAAAGGGAACGGGCCTCGACGACCTGCGCAGCGCGATCTATACCGCAATCGGCCGCTGATCCTCAGGATAACACCCGGTCGCTGGCGCTAGGGTTGGAAAACGGTCGCTGGCGCTCAGGCTAGCAATAGATCGCTGGCGCTCAGGCTGCCGTTGCCGGAACGAATGTCAGGGCCATGCCATTGATGCAATGCCGCATTCCGGTCGGCTGCGGACCATCATCGAAGATATGACCGAAATGACCACCGCATCGGCGGCAGTGGCACTCGACGCGGGTCATGAAAAACGACGTGTCTTCGCGCCGACCGATGCCGCCCTCGATCGCATCCCAGAAGCTGGGCCAGCCCGTGCCGCTGTCGAATTTCGTTTCGGAGGAATAGACCGGAAGGTCGCAGCCGGCACATTGGAAGATGCCCTTGCGCTTTTCGGTGTCGAGCGCGCTGGTAAATGGTCGCTCGGTGTCTTCCTGTCGCAGGATGCGGAACTGGTCCTCTGTCAGGATTGCCTTCCACTCGGCTTCCGTCCGAGTGATCTCGAACGTCTCCGTTGAGGCCGCAACGCTGTCACGTGCGAAACGCCCGAGGGCTGCGGTCGCAAGCAGGGCTGTACCGGAAAAGAGAAAGAAGCGGCGCGTCGTCATCATGGTTTCCTGCCTGCTGGAAGCGTTTTCAGGGCTGAGCCCTGCTTTTAAGGTACCTTATGCGCGGTTTGCGGCCTCGGCAAAACAAATGGGATCAAACCCCCGTGAATACCGTGATGGTCAGCCGTCTTTACCCCCTGCGTTGACGTAAAAAGGCCGCTGGCGAGTGAAAACCAGCGGCCCTGCAGCCGGGAGCGGGATTGATACCCCCGGCCTGGAGCCGAAATGCGATCAGGGACCGCATGCGGCTCTAAAACATCAGGCCTTCGGCAGAAGAACCTTGTCGATCACGTGGATGACGCCATTCGACTGCTTGACGTCGGCGATCGTTACCGTGGCAACGCCGCCAGTTTCGTCGGTCAGCGTGACCTTGCCGCCTTCAGCCTTGGCCTGCAGCACGCAGCCGCCAACGGTCGTCACGGCGTGTGTGCCGCCATCATCGGCGATCATCTTAGCGAGTGCTTCCGACATGACATCGGCCGCAACCACATGGCAGGTCAGGACCTTGGTCAGCGCGTCCTTGCTTTCAGGCTTCAGAAGTGTGTCGACAGTGCCAGCCGGAAGGGCTGCAAAGGCTTCGTTGGTTGGAGCAAAAACGGTGAAAGGACCGGCGCCCGAGAGGGTCTCGACAAGACCGGCTGCCTTAACGGCTGCAACCAATGTGGTGTGGTCCTTCGAATTGACGGCGTTCTCGACGATATTCTTGTCTTCGTACATTGCGGCACCGCCGACCATCGGATTTTCGGCATGGGCGGCAAGCGTGCCGGCGCCGAGAACGGTAGCAATCGTCAGCGTACGGATCATGGACTTGAACATAAATCTTCTCCTGTTTATCTCGCAAACCCGGGACCCGGGCCTCTCCCGACATCCCCTGGGGATGCCTGCGATCCCTCTCTGCGGGGAACAGGATGACTAACGGGAGGGCTGCAAAAAGAGTTTCAGGAAAATTCATCTTTTCGCAATTTATTGATTTTTAATGATTTTTTGAATCTTCGCCGAATTCATTAAAAAACGGCACTCCTGAAGTGGCCCGCCATGAAATCCGGATCAGTAACCATTGACTTACATTTTTTTGCGATTGCGGGCCTCGCCTTAGCGATTGCGCGCCTTGCCCGCGGCAATGACCGGACCGGTGGCCGAGCCTGTCGGTGATCCGCCGAACGGTTCGACGCTGACGGCCAACGTCGTGCCCTCGCCGATCTTCGCGCGCAACTCGGGCGCGATGACGATTTCGCCATTTCCGGTCTGCGGTAGCACACCCAGGGATTGCGGCGGCGTATCGCCAACGATCAGCCAGAGTTCCAGCGACTTCTCCTCGGTCTGGCGTGCGGCAACCGGGGTGACGCGCAGCGTGCCGTTTTCACCATCATACTGGGCGAACAGGTTCATCGAGGCGCTGCCATCGCCTGAAAGTTCGGCCACCAGCGGCGATGCGATCTTGGGATCGGACAGGAGTGCGCTGTTGATCGTGCCGAGCCCAGCCATGCCGATCACGGCGGCGAGCGTCAACCCGCGCCAGAGCGCCAGGGAATTCCAGAACCCGCCAGAGGCTGCGCCAGCGGGGGTGCCCTGCACGGCTTCGGCAAACAACCTGCGTTCTATCGTCGACAGAACCCGCGTCGGCGGCGCAATCGGTTCGACTTCGTCCTCGAAGGAGGAGAGATTGTCCTGCCAGCGGCCAACCATGGCGGCAAAGGAGCGGTCAAGCACCATGCGCGCCTCGACCCGGCGACGGTCATCGACCGACAGAACGCCGAGCACGTATTCTCCCGCGATCACTTCATCGCGCCGGAAATCTCCGCTTTCGGGTTTCTGTGGGGTCATTGATCCATGCACTCTCTCAGTTTCAGCAGGCTGCGCCGCAGCCAGGTCCGCATCGTGTTCAGCGGCACGTTGAAAAGCTCTGCCAGTTCCTGATAGCTCAATCCCTCGACATAGGCCTTGCGCACGGCGTCGGCGCGGTCGCTGTCGAGTTGTTGCATGCAGGTGTCGATCCGTCGTCCTTCCGCGCTGTTCAGCGCCGATTTTTCGGGATCGGGCGAAGAATCGGCCAGATCATAAGCCTCGTCAATCGTGTTTGCCACCGGCTTTCGAGCCCGGATCATGTCGATCGCATGGTTTCTGGCAATCGCCGACAGCCAGGCCATCGGGCTCGTCTCGCCGGTCGCATAGCGATCGGACCTCTGCCAGACCTTGATGTAGATTTCCTGCAAAGCCTCTTCCGCCTCGTTCCTGTCCCGCAAGATACGAATGCAGATGGCGAAAAGTTTCGGAGAGGTGTTTTTATAGAGTTCTGAAAAAGCGGCGCGATCCCTCAGCGAAACGCGGCCAATGAGCGTGGAAATATCGTCAATGGTCATTGAGAATTCCGGTCTCCATCCCGTTACGGCAAATATAGGGCACAATCTGCTGGATAGAAGGGCAGGCGGACCCGATAGCGTGCGCCATATCGCGACCAGACGTCATTACGGTTTTATCTCTTGCGTGGATCATCTCAATCGGTACTGACCTGCATTGGGAACTTGCATTGAAGCGTGATGCCGTTAAAGGAAACGTGCAGATTTCACGAGGCCGCAACGCCGCTTCCGACACGCCACCTGTTATTCGAGGGTTCATCATGTCCTTATCCGAAAGCGAAACCCAGGCGCGCCTCCTCGCGCAGGCCCTGCCCTACATGCAGCGCTACGAGAACAAGACGATCGTCGTCAAATATGGTGGCCATGCCATGGGCGATCCGGAACTGGGCAAGGCATTCGCCGCTGACGTGGCGCTTCTGAAGCAATCCGGCGTCAACCCGATCGTCGTGCATGGCGGCGGTCCGCAGATCGGCGCCATGCTGACCAAGATGGGCATCGAATCAAAATTCGAGGGCGGCCTGCGCGTCACCGATCAAAAAACCGTCGAGATCGTCGAAATGGTCCTTGCCGGTTCGATCAACAAGGAAATCGTTGCGCTGATCAACCAGACCGGCGAATGGGCAATTGGCCTTTGCGGCAAGGACGGCAACATGGTTTTTGCCGAAAAGGCGCGCAAGACCGTCATCGACCCGGACAGCAACATCGAGCGGGTGCTTGATCTCGGTTTTGTCGGCGAGGTGGTCGAGGTCGACCGCACGCTGCTCGACCTTCTGGCGAAGTCCGAAATGATCCCGGTGATTGCGCCTGTGGCCCCCGGCCGCGACGGACACACCTACAACATCAATGCCGATACGTTTGCCGGCGCCATTGCCGGCGCGCTGAACGCCACGCGCCTTCTGTTCCTCACCGACGTGCCCGGCGTGCTCGACAAGAACAAGGAACTGATCAAGGAGCTTTCGGTCGCCGAGGCACGTGCACTGATCAAGGACGGCACGATCTCCGGCGGCATGATCCCCAAGGTCGAGACCTGCATCGAGGCGATCAATGCCGGCGTCCAGGGCGTCGTCATCCTCAACGGCAAGACCGCGCATTCGGTGCTGCTCGAAATTTTCACGGAGCATGGTGCGGGAACACTGATCGTTCCCTGATCCAAGTGCTACTCTTGGCAGGTCTAAGACTTGTAGATGCCCTGCGCCTGTTCCTTCAGCCACGCGATCATAGCGCGGTAGGGGAACGGGCCATGGCTGATGCGGGCGACGCCCAGGGCAGCGAGTGTTGCGACATCGGGGCTACCGGGCTTCATCATGACGTTGACCGGCAGAGATACCGCCTTGCAGATACGGGCGATCAAGGCGGGATCTGACAGGCCGGGCACAAAGAAGCCTCTGGCGCCGGCCTTTTCGTAGGCATAGCCACGCTGGATGGCTTCATCCAGCAGATCGGCGTGTTTTGCGCCATCCGGCTCCTTCAGGAACACATCGGTGCGGGCGTTGACGAAGAACGGCAGGTCGCGGGCATCGGCCATGGCGCGGATCGCGGCAAGGCGCTCCGCCTGCGCCTCGATGCCGTGCAGCCCCTCGCCGCCGACGACCTGGTCTTCGATGTTGACGCCGACGGCACCGGCATTGACAATATGCGCGACATTGATCGCGATTTCACCCGGTGTTTCCGCATAACCACCCTCAAAATCGATCGACACCGGCAGGTCGGTGGCGCCGACGATGCCGCGGGCGATGTCGCACAGAAGCAAAAGCGGAATTTTCTGCCCGTCACCAAAACCGCCGGTGGCCGCCACCGACCAGCTGCCGGTGGCCAGCGCCCTGGCACCGGATTCGGCGACGGCAACGGCGCTGCCGACATCCCAGATGTTATAGAGCACCACCGGCTCGCCCTTGCGGTGCAAGGCTGCAAAGGCTCTGGCCTTTTCGATCTGGTTCATAACGTCCTCCCGACAGCGATCGGGGACTGTTCTATCAAAATACCAGAAGCATGACGACACCCAGTACGATCAGCAGGCAACCGATCACCTCGAGCCGGTTGATCCATTCGCGGAAAATGAATACGGCGGAGGCAAAGGTGAAGAGCATCTCGACCTGCGCCACGACCTTGACGATCGCGGCCTGCTGCAGCGTCATCGCCATGAACCAGCCGAAAGAGGCGGAAGCACCGGCAAAGCCGACCAGCAGCCCCGGTTTCCAGGCCGCCGCAACACGCTTCAGTTCGTCGGGCTCGCGGGCGAGGATCCAGCCGAGCATGATGAGCGTCTGCAGCAGGATGACGAAGCCGAGCGTAAAGCTCGCCTGCATGACAAAATCCGGCTGCGGCAGGCTGGGCGCCAGTGCCAGGGAGGCCGACCGGTAGGAAACGGCGGACAGGCCGAAGAAGGTACCCGACAAAAGCCCGATGCCGGCCGTCCGCGTGAAAACCGAGGTGACCAGGGATTTGACGCTGAGCGGCGTGCGGGCCACCGAGATGATCATCACGCCGACGACGGAAATGGCGATCGCGATCACCGTGCCCTGACTTGCCGCCTCGCCCAGAAACAGCAGCGCAAACAGCGCGGCCTGCGCGGGTTCCGTGCGTGAATAGGCTGTTCCGACCGCAAAATTGCGGAAGGAGAAGAGGTGCACGAGCAGGAAGGTCGCCGCGATCTGGCCAAGGCCGCCGATGACGGCCCAGAGGAAGAAGATCCCATCCGGCACCGGCAGCGGATGACCAAACCCGCGCCACAGGACCAGGAGGTAGAACAGCGCGAACGGCACCCCGAAGCCGAAGCGCACGAAGGTGGCGCCTGTCGTCCCCATCACGCCCTTCAGATGCTTCTGCATCGCCGAGCGAATGTTCTGGAGAAAGGCGGCTGCGAAGGTGATGATGACCCAGGTTTCCATGCAGCCCGCTAGCATGCGCGCCCACCGGAATCCATCACCATGGCCGCACAGAAATGCAAACCGTCGCCTTTCGGACACAGACCCTGGCGTTTCGGCGCGATACAAAGGACGGACGGAACGCGGCTTGTGCCTTGCGGTCCGTGATCCAACGTCGCACTTGATTTGCACCGGAGCGGCCGCATGCCCGATCTGCACTACGAAGAGCCCCTGCTGGCAGACCTCTACGACCTCGACAGCGGCTGGTCGATCGATCGCGATTTCTATCTGTCGCTGGCGGGCAAGCCACCCCAGCGTATACTTGACCTCGGCTGCGGCACGGGGCTGCTGTGCCATGCCTATGCTGGTCTGGGACATGCGGTGACCGGGGTCGATCCGGCCAAGGCGATGCTCGACGTGGCGCGCAGGAAGCCCAACGGCGAGCGGATCGAATGGATCCGGTCGGACGCCCAGAGTTTCCGCTCAGCCGAACGGTTCGACCTGATTATCATGACCGGCAATGCCTTTCAGGTGTTTCTCGAAGACCGGGATATATTGGCGACCTTTGCAACCATGCGCGACCATCTTGCCGAAAACGGCAGGATCGCCTTCGAAAGCCGCAACCCCGCCCTCGACTGGCCATCGCGCTGGAACAGGGATGCCGATCTTGACGCCGGCGGATGCATCATTCGCCAATCCCGTCGGGTTCTGGCGATGACGGACAAGCGCATTGCGTTCGACACCATCTATGCGCTGGGCGATCGGACGCTCGTCTCAAGCAGCGCACTGCTTTTTCTGTCGCGAGACGAGATCGAGGCGCGGCTGACCGCATCCGGTCTTCAGGTGGAGGCCGTCTATGGCGACTGGGCATGCCAGCCGTTCGATGCCGCAACGGCGGAGGAAATGGTCTTTATCGCAAGGGCTGCCTGAGCATGATTTTTCTTTTGCGTCTGTCGCGCCGCATGGCATAAGTCGGGCATGAAAAACCGCGAACTCCTGCCGACCAAAGCCGATTTCACCCATGTCACCGACTGGGTCTTCGATCTCGACAACACGCTGTATCCGCACCACGTCAATCTGTTCTCGCAGATCGACCGCAACATGACGGCCTATGTGTCGGCGCTGCTGACGCTTGATCCTGTCGCGGCCAGGACGCTGCAGAAACAGTATTACCGCGACCACGGCACCACGCTCCAGGGGCTGATGCTGCACCACGGCGTTGATCCCAACGATTTTCTCGAAAAGGCCCATGCGATCGACTACGAGGTCGTTCCGGCCGACCCGGAACTCGGTGACGCGATCAAGGCGCTGCCCGGCCGCAAGTTCATCTTTACCAATGGCAGCGTCCGCCATGCCGAGATGACCGCACGGCGCCTGGGTATCCTCGATCATTTCGACGACATCTTCGACATCGTGGCTGCGGATTTCGTGCCGAAGCCGGCCGGCGATACCTATGACAAGTTCATGAGCCTGCACCGCGTGGATACCAAACGCGCCGCGATGTTTGAGGACCTGCCGCGCAACCTTGTCGTACCGAAGGCGCTGGGCATGAAGACGGTGCTGCTGGTGCCGCGCAATTTCGAATATGAATTTGCCGAAGCCTGGGAAAAAAGCGCGGATACCGACGAGCAGGCAGACTTCGTCACGGAAGACCTGGCCGGCTTCCTGAACCGCCTGCTTTCGGACATGTAGCGCAATGTCCGGACATGCCCGGCACAGTTTCGCCATCAAAAAATCGCTTTAAGGTCAAAGGGTTAAATTACCAAAGTTTAACTGGTCGATGGGGCCGGTTCGCGTATGCTTTCGGTCAGGGACAAGGATCACTGAAAGGAAACACCATGCAGAAACAGGCTCTCCTCCTCGGCTTCATCGCCGCCAGCATTGCCGTTACAGGTTTCGCCGCCTCCTCCTATGCCGCACGCGAAAAGCGGGCGCCGGAACAGCGCGCCGAAATGATGATCAAGCGAATGGACACCAACAAGGACAACAAAGTTTCGCTCGACGAGATGCAGGCGCGCGTCTCGACCGTCTTCACAACCTTCGACGCAGACAAGAATGGCCAAGTGTCGCGCGATGAAATCAAGGTTCGCCGCGAGGCCTTCCGCGATGCCCGCAAGGCTTGGCGCGAAGCCAAGAACGAAGCGGGCGCCGACAAGGACAAGGCGATGGAAAATTTGCACGAGGCACGACCGGGCATGTTCCCCGGACTGCGCGGTAAAGGCTTCGCGCGTGCGGATGCCGACAAGAACGGTTCGCTCAGCCTTCAAGAGGTCTCCACCGTGACCGAGACGATGTTCAAGCGCCGCGACAAGAATGGCGACGGCTTCATCGACGCGTCCGATTTCACCAAAAAGATCTGACCCGCAACAGTCCCCGTCCTGCCCCGCAGCGGGGACTGTTTGCCGATTTCAGCCGCGCGTTCAAAACATATTCACTCGCCAAAATTTCGGGACTTGCAAAACAGTCGCTCTTGATAGATCGAATGCTTTGACGTTCAAAAACGAAGGCGATATTTTGACGACCGACCCGACAGCAGCCGTCCAGATCATTTCCGAGATCAGCGTCGTGCCGACGATTCTCGACGTCATCTGCCGCACGACCGGAATGGGCTTTGCGGCGGTGGCGCGGGTCACGGAAGATCGGTGGATCGCCTGCTGCGTCAAGGACGATATCGCGTTCGGCCTTCTCCCCGGCGGAGAACTCAAGATCGAAACGACGATCTGCAACGAGATCCGGCAACATCATCAGGTCGTGGTCATCGATCACGCCGATGAAGATCCGGTCTATGCCAAACATCACACGCCGACAATGTATGGCCTGCAGAGCTACATATCGATGCCGATCCTGCTCAAGGACGGCTCCTTCTTCGGGACGCTGTGTGCGATCGATACCAAGCCGAACAAATTGAACACGCCGGAAACCCTTGGCATGTTCAAGCTGTTTGCCGATCTGATCGCCTTTCATATCGACGCATTACAGCGCCTGGACCAGGAGCGGCAGGGCAGCGAGCTTCGGGAGCAGTTCATCGCCGTGCTCGGCCACGACCTGCGCAATCCGCTGGCCTCGCTCGATGCCGGCACGCGCATGCTGCAGCGTTCGTTTGAGGACGACAAGACACAGTCGGTGCTGCGCCTGATGCGCAACAGCATTTCGCGCATGTCCGGACTGATCGACAATGTGCTGGACTTCGCCCGGGGCCGCATGGGTGGTGGCTTTGCTGTCCAGCATGCCGACCGCGTGCCGCTGCGGCCGGTGATGGAGCATGTGATCGCGGAACTGCGCATGGCGAACCCGGAGCGGCGGATCAACGCTAATCTCAGCGATGCCATGGTGCGCTGCGACGAGGGGCGCATCGGCCAGCTCCTCTCCAACCTGCTCTCCAACGCCATTGCACATGGCGCAGAAGACGGCGAGATCCGGGTTGATTCAGAGGCGGTCGATGATGCGTATGTGCTTTCGGTCTGCAATTCCGGCGAACCGATCCCGCAGGCAAAAATCAGCGAGCTTTTCAAACCCTTTTTCCGAGGAGAGCCGAATTCCGGCCAGCAGGGCCTTGGCCTTGGCCTCTATATCGTCGCGGAGATCGTCAAGGCGCACAACGGCACCCTATCCGTGACCTCGACGCCGGACGAAACCTGCTTCACGGTGCGCATCCCGCTTCAGTAGGCAAAATCGCTCTTTCCGCGATCGTCAGCCGGCAGTGCCGCCGGGCGGACTGCCGAATGCGTTGCGCTCGGCCATTCCGGGCCACAGGCACAGCGCGAGAAACATGACCGGGCTGATGACCGGGATGAACAAGCACAGCACGAATTTTCCGGGATAGCCGACGTCATGAAGGCGTTTGACGGTCAGAAGTACAGTGGACACCGTCGATGCCAGCACACAGACAAGCAGCGCCAGCGTCCAGGATGCCAGCGCCAGTTCGGCGCCCTGGTTGGCAACCAGTCGGCTGATGACGAAACCTGTCAGACACGCCCAGTACAGCCAGGACAGGAGGTAGAGCCTGCGGCCAATGCGGCCGGAGGGGCTGAAGAACAACCAGATCATGGTTGATTGCGACCCCTCCTGTGCCATGCCTGTCAATCCCGCAGCAGTTCGTTGATGCCGGTCTTGGAGCGCGTCTTTTCATCGACGCGCTTGACGATGACGGCGCAATAGAGGTTTGGCGCGACAACGCCGTTCGGCATGACGGCACCGGAGCCCATGGAGCCAGCGACGACGACCGAATAGGGCGGCACTTCGCCATAGGTGACTTCGCCCGTGGCGCGGTCGACGATCTTGGTCGACTTGCCGATGAAGACCCCCATGCCGAGCACCGAGCCTTCACGCACGATGCAGCCCTCGACGACTTCTGAGCGGGCGCCGATGAAGCAATTGTCCTCGATGATCGTCGGGCCGGCCTGCATCGGCTCCAGCACGCCGCCAATGCCGACGCCGCCCGACAGGTGAACATGCTTGCCGATCTGGGCACAGGATCCGACCGTGGCCCAGGTATCGACCATGGTGCCTTCGCCGACATAGGCGCCGAGATTGACGAAGGACGGCATCAGGATGGCGTTCGGGGCGATATAGGCCGAGCGGCGCACGATGGCATTGGGCACGGCGCGGAAGCCGGCCTCGCGGAACTGGTTTTCGCCCCAGCCTTCGAACTTCGAGGGAACCTTGTCCCACCAGGTCGACTGGCCCGAACCGCCCTTGACGACTTCCATGTCGTTCAGGCGGAAGGACAGGAGAACGGCTTTTTTCAGCCACTGATTGACGGTCCAGTTGCCGTCCGCCCCCTTTTCGGCGACGCGGACCTTGCCGCCATCCAAGAGCGTCAGCGCTGTTTCCACCGCGTCGCGAATTTCGCCCTTGGTGTTGATGGTCACGGTGTCGCGATTGTCGAAAGCTGCGTCGATGGTCTGCGAAAGAGAGGCTAGATCGTGGGTCGTCATCGGAATTCCTTAAACTTCGGCGTTTATCGTCAAATGCTCTAGAGCATGATCCCGAAAAATTGAAGAGATTTTCGGTTCCGGTCAGCCGCTCGGGCACGGTCGTGGACAGGCTGCCGGAAGATGATGGCCTCTGTTGCGTCCTGGGATGAGGAAAACAGCATTCGGCAGCGATGAACAGCCGCCGGCTTGCGTCAGGGAAATGAAATATGACACGAATGAAGAAGCGGAATCTGCGGCGCAAGGACGGGGTCTGGGATCCGCTGGTCGACAGCGGACAGGCCCGGAACCGGGCAGCCGGCGTGCCGCAAACCCCACAATCCATGGCGCCGGCCTATCGGCTCGCCTATGCCGACGACGACTTCCTGACCCGCGAAGAACTGCGCCCGGTGCGGCTGCAGCTCGAGCTGCTCAAGACCGAGATGATCCTCGCGGAGCGTGGTATCAAATCCACCGTTGTCCTGTTCGGCGGTGCGCGCATTCCCGAACCAGGCGGCGATGCCTGGGCGGCCATGAACGAGACGCAAAGCCGCAACCTGACGGCCGCTTCCGTCTATTACGAGGAAGCCCGCAAATTCGCGCAACTCTGCTCCCTGCATTCGGCCCAGTCCGACTACAAGGAATATGTGGTGACGACGGGCGGCGGGCCAGGCGTGATGGAGGCCGGCAATCGCGGCGCCTTCGAGGTTGATGCGCCGTCGATCGGGCTCAACATCGTGCTTCCGCACGAGCAGGCGCCGAACCGCTACGTGACACCCGAGCTTTCGTTCAACTTCCACTATTTCGCGATCCGCAAGATGCACTTCCTGCTGCGCGCCAAGGCGGTGGTGGTTTTTCCGGGCGGCTTCGGAACGCTGGACGAGCTGTTTGAAACCATGACCCTGATGCAGACCGGGCGTATGGCGCTGGTGCCGCTGATCCTGTTTGGCGAAAAATTCTGGCGCTCGATCGTCAATTTCGAGGCGCTGGCCGATTTCGGCACGATCGCACCTGAGGACGTCAATCTCGTCCGGTTCGTCGAAACCGCAGACCAGGCCTGGGACATCATCTCGACATTCTACGAGACCGTCGATCCCGCCGGCATGCCGGTGGCGTCGGGCGAACGCTAGACCATTTTGCGACCTGGCAGGCAAGATCCGCCTGCCCGGTCGTTTCGCCGGCCGCCCCGGTGACAGCCCCGTGCGGATCGGCTAAACCATGCGCCGAAGACAAACATGGCATCCGCTTTCATGACCCCCACCGATCCGATCGCCACGCTCGCCACGCTGATCCGCTGCCCCTCAGTCACCCCTGCCGAAGGCGGCGCGCTTTCGGCACTGGACGCCCTGCTGACGCCACTCGGCTTTGCCTGCACGCATGTCACATCAACGGAAGCCGGCACGCCCGACATCGAAAACCTCTATGCCCGGCTTGGCACAGAAGGGCCGCACCTGATGTTTGCCGGCCATACCGACGTGGTGCCCGTCGGTGACGCGGCCGCATGGACGCATGGCCCCTTTTCGGCCGATATTGCCGATGGCCAGATGTATGGTCGCGGCGCCGTCGACATGAAGGGGGGGATCGCCTGCTTTGCGGCGGCCGTTGCCCGCCATATCGAAAAGCATGGTCCGCCGAAGGGCTCGATTTCGTTTCTCATCACCGGCGACGAGGAAGGCCCGGCGATCAACGGCACCGTCAAGCTGCTCGAGTGGGCGGCGGCCAAGGGCGAGCGCTGGGACGCCTGCCTGGTCGGCGAACCGACCAATCCGGAGCACCTCGGCGACATGATCAAGATCGGTCGGCGCGGCTCGCTGTCGGGCACGATCACGGTCCATGGCACACAGGGCCACGCCGCCTATCCGCATCTGGCCGACAGCCCGGTGCGCGGCATCCTGCAACTGACGCAGGCGCTGATGGATCCGCCCTTCGATGCCGGTACTGCCGATTTCCAGCCGTCCAATCTCGAAGTGACGACGATCGACGTCGGCAACCCGGCAGTCAACGTCATCCCGGCACGGGCGACCGCCAGCTTCAACATCCGCTTCAACGACAACTGGACCGCTGACAACCTGAAGGCCGAGATCATTACCCGCCTGGAGCGTGCCGCAGAAGACGGCGTCTTGCGGCGCGGGCGCCCGCCTGTGGCATACGACGTTGTCTGGAACGAGCGGCCGAGCCATGTTTTCCTGACCCGCAACAACGGGTTGATCGCCTCGCTTTCAGGGGCGATTTCTGTCGTCACCGGCCGCGAGCCGAAACTGTCGACGACGGGCGGGACTTCGGATGCGCGGTTCATCAAGGATCATTGCCCTGTTGTCGAATTCGGACTGGTCGGGCAGACCATGCACATGGTCGACGAGCGCGTTGCTGTCGCCGATCTGGAGACGCTGACCGCGATCTACGAAACCTTCCTCGAACGCTGGTTCGACAATGCCGCAGCTTGAGGAAATCAGCATCTACCTGAAGGGGCTATGGCTGCTCGTTTCGGGAAAGCCGGAAGGCTTGCAATGGCTCGATGTCAGCGCCACAGGCGTCTGGCGATCCTTCGCCGCGATCCTCTGGTGCCTGCCGGCCATGGCTGTCAGCTGGGGCGCATGGCGTCTCTTCTATCTGGCCAACATGCCGCCGGGAACCGAGACCGGCATGCTGTTCATCGTCAAGTTGTTCATCATCGACCTTGTCGCCTGGATCTTTCCGCTGATGCTGATGGCGATCCTGGCAAAGCCGCTGAACTATGACGGTGAACTGGCCGCCATCATCGTTTCGAGCAACTGGCTGTCCGTACCAATCTTCTACGCCATGGCCGTGCCGGCAGCGATCCGGCTCGTCGTGCCTGAAAGCGATGGACTGATCGGGCTTTTGTCGCTGATCCTGCTGATCGTCGTCTTCGCGGTGATCTTCCGGCTGATGAAGACGGTCACCGGCAACCAGACGCTGCTGGCTTCGGCCCTGACGCTGCTGTTCGTCCTGCCATCCTTCATGATCGGCGACAGGCTGCAGACCTATTTCGGCCTTATACCAGGCTGAACCGGATCTCTCAGTAGTCGACCTGCATGAAATAGAGCCCTTCGGGCGGCGCCACCGGACCGCAAGCCTTTCGGTCCCGGGCCTCCAGTGCGGCAGTGACGTCGTCCGGCGACCACCGGCCATCGCCCACCATTTTCAGCGTGCCGGCAAAAGAGCGGATCTGGTTGTGCAGGAAACTCTGCGCCGTGGCGCGGATCTCGATCAGGTCGTCTGTCCGGGTCACATCCAGCCTGTCGAGCGTGCGCACCGGGCTGTTGGCCTGACAATGGACCGAGCGGAAGGTGGTGAAATCATGCTTGCCGAGCAGCCTCTGGGCGGCGTCATGCATGGCCGCGTGATCCAGCGGCTTGGACACCCACCAGGCCTGCTTCGCCTCGATGGCGAGCGGCGCCGGACGGGAGATGATGCGGTAGAGATAATGCCGCCGCAGGGCGGAGAACCGCGCATCAAACGCATCGGAGACCGCGCTGACATCCAGCACCGAAATCCGCTCGCGCGCCTGCCCGAGATAGGCGTTCAGCGCATTGCGCAAGGTGTGCGGCGGCCACGCCCGTGTCAGATCGACATGGGCGACCTGACCGCGCGCATGCACGCCCGAATCGGTTCGCCCTGCCCCGCGGATAAGGGCCGCTTCGCGGGTGAGCTTGAGGATCGCCTGCTCGACAGCACCCTGGACGGAGTGGCCATTGGTTTGACGCTGCCAGCCGACATAATTGGAACCGTCATATTCGATCGACATGCGAAAGCGTGGCATCAGGCGAGCCTCGTACCGGCGGCAACAGGCGTGCCGCGCAGAAACTCGACGGCCGGCAGGGGCTTTCCGCCCGCCTTCTGCAGCCGGGTCAGTTGCACCGCCCCTTCCCCGCAGGCAACCGTCAGATCATCCGAGAGCACGGTGCCGGCCGGGCCAGATCTCTCGGCAAGCGCGCTCTGCAGCACTTTGACGCGTTCGAGCTTGCCACCGATCTCGACTTCGAGCCACGCGCCGGGAAAGGGCGAAAGGCCGCGAACATGGTTGTGCACATCGACCGCCGGCTTGGTAAAATCGATGCGGGTTTCCGCCTTGCTGATCTTGGCGGCATAGAGCACGCCATTTTCCGACTGCGGGACAAGCGGCAGATTGCCGCCATCGAGCTTTTCCATCGCCTCGGTCATCAGGCCAGCGCCCGCCAGCATCAAGCGGTCATGCAGGTCGCCGGCGGTCATGTCGGGTGCAATCGCGACGATTTTCGTCAAGGCAACAGGGCCGGTGTCGAGCCCCTTGTCCATGCGCATCACCATCATGCCCGTCTCGCGATCGCCGGCCATGATGGCGCGCTGGATGGGGGCTGCACCCCGCCAGCGCGGCAGAAGCGAGGCATGGCCGTTGTAGCAACCCTGCCGTGTTCCATTCAGGATTGCCTCCGGCAACAGCAGGCCATAGGCGACGACAACGGCGACATCCGCATCAAAATCCTTGAAAGCCTGACGGTCTGCGGCATCCTTGAAATTCGGCGGGGTCAGGACCGGAAAACCGAGAAGCTCAGCGGCCTGGTGGACCGGCGACTTCTGCAGTTCCAGGCCACGCCTGCCGCCGGGACGCGGCGGCTGCGAATAGACGGCGACAATCTTGTGGCCCGTCTGCGCCAGCGCCGAAAGCGTCGGCACGGAGAACTCCGGCGTTCCCATGAAGATGATGCGCAGCGACACGGCGGCCTCCGGTTTTTTTCAGTCAGGCGTCTTCAAACGGGTTTACGAGCGCCAAATCAAGCCCCTCGAGGTCTTTTGTGTTGCGCGTCGCCAATGTCGCACCATGAAAAAGGCATATGGCGGCGATCATGGCATCCGCGACGGAAATTGGTCGACCGGGGCTTTCGCGCTTGGCGCGAAGGCGACCGGTCCGGGCGGAGGCCTCTATTGTAAAGCCGAGTATTCGCCCGGCGAAGCGCCGATCGAATGTGTCCTCCATCATCGCAATGAAGACTTTTTCACCACCGTAGGCAAGCTCCCTCCGGGTTGCCACTGAAACGAAAAGTTCCGACATGCTTCTGTGTCTGAGCCATGTTCCGACGGTCGGATGAATTGTGACTTTTGCGCTTGCAGACACGACATTGGTGTCATGAACGATCATCCGAACTCAAAGCCCGGTCGCTCGAAAATTCTCTTCCGGCTTTCTTCTATAACAGTCGTGAACTCATCGTTGTCTTCGTCGGTCATCAGACAATCACCGAAGGCAGCGCGAAGCGCGTCGTAGGCAGACAGTTCTGCCGCTGCCTTGACATCGCTCTCCATCATCAAAGCTTTGCGCAAAAGCTCTTTTGCCTGATCAGACAGGCTTCGGCCATGAAGATCCGCAGCGGCCGCAATGTCGTGTTTCAAAGCCTCGGAAATGGTCCTGATCAACAGGTCGCCCATGCGCACCCCACTATGATATCGCTGATATCATGCGCGCAACGGCCGGACTTTTCAGCGGAGGCTCAAATGGCCTTGCTGCCGCGCATCTTCGCGGTCTTGGTGAATTTACGGATCACCATTTCGCGCTTCAGCTTGGAGATATGGTCGATGAACAGCGTGCCGTTGAGATGGTCGATCTCGTGCTGCAGGCAGGTTGCCAGCAGTCCGTCGGCTTCGGTCGTCTGCTGTTTGCCATCGCGGTCAATGTAGCGGATGGTGACGGCTGCGGGGCGTTCGACCTCGGCATAATAATCGGGGATCGACAGGCAGCCTTCCTCATAGACGGAAAGTTCGCTGCCCGAGGCCAGGATTTCGGGGTTGATGAAGACCAGCGGCTGCTTTTCCTCGCCTTCCTTGGCAACGTCGATCACCAGCACGCGGCGTGCGACGCCGATCTGGATGGCGGCAAGCCCGATGCCCGGCGCGTCATACATCGTGTCGAGCATGTCGTCGGCAAGGCGAAGGACGTCCGCATCAACAGTTTCCACCGGTCGGGAAATCTGGCGCAGCACGGAATCGGGCAGGATGATGAGCGGCTTTATGGTCATTTCGACCCCATAACCGATCTTTCAGCCGGATGGAATTCTCGCATCGCATTTTTTTGCACCAGTGGGGGATCATCGCAGGCAGATCCATCATCCGAATGCGCGCGGCGCCCCTCTTGTTCCTGTTTTGATCTGGTTTTCCGACAAAAACCTGCTAGGCTTGCGCCATGCAGCCCATCGACCTTTCACTCGACCGCACACTTTTCATTTTCGGCAACCAGACGCTGTCGCTCGGGCATGTCCTGCTTGCCGCTGGCCTGTTTTTCGGGATCGTGTTGCTTGTGTTCATCTCAGGCCTACGCAGGGCGGGCCGCCGCGCGGAAGAAGCGGACGCGCGGATGATGGCGCTGATTGCAGCTCAGACCGAAATGAAGGGGCGTATTGCCACGCTCGCCGATGTCTTCGGCACACGGCAGTCGGAACTCAACCAGTCGATCAACCAGCGCATCGACGGCATGACACACCGGATCGGCACCTCGATCACCGAACAAACCAAGGCGACCCACGAGAACCTGCGCCGGCTCCAGGAGCGGCTGGCGGTGATCGATACGGCCCAGAGCAATATTCAATCGCTTGCCAAGGACATGGCCGGCCTGCAGAGCATTCTCTCCAACAAGCAGACCCGCGGTGCCTTTGGCCAGTCGCGTATGGAAACGATCATTGCCGACGGCCTGCCGATGGGCGCCTATGCCTTCCAGACGACGCTCTCCAACGGGTCGCGCCCGGACTGCACCATCCGCATGCCCAATGACCAGCCGGTGCTGGTGATCGATGCCAAGTTTCCGCTCGAGGGCTGGAATGCCATTCGCGCCGCCGCCGATCCGGAGAAAGCCAAGCTCGCCTCGCAGCAATTCCGGCGCGATATGGAGGTGCATATCCGCGATATCGCCGGAAAATATCTGATCCCCGGCGAAACGCAGGAAACCGCCTTTCTCTTCGTTCCCTCCGAATCGATCTTTGCGGAAATCCACGAGCATTTCGAAGCGATCGTGCAGCGCGCCCATCGTGCCCGCATCGTCATCGTCTCGCCGTCACTGCTGATGCTGTCGATCCAGGTGATCCAGGCGATCCTGCGCGATGCACGGATGCGCGAGCAGGCGCATCTGATCCAGGGCGAGGTCGTGCGGCTGATGGAGGACCTGACGCGGCTGGACGAACGCGTCCGCAAGCTGCATGGGCATTTCCTGACGACGCAGAAGGATGTCGACGACATCCTGATTTCCTCGGATAAACTCAAGCGGCGCGGCAGCCGTATCGAGGCGCTCGACCTTGCTGCGGCCGGACCAGAACCTGCCAAGGAAACAAAGCCTTTCGACAACCGCCTGGGGCAATTGAAACTGCGGGTGGTTGACGAGGACTGAGGGTCTCGGGCACTGTCCCGAAAAATCGACATTCGGGCGGGACATCTCACATGATCACAGTTTTCGGCTCCATCAACATGGACCTGATTGCCACCACGGAACGCCTGCCCAAGCCTGGCGAAACGCTGGCGGGTACGGGGTTCAGCACCGCCGCCGGCGGCAAGGGCGCCAACCAGGCGCTGGCTGCCCGCCGGGCCGGCGCAACCGTCAGGATGGCCGGTGCCGTCGGTTCCGACAGCTTTGCCGATGGTGCACTGGAATTGCTGAGATCTGCGGGCGCCGACCTGTCTCTCGTCAAGACGGCGGCTCTGCCGACCGGAACGGCGCACATCACTGTTGCTGGCGACGGCGAAAACGTCATCATCGTCGTTGCCAGCGCGAACGGCACGGTCAGCACAAGCGATGCAGAGACTGCCATCGGTTCGATGGCTGCCGGCGACATGCTGATGCTGCAGCTGGAAATTCCGGCCGAAGCGGTCGAGGCAGCGCTTGATGCCGCCAAGCGGAAGGGCGTGACCTCGATCATCAACATTGCGCCGCTCACCCCGGAGGCGGCAAGGCTCGGTCGCAAGGCCGACATCGTGGTTGCCAACGAAACCGAATTCGAACTGCTCGCCGGCGCGCAGGATCTGACGGACGCACAGCGCGAGGATGCCGTCCGCCGCCTGCATCAGGAAACCGGCCAGACGATCATCGTGACGCTGGGCGCCGACGGCGTGATGGCTATCCGCGCTGGTACCGTCTACCGCGCCAAGGGGCTGAAGATCGAACCCGTCGACACGGTAGGCGCGGGCGATACGTTTTGCGGCTACCTCGCGGCCAGTCTCGATGCAGGCCTTGCCTTCCCCGACGCCCTGCGGCGCGCGGCGGTTGCCGGCTCGCTTGCCTGCCTGAAGGCCGGCGCTCAACCCGCCATACCGGTGGCGGCGGACGTCGACGCCAAGACCCAGCCCTGATTGAACAAAGGCTTGCTGTCGCCAGGACAGGAGGCAGCAGGCGTGTCTGCAAGAACGAGCGGGAGAGCTCGACCACCCCTGCATGCGGCAACACGCCACACCCTGCAGCAATCCGTGCGGACGGTGTCTTTCGCAATCGGAACACCGGACGTCGTTGTCGCGGCAGGCCAGAGTGATCCTGCCCGCTGGTCATCAGATTTGCCATTCGCTCATTGGCCGTATTTTAATAAATCTTCACTAATATTGACGCTGAACGGCCTGCGGCTCGCTTTCCGAACGCGGCTTTCCGATGTCGGTCGACATCTGGCGCTCCATGATGGGGCAAATCCCACACTCAGACAGCGACACTCCGCGACAGCGGAGACCACATCAATTCGGGGACCATCATGTTCAAGTTACAGGCCAGATCGCTTGCGACCAAACTCATCACCGTCACGGGCGGCACCATCGCGCTCGTCCTCCTGGCCTCAAACTTCGTGCTGATTTCGCAAACGCAGGAACGGGTTTCGGAGCTGGTTTATGCCGACGCAAACTCGCAGGCCAAGGCCATCGCTTCGGACATTGCCGGCAGTGTCGGCGAACTCGCAGGTGCGGCCCGCTCGATGGCCGGGGTCATCGGCCTTGCCCATGAAAACAACCGTCTCGACCGCAAGGGCGTGATCGACATTCTGAGATCCAACGTCGAGCACAATGCCTTCGCATTCGGCAGCTGGTTTGGCGAGGAGCCAAACGCATTTGACGGCAAGTCCGCCGAGATGAAGGGACAGGCCGAATTTGGCGCCTCGAAGGACGGCAGCTTCAATCCCTACTGGACAAAGAGCAAGACGGATGGCGGCATCAGCTTCTCCGCCTTTGATTCCGACTACGTGGCCGAATGGTACTCTCTTGCGGCCAAGAGCGGCAAGGGAGCCATGACCCAGCCCTATTCGGAAACCACGACGGGCACGGCGACATCGATGGCGTCGATTGCCTATCCGGTTCTTTCCAAGGGCAAGATGATCGGCGTCAGCGGTGTCGATATTTCCCTGAAGACCCTGTCGGACAAACTTGCGCAGTTGCATCCATTCGGTTCGGGCCGCGTGACCCTGCTTTCACAGGCGCGAAAATGGCTGGTTGCCCCGGCGCCGGATCTGTTGATGAAGGAATATGAAGGCGCCGGTGCCGACGTCGTCAAGGATGCGCTGGCATCCGGCAAGCTTGGCCGCATCGAAAATCTCTCATTCGACGAAATGGGCTCGTTCGATCGCGTGGTCTATCCCTTCGCGCTGCCGGATATCAACACGTCCTGGATCGTGCTTGTCGACGTGCCCCGCTCCGCCATCCAGGCACCGGTGCTCGACCAGACCTACATGATGATCATCGGCGGGCTGATTGTTCTCGGCGCTGTTCTGCTCGGCCTCTACTTCGCCGTGCGCGGCTTCGTCCAGCGGCCGCTTGCCGGCCTCGTCAAGGATGTCGAAAATCTCAGCAACGGCCTCTATGCCTCGCCGGTCTCGGGCCAGCAGCGCACCGATGAAACCGGTTCGGTTGCCAAGGCACTCGAAGGGTTCCGCCATCAGTTGGCGGATGCAAAACGCCTCGAAGTCGAGACGAAAAGCGAGCGCGAGCAATCGGAACGGCAGCGTAGCCAGTCGGAAACCGAGCGCGCCGAAAGCAATGCCCTGCAGCGCGATATCGTCGCACGCCTCGGCATGGGTCTCTCGCACCTGTCCTCGGGCGATCTCAGCTTCCGCATCACGGATGAATTTCCCGGAGACTATGCGCAGTTGAAGAGCGACTTCAATTCGGCAATGGACAGCCTGGAAGAGACGATCCAGACCGTCAATACATCTGTCGTCAATATCGGCAACGGCACCAGCGAAATCAGCAATGCGGCCAACGACCTGTCGCACCGCACCGAACAGCAGGCCGCAAGCCTTGAGGAAACGGCAGCGGCACTGGACGAACTGACCTCACAGGTCAACGCCAGCGCCGACAATGCCAAGATTGCCGCCAAGTCGGTCGAAACCGCCAGCAACGATGCCGAGCAGTCCGGCGAAGTCGTCCAGAAGGCGATTTCCGCGATGAAGGGCATCGAGCAATCATCCGGTGAAGTCAGCCGCATCATCGGCGTCATCGACGAGATCGCCTTCCAGACCAACCTGCTGGCGCTGAATGCCGGCGTGGAAGCGGCCCGGGCCGGCGATGCCGGCAAGGGTTTTGCGGTCGTCGCACAGGAAGTGCGCGAACTGGCGCAACGCTCGGCCAATGCCGCCAAGGAGATCAAGACGCTGATCAACACCTCGGCCGGTCAGGTCCGCGACGGCGTGGATCTTGTCGGCCAGGCAGGTGGCGCCTTGCACAAGATCGCCGACCAGGTCGTCCAGATCAATGGCCTCATCCGGCAGATTGCCGGCTCGGCCTCCGAACAGGCCGTTGGCCTCAAGGAGATCAACACCGCCGTCAACCAGATGGACCAGGTGACACAGCAGAACGCGGCCATGGTCGAGGAGACGACCGCCGCCAGCATGACGCTGAACGAAGAGGCGCGGGCCTTGAGCACGCTTGTCTCCCGTTTCAAGGTCGCCCGGCAGGGTCATTCATCGGCAGACATGCTGCGCAGCACCGCTGCCAGCATGCGCGCGCCTGCAAAGGCACCGAGCTACAGCGCGCCGGCCCATGCCGCACCGGCAAAGCCGGGGACGGCGCGGTCTGTCGCTGCGCCCGTCAGGGCTGCGCCGAAGGTTTCCGGCAACACGGCCCTGGCCCAGGACAGCTGGGAAGAATTCTGACGCATAAAGGCCTTGGAACCAGAGAGGAAGACGGCGCTTACGGGCGCCGTTTTCACGTTGGCAGCCTTGTCGGTCAGAGACGTGCAAGGCGCTCCGTCAAGAGATCAAAAAAGCCCTGGTCGTCGATGAAACGCATGACCTTTGCATTGTGTTTGCGGCCGGTCACCTGCCACCAGTCGACCACCGTCATGCCGAGGGTCAACTCGGACTTCGTCTCGATTTCGACGTTGCAATCGCGACCGGTGAAGAGTTCGGGCCGAATCAGATAGGCGATCACAGTCGGATCGTGCAGGGGGCCGCCATCGGTGCCGTATTTCTCGATGTCGAAGCGCTCGAAGAATTCCAGCATCTGCGCCATCGCAATCGCCGCAGGGGTGCCGATATCGGAGATCCTGCGGACCCGCGCCTTGTGGGTGAGAACGCGGTGCGTCACGTCGAGTGGCATCATGACCACCGGAATGCCGGACTTCAGCACAATGTCGGCCGCTTCCGGATCGACATAGATGTTGAACTCGGCGGCCGGGGTGATGTTGCCACCTTCGAAGAAGCCGCCACCCATCATCACCAGTTCGCGGACCCTAGGCGCAATCTCCGGCGCCTTCTGCAGCGCGAGCGCGATATTGGTCAGCGCCCCGAGCGTGCAGAGCGTCACGGTGCCTGACGGCTCCGACAGAAGCGTCTCGATGATGAAGTCGACGGCATGCTGCGACTGCAGCGGCATCGTCGGCTCATCCAGTTGCGGACCGTCGAGCCCGGTCTTGCCGTGCACATGTTCGGCCGTTACCAGCGGACGGGCGATCGGCTTTTCGGCACCGGCAAAGACTTTGACATCACGGCGATTGCAGAGTTCGCAAACGAGCCTGGCATTGCGCGAGGTCAGCGCCAGGGGCACGTTTCCGGCAACGGCGGTGATGCCGAGCACCTCGATTTCTGCCGGACTGCCCAAGGCCAGCATGATCGCTGCGGCATCGTCCTGACCGGGATCGGTGTCGATAATTATCTTTCTCGGCTCAGTCATCGCGCAGTCTCTCCCTGCCCTTACGCATTCAAATCAGAGGTGCGGACTATGATTTGACTGCCTGCCCGGTGCAAGCGGCTTGCGCTCATTGCACACAGCTACCATATTGCACTCAACGGATGCTGCCGCGCAGGTCCGATACCTAGTCGCTTGAGCCTGCAAGGACTTCGCCGATGAGCCGGATTACGCCCTTTACAAGCCCGCTTTTGCTGGGCTTCGACGCCATGGAAAAAACCCTCGAGCGCATCGCCAAGGGCAATGATGGTTACCCGCCCTACAATATCGAGCGCATTCGCAGCGATGATGCCCTTGGCGAGCCGGAGCGGCTGCGCATCACGCTCGCGGTTGCGGGCTTTTCCGAAGACGAGCTTGATGTGACGACGGAGGAAAACCAGCTGGTCATTCGCGGCCGGCAAAGCGAGAACGGCGAACGCGACTATCTGCACCGTGGAATCGCCGCGCGCCAGTTCCAGCGCGTTTTCGTGCTGGCAGAAGGCATGCATGTTTCCGGCGCCGAGCTGCGCAACGGTCTGCTGTCCGTGGATCTTATCCGTCCCGAACCTGTGCGCATGGTAAAGAAAATTAATATTTCGGTCCCAGAGTAGGAAGACCGGCAGATTCCATATCCTGCCCGAAGCCACGGAGCGAGACCCATGGGATACAGACACCTCAACGCAGAACTCACGAAGAACGACCTTGCACATCTCGGTGCCGGTGAGGTCGGCTACATTCGCAAGATGCGGTCGGATGAGGTCTCCCGCTGCTTCCCGGAAGCCCCCGACATGGATCCGGGCCTGGACCTGTGGGCGCTGTTCGGCGCGGATGGCACACCGATCCTGTTGACCGACAACCGCTCCAGCACCTTCTTCAAGGCCGCTGAAGACGATCTGCGCACCGTCAGCCTGCACTGATTTTCGGCTGCCCTGCCTGATTCGCGCGCTTGACCAATCGCGACCAGGCCCGATTGCTAAAGCCTTCGGAACGTCAGATAGGCGGATTTGCGGCCCTCGCGCTTTGCCTTCGCCTCATATCGTGTGCTCGGCCAGCCGGCATAGGGCGTCAGCCAATCCGCCGCATTATCGGCCATCCATTCGAAAGCTGCGTGATCGCGGCAATGCTGCAGCGTCCAGTTGACATAGGTATCGATGTCGGAGGCAAAGCAGAACAATCCCCCCGGTTTCAGAACACGTGCAAACCGGTCCAGATTGACCGGCGAAACGAAGCGGCGTTTCCAATGCTTGCGCTTTGGCCAGGGATCCGGATAGAGCAGGTCGATCTGGTCGAGGCAGGCATCGGGCAGCCAATCCAGAACCTGCGTGGCATCGTCATCGTGCAGGCGAATGTTTTCAGCGCCGCGGGCCTCGATCTGGCCGACCAGCTTGGCCATGGAGTTGACGAAGGGTTCGACGCCGATGAAGGCGGTCGCGGGGTTTTCGACGGCGCGGTGGATCAGGTGCTCGCCGCCGCCAAAGCCGATCTCCATGCGCAGACGGTCGACCTCATGGGCAAACAGCGTGCGGATATCGGACGGCGCCGGCGATGCCAGATCGAGCTTATAGGCCGGCAGCAATGTCTCCAGATGCGCCGCCTGCTGCGTGCGCAACGGCTTGCCCTTGCGGCGGCCGAAAAAGGCCTCGGTGGCGCGGGTGCGGTGCGGTTCGGTCATTTCTTGGTCTTTCACGTGCAAAAGCGGACATTTCCATCCGGAAACATCCGCTTTACAATTTCAGAGGCCGGTGCGTCTACAGCGCCGTGGCCATGTTTCAGCCCTTGATCGCATCCTTGAGCGGCTTGACCAGATCAAGCTTCTCCCAGGAGAACGAGCCGTCGCGACCGGCCTTGCGGCCGAAATGGCCGTATGCCGACGTCTTGGCGTAGATCGGCTTGTTGAGGTCGAGATGACGACGGATGCCGGATGGCGACAGATCCATCGTCTTGCGGATCGCATCTTCGACCTGATCTTCCGTGACCTTGCCGGTTTCATGCAGGTCGACATAGATCGACAGCGGCTGGGCAACGCCGATCGCATAGGCGATCTGGATCGTGCAGCGATCGGCAAGGCCGGCCGCCACGACGTTCTTGGCGAGATAACGCGCGGCATAGGCGGCCGAGCGGTCAACCTTGGTCGTATCCTTGCCGGAGAAGGCACCGCCGCCATGCGGGGCTGCACCGCCATAGGTATCGACGATGATCTTGCGGCCGGTCAGGCCGGCGTCGCCATCCGGGCCGCCAATGACGAACTTGCCGGTCGGGTTAATGTACCAGTTGCAATCCTCGGCGATCGCGATGTCGGACAGGGCCTCGCGGATATAGGGCTCGACGACGCTGCGAACCTTGGCCGAGTCCCAGCTCTCGTCCAGATGCTGGGTCGACAACACGATGGAGGTCACTTCGAACGGCTTGCCGTCGACATACCGAACGGTGACCTGGCTCTTGGCGTCGGGACCGAGGCGACCGGCTTCGCCGCCACCCTTCTTGCGGGCCGTGGCGAGCAGATCGAGGATGCGGTGCGAATAATAGATCGGCGCCGGCATGAGTTCGGCTGTTTCCTTGCAGGCGTAACCGAACATGATGCCCTGGTCGCCGGCACCTTCGTCACCCTGCTTGTCGGCGGCACTGTCAACGCCCTGGGCGATATCGGCCGACTGCGGATGCAGGAGAACGTCGATCCTGGCGGTCTTCCAGTGAAAGCCGGCCTGCTCGTAGCCGATCTCGCGGATCGCCTTGCGGGCGGCGGATTTGAATTTCGATGGATTGATGACCGGATGTCCGGCAGCGTCCTTGACGACCTTGCCGTCCTTGTCCTTCTTCAGCAGCGTATCGGGAACGCGGACTTCACCGGCGATAACGACCCGGTTCGTGGTTGCCAGCGTTTCGCAGGCAATACGCACGCCCCAGGGATCGACACCCGTCTTGGCAGCTTCACGATAGACAAGATCGACGATTTCGTCGGAAATCCGGTCACACACTTTGTCCGGATGGCCTTCTGCCACGGATTCACTCGTAAACAGGTAGTTGGCGCGCATGCGGGAAGTCCCCTCAATGAAAAAAGCTTTGACCGTGGTACTGAGTCTGACGCCAAAAAACAAGCACACAAGGACATAAATATATCTTTATATCAGCTTGGCGAAGACGATGGCAGTCCAACAGACAGCACGCCCCGGACATAAAAAAAGCGGCTATCAAGCCGCTTTTTTTCAATTCTGGCTTGCGCCAGCCTTATTCCGCTTCTGCTTCGGCCGCGAGCGCCTTGACCAGGTCCACCAGCTTGCGACGAACCTTGGGATCGGCAATCTTCACAAACGCCCGGTTGAGCTGCAAACCCTCGGACGAAGACAGGAAGTCCACCACGTAATTCGAGCTCGAAGCTTCCGCCATGCCGCTGGCGCCGGTGGTGTTGTCGCCCGGGGCATCTTCGAAGAAGAAGGAGACCGGAACGTTCAGGATGCTGGAAATGTTCTGGAGACGGCTTGCGCCAACGCGGTTGGTGCCCTTCTCATATTTCTGGATCTGCTGGAATGTAATGCCCAGGGCTTCACCCAGCTTTTCCTGGCTCATACCAAGCATGGTACGGCGAAGTCGAATCCGGCTGCCGACATGAATGTCGATCGGGTTCGGCTTCTTTTTATTTTCGATCATGACGTTGTCCTAACACACACTGTTTCTGTTGATCCATGAATCTCGGACGTTCGCATGAGCCAACTACACGCCACGGTGTGCAGTCGAATGAAACGGCCCCTAGCTCTGGAGAAGATCGATGGCTAATACCACTATGCAATTTTAGGGGTTTTTCGTCAATTATCCCGAAAAATAAAACCAGTGCGGGAAACCAGCGCAACCGAAAGACTGAGAAACGCGAGCAGCCAGAAAATCCGATGCCGTTCGGAAGGTGTGACCATCACAGTCGATTTTCCCGGCAAAATTGTGTCCACGAAACCTTTTTCGTTGTAGGCCAATCCGGATACCACCCCACCACGCGCGTCAACCACCGCGGAAATTCCGCTGTTGGCGGCACGAATCAGCGGAATGCCGTTTTCGACTGCGCGCAGCTGCGCCTGGTGAAAATGCTGGTATGGCCCGGGTGTGTTGCCGAACCAGGCATCATTGGTGATGTTCAGCAGGGCGGCTGTCGACAGCGCCCGGTCATCGATTTCATCGGGGAAAATCGCCTCGTAGCAGATCAGCGGATACAGTGACCGTCCACCCGGCAAGGTCAAAAGGGAGCGCGTCACAGCAGACGAGAACCCCCCGGGCATGGCGGCAGCGATCGCATTCAGGCCGACGGAAGACAGCATGCTCTCGAAGGGCAGGTATTCTCCGAAAGGAACCAAATGCACCTTATCGGTTGCGCCAACGATCTGCCCTCGATCATCAATCACGTAAATCGAGTTGTAGTAGCGCGGTGGCAGGCCGGCACCGACGTTTTCGGCGCGCACCGCGCCCGCGATCAGAATCTGTCCCTCCTGGAGCACGTCGGCGATACGCAATAGGGCATCCGGATTTTCCGTCAGGATGAAGGGAACCGAGGTTTCCGGCCAGACGATGATGTCCGGACGCTTTCCATCCGCTTCGGGGGGAGCGGCGGCAAGGGCCAAATGCTCCTCAAAAATCGCTGTTCTTTCAGTATCATCGATCTTTTTCGCCTGGTCGATGACAGGCTGAACGAGACGAATAACGGTCTGCGGATCCGACGGCTGCGGCGCCGGTTGGGCAAGCCGCCATGCGCCATAGCCGAGATGCGCACAGACCAGCAGCAAGGCCAGGCCCATCCCCGGCAGCCTGCCCTTGCGCGTCACAAGGAGTGCCGGTGCAGCAAAGACGAAGACGGCAAGCAGGTTGATTGCGGACAGGCCGAGAATACTGGCCGACTGCATCATCAACGGCACCGGCATCGCCGCATAGCCGATTGCATTCCAGGGAAAGCCGGTGAGCAGGAAGCCGCGGAGCCATTCCGCCAGTCCGAATGCCACGGCAAGCGCTGTTATGCGCCCCATGCCGTCCGACCAGATCAGGCGAGCAACAGCTGCAGCCAGTCCATAATAGACGGCAAGCACTGCCGGCAGGCCGATCACCGCCAGCGGCAGAGCCCAGGCAAATTCGTCCGCCTCGACCAGAAGGGCATTTCCGAGCCACCAGATACCGCCGAGAAAATATCCGAAGCCAAACCACCAGCCGATGGCAAAGGCGGGCAAGGAGCGCCGGACAATGCCCGCATCCGGATCGCCGGAAGCGCCATCAAGCAACCAGACAAGAAGCGTGAACGACACGAAGGGAGCCGCGAATATGCCGAGCGGAGGCAGAGCGAGGACAGCGATGGCACCAGCCAGGACTGCAACCAGTGCGCGTCTCCATCCAGACAACAGCATGATGCTGCCAGCAAGCCGTTCCATGCAGTTCCCCCAGTTTTGCGCAGTTCCCCACCGGAATGGCGGCCTGAATCAAAGGCGCAACGACGATCGACCGAATCAATCGTTTTGCACTCTTCCAAAAAAGCGGGTGTTTGTCGTGCCGGCAAAAGCGGCGCGCCTATTGATCGGTTGTCATTTCGTCCTGGACTGCGAGATCCGGCTCCTTGCCCTGGCCCGCAGGACCCTCCTCGCCCCTCGCAACCACCCTGCGGCGCGCCGCCGGCCGTTTGCGAATGATGCGAACGCGCTTGACCCGACGCGGATCGGCATCGAGAACCTGGAACTCGAACCCCGGCAGCGCCTGCACGACTTCGCCGCGGGCGGGAATACGGCCGAGCGAGGCGAACACGAGGCCGCCCAGCGTATCGACGTCTTCAAGCTGCTCGCGAATATCGAAATCAGGGCCGATTGCCGCTGCAATCTCTTCGAGCTCGACCCGGGCATCGGCGACAAAAATGTCATCCGACGTCTTGGCGAACATCACCTCTTCATCGTCATGCTCGTCCTCGATATCGCCGACAACCATCTCGACGATATCCTCGAGGGAAGCCAGGCCATCGGTGCCACCATATTCGTCGATGACCAGCGCCATCTGGATACGGGCAGCCTGCATGCGCTGCATCAGATCGGAGGCATGCATGGACGGCGGCACGAACAGCACCTGCCTTATGATCCCGGCCTCTTCAACGGTCTTGGAAAGATCGACGCGCGCCAGATCGAAACCCACCTTCGGCTGGCGTGGTGCCGGCTTTTCGGCTTTCTCGCCCGGTGTTGCAACAGTTGCCGATGCAGCCTTCGTGCTGCTGCGGCGTTTGTTGCGTGCCTGCTTTGCCACATAGGACAGGAGATCGCGGATATGCACCATGCCGCGCGGATCGTCGAGACTGTCGCTGTAGACCGGCATGCGCGAGCGGCCGGACTCTTCGAAGATGATCATCAGTTCGCCGATGGTGATATCGAGATCGACGGCCTCGATATCGGCCCGCGGAACCATGACGTCTTCGACGCGCACCTCACGAAAGCGCAGGATGTTGTTGAGCATGGCGCGTTCTGCAGGGGAAAAGGCCGCATCGCTTCCAGCATCCGTCAGCAGGGCATCTGTCAGGTCGTCTCGCAGGCTGGAGCCGTTCGGGCTGCGCCATATCCGGGCCGCACGCGACCAGAAGGAGGAATTTGACCGGCTGCCGCCATCAGGTCTCTGGGCAGCACTGCTACTACTGCCCGGCTCGCCTTCCGGGGATTCCGCCCCGTCTGTATCAGCCACCACGGGCTGCGCTCTAAAATCGCTCATTGTTCCAAACTGTCATACCGGGTCAGTGTCCCCGTAGGGGTCAGATAAACCAAGGCTCGCCAAAATGCCAGTCTCAAGTGTCTCCATTCTTTCGGCATCATCCGTTTCGATATGATCATACCCGAAAAGATGCAAAAATCCATGAACGAGAAGATGGGTGAGGTGGTCATCGAAGGGCTTGCCCAGTTCTTCGGCCTCGCGCGCAACCGTCTCATGCGCGAGAATGATATCACCGAGCATCGGCCCCGGACGCTTGCCGGGCGTGATCGGATAGGCCGGAAAGGACAAGACATTGGTGGGCTTGTCCTGACCGCGCCACTCGGCGTTGATGGCCCTGATGGAGGCATCATCGGTGAAGACCAGCGACACTTCGGTCGGCGTCTTTGGAAAAGGCTGTTTTTCCTCGCGCTTCAGAAAAGCGGCACTCTCGCCCAGCACGCGCTGGCAGACTGCGTCGAGCTGGTCTTCGGAGAGCCAGTCGCCCTCCTCCACACTGATTTGAATATCAAGCGTCGTCATCGGTATCAACGACCGCCTCAGCGGTCGCTCTGCTCGCTTTCGTCATGGACTGCCGTCTGCGCTTCATAGGCGCGCACGATGCGGGCAACCATCGGATGGCGGACCACGTCGACATCCTTGAAGCGCGTGACCGAGACGCCCTCGACCCCCTTCAGGATCTGCAGCGCCTCGACAAGGCCGGACTTGACGCCGCGCGGCAGGTCGACCTGGCTCGGATCGCCGGTGACAATCATCCGGCCGTTTTCGCCAAGACGGGTCAGGAACATCTTCATCTGCATGGAGGTCGTGTTCTGCGCCTCGTCGAGAATGACGACGGCGTTTCCAAGCGTGCGGCCACGCATGAACGCGAGCGGCGCGATTTCGATGACGCCGGCCGTGATCGCCCGCTCCACCTTGTCGCCCGGCATCATGTCGTAGAGGGCGTCATAAAGCGGCCGCAGATAGGGATCGACCTTGTCCTTCATGTCGCCAGGCAGGAAGCCGAGCCGCTCGCCGGCTTCGACGGCGGGACGCGACAGCACGATGCGATCGACCGCGCCGCGCTCCAGAAGCTGGGCCGCATGGGCAACCGCGAGATAGGTCTTGCCGGTCCCGGCCGGACCGACGCCGAAGACGAGTTCGGAGCGTTCCAGCGCACGCATATAAACGTCCTGCGTCGGCGTGCGGGCTGCGATCGTCTTCTTGCGTGTGGAAATCTGCGCGAGATTGAGCTTGGCCTTGCGCTCCATGGTCGGCAACTGGAGCTGATCGTCAGCGGCAAGCGCCATGCGGATTGCCCCTTCGACATCGGACGTCTCGACCGAGCCGCCATTCTGGATGCGGCCATAGAGATAATCGAGCGCCCGACGGGCCTGGTTGGTCGCCGGAATGTCACCCGAGATCGAAACGGAGTTGCCACGCGGCCGGGCATCGACATGCAGGCGCTCTTCGATCAGCTTCAGGTTCTGATCGAACTGTCCGAACAGTTCGCTGGCATACCGGTTATTCTCGAATGTCAGCACGAAGTGATTGGCGTCTGTCGCAGATGTCTTTGACTGGCGCGGCGAGGATGAAACCAATTCGTGTCCGTTCAAGCGGTCAGGCTCCTTTGAGTGAACGGGCCCCTAGCTGATCGCTTCGGCGAAAAGGCTATTGGGGCCAGCACCGGTGATTCGTACTTTGATAATGTCACCGATTTGCGATGCTTTTGCATCAACATTCACAGACTGCAGCCAGGGCGAGCGGCCGATCAACTGCCCCGGCATGCGGCCGGGCTTCTCAAGCAGCAGTTCGATGTCGCGGCCGATACAGGCCTGGGCAAAATCCCGCTGCTGGGAAAGCAGAAGTTCCTGCAGTCTTTCCAAGCGCTTGGCTTTCACGTCCTCCGGCACCTGATCGCCAAGATCGGCGCCCGGCGTTCCCGGACGGGTCGAATATTTGAACGAAAATGCCTGTGCATAACCGACGGTCTCGACAAGGCGCATCGTGTCCTCGAAGTCCGCATCCGTCTCGCCGGGGAAGCCGACGATGAAATCGCCGGACATGGCGATGTCAGGACGCATCGCCTTGATGCGGGCGACCAGCGCGATGTATTCGGCCGTCGTGTGGCGCCGGTTCATGGCTTTCAGGATACGGTCCGAGCCGGACTGGATCGGCAGGTGCAGGTAGGGCATCAGTTGTGGCAGGTCGCGATGCGCTGCAATCAGCGCCTCGTCCATGTCGCGCGGGTGGCTGGTGGTGTAGCGCAGGCGGGCAAGGCCATCGATCGCGGCGAGACGGTGCAGAAGTTCACCGAGCCCCCATTCGGCACCATCCGCACCGACGCCGTGCCAGGCATTGACGTTCTGGCCGAGCAGGGTGATTTCGCGCACCCCGGCCTCGACCAGCTTCGTCGCCTCGGCCAGGATCTGCGCGACAGGCCGGGAAACTTCCGAGCCGCGCGTATAGGGCACGACACAGAAGGTGCAGAACTTGTCGCAGCCTTCCTGGACCGTGAGGAATGCCGTAACGCCGCGCGCTTTCGTTCTGGCCTTGTCGGGTGTCGGCAGATGCTCGAACTTGTCCTCGACGGCATAATCGGTTTCCAGCACGCGCTCGCCGCGCCGAACCCGCTTCAGGGCCTCGGGCAGGCGGTGATAGGTCTGCGGTCCGATGACCAGATCGACAGACGGCGCGCGGCGCAGGATCTCGTCGCCTTCCGCCTGCGCAACGCAGCCGGCAACGCCGATCATCATTTCGCGGCCTTCGCCGGCTTTCTTCTTTTTCAGGTCGCGCAGCCGCCCGAGCGCCGAATAAACCTTCTCGGCCGCCTTTTCACGGATATGGCATGTGTTCAGGAGAACGAGATCGGCATCTTCCAGCACGTCCGTCGAGACATAGCCGTCCTTTGCCAGCGCGTCTGTCATCCGGTCGGAATCATAGACGTTCATCTGGCAGCCGTAGGTTTTGACGAAAACCTTGCGGATCGGCGGGATCTCCGCAGCCGTTGCCGGCTTCTCGGACATAATGGCAATTTCCTGTGTCATGGCCGGATCCATAGAGCAAAGGGGGTCAAAATTGAAGCCCTTTCCTTGCGGCGTCAGCGGCCGCGCAGCTTCAGGCCAAGCATGGCACGGATCCGTATCTCGATCTCGCGGCTGACCTGCTTGCGGTTGCTCGCTGCAGTGTATGTAATCTGCTCGCCGAAGATGACGTCCACTTCCATCGCCCCTTCCCGCAAGACGCCCATCAGATGGGGTGCCAGACCGATATCGCCGGGCCAGGCGGCAACCGGCCGATTATAGCGGCCCATCGGCATGCCGTGAATTCCGGTATAGGCAATCGCCACCGGCTGGACATGCACGGCGCCGGTAGGCGAATGCGGAACGGCGGAGGCTGCGGCGCCGAACAGCGAGGTCTTAACCTCCAGCAGCCTGTTGCCGTCCGAGGTCGTGCCTTCAGGGAAAAGCACGACGATCTCGCCGGCCGCCAGGCGCTGGCCGATCTCGTTGACCTGCACGCCGGTCGTGCGCTTGTGGTCGCGATCAATGAAGATGGTTGCCTGCAACCGGGCGAGAAGACCGAAGACCGGCCATTTCTTGACATCCGACTTGGCGACGAAAACCACGTCGGCGATCGAGCCGAGGACCAGAATGTCTTTCCAGGTCGCATGATTGGAAACGAGCAGAAGCGGCCTCTGCCGGTCTGGCGTGCCGTGCACCCGCACCCGGATGCCGATGACGGCGCAGGCGAACCGGTGCCAGTAGCGCGGCAAGGTGCGGCGGATGGGGAGGCCAAGCCAGAGAAAAACGATCTGCAGCGGGGCCAGCACCAGTGTCAGCAGCGAGAGCAGAACCATTGCGACGATGATGCGTGTCCAGTTGATCACGCAGACACCCTCCGATGACTGTTCATCCGGCAGGATCGCGACCGGGTGCGCAGAGCGGGAAGGCTTGACAGCGATCTAGACAAGATCGAGCCTCATAACCAAAGCGGCGCTGCGGGCGCCATCGACGCCCTGATAATAGGCACGGCGCTCTCCGACCTTGTGGAAACCGAGCTTGCGATAGAGGCCGAGCGCTGCTGCATTGGCTTCATCGACCTCCAGAAACATCATTTCGGCGCTCTGCGCCCGCGCCTCGCGGACGGCCGCCTGCATCAGACGCCATCCCAGACCAGCACGACCGTAGCGCTGCTCGACACCGATCGTCAGGATTTCCGCCTCGCCGGCCGCAACCCGGGACAGAACGAAGCCAGCGGTCACCGGCCGGCTTGCCGCATTGCTCTGCCGCGCGACGAAGCCGAAGACCGTGTTCTGGACCAGAAGCGCATGCAGTTCGCCATCACTCCAGGAGGGCGTAAAGCACGCCTTGTGGATGCTGGCAGCAAAAGGCAGGTCCGCCGTTTTCATGGCGAACATGTCGAATTCGGGCTTGCGCACAAAGTAGTCCGTCAGTGCCATCTCACGCTCGTGCCACGGCAAAACCGAGTTGTGGCTTTGCATCCGGGCCTCGCAGATATAGCGGCTTTGGCTTGCCGAGGGCTGGATCGGCGATGGCGCCAAGCCGGGCGACGATGCCGATATCGGCGATGTAACGCGGCGCATCGTCATCAATCTCGCCGCTCAGCAGGAGGTCGCGCGCCGAGCCGCAGATAACGCCGTCGAAGGCGGCTGCGAGACTTCGGGCCTCGTCGATCCCATAGGCGTTCGCCGCCGTGCGTGCGGCACCGGACGCATCGAACATCTGGCCGTAGATTTCCTCGCGCTTGGCATCCATGACGGCAAAGACAGCAATGCCTGGATGTTTCAGGCTAGCCGCCCGCGCCAGGACGGCGAGGGTCGACACGCCCACCGCCGGAATGGACAGCGCCAGGGCAAAGCCGCGCGCAGCAGCCACGCCGACGCGGATGCCGGTGAACGAGCCCGGGCCGATGGTCACGGCAATCCGGCCGACATCGGCAAGGGTCTTGCCGCTCTCCGCCAAAGCCGCATCGACAAAACCCATCAGCTGTTCGGCATGTCCGCGGCCGATGTCCGCGCCGGCCTGTGCCAGCCCCTGATCGCCATCGCTGTCATAAACAGCAGCGAAACAGCCGGTTCCGGCCGTATCGAGTGCGAGAACGATCATGGCAACGACACGAATTCAAGCAGCATCGGCATCCCATCGGTCATGCGCTCAGACCGCTTCGACAGCCTGAACTTCCGGGATGAAATGGTGCAGCAGATTCTGGACGCCGTGCTTCAGGGTCGCGGTCGAGGACGGGCAGCCGGAGCATGCGCCCTTCATGTTGAGGAACACCGTGCCATCGCGAAACCCCTTGAAGGTGATATCGCCACCATCCTGGGCCACGGCCGGACGCACGCGGGTTTCGAGCAGCTCCTTGATGGTCGCGACGATGCTTTCGTCACCGGGCGCAAAGAACTCGCCCTCGACATCGTCGGCATCATCGCTGGCGCCGGCCACCGCCATGATCGGCTGGCCGGACATGAAGTGCTCCATGATCGAGCCGAGAATGGCCGGCTTCAAATGCTGCCACTCCTGCGCTTCCTTGGTGACCGTCACGAAATCATAGCCGAAGAACACGCCGATAACGCCGGGAATGGCGAAAATGCGCGCGGCAAGCGGCGAACCGTCTGCTGCTTCTTCCTCGTTCAGGAACTCGGCCGTCCCATTTTCCATGACAACCTTGCCCGGAAGGAATTTCAGGGTGGCCGGGTTCGGCGTGGCTTCTGTCTGGATGAACATGTTGATCTCCGCGTCGGCCGTCATCGTCGCGCGACCGGCCTGTTTAGAATAATTCAAAAGAATATAAGCTGATCGCGCCACGCCTTCAAGACCCGACACCCAGGCTTTCGCTTCCGCAAAGAGGCATGATCGCCTCAGCTCAGCGCGTCGATTTCCTCATTGCTGAGAAGATCGGGAATGACTGTCACCGGGATCGGGAAGGCAGCCGCCTTGCCGGCGATCGATGAGACGAGCGGGCCGGGTCCATCCTTGGCAGACCCGGAGGCCAGCACCAGGATGGCGATGTCCCGGTCTTCCTCGATCAGCGCGTGGATCTGCTCGGCGGCACTGCCTTCGCGGATCACCATTTCGGGCTCGATGCCGATCGTCTCGCGTACCGTCTGGGCGATCTTGGCCAGAACGGCTTCCGCTTCCTCGCGCGCTTCGGCCCGCATGATGCCCTCGACACCCAACCATTGCTGGAAATCGCCATCGGCAATCACATAGAGCAGGACCAGGCCGCCATTCGAATTCTTGGCGCGCAGGCCGGCATAGTGAACAGCCCGGCCACATTCCGGCGTATCGTCGATCACCGCCATGAACTTGCGGCGGTGACCTTCCAGTCTTGAGAGTCGCGTTGAAACCATGGCGGAACTTTTACACCCGTTCCGGGCGGCTGCAAGAGGTCTTTTTCATCGCGACTATTGCAGGAAGCCGATGATTTCGCGCACCTGCTTCATGGTCTTTTCGGCACGGACGCGCGCTCTTTCGCCACCCTTGCGCAGGATGCCGTCGATGTGGCTGGTGTCGTCCATCAGGCGGCGCATCTCGCCGGTGATTGGCGCAAGAACCGCAACGGAGAGATCGATCAGCGCCGGCTTGAACACCGAAAACTGCTGACCGCCGAACTCCTGCAGAACCTCTTCCTTGGTCTTGTCGGCAAGCGCCGCGTAGATGCCCACGAGATTGTCGGCCTCCGGGCGCCCCTTCAATCCCTCGACTTCGCTTGGAAGCGCATCCGGGTCGGTCTTTGCCTTGCGGATCTTCTTGGCGATCATCTCGGCATCGTCCATCAGATTGATGCGCGACAGGTCGGAAGCGTCCGACTTCGACATTTTCTTGGTGCCGTCGCGCAGCGACATGACACGCGGCGCAGGGCCATCGATCAGCGGCTCGACCGCCGGGAAATAGGCATGAACATGCTCTTCGCCGACCATGGTATCAACGCCGTAATCGGTGCGGCGGATATGCTCCATGAAATCATTGTTGAACTTCTGGGCAATGTCGCGGGCAAGCTCCAGGTGCTGTTTCTGGTCGTCGCCAACGGGCACATGGGTGGCGCGGTAGACGAGAATGTCGGCGGCCATCAGGCTCGGATAGGCAAACAGGCCGAGCGACGCATTTTCGCGGTCCTTGCCGGCCTTGTCCTTGAACTGCGTCATGCGGTTCATCCAGCCGATGCGCGCCACGCAATTGAAGATCCAGGCCAGTTCGGCATGCTGCGGCACCGCCGACTGATTGAAGACGATATGCTTTTCCGGATCGATACCCGAGGCGATGAAGGCCGCGGCAATGGCACGGATCTGGCCGGGCATGTCCTCATGCACAAGTTGCGCCGTGATCGCGTGCAGGTCGACGACGCAATAGATGCAGTCGTTGTTTTCCTGCAGCGCCACGAACTTGCGGATCGCGCCGAGATAATTGCCGAGATGCAGATTGCCCGTCGGCTGGACACCGGAGAATACGAGCGGCTTGAAGTCTGACATGATGTCCTCGATCTGGCTTGTGGAGGGCCTGGGGTACCGAAACTGGTCTGTTGATGCTGGCGGCGCTTATGCAACGCCCTTGCCCGCCGATCAAGGAAAAACGCGGGCGGCGGGATCAGCCTGCAGGCTGCAGAAGGTCCCATCTGTTGCCGAACGGATCGGCAAAGACGGCCACCGTCCCATAGGGCTCATGGCGCGGCGCTTCGAGGAAGCTGACGGCCTTTTCCAGCATGGCCTGATGATCGCGTGCAAAATCGTCGGTGAACAGGAAAAAGCCGACCCGGCCGCCTGTCTGGTTGCCGATCGCCGCTTCCTGCGCTGTGCCATCGGCCTTGGCGATCAGCAGTGCTGTTTCGCTCGCGCCTCGCGGCCGAACAACGACCCAGCGCTTGCCGCCGCCCATGTCCGTATCGTCCAGCAGATCAAAGCCGAGGCTTCCGCAATAAAAGGCGATCGCCAGGTCATAATCCGGAACGACCAGAGTGATGCGGGCGATGACCTGTTTCATGGCTTCCCTTTAGAGATCGCCCGGAGGCAAGGGCTCCGCGGGGTTCGTCTTGCGCTTCATGTTGCGGCGGATCATCGACAGGTCGGCGCCGCCGATCAGGAAGGCAACGGCGAAATAGACGACCATCGCCAGGCCGATCAGCATCATCAGGGCTGCAAGCTGGATGAACAGCGAGGATTGCGGCGCGAGCCAGCCGGCGAGGTAGAGCGAGGCATAGTTCAGTGCGAGTGCCATGACGACCGTCGCCGCGATCAGCCTCAGAACACGGCTGAGAAGGGCATTTTCCCAAGTCCAGTGCCCCCTACGGACGAGTGTCACGAACAGGAGGATCGTCGTCACCCAGCCGGACACGGCCTCGGCGGTCGCGATGCCGCGCTCGGCAAACAGCGGAAACAGCGAGACGGCAAGCACGCAGTTGATGACAACGGAGATACCGATGATCTTCATCGGCGTGCGCGTGTCCTCGCGGGCAAAGAAGCCGGGATTGAGTGCCTTGATCATCACGAAGGCCGGAAGGCCGAGGCCGTAGATGGCCAGCGTCGCGGCCACGGTCGATGTCGTATCGACGGAGAAGGCGCCGCGCTCATAGAGCACACGGACGATTTCGTCGGAAATCACCCAGAGCGCGCCGGCGGCCGGCAGGGTCAGGAACAGGACAAATTCGAGCGAGCGGTTCTGCAGGTTCGCCGCTTCCTCGACATGGCCGCCCCGCAGGGCGCGCGACAGTTCCGGCAGCAGCACGACGCCGACGGCGATGCCGACCACGCCAAGCGGCAGCTGGTAGACACGATCAGCATATTGCAGGACCGAGATGGCGCCGTCCTTGGTGGAGGCGATCATCTGGCCGATGAGCTGGTTGATCTGCGTGATGCCACCGGTCACGGCCGCCGGAAACGCGAGCCAGAGCAGGCGCTTGACGTTGGGCGTGATGCGCGGGCGCCTGAGACGGAAGCTCATGCCGGCGGCACGCACGCCGATATAGAGCACCGCCATCTGCAAAAGGCCGGCGACCAGCACGCCCCAGGACAGATACCAGGCCGTTGCCAGCGGGTCGGCCCCCGTCCAGAGACCATAACCAAGGGCGCTGATCAGCACGAGATTGAGAAAGATCGGCGCGACGGCGGCGGCGAAATAATGCTGCAGCGAATTCAGCATGCCCGACAGCATGGCCGTCAGCGACATGCACATCAGATAGGGAAACATGACGATCGACAGCTTGACCGTGATGTCGAACTTCTCGGGGTCATCGACAAAACCCGGGGCAATCACCCAGGCGACGACCCACGGCATGGCCAGCTGCATGGCAATGGTGAGCAGAAGCAGCACCGAAAACAGCACGCCCAGCACTTCCTCGGAGAAGCGCTTGGCGCCATCGACGCCATTGGCCTCGATCTCCTTGGCAAACAGCGGCACGAAGGCGGCGTTGAATGCACCTTCGGCAAACAGCCGGCGAAACAGGTTCGGAAAGCGGAAGGCGGCATAGAAGGCATCGGCCATCGGGCCGGTGCCGAGCGCCGCCGCCATCATCGTTTCGCGGGCAAAACCGAGGAACCGGCTGCCGAGCGTTGCGCCGCCAACGGTTGCGAATTTCCGGACGAGGCTCATGATTCAGCCCTGGCTTTCCGGGCAGCGACAGGTGTGCGCGGCGCCTGCGGCGGCGCAATCATGCCAGAGGGCATGCGGTCGCGCACCTCGTCGGCTTCATCGGCCATGACCGCCTTCAGCCGAGCTGCGACATTGCTCTGCCGGCTTTCGCTGGTGATCTTCTGGCCGACGAGATCGGTTACATAGAAGGTATCGATGACCTTTTCGCCAAAGGTGGTGATATGCGCCGAGGCGATGTCGAGCGACAGGTCGGACAGCACAGCCGTCATTTCCGACAACAGGCCGGTGCGGTCGAGGCACTCGACCTCGATGACGGTGAACTTGTTGGACAGCGTGTTGCTGATGGTGACTGCCGGCGTGACCGTGAAGGCCTTGGTGCGCTTGCGGCTCTTCGACCGGCTGGCGATGACCTCGGGAAGGCGTTTTGCGCCGGACAGAACATCCTCGATCATCTTGCCGATATTTGCCGCCCGCCGCTTTTCGTCCTCGTCGACAGGGAACTCGCGGGTGATCAGGATCGTGTCGAGGGCGCGGCCGTCGGACGTCGTGAAGATCTGGGCATCGACAATATTGGCACCCGCTGCAGCACAGGCGCCGGCGATAACAGCCAAAAGTCGCGGATGGTCCGGCGACAGAACGGTGATTTCGGTGATGGCATGGAACTGGTGGGTGCGGACCATGGTCGCCAGCGCCCGCCCGGCCTTGTCGGCCTCGCGGATGAAATGCGCATGGCGCAGCTGGTCCTCGAGCGGCACGGACAGGAGATAGGGCTGATAATGCAGCTTGGTATAGGTCTTGCGGTCCTTCTGGCTCCAGTCGGAGAGCGCGTTGAACAGAACCTCGCCGGCGTGTTTCGCCCGCTCCTTGCGCGGCACTTCGGAGAAGCCGCCGGATATCATCAGCTCGGTTTCATAGTAGAGGGTGCGCAGCAACTGCCCCTTCCAGCCGTTCCAGACGCCCGGGCCGACGGCCCGGATATCGCAGACCGTGAGGATCATCAGCATCTTCAACCGATCGAGCGACTGCACCCGTTCGGCAAAATCGACGATCGTCTTGCGGTCGTTGAGATCGCGCGTCTGCGCAACCATCGACATGGTCAGGTGTTCCTCGATCAGCCAGGCCACCGTTTCGGTCTGCTTCGGCGTCAGGCCGAAACGCGGGCCGAGCCGGCGCGCAACCTTGGCGCCTGCGGTCGAATGATCCTCCGGCCGGCCCTTGGCGACATCGTGCAGGAGCACGGCGACGAACAAAGCGGTGCGATCCTCGATGCCCGGCATCAGCTTGACGGCCAGCGGATGGACATCATCGTCCTTGCCCTGATCGACGCGCGACAGGACGTGGACGGCGCGCAGCAGATGCTCGTCCACCGTATAGTGGTGGTACATGTTGAACTGCATCAGCGAGACGATCTTGCCGAACTCGGGAATGAAGCGACCGAGTACGCCGGCCTCGTTCATCCGCCGCAGGATCAGTTCCGGATTGCGGCGCGAGGTCAGGATCGCGATGAACAGCCGGTTGGCCTCCTCGTCGTCCCGCAGCGCCGGCGTGATCAGGCTGAGGGACCGGGTCACCAGCTTGAGAGCGGCCGGGTGGAATTCGAGCTTGTTGATATCGGCAACGTGGAAGATGCGGATCAGGTTGACGGGGTCGCGCTTGAAGACATCGGGGCTCGAAAGCGCAATGCGCCCGCCATCATCGACGAACTCCAGCGAACCGGCAATCTTGCGTGTGCGATTGGTGAAACGGTTGAAAACCGCCGTGAGGCCCGGCAATTGCTTTGCCTGCTGATCCTCCAGCGCAGCGCAGAAGATCCGCGTCAGGTCACCGACATTCTTGGCGACAAGGAAATAGTGCTTCATGAAGCGTTCGACCGCCGAGAGACCCGGATGATCGTGATAGCCGAGGCATTCGGCGATCTCGCGCTGGATGTCGAAGGACAGCCGCTCCTCGGATTTTCCGGTCAGGAAGTGCATGTGGCAGCGCACGGCCCAGAGGAAATCGTCCGATTTCTGGAAAAGCTTGTACTCCTGGCGGGAGAGCACGCCGAGCTTGATGAGATCGGCGCTGTCCTTGACGCGGTAGAAATACTTGGCAATCCAGAACAGCGTGTGCAGGTCGCGCAGACCGCCCTTGCCTTCCTTGACGTTCGGCTCGACCAGATAGCGGGTGTCGCCGGCCTTGCGGTGGCGATCGTCGCGCTCGGCAAGCTTGGCCGCAATGAAATCCGGGCCGGTGTTCTTGACGATTTCCTCGTCGAAGCGTGCCGCCAGTTCGTCGCAGAGCGGGCGCGAACCGCAGATGAACCGGGTTTCCAGAATGGCGGTGCGGATCGTCATATCGCTGCGCGACAGACGGATGCACTCGTCGATGGTGCGGGTCGCGTGGCCAACCTTGAAGCCGAGATCCCACAGGATATAGAGCATGAACTCGATCGCAGGTTCTGCCCAGACAGCCTTCTTGATCGGCAGGAGAAAGAGAAGATCGATGTCGGAGCCCGGCGCCAGCGTGCCACGGCCATAACCGCCGACGGCGGCAACGGAGATGCGCGTCTGGTCTGGCGCATGGGCCGCGTCGAAGATCTCATTGAGCACGAAAGCATGCAGGATAGAAATCAGCTGATCCTGCAGCCAGGAGATGCGCTGGGCGCATTTCAGGCCGCTGCCATCGTCCAGAAGCAGTTTGCGGGCTCTTTCGCGGCCTTCGAGATTGGCAGCACGGAATGCGGCCAGCAGCGCCTGCCGCATCGGATCGCGCGATTCCGCATGCGCCGAAGCGATGAAATCGCACCGGGCCTTCAACGCCGCGACATCGAGAATTTCGGGAAATGCCGTTTCGTGCTTGGCCATCAAATGCCGACCGTTGTCCTGTCCGGCCTCAACCGCGAGCCGCTCTGTTTTCATGCGCTATAGACCTTTTGCCTTGTCGACAAAAGGCAAACTACCGCACAATTCCTTAAATCTGAATCAATTTAAGGATAAAATTATGCAGCAGATTTAAAGTGTTACAGCGACCTTTGCGCATCATATTTGATGCGCAGCGCTGTCACGATCAAGCCTTGCCAAGTTGTTTCTTCAACGCATAAAGCGCGTCCATCGCCTCGCGCGGGGTCATATCATCCGGATTGAGGCCTCTTAAAGCCTCCTCGACCTTGGACGGGCCAGCCTTGGCGCTTTCCTCGCGGCGAATCGCCACCTGGAACAGCGGCAGATCGTCGATCAGCTGGCTCGCGGGATTCTTCCGGTCGGCGTCTTCCAGCTTTGCCAGCACATCCTTGGCGCGGGCGACGACGGAGGCCGGCAGGCCGGCCAGTCGCGCCACCTGGATACCATAGGACCGGTCGGCGGCACCCGGACCGACCTCGTGCAGGAAGATCACGTCGCCATCCCATTCCTTGACCCGCATCGTCGCATTGGACAGACGGGCGAGTTTTTCCGACAGCACGGTCAACTCGTGGAAATGAGTGGCGAAAAGGCCACGGCAACGGTTGGCTTCGTGCAGGTGCTCGACCGCCGCCCAGGCGATTGACAGACCGTCGAAGGTGGCCGTGCCCCGGCCGATTTCGTCGAGGATGACAAGCGAACGATCGGTTGCCTGGTTGAGGATCGCCGCCGTTTCCACCATCTCGACCATGAAGGTCGATCGTCCCCGGGCCAGATCATCCGAGGCGCCGACACGCGAAAACAGCCGGTCGACGATGCCGATATGCGCAGACGTCGCCGGAACGAAGGAGCCCATCTGCGCCATGATGGCGATCAGCGCATTCTGGCGCAGAAAGGTCGATTTACCGCCCATATTGGGACCGGTCAGGAGCCAGATCGCGCCGTTGCCCTCACCGTCCTGGGGGGACAGATCGCAGGTGTTGGCGACAAACGTCGCTCCGGCCTGCCGGCGCAGTGCCTGTTCGACCACCGGATGGCGGCCGCCGTCGATGGCAAACATCATCGATTGATCGACCACCGGGCGGCAATAGGCCTGCTCTTCGGCTAGGGTTGCGAGGCCGGCTGTGACGTCGATAACCGACAGCGCCGCAGCCGCCGCCTTGATGGCTTCGGCCTCAGCGACCACCTCGGCCGTCAGCGCATCGAAGGCACGCAGTTCGATCGCCAGCGCCCGGTCTGCCGCATTGGCGATCTTTGTTTCGAGCTCGGAGAGAACGGTGGTCGTAAAGCGCATGGCACCGGCCATGGTTTGGCGGTGGATGAACCGCGCCTTGGCCGCGTCGCTCTCCGTCAGGGCAGACGCATTGAGGGCGGTGACCTCGATGAAATAGCCGAGCACATTGTTGTACTTGATCTTCAGCGCCTTTACGCCGGTCTCCTCGGCATATTGCAGCTGCAGGGCAGCGATCACCCGGCGCGACTGGTCGCGCAACGCGCGCATCTCGTCCAGATCGGCATCGGCGCCGGCGCGCAGAAAGCCGCCGTCGCGCTTCAGGAGCGGCAGTTCTTCCGACAGCATGGCGCCGAGGCTCCGGGCTACCGTTTCCGGCAGTGCGCGGATTGCCGACAGCGTCTGCGAAAGTTCATCGGACAGCGTGCCGCGCTCCAGAAGGAGTGCCACCTGCCCTGCGGTCTGCAAGCCTGCGAGAATGCTGCCGAGATCGCGCGGTCCGCCGCGTCCGAGCGCCAGCCGCGACAGGGCGCGCGGCATGTCGGGCACGCGCTTCAGGACATCGCGCAGGTCGAGGCAGAAGGATGGCTGGCCGGCGAGCGCGGCGATCGAATCGAGCCGCGTGCCGATCCGCTCAGGCTCTGTAAGCGGCGACATCAGCCGTTCGGCCAGAAGCCGCGCGCCGCCCCCCGTCACAGTGCGGTCGAGGGCTTTCAGCAGCGTGCCGGCGCGATCTCCGGAGAGGGTCTTGACCAGTTCGAGATTGCCGCGTGTCGCGGGATCGATGAACAGGGTCGACGCAGCACTTTCCCGCTCGGGAATGCCAAGCGGCGGCCGTTCGGCAAACTGGGTCTTTTCGACATAGGAAATCGCGGCCGATGCCGCGGCCATTTCGGCGCGGGAAAAACTGCCGAAACCATCCAGCGTCTTGACGCCATAATAGCGGGTGATGCGGTTTTCCGCCGTCGCGCTGTCGAACAGCACCGCCGGCTGGGGCACAGCGACCCGTCCGAGCACATCGAGCACCGGGCGCATCTCGGGATCGTGGAAGAGCGTATCGGCAAGGATCAGTTCCCGCGGCTCGATGCGCAGGATGTCGGCCAGCAGCCGGTTTTCCGCCGTCTCGGCCAGCCGGAAGACGCCGGTGGAAATGTCGATCCAGGCCAGCGCGAGGGTCGGCTCTGCCCCGCCCCGGATACGGGACAGCGCCATCAGGTAGTTGGATTCGAACGGCGAAAGCAGCTTGTCCTCGGTGATCGTGCCCGGCGTCACGAGGCGCACCACATCGCGCTTGACGACAGACTTGCCGCCGCGTTTCTTGGCTTCAGCGGGATCTTCGATCTGCTCGCAGACGGCGACGCGGAAACCGAGCCCGATCAGCTTCTGCAGATAATCGTCCGCCGCATGCACCGGCACGCCGCACATCGGAATATCCTGCCCGAGATGCTGGCCGCGCCGGGTGAGCGTGATGCCGAGCGCGCGGGATGCATCGACGGCATCCTGGAAGAACAGCTCGTAGAAATCGCCCATGCGGTAGAACAACAGCGAATCGGGATTGTTCGCCTTGATCTCGATGAACTGCTCCATCATCGGCGTGGCCGTGGCCCGGCTTTCCTCCGTCGCCAGTTGCGCGGCGGACAGGACTACATTGTTTCGGGCGGCAGGCTCAGTCACGAATGTCATGGTTTTCCTAAAAAAGTGGTGCCACACTATTCACGGGTGTTTATAGAAGACAACAACAAAGAGGCACGCAGAAGCGCTGGCCCACAAGAGGGTGAGGAGACAACATGTCGGAGACGGGCAAGGATAAAGGCACGCGCAAAAGCGTCACGGATCAGGAAGCACTGGATTTTCACGCGCAGGGCCGGCCGGGCAAGCTGGAGATTTCACCGACCAAGCCGATGGCGACGCAGCGCGACCTGTCGCTTGCCTATTCGCCCGGCGTCGCCGTGCCCGTCAAGGCGATCGCCGCCGACCCTTCGACTGCCTATGATTATACGACCCGTGGCAACATGGTGGCGGTCATCTCCAACGGCACGGCGATCCTCGGCCTTGGCAATCTCGGCGCACTGGCGTCCAAGCCGGTCATGGAAGGCAAGGCCGTGCTGTTCAAGCGCTTTGCCGACGTCGATGCGATCGACCTCGAAGTCGACACCGAAAATGTCGACGAATTCATCAACTGCGTCCGCTTCCTCGGCCCGTCCTTCGGCGGCATCAACCTTGAGGACATCAAGGCGCCCGAATGCTTCATCATCGAGCAGCGGTTGCGCGAGATCATGGACATCCCGGTCTTCCATGACGACCAGCATGGCACTGCGATCATCGCAGCCGCCGGTCTCATCAATGCACTGACGCTCACCGGCCGCGACTTCAAGACGACGAAGCTCGTCTGCAACGGCGCCGGCGCTGCGGCCATTGCCTGCATCGAATTGATCAAGGCGATGGGCTTTGCCCCCGACAACGTCATCCTCTGCGACACCAAGGGCGTCATCTACCAGGGCCGCACCGAGGGTATGAACCAGTGGAAATCGGCCCATGCGGCAAAGACCGACAAGCGCACGCTGGAGGACGCCATGGACGGCGCCGACGTCGTTCTCGGCCTCTCGCAGAAGGGCGCACTTTCGGAAGGCATGATCCGCTCGATGGCCGACCGGCCGATCATCTTCGCCATGGCCAATCCCGATCCGGAAATCACACCGGAGGAAGTCGCCCGCATCCGTGACGACGCGATCATGGCGACCGGGCGCTCGGACTATCCAAACCAGGTCAACAACGTGCTCGGCTTTCCCTATATCTTCCGGGGAGCGCTGGACGTGCGCGCCTCGACGATCAACGACGCGATGAAGATCGCGGCGGCCGAAGCTCTTGCCAGCCTTGCCAAGGAGGATGTTCCGGACGATGTCGCCGCCGCCTACCAGGGCAACCGGCCGCGCTTCGGCGCCGAATACATCATCCCCGTGCCCTTCGATCCCCGCCTGATTTCGGCGATCCCGATGGCGGTTGCCAAGGCTGCGATGGAAACCGGCGTCGCGCGCAAGCCGATCCCCGATCTCGAGGCCTATGGCCGCCAGCTTTCCGCCCGCCGCGATCCGATCGCCTCCACCCTGCAGCGCATCTACGAGCGGGTGCGCCGCCAGCCCAAGCGCATCGTCTTTGCCGAGGGCGAGGAAGTGCTGATGATGCGCTCGGCGATCGCCTATGCCAATCAGGGCCTTGGGACGGCACTGTTGCTCGGCCGCGAGGATCGCATGCGCGAGACGGCGGAACGGGAGGGGATCGATCTCGACAGGCCCGGCATCCAGATCGTCAATGCCCGCATCTCCAAGCGGATCGGCGCCTATACCGACTATCTCTACGCCCGCCTGCAACGCTCCGGCTACCTCTTCCGCGATGCCCAGCGCCTGATCAACAATGACCGCAACCATTTCGCCGCCTCCATGGTGGCGCTTGGCGATGCCGACGGCATGGTCACCGGCCTGACGCGCAACTATTCGACGGCGCTGGAAGACGTGCGGCGCTGTATCGATCCGAAACCTGGCCACCGCGTCATCGGCGTGTCGCTCGCGCTGTGCCGCGGCCGCACCGTGCTGGTCGCCGATACGGCAGTCCACGACATGCCCTCGTCGGAGGAACTGGCCGACATCGCCGAGGAGGCAGCCGGCCTTGCGAAGCGGCTCGGTTATGTGCCGCGCGTTGCCATGCTGGCCTACTCCACCTTCGGCAACCCCTCCGGCGAACGCTCCGAGCGGGTGCGTGAAGCCGTCAACATGCTCGACAAGCGCCGCGTCGATTTCGAATATGACGGCGAGATGGCAGCCGACGTCGCGCTCAACAGCCGGGTGATGGAACAATACCCGTTCTGCCGCCTCTCCGGCCCCGCCAACGTGCTGGTCATGCCGGCGTTCCATTCGGCCTCGATCTCGACCAAGATGCTGCAGGAACTGGGCGGCGCGACGATCATCGGTCCCTTGCTCGTCGGTCTCGACAAGTCCGTGCAGATCGTTTCCATGACGGCCAAGGATTCCGACATCGTCAACATGGCGGCCATTGCAGCCCACAATGCGGGCGCATAGCGAAAAGCAATTTCGCACCGGCTCAAGACAATAAAAATCCCGCCTCCCTGTGAAGGGAGGCGGGCGATCTACAATATTTTTCAGTTTATGAAAAGGAGAGCAAACCATCCGGTGTTACGGCACCTTTTGGAAGCCCCCAAGCCTGCGCGTTTTATTGTCCAATATAGTTTTCGTTATAAAATTCATCCGTTCAATAGACATGCGCAACACAACGGAACGGCCACTATTCTCTTTGAAATTCGCGCACCTTAACCAATCCTGGAAACCACTCTGTTTCCTCGGTGAATTCACACAGGATCCGTGTCGATCAGGAAACCTGCGCTGCAAAGCGCCCGGCATCCGCACCGTAATAGTTGAGATAGCGGCCCGATATGCTGGTGATGGGCAGCACGATCAGGACATCCGTCGTCCGGAAGGCGTGATCGACGACAGCGCCGTTGCCGACCATGGCGCCAAGGCGCATGTAACCCTTGATCAAGGGCGGCAGGGCGGCAAGCGCCTTGCGCATGTTGATCGCTTCCGACGGCATCAGGTCCATCGTGCGGAACAGTTCCGGACGGGCCGAAACATCCCAGTCCGCGCCAACCAGCGCATTGTGATGCAGGAAGGACAGGGCAAGCGCATGTTCTTCCGGCACCGTGCCCGGGAAAGACCCACAGCCAAACATGGCGTCGACGCCGTATTTCAGCGCATAGGCCCAGTTTCCCTGCCAGAGCAGTTCCACCGTGCGCTTGGTGCGGTATTGCGGCAGCACGCAGGACCGGCCAAGCTCCATGAAGCGCTTGGCGGGATGGCGTTTCAGCAGGCTGTCCACCCTGAATTCGGATGCGGAATAAAAACCGCCGGTATTTTCGGCGACATCCTGGCGCAACAGCCGATAGGTGCCGACGATCTGGTCTTCCGGATCGCCATCGATTGCGGTGTCAAGCACCAGAAGGTGGTCGCAGACCAGGTCCCAGGCATCGGCATCGCGCTTGCGGCGATCGGCAGCCTGCGGAATCTGCGCCTTCATCTCCTCGACGAAAACCTTGTAGCGCACGGCCTGGGCCGCATCGATCTCGGAATTGTTGCGGGCAAGGCGCGTTTCAAGATTGCCAATCCGGCCAAGCACACCTGCGGCAGGCGCAGCAAGATTGCGCATGGGGGGCTGCTTTACGTCAGCAAGGATTGCCCTATCCAGAATTTCCACCGTCATCGTCATCACCCCGACCCGCTGATCCTGCTGCGGCATAAACCATGTTTCTGCGACAGGATAGTGACATTGGACGGGCAGGAAAAGGGCAAACCACGCGCTGCCGAACCTGAAGCGGCAGGGGTCGTCAGCGCTCCAGAAGTTCCTCGACCACCGCCGTCAACGTCTTCGGATCGGCTGGTTTCGGCAGGACCGAATCCGCACCGGTGTCCAGAAGCTGGCGGCAGATATCGGGTCTCGTATCCGACGTCACCACGATGATCGGCACCGGCTTGCCGCCGGACTGGCGCTCCTGATCACGGATCCTGCGGATCATCGCGAAAGCATCGCCGCCCGGCATGTTGAGATCGGTGACGATCAGTTCCGGCTTGACGAGGTTGGCAACCGGCGCGTCGTAAAGCGCGGCTCCAAGCGCGCCGAAATCGCCGACGACGCGGACAGTGTGGCCGGCTTTTTCCAGAACGGAGCGAACGAGGAAAGCATTGATCGGATCGTCCTCAGCCAGCAGGATGCCACTGGCCGCCGCCGGCTCCAGATGCGCGGGAACATCCCGCAGCATGGGCCTGTTGTCGTTGATGGCGTCGCGCACTTCCATTCCCTTCATGCGGCCCTTGAGGACCTCGACCAGCGATTTTTCGCGCAGCGGACGGATCAGCCATGCGTCATAGCCATCCATCTGGTTGATGGGACGGCCGCTTCGTTCCTCCGGATTGACCAGATAGGTCTTGCGCAACTGCATGTCTTCCAGTTGCGGCAGGGCGGACAGCAGCCGGAGGAAATGGGCGGCATGCCGGTGATCGACGATGATGTCGGTGAGCGGTGCCGCGCCGCTGATCGCACGGACCGCAAAGGCCTGCGCCTCCTCGACGCTCGTCACGCAGCAGCAGAGCCCGCCGAGTGTCGTGATCGTTGCTTCAATGGCTTTCGATGCGGGGCCAGCCGGAGCCATGACGAGAACGCGCGATTCGGCGAGAATGCCGCGTCGGATGCGCGGCGCAGCGCTGAGGTCGCCGCCGACCGCCGGGAAGCCGATCTCGAACCGGCTGCCTTCGCCGGGCTTGCTCGACAGCACGAGCTTGCCGCCAAAGGCCTCGATGATCCGCCTGGAGATGGCGAGGCCGAGCCCGGTGCCGGCGGAGCGCTGCTTTGCGGCGCCCGCCTGTTCGAACTCGTCGAACACGCGCGCCTGTTCGTCCATGCTCATACCGGGGCCGGTATCGTCGATGCGGATGACGACATTCTGCCCCTGGATGCCGGCATCGACGAACACCCCGCCGGTATGGGTGAACTTGACGGCATTGCCGATCACATTGAACAGCACCTGCCGCAGCCGTGCCGCATCGAAATCCAGAAGGCCGGGAACATCGGCGGAGATTGTCGCTCCGATCTCGATGCCCTTTTCATGGGCCCGATGCGAGAGCATCTCGACGACGCTCTCGATCAATTCGCGCAGCGGCTCCCGCGACGGGCGCAACTGGAAACGCCCGGCTTCGATGGAGGAAAAGTCGAGGAGATCGTCGACAAGCTGGACCAGCGCGTGACCGGACTGCCGCATGCCGGCCAGATAGTTCTTCTGCTCGCCGGTCAACCGCGTCTGACTGATCAGATGGCTCATGCCGAGAATGCCGGAGAGCGGCGTGCGGATCTCGTGGCTGACGGTCGCGAGAAGCCTGGATTTGGCCTGGCTTGCACTTTCGGCGCGACGACGCGCTTCTTCGCTTTCGCGGGCAATCCGGCTTTCCTCGGTGATATCACGGGCAATGCTGTGCAGCATGAACTGGCCGCTTGCCGGCTCGCGGGCAATCACATCGTGCCAGTCGAAAATCCGCAAACCGTCGCCCGTCGGAATCCGGACGCGGAAATGGCGCGGCGCGGGTTCCGGCTCGAAATTCAGGCCGATCCCCTCGCATGTCATGCCTTCCGGCTTCGCACATCCCGTCAACTGCCGGAAAACGGTGTTGGCCTGAACGATCTTGCCGCCCGGTTCGCGGACGATGGCGATATCGCCGAGCGCGTCATGGATCGTCGACAGCAATTGCGATGTTTCATTGCGCTCCCATTGCCGGTCGCCGACCTTCTCCACCGCAGCCTGCCGCGCAGCCCCGGGCTTGCGTGACGATGCGCGGTGCCAGTCGCGCAGCAAAAGGGCAGCACCGGTTACGCCGCCGACGGCAAGACAACCGGACAGGAAATAGAGGCCAGCATCCATGCCGGTGCCGAACACGGCGGCAGAACAGAGAAGGCCCGCCCCGGCCAGAGCCGGTCTCAGCGCCGGGTAGCGCTCCTCGCGAAGCACGCTATCGTCTTCGGGTTCCAGCGAATGCAGATCGTCATGATAATCCGCATCGGTTCCACGCCGCCCCAGGGTTCTGACCTGTTCGGGGGCGCTGAATTCAGCGTTGATCCGTTGCTGCAATTTTGACAATTCGCTCATTCCGGAAGGCCTAGCACGGCAAGCGTTCCGAATGTTTTCAAGCGGTCCGTCAAATTTTAGCGATCGCGCTTTTTCATATGCAAGAGCTCGTCGAGGATGATCGACATGGCCCCCAGCGTGATAAAACTGTCTGCGAGGTTGAAGACCGCGAAGGACCAGTTCCAGACCGGCAGATGAAACAGCACGTAATCGATGACGTAGCCAAACAGCAGGCCATCGATCAAATTTCCGATCGCGCCTGCGATGATCATGGCATAGCCGAGATGCGCGAAGGTCCGATCCGGCGGTGTCTTGCGCCAGAGATAGAGCACAAAGGCCACGACGACGACCCGCAGGCCGATGATCGCCCAGCGCTCGATGCCCGAGAACAGGGAAAAGGCCACGCCGTAATTATAGATCCTGTGCAGAGCCAGGAACGGCAGCAGGGCGACATCCTCGCCATAGGGCAACCAGGCCTCGACGGCGACCTTGATCGCCTGGTCGAGCAGAACGGCGATGACGATGAAAAACACGATCGGCACCGGGCGGGAGAAAAGCGCAGTTCGCTGCATCATGCCTTGCCATCCAGCGTCAGAAGATGCCGGCGTGCCTCGAACAGCATGATGCCGGTGGCAATCGCCAGGTTGAGCGAATCGGCACGGCCCTGCTGCGGAATGCGCGCAAGGGCCGTCGCTTCTTTTGCCAGTTCATCCGGCAGGCCGGCCTGCTCGTTGCCCATCAGCACAACCACGGGCTTCCTGCGATAGTCGATGGTGCGGTAATCGACGGCACCGGCGAGGTGCGTTGCAACGACCTGCACGCCGGTGGCCTTCTGCCATTTGATGAACTCCGCAACGCTGGCCCGCATGACCGGCATGGCAAAGACCGAGCCCATGGTGGCGCGCACGGTTTCCAGCGAGAACGGATCGGTGGTCTCGCCGATCAGTATCACTCCGGAGGCCCCTGCGGCATCGGCGGTGCGGATAATCGTTCCCAGATTGCCGGGATCGCGGACCCGGTCGAGCGCCACAAAGGTCTGCCCGAGCGTCGGGGTCATGTCCCGAAGGTTTGCATAGCGCTGCTCGAAGACGCCGACGACCATTTGCGGATTGTCCCGGCGGGTGATGGCCGACAGCACCTTCTCGCTGACTTCGAGCACCAGCCCCCCCGTGGCGATGGTCTTCAATGCGACCTGTTCCACATGCGGCTTGCCCTTTGCGGCCTTGGCATAGACCAGCGTCTTGATGGTCCAGCCGAGCTCAAGCGCATCGATGACCAGTTTCAGGCCCTCGGCGAGAAAGGAGCGGGTCTCGTCGCGCTCCTTCTTCTGCGACAAGGCCTTGATGTCCTTGATGATCGGATTTGTGAGGCTGGTCACCTCCTTGACCTGGCCGACGCGGCGGGGGCCGGGTTCGCTGATATCATGGTTCATTTCGGTACCCATCGGCTGAAAAGGGATGTGGAAAGCGCGCGGGCAGGCTGTTTGCCGTCCACTCCACCTTCGCGAAGGATGAGTTCGCCGGATTCCACCGCGCCGCCGCGCCCGCGCATGGTCTCGCGCATCAGTTCGTGGATCGAATAGAAACTGGCCCGGATCGAATAGGCCGTCAGCACGAGGCCGCGCGCATCGTCGGACAGGATCTCGCGGCAGATGTCGAGCATCAAAGCGAGATGTTCGAACAGCTGCCAGACCTCGCCATTGGGCCCACGTCCGAATTTCGGCGGGTCGGTGAGGATGATGTCGTAGCGGCTGCCGCGGCGCTCCTCGCGCTGGATGAACTTCATCGCGTCTTCGCAGATCCAGCGGATCGGCAGTTTTTCGCCACGACCAAGTGTCTGATTTTCTCGCGCCCATCCGATCGCCTTCTTTGAGGCATCGACATGGGTGACCTCGGCGCCAGCCCGGGCTGCAATCAGCGAGGCAACGCCGGTATAGCCAAAGAGGTTCAGCACCTTGAGCGGGCGGCCGGCGGTTTCGATCCGTTCCTTCATCCAGCTCCAGTGCGCCAGCTGTTCGGGAAACACGCCGACATGGCGGAAGGCCGTGAAGCGACCGAAAAAATCAGCGTCGAGGATCTGCATCGGCCAGGTCTCACCCAGCATGTCACGCGGGAACCGCCAGCGACCCATGCCGTCCTCGTCGGTATCGCCGGTAAAGACGGCATCAGCATTGTCCCAGACATGCGCGGGCAGCGCCTTTGGCCAGAGCGCCTGCGCTTCCGGCCTGACGATGCTGTAGGTGCCGTATTGTTCGAGTTTCAGGCCATCGCCACTGTCGATCAGGTGATAGTCGCGGGCCCCCGTGGTTTCGAGAATGACGGGGATGCGCTCTGCCGGCTTTTCACCCGTTCGGATCCGAACCGTTGCCGACGGCGCTGTGGCTTCGGCGGAGGCCGCCGGCCAGGCGTCAGTCTTGTCAGCGCGCGCCACAGGCATGGGCCGCGAACTGCTCAGCTTTTGCGGTGGACCCGATGGCCTGCTCTTCGGCGCGGACATAGGTCGCCCCTGCGCGGTGCGCGATGCCGCGGGCGGCGTGGTCTTGCCCTTCGGCCGTCGATCTTTATCTTTCACGGATCTCATCCTGGGTGCCGTCAATCAAGCCTGCAAATAGCACCGCTCTTTCTCTTGGCAAAGCTGTTTCCGATCTGCCTCTTGGCAAAGCTGTTTCCGATCTGCGATAGATCAAGGTGGAGGAACAGGAGGAGATGATCGCATGGATATGAGCGGCGAGGAACGGATCGCGGCTCCCCGCGAGGTGGTGTGGGCAGCCCTTAACGATCCGGACATGCTGAAGCAGTGCATTCCGGGCTGCCAGTCCCTGGAGATGAAATCGCCGAGCGAACTGTCAGCGACGGTCAAGATCAGGATCGGCCCGGTTTCAGCATCCTTTGCGGGCGACGTCGTGCTTTCCAACATCAATGCCCCGGAGAGCTACACCATTTCGGGCGAAGGCAAGGGTGGCATAGCGGGTTTTGCCCGGGGCGGTGCCGATGTCACGCTGGTCGAGGACGGGGCCGAGACGCTGTTGCGCTACGAGGCAAAGGCCGAGATCGGCGGAAAACTCGCTCAACTCGGATCAAGACTCGTCGATTCCACCTCGAAGAAGCTCGCCCAGCAATTCTTTGCGGACTTCAATGCAGCCGTCAGCGCCCGTGCGGCAGGCGCGAACTGAACGTTCGGACGTTCGGTCAGCCGCCGACAAGCCGTAAACTAGCGAGATGTGGCTGGCAGCAGGGTCTGGGATGCGATCGTTTCGGCGCGGGTGCGGTGCTTTTCCGCTTCCGCATGCCATTTTACCGCCTCGGTCGCTTCGTTGCGCGCCCGCTTGCGGTATTTGCCCTGGCCAAACCAGGTTGCCAGCGAGCCGACCACGAGGCCGAAGATCACGGCAAGAAACAGGAAGATGAAAAATGGTGAGGATACAGACAGGACGCTGTCTGCCGGATTGAACGGATTGAGCGCCAGGGTCACCGTCTGCCGGTTTGCGACCGAAAGCACGATCAGGACGATGCCCACGGGAATGAGCACCACGATATTCAAGAGCTTTTTCATCATCAGTCCGTCTCCGTCATGCCTTGGCGTCCAGCCAGCCAAAGTCGGCCGGACCGGTCAGGACGCCTTATTCGTCGTCTTCATCGTCGGCGCCAGGGTTGAGCCGCTCACGCAACTCCTTGCCCGTCTTGAAGAAGGGCACCCATTTTTCCTCGACGAAGACACTGTCGCCGGTGCGCGGGTTGCGCCCCGAGCGCGAGGGCCGGTTCTTCACCGAAAACGCGCCGAAACCGCGGAGTTCCACCCGGTTTCCCGCTGCGAGTGCATCGGTAATCTCGTCGAGAACCGCATTGACGATATTTTCCACATCGCGGTGGTAGAGATGCGGATTGCGAGCCGCAACGATCTGCACCAATTCTGACTTGATCACTGCCGCCCCCTCGTCATTCCTGTTTATTGTTGGTTCTTTATGCTCGACGATGTCGGTACGTCGCCACTTCGGCAAATCCTCGGCGACGCTTTCCATCCGAAAGACGGATCGCGTCAGCCCCTTGCCTCACTCAATCGCTGCCAACCTGCCAAACGGAAACAAGACCGTCAAGAAACAACTTGTCCCGGCTCCATTTTTCGAGGCTGCCAAAGATCGGAAAAACCTCATATCCCAAGGATTTGGCCCAATCCACCGCCATCGAACCGAGGCCGAAAGGCAGCGATGACCGGGCCGCTTCCCATTCCAGCACAGGAAGATCCTTCGAGACCTTGCGCGATGCGAGGAATGTGCGGATTTCCTCGTCGCCGCCCAGTTGATCGACGAGCTTGTCGCGCAGTGCCTGCCTGCCGGTATAGATACGGCCGTCGGCCAGCCGCAGGGCCTCGGGGCGCGGCAGCTTGCGTCGCTCGGCAACGATATCGACGAACCAGTTGTAGCTGTCGTCGATCATCGCCTGGATGACAGCCTTGGCATCGTCGCTTGCCGGATGAAAGGGTGAAGGCTCAGCCTTCAGCGGCGCGGATTTGATTTCTTCCAGCGAGACACCGACCTTATCCATCAGGTCTTTTACCTGGGGATACTGGAAGATGACGCCGATGGAGCCGGTGATCGAGGTTTCGCCAGCGACGATCTGATCGCCGGCCAGCGCGATCATGTAGCCTGCGGATGCGGCAAGGGTGCGCACGTCGGACACCACCGGCTTCTTTTCAGAGACCTTGCGCAGCGCCTTGTAAATGACTTCGCCGCCATAGGTAGTGCCGCCCGGCGAAGAGATCGTCACGATCAGTCCCTTGACCGCATCGTTCTTGGCGATGTCGTCCAGCCGCGTCAAAAGCTCGCGATCGTCCTGGATGATGCCGGAGATGGTGACACGGGCAATATGCGCCCGGGCGATCGACCCGGTGCTGCCGGAACTCGAAAACAGGAACGCACCGATCCCGACGAGCGCGATCAGGCCGATGGCAGCCAGACGCCAGAAGCTCAGCCTGCGGCGAAGCTGCCGCCGGTCGGCGATTGCGAGTTGATCCATGGGTGACCTCTATAGCTTTGGCGGCGCTGGACAGGAACGACATCCGCCCAACGGGCGCGAATGGGCGCAACAGGCCGGAATCAATACAAGCACAGGGCTTCGCTTGTAAGCGGTTTTTCAAAGATTTTTCCGCGTCCATTGTCTGGCCTCAAAAAAATCGCCATATTCGCATTTACCGAAACGCTCGTATGGAAGCAGGCCGAACAGAAACCGGCGGCACCTGCGGCGCGTTGTATCGTTCAAACGACAGGTCTTTTTCATGCTCAATGAAGCGCAGTTTCCCGGCGCGTTCCCGCATTCGGGGCTCGGTCCCGCGGATGCCTACGATCAGGCGACGCGGCACTCCCGGCGCGTGACGCGGATGAAGATCGTGTTGCCTTTGGTTGCTTTCGTGATCGCAGCCATTTTTGTTGTCGTCTCCGTTATCGGCGCGTATCTCCCCGATGAACTGCAAATCGAGAACGCGACCATCGAAAACGGCAAGATCGTCATGCAGAACCCCGCGATTTCCGGGCGCAACAAGCAGGGCATCAGCTATTCGATGAAAGCCGAGCGCGCCCTGCAGGACATTGCCAATCCGGACATCATCACGTTGAAGAAGATCCATGCGGAAATGCCGGTCAACGAGACCCTCGTCGCCACCGTCGATGCGGCAAGCGGCGTCTATGATCGTGGCGGCAATACGCTCAATATGGACGAGCCCTTCACCATCACGATGAACAATGGCGTCAATGCAGACTTCCGATCCGCCTATCTCGACATCAATGCCGGCGAGATGGAATCGAAACAGCCGATCGCAATCAGCATGAATGGCGGTTCCATTGTTGCACAGCGGCTGAGAATGACGGATAAGGGACGGATTGTGACTTTTGAGGGCATGGTCCGGGTCAATGTCGAACCCAGCTCCATCCGAAAAAACCAGAACTAGAACCCGGTGCATCCCATGTCAGCCAATTCAACATCCTCTTTGTTGCTTGCCAGAAAAATTGCCGTTGCTGCCGTGCTCGCTGCGGCCCTTGCCGGGCCTGCCGTGGCCCAGTCGACATCGAGCCAGATGAAAGGGCTGGAGCTTTCCAACGACCAGCCGATCCAGATCGAAAGCGACAAGCTGGACATCAAGGATGCGGAAAGTCTGGCCATGTTCACCGGCAATGTGAAGGTCGTCCAGGGCACGACGACACTGCAGGCCGGCAGCATGGTGGTCTATTACAAGAAGGGCGGCGGATCGATCCAGGGCGGCAATGCCGACATTGATCGGATCGAGGTCAACAACAAGGTGTTCCTGCAATCCGGCACCCAGCAGGCAACGGCCGACAGCGGCTCGTTCAACATGACGGAGCAGACGCTCGTGCTGAAGGGCAAGGAAGTGGTTCTGTCGGAAGGCAAGAACGTCTTTACCGGCTGTCAGCTGAACGTCCAGATGAACACCGGCGAAGCGCAACTGCAGGCGTGCGGCGGACGGGTGAAGATCCAGCTCGATCCGAAATCCCAACAGAATTGATGTAGTTTGGACGTGAACATCCCCTTTCTTACCAAGCGCAAACAGGGCGGCAAGCCCGATGCGTCGGCGCCTGCCCGCGTTGCCGACAAGGCACGCTATGAAGGCACGCTGATCGCGCGCGGTCTGACGAAAAGCTATCGTTCGCGGCGCGTCGTCAACGGCGTCTCGCTGGTCGTGCGTCGCGGCGAGGCTGTCGGCCTGCTGGGTCCGAACGGCGCCGGCAAGACGACGTGTTTCTACATGATCACCGGGCTCGTGCCCGTCGATGAAGGCACGATCGAAATCAACGGCAACGATGTCACCTCGATGCCGATGTATCGCCGCGCGCGGCTTGGCGTCGGCTATCTGCCACAGGAAGCATCGATTTTTCGCGGACTGACCGTCGAAGACAATATTCGTGCGGTTCTCGAGGTTCACGACCGCAACAGGGAGCGGCGCGAAAGCAAGCTCAACGACCTGCTCGGCGAATTCTCGATCGCGCATCTGCGCAAGTCGCCAGCAGTGGCGCTGTCGGGCGGCGAACGTCGACGTCTCGAAATCGCCCGCGCGCTGGCCACCGACCCGACCTTCATGCTGCTCGACGAACCCTTTGCCGGCGTCGATCCGATCTCGGTTGCCGACATCCAGGCGCTTGTGCGGCACCTGACCTCTCGCGGCATCGGCGTGCTGATCACCGATCACAATGTGCGCGAGACACTCGGCCTGATCGACCGCGCCTACATCATCCATGCAGGGGAAGTGCTGACGCATGGCCGCGCCAACGACATCGTCACCAATCCGGATGTCCGCAGGCTCTATCTGGGCGACAATTTCAGCCTCTGACAACCATCGCCCACAGACGCTATTTTGCCGCATCTGGAACAGGGCTCTTGACCCGGCCGGGGATTTACGCAATTTTCGGGCCAGACGTTCATGCTGCAGTGCATCAGAGACCATCGACGCACTGATTGAAGCATCTGGACCGGGATGGCGAGCAATGCCAATCCGGTGAAAAGTCTCTATTTTTGGCAGTTTCAGACCGGGATTGCCGCGAAATTCCCCATCAGCATCAAAATTCATCTTATTCTTCGGCAAGACTTGACCAAACCCGATTAATAAGCAATTTTTGGGCCACTTGGAAATTTGAGCTGCATGCCGCATCAGAACGGTGCTCATTTTCGGGAATTGAGGGGAGTTTAGCGTAAACATGGCATTGTCAGCCAGTCTCTTCCTGCGTCAAAGCCAGTCCCTGGTGATGACACCCCAGCTGATGCAGTCGATCCAGCTGCTGCAGATGACGCATTTTGAACTGAACACATTCATCGAGCAGGAGGTCGAGAAGAACCCGCTGCTCGAATTCGCCGCAAATGAAGACGCGCCCCAGGGCCAGGATCATGCAGGGCGCGACGAGGCCCATGCGAGCCAGGACGAGCGCAACGAGCGCGAGGTCATCGAGTTTCCGGCGCTTGACCCGCTTGGCGACGTCTATGACAGCGCGACGGCGTTTTCCGGCGAACAACTCAGCGAACAGCTGGATTCCAATTTCGAGAATGTCTTTCCCGACGATACCGTGCCGCAGCGCGCCGACGCACCGGAATTGCTCAGCCAGTGGAAATCCATGCCCGGCGGCGGCGACAGCGAAAGCAGCGAGGGCTACAATCTCGACGATTTCATCGCCAGCCGTCCGACGCTGCGCGACTTTCTCAACGAGCAGGTGCCTTTCACCATCCATGGCGCAGCGGACAGGCTGATTGCACAGCACCTCATCGACCAGCTGGATGAGGCCGGTTATGTGCATGCCGATCTCGAGGACATTGCCAACCGTCTCGGCGCCAGTCACCCGGATGTCGTGCGCGTGCTCCACCAGTTGCAGCAGCTCGATCCGCCAGGGGTGTTTGCCCGATCGCTCAGCGAATGTCTCGCCATCCAGCTGCGCGTTCGCGACCGGCTGGATCCCGCGATGGAAGCCCTCGTCAACAATCTCGAACTGCTCGCCCGCCGCGACTTCGCCAGCCTGAAAAGGATCTGCGGCGTCGATGAGGAAGACCTGATCGACATGCTGGCGGAAATCCGCAAGCTCGATCCAAAGCCCGGTACCGCCTTCGAAACCAGCCCTTCGGAAGCCATCGTGCCGGATATCGTCGTGCGGACGGCGCCTGACGGCACCTGGATGGTGGAACTGAACCCGGAGACCCTGCCGCGCGTTCTGGTCAACCAAGCCTATTATGCGACCGTATCGCGCCACACGCCAAAAACCGGCAGCGACCACACATTTCTGACGGAGTGCCTGCAGAACGCCAACTGGCTGACCCGCAGTCTCGACCAGCGCGCCAAGACGATCATGAAGGTGGCGACGGAAATTGTCCGGCAGCAGGACAGTTTCCTGATGAACGGCGTTGATCATCTGCGGCCGCTCAACCTGAAAACCATCGCCGATGCGATCAAGATGCACGAATCCACGGTCAGCCGCGTCACGTCCAACAAATACATGCTGACCCCGCGCGGTCTCTTCGAGCTCAAATACTTCTTCACCGTATCGATCGGCTCTGCCGAAGGCGGCGACGGCCATTCGGCGGAATCGGTCCGCCACCGGATCCGCAACATGATCGTGCTGGAAAGCCCGGATGCGGTCCTGTCCGACGACGACATCGTCGACAGCCTGAAAAAGGGTGGCGTCGAGATCGCGCGCCGCACGGTCGCCAAATACCGCGAGGCCATGAACATCCCGTCCTCGGTCCAGCGCCGGCGCGAAAAGCGCGCGATCGCCAAAATATCGGCCTGAACAACCGCGCCAACCCCTTGCCGGCCCCGCAAGATGGGCCTTGCCGCGGCTTGTCCTGCCGATTTCCGAACACCGGAATTGACTTTTGCGATGACGCGGGGTATCAGCCCGCCGCAATGGGCAAAGGACATTGGACCCGCCTTTAGAGCATATCCCCGCAGTTTCAGCTTGTTCAGGCGCAAAATTCGTTTGCGTGCGTGAAGTGCTTGGATGACGGGTCCTGTTGGCATAAACTACACGTGCAAATCATGAAAAAGAGAGGAAACTCCATGAGTGTGCGTGTATCTGGAAAACATATGGAAATTGGTGAAGCCTTCCGTCTGCGTATTGAGGAGCAGATAGAACAGGCCGTCACCAAATATTTCGACGGAGGATATTCAAGCCAGATCACTGTGGAAAAATCGGGGTCGCGCTTTAGCGCTGACTGCAAGATTCATCTCGATACGGGCGCTGCCCTGCACGCCAACGGCGAGGCGACGGAGCCGCAGGCAGCCTTCGACGCGGCATCGATCCGCATCGAGAAGCGCCTGCGCCGCTACAAGCGCAAGCTCAAGGATCACCACATCGGCAATGGCCATTCTGGCTTTTCCGAAGTGGCCTACACAGTAATGGACTCCGTGCCGGACGACGAACACGACGAGGTGCCGGAAAACTACGCACCGACGATCGTTGCTGAAAGCACGAAACAGCTGAAGACCATGTCGGTCGCAAGCGCCGTGATGGCGCTGGATATGACGGACGAACCGGTTCTGATTTTCCGCAGCAGCGGCAAGGAAGAACTGAACATCGTCTACAGACGCAATGATGGAAATATCGGCTGGATCGACGCAGCCAACATCAAAAACTGAACAGGCTGCGGGGTGCCGGGAAACCGGCACCCCGCGAGCTTGCCAGCACAGGCCCAGCGGAAAAACGAACCCGCCTGTTTGGAACGAGACGATAAGGCGACGAAACCGCGAAGACCCTTTCCGGGTGCTCGGGGCTAAATTGCCAGCAGGCATGCCACGGGCGGTCACCTACGGCGAAAAGCACGTGCGGAACAGATCGGTTGGCAAGCATTGTGCATCTCTTACCAGATGTGCCGTGTTAACCGGGCAACGAGGACAAAAGAATGGCATTGGCAGGCTTGCTGCAGCAAAATGCAATAATTCCGGCTATGAAAGCCAATTCCAAGAAGCAACTGCTTCAGGAACTGGCATCCAGAGCATCCAAGATCACCGATCTTTCCGAGCGTGAAATCTTCGACGTGATCCTGCAGCGCGAACGGCTCGGCTCGACCGGCGTCGGCAATGGCATCGCCATTCCGCACGGGAAACTCCCCACCCTGACCAGCATCATCGGCATTTTCGCCCGCCTGGAATCTCCGGTTGATTTCGAGGCGCTGGACGACCAGCCGGTCGATCTCGTCTTCCTGCTTCTGGCCCCGGAAGGCGCCGGCGCCGATCACCTGAAGGCGCTGTCGCGGATTGCCCGCGTGTTGCGCGACCAGGATATGGTCGCCAAGCTGCGCGGCTCCAATTCGGCTTCGGCGATCTATGCTTTCCTCAGCGAGGATCAGGCGTCGAACGCGGCCTGAAGACCTTCCATTTTCACCGTTTCGAAGACCCGCGTCCCTGCATGGCGCGGGTCTTTGCATTTTCGTGCGGCGCCGTCCGGTTTATGCGCACATCCTATCGACACTGCCGCAAGCCTCGACAATAATCAGGCGCATGAGGGGCCGGACGTCTCGGTCGCGGTTTCCCGGTTCGGAGGATTTTATCGATGGCTGGCAGACTGTCCGGAAAGACTGCATTGATCAGCGGCGGCGCTGGAGGCTGCGGGCTCGCGGCATCCCAGCTTTTTGCCCGCGAGGGCGCGAAGGTCGGTATTGTCGATCTGCCACGCTCGGAGGGTGAGACGGTTGCCGCGGCCATTCGCGCCGAAGGCGGACAGGCGATGTTTGCCGCAGCCGATGTTTCGGTCTCTTCGGAGGTAAAGACGGCGGTCGCGGCTGTGGAAGCGGCACTCGGGCCGATCACCGTTCTGTTCAACCATGCCGGCATTCTGGCGGTCGGCCCCTTCCTCGAAACAGAAGAAGACGAGTGGGACCGCTTGATGGCGGTCAATGTCCGCTCGATGTTCCTGATGACCAAGGCGGTTCTGCCCGGCATGCTCAAGGCCGGCGGCGGCAGCATCGTCTCGACATCCTCGATCTCAGCCGTTGCGGCCACGCCGATGGAAGTGCTCTACGACACGACCAAGGGCGCCTGCCATATGTTTGCCCGCGCCATCGCCGTGGAATTCCGCGATCGCGGCATACGCTCCAACGCCGTCTGCCCCGGCTTCATCGCCACCGACCACGGCAAGCGCGAACTGGTGGGCCTCTCCAAGTATGGCGTCGACGTTTCCGATGCGGCCATCGCCGCCCAACAAGGCCGGATGTGCGAGCCGATGGAGGTGGCGCAGGCCGCCCTCTTCCTTGCCAGCGACGAATCGAGCTTCGTCAACGGCACGCATCTGTTTGTCGATAACTGCTTTACGGCGATGTGAACGAGACACCTGGAGACAGAAGACATGATCGAATCCGGCGGACACTGGCGCAACTGGGTGGGCAACCAATCCTGTATCGTTCGGCACAGGGGCGCGCCCGACAGCGAAGCGGCGCTGGCGCAGATGGTGCGGGAAGCGACCGCGAGCGGGATCAACGTTCGTTGTGCCGGCTCCGGCCACTCCTTCACGCCGGTGGCCTTGACCAGCGGTCTCCATCTGACGCTCTCTGGCCTGCAGGGCATCACCAACATCGACACGGCGCGCAAGCGCGTCTCTGTGCATGCCGGCACGACGATCAACACGCTGGGCAAGGCGCTCAAAACAAACGGCCTGTCGATGATCAACCAGGGCGATATCGACAGCCAGGCTTTGGCCGGCGCCTTGACGACAGGCACACATGGCACTGGCAGCACGCTCGGCAACATGGCCTCGCAGATCGTCGGCATGCGGCTGGTGCAGCCGGATGGCAGTATTCTGGCGATCGACGACACGCAACCCGACATGCTCAACGCCGCCCGCGTCTCGATCGGCATGCTCGGCGTCATCTCGGAAATCACCCTGCAAGTGATGGACAGCTACAATCTGCATGAAAAACTCTGGCGCTGCAGCTTCGACGAGTGCATGGAGCAACATGACGATCTTGCCGCCCAGCACCGACATTTCGGTTTCTTCTGGTGCCCGGTGCCGGAAAGCCGGCACTGTTACTGCCTGCCGGACACAGCCTCGGTTTCGACCACGACAAGCCTGTCCGACGTCTGCGAAATGAAGACGATCGATTTTACCGATGCGCTACCGATGGAAAGCGAATTCGAAAAGATCGCCTATTCCTCGGAAATCTACCCGATCGAATATGTGCCGAATTTCCACGAACTGGAATATGCTGTGCCGGTCCAATACGGCAAGCAGGCCTGCATGGAAGTGCGCAAGCTGATGCTGGAGAAACACCCGACCTGCATCTACCCGATCGAATACCGCTTCACCGCCGGCGACGGCGGCTGGATCAGCCCGTTCTTCGAGCAGGATTCGATCACGCTCTCGGTCTCCGGCCAGCCGGGTACGGATTACTGGAATTACCTGAAAGACGTCGACGATATCCTGCGCCAGTTCGGCTCACGCCCGCACTGGGGCAAGCTGCACTTCCTGGGCGCGGAAGATGTGGACGCGCTTTATCCGCGCGCCGGGGATTTCAAGGCGCTGCGGGCTAAGCTTGATCCGGAAGGGCGGTTTTTGAACGATCACCTGAAGCAGTTGTTTGGGTAGGAACATCTTGCGGGGTACCGCACTTTGTCGGCACCCCTGCAGACCAATCACGCTGCCGGCGTTTCTTCCGTTGCAACGGCTTTCGGGCCGCCCTTGGCGACGCCGACCATGGCCGGGCGCAGGACGCGTTCGCCGATCGTGTATCCGGCCTGGACGACCTGAACGACGGTGTTGTTGGCGACTTCGGCATTCGGGACTTCGAACATGGCCTGGTGGAAGTTCGGATCGAACTTCTGGCCGACCGGCTCGAGTTTCTTGACGCCGTGGCGTTCCAGGGTCGAGAGCATCGCGCGTTCGGTCATCTCGACGCCTTCGATCAGCGCGTTGAAGCCGGCATCGCCTGCTTCGCGGGCTTCGGTGGGGATCGCGTCGAGCGCGCGGCGCAGATTGTCGGAGACAGCGAGCATGTCGCGGGCAAAACCGGCCACCGAGTAGGACTTGGCATCCTTGACTTCGCGCTCGGTGCGGCGGCGCAGATTGTCCATGTCGGCGGCAAGGCGCAGGTAACGATCGCGCATGTCTGCGGTTTCCGCCTTGGCGACTTCCAGCGGATCAGGCTCGGCGACAGCGGCCTCGTCTGCGGCCATTGCCTCGGCAGCAATCGCTGCTTCCTCGGCTTCGGTCATCTCGGGCTCATATTTGTTCGTGTCGTCGGTCATGACGGTCTCCGGAAAATTACAGTTTTGGATTTGGTCCCGATATCGAGGTTTGCGACCCAAAAATCAAGGGCACAAACGGAAACAGCCGGTAAAGCCGGGCTTTGCCAGCCTCTATCGCGAAAGCCGCGACATCAGCTGGGCGGTATAATCGACCATGGGCACGATGCGCGAATAGTTGAGCCGGGTCGGACCGATCACGCCGACCGCGCCGACGATCTTGTCGTCGCCATCCTTGTAGGGCGCAACGATCAGCGAGGAGCCGGAAAGCGAGAACAGCTTGTTTTCCGAGCCGATGAAAATCCGCACACCCGGGCCGCTTTCCGCAAGATTGAGGATCTCGATCAGGCTGTCCTTCTTTTCGAGATCGTCGAACAGCATGCGCAGGCGATCGACATCCTCGGCGCCGGCCAGTCCCTCCAGAAGATTGGCTCGGCCGCGCACGATCAGCTGCGTTGGCTTGTCATCCGTCTCGCTGCCTGACCAGATGGCAAGTCCGCGCTCGACCAGATCCTGGCTCAGCGTATCGAGTTCTCGCCGGACCGTTTCCTTGACCTTCTGCAACTGGCCGCGCACCTCGACCAGGGTCTGGCCGGCCAGATGGGCATTGAGGAAGTTCGCGGCTTCGGTCAATTGCGAGCTGGTAACACCCACCGGAAGCTCGATGATCCGGTTTTCCACCTGGTCATGCTCGCCGACGAGCACAGCAAGCGCCTTGGTCGGGGCCAGCCGCACGAATTCGACATGCTTGAGCACGGGATCATTCTTGGCGGTGATGACGAGGCCGGCCCCACGCGACATGCCCGACAGCATCTGGCTGGCTTCGGTGAGCAGCGCCTCCACCGGCTCGCCGCGCTCTGACCGGCGCACCTGGCGATCGATCGATGCGCGATCCTCGGCCGAGAGATCGCCGATCTGCATGAAAGCATCGACAAAAAAGCGCAGGCCATTCTGGGTCGGCAGGCGCCCGGCGCTGATATGCGGCGAATAGATAAGGCCGAGATCCTCGAGATCGCTCATCACATTGCGCACGGACGCCGGCGACAGCGACATGGGCAGGATGCGCGAGAGGCTGCGGGAGCCGAGCGGTTCGCCGCTTTCGAGATAGCTTTCCACGATGCGACGGAAAATTTCGCCCGAACGCTCGTCGAGCGCGCTCAGCCTTTCCCGCATTGCAGATTTGTCCACCACCATTCGAACGCGAAAACCCATCCTGTTGAGATCGATTGAAATATAGTGATCTTGAGGGCGATAGCAAAAGGGAAATGGCGGATGACCAGACCTTGCGACGGCTTATGCAGGCTCTTTCCATCTTTTCGCGACCTGTCGTCTCGCGGGGTCGCCCTGCGCCGCGCTTCTGGCGACGGGCGTTGTCGTGCCAACAGAATTGCTTCCGTTTGCAGATGAAACGCTCTAGAAGGCTGACAAACATCACAGGAGTTGATCATGCGGCCTTCGGGACGAAAGACAGACCAGATGCGCAAGGTATCCTTCGAGCGCAATTTCTCAAAGCATGCCGAAGGGTCCTGCCTGGTGAAATTCGGCGATACGCATGTGCTGGTCACCGCAAGCCTGGAAGAGAAGACACCGCCATGGCTGCGCAACAGCGGCAAGGGCTGGGTCACCGCGGAATACGGCATGTTGCCGCGCGCCACCGGCGAACGCATGCGGCGCGAGGCAGCGTCGGGCAAGCAGAGCGGCCGCACCCAGGAAATCCAGCGTCTGATCGGGCGCTCGCTGCGCGCTGTCGTTGATCTGCAGGCGCTCGGCGAACGCCAGATCTCGATCGACTGCGACGTGATCCAGGCGGATGGCGGCACCCGTACGGCGTCGATCACCGGCGCCTGGATCGCGCTGCACGATTGCCTGAAGTGGATGGAAAGCCGCAACATGCTCAAGGTCGAAAAGGTCCTGAAGGACAATATCGCGGCCATTTCCTGCGGTATCTTCGCCAACCAGCCGGTCATCGACCTCGACTACCTGGAAGACTCGGCGGCCGAGACGGACGCCAATTTCGTCATGACCGGCTCCGGCGGTATCGTCGAAATCCAGGGCACGGCGGAAGGCAAGCCATTTTCCGAAGAGGAATTTGGCACGCTGCTTGGCCTCGCCAAGAACGGCATTGCCGAACTGGTGGCGATGCAGAAGCAGGTTGTCGCGGCGTAAGGGATATCGGCATGGTGCCCGCACTCGACGGCATTCTGGAAACGGCGCTCTATGCCGACGATCTCGACCGGGCGGAGGCGTTCTACGGCTCCGTTCTCGGCCTTGAAAAGATCACCCGGGCCGGCAACAGGCATGTGTTCTTTCGCTGCGGCGCCGGTGTGCTCCTGATTTTCAACCCGGCGGAAACGGTCAAGCCGCCGCCGGCAGACGGCCTGCAGGTGCCGATCCATGGTAAGCAGGGTGCAGGGCATGTCTGTTTCCGCGTGGCGGCCCGTGATCTCGATGGCTGGGCCGCAAAGCTCGCGGCCGCCGGCATCACGATCGAAGCGGATGTTCGCTGGCCAAACGCGGCGCGGTCCATCTACTTTCGCGATCCGGCCGGCAACAGCCTCGAATGCGCGGAACCCGGCCTCTGGGCCATCGACTGACGGACCGCATCAACCGGACAAGAAAGACACGCGACATGCGCAAGCTTGAAGACAAGACCCTGATCGTTGCCAGCCACAATGCCGGCAAGATCCGCGAGATCCGCGATCTCATCGGCCCGCTCGGTTTCGAGGCAAAATCGGCGGCTGACCTCAATTTCATCGAGCCGGACGAAACCGGCACGACGTTCGAGGAGAATGCCACGATCAAGGCGCTCGCCTCGGCGAAAGCCTCCGGACTTCCGGCGCTGTCCGATGATTCCGGTCTGGTGGTCGATGCACTGAACGGTGATCCGGGCGTCTACACCGCGAACTGGGCGGAAACCGCCGACGGCACGCGCGATTTCGCCATGGCCATGGAAAAGGTCGAGACCGCGATCCAGGAGGCTGGCGCGACCGCAATCGAGCGCCGCACCGGCCGTTTCGTCTCGGTGCTCTGCCTTGCTTGGCCGGATGGCCATGTCGAACTGTTCCGCGGCGAAGTCGAGGGCCATGTCGTCTGGCCACCGCGCGGCACAAGCGGCTTTGGCTATGATCCGGTGTTCCAGCCCCTCGGTTTCGACACCACCTTCGGCGAGATGAGCGCCGAGCAGAAACACGGCTGGAAACCGGGCGATGCGCAGGCCCTGTCCCACCGTGCCCGCGCTTTCAAGATTTTCGCCGAGGCGTGTCTGGGCGCCTAGCGGCGAGCACACGCTTTGCGGATAGTGAAAGCCTTTGACGCTTCGGGTGATATTGACGAGCCCCCTCGCCTGCGTCATCCCTGTCCGCCGCACGGGGATCCATTGTCGCCGTCTGCCTGACGGCACAGGAACGGCAGTCTGGTGAATGTCCGTACCGAACAAACGACCAGCAGCCTAAAACCAATGACGCCGCGCTTCGGCGCCTGAAAGACCAGAAACAGACATGGCCAGCTTCTCTTCCATCGGCGACAACACGGACCCCGGCTTCGGGGTCTATGTCCATTGGCCCTTCTGTGCCGCCAAGTGCCCCTATTGCGATTTCAACAGCCATGTGCGCCACCAGCCGGTCGATCAGCCGCGTTTCGTTTCCGCCTTCCTGACCGAGATGGCTGAGGCCCGCCGCCTGTCCGGTCCGCGCACGGTGACCAGCGTCTTCCTGGGCGGCGGCACGCCGTCGCTGATGGATCCGACCACCGTCGAGGCGGTGCTGAACGGGATTGCGAACTTCTGGCACATGCCTGATGGCATCGAAATCACCATGGAGGCCAATCCCTCCAGCGTCGAGGCGACGCGGTTTCGCGGCTATCGTGCGGCCGGGGTCAACAGGGTTTCGCTGGGCGTGCAGGCGCTGAACGACCGGGACCTGAAATTCCTTGGCCGCCTGCACAATGTCGAGGATGCGCTGAAGGCGATCGGTCTTGCCCGCGACATCTTTCCGCGCATGTCCTTCGATCTCATCTATGCACGCCCCAACCAGACCGTCGAGGAATGGGAACGCGAGCTGAACCAGGCCGTCTCCTACGCCGTCGACCATCTGTCGCTCTACCAGCTGACGATCGAGGAAGGCACGCCCTTTTACGGCCTTCACAAGGCCGGCAAGCTGATCGTGCCGGACGGAGAGCATTCGGCCGTGCTCTACGAAGCAACGCAGGCGATCACCGAAGGTTTTGGCATGCCAGCCTATGAGGTTTCCAATCACGCCGCGCCCGGCGCCGAGAGCCGCCACAACCTCACCTACTGGCGCTATGGCGACTATGCCGGCATCGGACCCGGCGCCCATGGGCGCCTCACCATGGGCCGCGACAAGCTTGCCACCGCCACCGAACGCAAGCCGGAAGACTGGCTGCAGCTGGTCGAAACCCAGGGTCACGGCATGATCGATCAGGAAGTGCTCGGCTACGACGAACAGGCCGACGAACTGCTTCTGATGGGCCTGCGGCTCAAGGAGGGCATCGACCTCGTGCGCTGGCAGAGCCTTTCCGGCCGCGAACCGGACCCCGACCGCGAACAGTTCCTGATCGAGCACGGTTTTATCGAACGCATCGGCAATTCGCGCCTGCGCTGCACACCATCAGGCATGCTGATCCTCGATGCGGTCGTGGCGGACCTCGCCTGCTGAGTTCTACTCGAACGCAGTGAGATATTTTCTGAGGATCGCATCCAGCGCACTCTGCTCGTCGGGCTCCAGAAGAGCCGTCAACCGGTGCTGGTTTGCGACATGCGCCGTTACGGCGCGCTCGACCAGGTCCAGCCCTTCCGGCTTCAGCGCGATCAGCACGCTGCGCCGATCCTCGGGGTTGCTCAGCCGCTCGACGAGACCGGCCTTTTCCAACTGATCGATGCGGTTGGTCATCGTGCCAGAGGTGATCATCGTCGTTGCCAGCAGATCGCCGGGCGAAAGCCGGTAAGGCCTGCCGGACCGCCGCAAGGCTGCCAGCACGTCAAAACTGGCGGATGACAGGCCGAGTTCAAGAAACGTCTTTTCGATCTCCCGGCCGAGATAGGTCGATAATCGCGCCAATCGGCCCAGCACGCCCATCGGCTCGACATCGATGTCCGGCCGCTCCCTGCGCCACTGGGCTAGAATTCTATCGACATGATCTTCATCCATGGTTTCTGGTACGCAGAATTCATCTTGACGTCAAGATAATGGATGTTATCCTGATTTTATCTTGAATTAGAGATACTTTAAATGAAGATAAAGTCCTCCTCCCTTTCCGACATCGCCTTGACCGCCATTGCGCCGGCCATCTGGGGCAGCACCTATCTGGTGACCACCGAGTACCTGCCGCCCGGTTATCCGCTGACGATTGCCATGCTGCGGGCATTGCCGGCTGGTATCGTGCTGCTTCTCATTGTCCGGCAGTTGCCGAATGGCATCTGGTGGGCGCGGAGCTTTATCCTTGGCGCGCTCAATTTCTCGTTCTTCTGGGCTATGCTGTTCATCTCTGCCTACCGCCTGCCCGGTGGCGTCGCAGCGACTGTTGGCGCCATACAGCCGCTGATCGTCGTCATGCTGGCGCACCTTTTGATCGGCACACAGATCAAAACCATGGCGATCGTCGCGGGCTTTGTCGGAATAGCCGGCGTCGGACTGCTGGTGCTGACACCGGGTGCTGCACTCGATCCCATCGGCATCATCGCTGGATTGGCCGGCGCCATCTCCATGGCCTTCGGAACAGTTCTCACCCGGCATTGGGCGCCGCCGGTATCAAGCCTGACCTTCACCGCCTGGCAACTGACCGCCGGCGGTCTCATTCTGCTGCCGGTCGCCCTGTTGTTCGAGCCCAGTCTGCCGATGCCGACCACGGAAAACATCCTTGGCATGGTCTGGCTTGGGCTGATCGGCGCAGCCTTCACCTACCTTCTGTGGTTTCGTGGACTGTCCAAACTCGATCCCGCCGCCGTTGCCTCGCTCGGTTTCCTGAGCCCCCTGGTGGCGACGCTGCTTGGCTGGAGCGTGCTTGGCCAGAATCTAACATTGCTGCAGCTGGCCGGCATGCTCGCCGTGCTTGTCAGCGTCTGGCTCGGCCAGAAGGGGCAAATGGCGCCGCCGAGCGTCTTACCGGCAATCTCCGGCATGCGATCGTGAGTTCGGGATCCGCCCTGACAACCTCGCGACCTTGTCGTCCCCTACGAGTTAGGCAGTGGACGCTCTCTTTGCCGCAGCGGCCAGGCCTTTGGATATCGGAGTCTCGATATCGGCCGCCTTCATTGCGGTGAGACCAGCAGCCGTCGTACCCCCGTAATCGGTAAAGACCTTGACGGTTTCAGCCGGGCTTTCCGCCACCTTCGCCATCCATGTCGATGCGCCGAGAAACAGCTGCCGCACGGCCGCATCCGCCACGGTCGGCGCAACCCCATTGGCCACGGCATCGCGGATCATCACATCGGCAAAGGCGGCGATGAAGGCCGGCCCTGAACCCGTGAGCGCTGTAAAATAGTCGAGCTCCTTTTCACCCCTCAGTCTGGTCGTCTTCCCCGAACAGGCAAAGAACCCATCCGCGAACGCCTCATCGTTGGCTGTAACCTCTGATGTCGCGAACCAGGGGGTAAACGACAGACCGTGCTCAGCACTTGCATTGGGCATGGCGCGGATGATCCGCTCAGCATTAAACCGGGACCCAAGGGCATCGGCCGTCACGCGTGCCATAACAGAGATCACGAGTTTACCGGAGAGATCCAGATCGAGCGCTCCAAGGTCTTCCGGGCGCACGGACAGAATCACGATGTCACAGGCCGCCGCAAGCGCTGCATTTTCCGTTGTAAAGCGGACTGCCGGCCATGCATCGAAGCCGGAAGACCGGCCGCTTCGCGACGACAGGATCAGATCGGATGGCTGGACGAACCCTCTGGCCAAAGCAGGGCGCAGCAATGCCCCGCCCAGCCATCCGGATCCGCCGATAACACCGAGCGTGGTCACGCCCACTCGCCCTTTCGCATGACCGGCACCTTCGCGCCATCGGCCCGCACGCCGTCGATGTCCACCTTGTCGGAGCCGATCATCCAGTCGATGTGGATCAGGCTGGCATTGCCGCCCTGCGCCTTGATCTGGTCCTGGGTGAGCGAGGCACCATCGAGGAAGCACTTCGAATAGCACTGGCCAAGAGCGATGTGGCAGGAGGCATTTTCATCGAACAGCGTGTTGTAGAACAGGATGCCGCTGGCCGAGATCGGCGAGGAATGTGGCACCAACGCCACTTCGCCAAGCCGCCGGGCGCCTTCGTCGGTATCCAGCACCTTGTTCAGAACCGCCTCGCCCTTCGAAGCCTTGGCCTCGACGATGCGGCCGGCTTCAAAGCGGACCTGGATGTTATCGATCAGCGTGCCCTGATGCGACAGCGGCTTGGTGCTGGAGACATGGCCTTCGACGCGCAGCGCGTGCGGCGTGGTGAAGACCTCCTCGGTCGGAATGTTGGGGTTGCAGGTGATGCCGTTCTTCGCCGTCGATGCGCCGCCATGCCATTCGTGGCCATCGGCAAGGCCGACCGTCAGATCCGTGCCGGGACCGGTAAACTGCAGTGCGGCAAAGCGTTCGCCGTTCAGCCAGCCGGACCGCCGGGCGAGAGTGGCATTGTGCTCGGCCCAGGCAGCGACGGGATCGGCGACATCGACGCGGGAGGCGGCGAAGATCGCATTGGCGAGCTTTTCGACGGCATCGCTTTCGGCATCGTCCGGAAACATCTGCCGGGCCCAGGCCGGGTTCGGATAGGAGACGATGTTCCAGTTGGTGTCGAAATTGGAGATCTTCTCGAGTGCCGGCTTGTAGGCGATCGACATCGCCTTGTTGGCGCGCGCCACCTTGGCCGGATCCTGCGCCGCCAGCATCATCGGATTGTCACCGGAAATGGCGAGCCGCGCGGTGTTGTTGCCATAGGCCTTGGCCATACCTTCATAGAGCCAGTCGCTGGCCCGGTCGAAGCTTTCGTCTGGCGCATAGGCATAGCGCGCCAGCGTCGTTTCCTCATCGGAATAGAAGGTCGAGACCAGTCCGGCACCGGCGATATAGGCATGTTTGGTGATCAAGCGGACCAGCGGCATGGCAGCAATCGGCGCGGTGATGACCAGATCCTGGCCGCGCTGCAATTGCAGGCCGACCTTGATGGCGACTTCGGCCAGTTTCTCGAGCTTGACGGGGTCGATGACGGCGGCGGTGTCGAGGGAATGTGTCATGATGATCCTGATCTTGGGGAAGCGTCTTGAAGAGACTTAAGGTGCTTTGCCCCAAAAATGAAGGTTGACCTTGATCGGAATGTGAGTGCTGTTCGGCAGCCGATCCATGCGCGTCCGGCTCGGCCTTCAGGAGATGACAATGACCGTGTTTTCCCGGACTGTGCTGTTTCGCTGTTTCGTCGCCTTTGTCTTCCTGATCTCGGCCAATCTCGCAGTCGCCGAAGACGCGCCGGAGACGGTCGAGGATCTCGCCGGTCATCGGCTGGTTGTCGAAGGACCATTTTCAGAGCGGGTTCTCCGCATCGACGGTCGCAAGGTGCATGAGAATGCGTTCATCTTCATCCAGCATCGCGGATCGATCGACGGTGTCGATTTCGTGGTCGGCACCAGTTCGGCCGGCGGCAATGCCTGCGAGGGCGCGCCCTTCGTCGTGTCGGCCCCGCCGGAAGACGACGTGAAATTCGAAGGCCCGATCGACAGCTGCGCCTTCATGAACGTGACCATTGAGGAGGACCGCGTGGTTTTTGCGGCGGATCCGTTGCCGGATCGGGAGAGCGAGCGCTGGGAATGGACACCGGCGTCGGGCCTTCGCCAGATCGCCAGCGAGGCCTTCACCGCCGACAATGCAAAGGGGTGGGACGACGTGACGCCCGATGGCGTGACGCATCCGGGCGACCTGATGGGTTTTGGAGGCCTGACAGACGCGATCGAGGACCTCTTGGGCAGTGATCGCCAGTCCTTTGCCGAACTCATCGTCGGCATTGGCAGCGGCACATTCGAGAATGGCTATTTTGTCGGCAGCGCCTGCCCGAAATTCATCTGCCTCGAGGCCGGCGCTTTCATTGCTGCCAACCCCGCAGACCAGACGCTCTATCTGGCGTGGAAACCGGAAGGAGAGAAGATCATCGTGCGGCCGGCAGTGACGGAATGGCCAAAGCCGGCAAGACTGGCCTTGCGCGACTGGGCGGCGCAGTGGCCGTAGCGCGCGCTCAGGCGATCAGGGGCGCTGCGACGGCACCCAGCGCCTTGCGTGCCTCTTCCGGTGCCAGCCGGACCTGCAGGCCGCGCTGCCCGCCATTGATATAGACCTTCTCTTCGGAAAGAGCGGACAGCTCGATCGCCGTCGGCACCTGCTTTTTCTGCCCGAAGGGACTGATGCCGCCGACATGATAGCCCGTCAGCCGTTCGGCATCGGCGGGTTTCATCATAGTGGCAGACTTGCCGCCAAAGGCCGCCGCCAGTTTCTTCATGCTGACTTCGTGATCCGACGGCACCACGACGCAGACCGGCTTGCCATCGACCTCGGCCATCAGCGTCTTCAGGACGCGGCAGGGATGCTCACCCAGCGCCTCGGCTGCGGCCATGCCGATGCGGTCTGCGGAGGGGTCGTAGTCATAGAGGTGAACCGTGAAAGCGACGCCCGCCTTTGCCAGGAACTGGGTTGCGCGCGTGGTCTTCGACATCGCCGCCTCAGCCGCGCAGGCTTGTCTGATAGACATCCGGCTTGAAGCCGGCGAGCAGCGTGCCGTCTCCTTCGAGGATCGGGCGCTTGATCATCGAAGGCTGCGCCAGCATCAGCTCGATCGCCTTGCCACTATCGAGATCAACTTTGGACGCCTCCGGCAAGGCGCGAAACGTGGTGCCGGAACGGTTGAGCACGGTTTCCCAGCCCAGCTTTTCCACCCAGCGCTCCAGATCGGCCCGGTCGACGCCACGCGCCTTGTAGTCGTGGAAATCATAGGCGACGTCATGAGCCTCCAGCCAGAGGCGGGCCTTCTTCATCGTGTCGCAGGTCTTGATGCCGTAGATCGTCACGCCCATGGATGCCCCGTCTGCTGTCCGCCAAGATAGTGTCGGGCATGCATAGCGCCGGATGGGCAGGGAGAAAAGAGCAAGCCGCCGGGAATGATCAGGTCAGCCCCGCATAACGGCCGGGCCGGTGGTTGATCGCCAGGATCATGTTGACGATCACGGCGCTCAGAACCGACAGGACGAGGTTTTGCGGGGCGATGACGAAAAACGCTGCAGCGAGAATCGACAGATCGACGGCAAGCTGGAAATAACCGGCGCGGATGCCGAATTTTTCCTGCAGGAAAATCGCCAGAATATTGATGCCGCCAAGCCCGGTGCGATGCCGGAACAGGACGAGCAGCCCGCAACCCGCCAGACAGCCACCCATCACGGCTGCGAATACAGGATCGAGCGTGGCGAAACTCGCCCATCCTGTCATCAGCCGCGAAAAAAGCGAAACAAGACTGACGGCGGCAAAGGTGCGCAGCGCAAACGACCACCCCAGACGCTTCACCGCCAGCACATAGAACGGCAGGTTGACGAGCGAGAAGATGATCCAGAAATGCACTCCGGTGATGTACTGGAGCAAAAGCGCCAGCCCCGCCGTGCTGCCAGCGAGGAGCACGGCCTTGGTGTAGATCACCATGCCGAAGGAAACGAACAGCGTGCCGAGCAGAATGGCCAGCACGTCCTCGTAGAGCCTGTGGCGCTCGCCGGTTTCCGTCACGCCTTTCGCGGGGCTATCGAGGGGCTCGGCTGAGCGGGTGGTCTCTGCGGTCTGATCCTGGAGGGCCATCGTCAGAGCGCCACGAAGGTGGCGACGACGGCATCGACATCGCTGGTCTTCAGGCCGGCGATATTGATGCGCCCGGAGGTGGGCATGTAGATGCCGTGTTCGGCCCGCAGACGCAGCACCTCCGCCTCGCTCAGCGGCAGCAGGGAGAACATGCCTTCCTGGTGCGCCATTGCGGCGAGCGCCGGCCAGCGCCCTTTCAGCCCTTCTGCCAGCCCGCGGCGGATGCCCTGGATGCGGCCGCGCATGCCGTCGAGTTCAAGCGTCCAGTCGGCCTTGAGGGCCTCGTTCTCCAGAATACCCCGAACGACAGCAGCGCCATGATCCGGCGGCATCGAATAGCTGATGCGGGCAAGGGCGGCCAGATTGGAGCGGGCGGTATCGGCCAGAGCCTGCGACGGTGCGACGGCGAAGATCGCGCCGGTGCGCTCGCGGTAGAGCCCGAACGACTTGGAGGACGAGATTGCCACCAGCGCTTCCGGCACCGCAGCCAGCAGCAGCCGCAGGCCGGGCACATCCTCGTCGAGGCCGCGTCCGAAGCCCTGATAGGCAAGATCGACCAGCGGCAGCAGTCCACGTCGTTCGATGATCGTGGCAATGTCCTGCCATTGCTCGGATGTCAGCACACCGCCCGTCGGATTGTGGCAACTGGCATGCAGGAGAACGGCATCGCCGGGATTGGCCGCTTCCAGCGCCTCGGTCATCCGGTCGAACAGGACTGCCTGCGACGGCACGTCGAAGAAAGGATAAGAAATGATTTCGAGCCCGGCGGCCCGGCAGATGCTGGCATGGTTGGGCCATGTCGGCAGGCCGAGCAGGATGCGCCTGACGCCCATGCCGTGGAGGAGATCGGCGGCCAGCCGCAAGGCGCCGGACCCGCCCGGCGTCTGCACGCCGGCAACCGCACGACCCTGGCTGTTGCCGCCGGTGAGTGACCAGAGCAGCTCGAGATAGGCGGGATCGCCTTCCGGCCCGATATAGGATTTCGTCTGCTGCGTCTCCAGAAGCGCCGTCTCGGCCGCCTTCACTGCCCGGAAGATCGGCGTTGCACCGGTCTCGTCCCGATAGACGCCGACGCCGAGATCGATCTTGCCGGGTCGCCCGTCCTGCCGGAACAGGCCAATCAAAGCGAGCAAGGGATCATCGGGCTGGCGGGCGAGCAAATCGAACATGAAAGGGTTCCTGAGAGCGGGTTGAGAACAAACACTGGGAATGACAGGCAATATCCCCCGGCATCGCCCCAGGCGCAATCTACAGGACATGAATGCGCAAAATCGCTTATGAATTTGCGCTTTTCTCTGCCTTGGCTTCTATATAATTGCTAGTCTAGCAAAAAATCATGCATGTTTTTGCGTGAAGTCAATTCAAACTGGAAAGCCGCCGATGGACCCCGCAGTAAACATCGAGATCGATGCCGTCGACCGGCGGATCATCCGGCTTTTGATCGAGGATGCCTCGCGCAGCAACAACGAACTGGCCGAGAAGGTCGGGTTATCGCCGGCGCCCCTGTCGCGGCGGCTGGCGCGGCTCTACGCCACCGGGATTATCCGTCAGACCGTGCTGGTCGATCCGAAGGCGGCGGGGCTGGGTTTCCAGGCCTTTCTGGAGGTGACGCTGGAGCGCACGGTGACCAAGGTCGCCCAGCGCTTCATCGAACAGGTCAGCCGCATGCCGGAGGTCGTCGAATGCCATACGGTGGCTGGCGATTTCGACTTCCTGCTGAAGATCGCTGTGCGTGATGTCGGCGACTACAAGCGGTTGCTCTGGGTCGAGTTCGACAAGATCGCCGAGATCAAGACGCTGCGCTCGACGATCCTGCTCGACAGCCCGAAATTCGAGGCCGGCGCCCTGCCCTGACCAAAGGCTGGCCCGGCAAGTTCAGTCTTCCAGCGCTCCGGGCTTGCGGCCGGCCCTGGTTTTTTCGTGGCAGAGGATCTTCATCAGATCGGCGCGCCGGCGGGCAAAGCGCGTCGAAACCCGGGTAACAATCAGCCCGGCCTGCGGTGCCATGACATCGATCACGCCATTTTCCATGCCGGGGTGAGTGAGGATGGTTGCCAGAAGGTCACCCTCCTCGACACGGTCGCCGAGGCTTTTGTGAAACAGGACGGCGCCCGGCTGCGGGGCGCGGATCATCTCGATATTGTCGAGCGGCAGCGCCTGGCCCTTGAAATCGCCGACGGGCGTAGCCTCGCCTGTGACGGCGCCACGGGCTGCGAGAAAATTCCAGAGCCCCTCCGCATCGGCCTTGGCCATCTCAGGCGTGACGTCGCGCATCCCGCGCAACTCGAGCGTCACCGCAAGCCGACCCGGCAACTGCGTCCTGCGCTCACCCGCGATTTCATGCTTCCACGCATGACCGACGGCTTCCTCGAAGGCCGAACTTTCACCGTCCGAAAGGAAGACGGCCGCCATGTCGAGTGCTGCGGCCAGATCGGATGCCTCCGGCCAGAAGGCATCGTCGATATAGGCATATTGCAGGGATTCGTCATCGCAATGCAGGTCGAGCACGAGATCCGCACCAAGCGCCATGTGCAGCAATTGCCGCTTCAATTGCTCGGTCGCCGTATAACGATCGAGATCGTCAAGCAACGTGTCGCGTTCACCAAGAGCGATCAACGGGAAATCGCGGTTGAAATTGGTGCGCGAACCCAGATCAAAACGGCCCTGCATCTCGCCAAAATGCGATTGCGCGGCCCCGATCGGATTGGCGTGCGGCACGATGGTGATATCGCTGCAAACCGCGCCAGCGGCCTCGGCCCGGCGCAGCCGATCGCAAAGGAAATGCAGGAGCGCCGTGCCGGGCAATTCACCGGAGTGCAGCGCTGCCTGCATATAGATTTTAGGAGCCTTCGGATCGCGGCCCTTGAACCGGAGAACCGGCAGCCGCCATTCGATACCGGGCGTATCGCCCGGGAGGATGATTTCGGAGATGTCCATGTGACCCGCCTTTGCTTCTGTCCCGCGCTTATGCGGGTTGGCTGGAGACGATGCAAGATCTTCGGAACGCCCCGCTCCGTCGATCCCGTCACCCCAGCAAGGGCCAGCGCCCGAGATATTCATGGTCATTGCACCCGACAAGACTGTGGACCAGCACGAACTCACGCACGGTCCAGGAAACGGGTTCGATCAGTTCCCGCTCCGCAATCGTCGCGCCGTCATGAAGCAACGTCATATGCGGCTTGAAACGCGGATTGTAGGAGAAGATCAGACCAGCACTCCACATTTCCTTTGCCAGTTGCACATGAAGATCCATCATTTCCTCGCTGCGCACCGCACTGGTCAGCACCAGAGGCTGGGCATAGCCTGTCTGGAAACTCATGATCCGGTCGAAGCTGATCTCGAAGGGCATGGCCCGGACCGCCGACATGGCCTGGCTCACTGTCGAGACCACATCGTCCGGCAGCTGGGTGTAGGCGCCGATGGCATTCAGCGCGACATGCATCTTGCGATGCGGGCGCACCTCGCGCGAGAGGTCGTACTCGACAGCCGCATGCCGGCCGATCTCGACCGCCTGACAGGCCGTATCCCGTTCGGGCACGACGGCCAGGAACAGGTTGCTCCTGACGCTTTCGTCGAATTTTCGCGAGCGCAATCCGGCGGCATCGCCAAAGGCAAACGATGGCTGGTGAACGCGCACGACTTCATTCCCGGCTTTTCCAAGCATGGCAGACCTCATCTCTTTCTGGATGTCCTAGGTATAGCCGAGTCGGCGTTTTGATCAAGAACAAAAACAGAACATTGTGAATTTATTCCCAGGAAGAATACGCATTATCGGTCCTGGAAAACCTCATCACGCACTGGAAGGCGTCCCCGAAATGGCGCAAGGACCGGTGCGACGACAGCCCCGAAAATACAATCGGATGTTAACAGGCCGGTAACGGACACCACCTACATTAGAGGCACAGCAACTAGAACGTCACAGCGTGATATTGCGCAGGAAGCGGGAGTGGTTCGGTGTCCGACGGCAGCAGCATGGAGGGCGGGTTGATCCCACAGGACGATGCTCACGCCCTGTTGCAGGCAACGGTCGACAATTTTCCGGGTGGCATCTGCGTTCTCGACGCCAATCTGGTGATGCTCCTGACCAATCGCCGCTTCTATGAACTTCTGGATCTCTCGCAAACCATGTTTCCGGCTGGTTCGAATATCGAGGATGTATTTCGCTACAACGCCCGCAGAGGCGAATATGGCCCCGGAGAACCCGAGGAGAAGGTCCGGGCGCGCGTCAGCCATGTCCGCAGCTTTCAGGAGCATTGCTTCGACCGCGAGGTCGGCACCGGTCTCGTTCTGGAAATGCGATCGGCGCCGAAGCCGGGTGGTGGCAGTATCCTGACCTATCTCGACGTGACGCTGAAACGGCGGGCGGAGCAGGATATCATCAAACACAAGGAAACGCTTGAAAACCTGGTCTCCGAGCGCACGGGCGAAATCGGTCGTCAGGCGGAGGAACTGCAGCGCCTGCTGGACCAGGAACGGCACATCAACGAACTCCAGCGTCAGTTCGTGACCATGACGTCGCACGAGTTCAGGACGCCGCTGGCGATCATCGACGGGGCTGCACAGAGGCTGCAACGGCGCAAGGATCAAATGACAAGCGATTTCGCGGCCGAAAAGGCCGGCCTGATCCGTGGTGCCGTTTCGCGGATGGTCGATCTGATGGAGAGCTTTCTGTCGGCAGGTCGGATCGAGCATGGCCGCATGTTCTACGACTTCCGGCCGTGCTCGTTGCGGGCGATCGTCGAACATTGCGTGCTGCGGCAGAAATCGATCGGCAGCTTTCATCACTTCAAGGTGGATCTGAGCGAACTCCCGCCGATTGTCGTTGCCGACACCGCCGCCATAGAGCAGGTTTTCACGAACCTGATTTCCAATGCCGTCAAATATGCGCCGACATCGCCGGAAATTCACATCTGTGGATCCATGGAAAACAGTTCCGCCTGTGTCTCGATCCGGGACCACGGCGTTGGCATCGATCCCGAGGATCTGCCGAAGATGTTCCAGCGCTATTTCAGGGCGCGAAGTTCGACGGGCATCGCCGGAACGGGGATTGGCCTCAATCTGGTGAAGCAGATTGTCGAGGCGCATGCCGGACAGATCAGGCTCGAGAGCCGGAAAAACGAGGGCAGCACGTTCACTGTCGTCCTTCCGATCAACACCATAATGCCCAAGGTCGACGGGTTCGACCAGGCGACAACAGGCTAGACATGATCACCATTCTTTGCGTTGAAGACGAAGACGACATCCGGGGCCTGTTGATCGAGGAAATCAGGGATAGCGGATTCAATACGCTGGAAGCCGCCAATGGCCGGCAGGCTCTGGATATCATCATCAGCAAATGGCCTGACATCGTCGTTTGCGATATCACCATGCCCGAACTCGACGGCCATCAGTTGTTCGCGGAAATCCAGATGCACCACGAAGAGCTGTCGAATATCCGGTTCATCTTCCTGACGGCGCTGAGCGACAAGGAAAACATGATCACAGCCCTGAAAGCCGGCGCTGCCGACTATCTGACCAAACCCGTCGACTTCGACCTGCTGATGGCGAAGATCCAGGGCTGCGTTTCGCGGCTGGAAAGCGACAGGCGAACGGGGCGGGGATTCTGACAGGAACCGCCGCTCATTCCCACTCGATCGTGCCGGGCGGCTTGCTCGTCACATCATAAACCACGCGGTTGATGCCGCGGACTTCGTTGATGATGCGGGTGGCGGCGCGCCCGAGGAATTCCATGTCGTAGTGATAGAAATCCGCCGTCATGCCATCGACGGAGGTCACGGCGCGCAGCGCGCAGACGAATTCATAAGTGCGGCCATCGCCCATGACGCCGACCGTCTGCACCGGCAAAAGAACCGCGAAGGCCTGCCAGATCGCGTCGTAGAGGCCGGCCTTGCGGATCTCATCGAGATAGACGGCATCGGCTTCGCGCAGGATTTCGAGTTTTTCGCGGGTGATGCCGCCCGGGCAGCGGATGGCAAGGCCCGGTCCCGGGAAGGGATGGCGACCGATGAAACTGTCGGGCAGGCCGAGTTCCTTGCCGAGCACACGGACTTCATCCTTGAACAGTTCGCGCAAAGGCTCGACCAGCTGCATGTTCATGCGGGCCGGCAGGCCGCCGACATTGTGATGCGACTTGATGGTGACCGACGGGCCGCCGGTAAAGGAGACACTTTCGATCACGTCGGGATAGAGCGTGCCCTGGGCGAGGAAGTCGGCACCGCCGATCTTCTTGGCTTCGGCCTCGAAGACGTCGATAAACAGCCGACCAATGGTCTTGCGCTTGGTTTCCGGATCGCTCTCGCCTTCAAGCGCGTTGATGAACATGTCGGACGCATCGACATGCACGAGCTTGATATCGTAATGCTCGTTGAACATCTTGACGACATCGGCCGCCTCGTTCTTGCGCATCAGGCCATGGTCGACGAGAATGCAGGTCAGCTGATCGCCGATCGCTTCATGAATGAGAAGGGCGGCCACCGAGGAATCGACGCCTCCCGACAGGCCGCAGATGACGCGCTTGTCGCCGACCTGCTTGCGGATGGCGGAAACTGCGTGTTCGCGATAGGCGGCCATCGTCCAATCGCCCTTCAGCCCGGCGATCTTCTGCACGAAATTGGCCAGCAGCTTGGCGCCGTCAGGCGTATGGACAACCTCGGGGTGGAACTGCACGGCATAGTACTTCTTCGCCTCATTGGCGATGCAGGCAAACGGCGCATTGGCGGACGTGGCGACCACTTCAAAACCGTCCGGGATCGCGGTGACGCGGTCGCCATGGCTCATCCAGACCTGGTGACGCGACCCGACCGGCCAGACGCCGTCATAGAGCGCGCATTCCTTGGCGATCTCAATGAAGGCGCGGCCGAATTCGCGGTGATGCCCGGCCTCGACCGTGCCCCCCAACTGCTCGCAGATCGTCTGCTGGCCATAGCAGATGCCGAGGACCGGAAGACCGCTGTCGAAAACGATCTGCGGCGCGCGCGGCGAGCCGATGTCGAGCGTCGATGCGGGGCTGCCGGAGAGGATGATCGCCTTCGGCTTCAGGCGGTGGAAGCCCTCTTCCGAAGACTGGAACGGTACGATCTCGCAATAAATGCCGGTTTCGCGGACGCGCCGGGCGATCAGCTGCGTGACCTGGCTGCCGAAATCGATGATGAGAACGGTATCGGGATGGACTGTCTCGGTCATGAAACGCTTCCGCTGGCTGGGATAATAAATCGGGGGATCATGGCGAGCCTTTAATCAAAGCAGGCGCCAAGAGCAACAATTCAATTGCACCCGGACAATGTTTGCCGCTCAGAGCCTGAGATCGCCCGTTTCCAGGGCCTTTTCCAGCGCATCGACGACGTCTGCCAGCTTCTCGTCGATGACGTGCAGATATTCGGTCCAGTCGTTGACATGCTTCAATTCCTGACGGCCATCGGAAATGCCGCGCAGGCCGATGAGCGGCCGCTTGAAGGACTGGCATGCCCGCAGCAGGGCAAAGGTTTCCATCTCCACCATGTCGGCAGCGATCGTGTCGTAGGTCGCACCGGAAACGATATTGGCGCCCGTCGAGAGGCTGGCGGTCTTCACGCCGGGAATGCGCAGCGGCAGGTCGACGGTGACCGGCAGATCGAGAAACGGCGTCGCGCCCTTCTCAAAACCGAGCGGCGAGGCGTCCATGTCGCGATAGGCAACGGATATGGCCTGGTAGACTTCGGTCTGTTCGAGTTTTGCCGAACCGGCGGAACCGAGCGAGACCACCAGGTCCGGCATGCTGTCGCGGGCCTTGAGGTCGGCCAGCGCCCGCGTCAGCGTCACGGCGGCCTCGACAGGACCGACACCGGTCATCAGCGGCGTGATGCGCGCGCGCAGATGCACGCCGTATTCGGCATCGACGGCCATCACATAGAGCAGCTTCCGGCCGGCAACAGGCTTCAGTTCAAAGCTCATCCCTCGATCCCCTCGCGTCCACGGATCACCATCATCGTCCCGGTCATCGAGGCGATCAGCTTGGCCGGGCCATCGGACGAAATGGCATAGCCGCGCCCGTCGGAGACGATGATCGTCGTGCCCGGCTTCGTCACCTCGCCGCGAAACAGGAAGCGTTCGCCGCGCCCGGGGGACATGAGATTGACCTTGAACTCGATGGTCAGGATCGAGGCATCGGGATCGATGACGGAATAGGCGGCATAAGTGCCGGCCGCATCCAGCGCGGCCGATATGATGCCCGCATGCAGGAAGCCGTGCTGCTGGGTCAGTTTCTCGTCGAACGGAAGCTCGATTTCGACGGTCCCCTGCTCGACACGGGTCAGCTCGGCGCCGATCGTGCGCATGGCCGCCTGCCGCTTAAAGCTCCTCGCGATACGGTCGCGGAAATCCACAGGATGCCGGTCTTCCATCTGTCTCGACGATTGCCTTTTGAAATCCCGCACGACGGTGCGGCGCAGGTGGCAAGATTGCCATGCGCGCGAACCGCGAACAAGCTCAATTCATGAGGAAAATCGACGCGTTGAGCAGGGTGGCAAAGGCAACCCAGGCCGCATAGGGCAGAAACATCAGGCTGGAGACATGGTCCTGCCGACGGCTCACCACGATAAAGCCTGTGACGGCGACCAGAAGGGCGACAATCACGACCAGCGCCAGGCCGATCTGCTGCATGCCGAAGAACAGCGGCGACCAGAGGAAATTGAAGACCATCTGCCCGATCCAGAACCGCCAGGCCACGCTCTGTCGGTGATCCAGAAACATGCGGGCGCCGACAAGGCCGATCATCACATAGAGAGCAGACCAGACCGGACCGAAGATCCAGTTCGGCGGATTGAAGGAGGGTTTCGCCAGCGATTGATACCATTCGCCGGGAATGTTGTTGATGCCGATCAGCAGACCGGTTCCAAGCACGGCGACGATGAAGATGATGTGGACGACGATGCGGTTCATGGAACACCTATCTAGAGCAAGAATTGCCGTTTTCCAGAGCGGGTCAAGCAAGGCGGACGATATGCTGGTCCCAGGCGACGGCGCTCTGCGTCTCGCCAAGCTGTCCGCCATAGGACGAGGTGACGAAACCATGACTTGCCGCGGCGATGCCGGCGGCGTCGGCAAGGCGCTGCGTGCTGATAACGTTACCCGTGCGGCCCTCCACGGTGATGCAGGCGCCTCCCTTCGGCGATGTCAGCCCGACCAGCCCGTCCTGCCGGTTGACGGCGATGGCGCCGACATAATTGGCGAGCGCCACTGTAGCCTCTTCCGGAAGCGACAGGAAACGCACGTCCTCCCCGCGCGAAAACGAGCCGGCCAGCGGCGGCAGGTCATTGCGCGGACCTTCATACTGGCAGGCGAACCAGATTTTTCCATCAGCGTCGATATCCACATGCCGGGTGGACAACTGCCGCAGGTTTTCAGGCATGACATGCTGCTCGATCAGCCCGCCGGTTGCGGTATCGACCAGAACCAGCGACGGCTGCATGTGATCGAGATTGAGCTTGGTGCGTCCGAAATCGGGATGGGTCTCGATGCCGCCATTGGCAATTACCAGTGTCCCACCATCGGCCGACAGCGTCATGTCATGCGGGCCGACGCCATAGGTCGGGAACTCGCCGATCCGGGCGAAGCCGTCGGTTGCGTCATAGACCCCGACCATGCCGCGTTGCCCGACGAAGTCGTTTTCCGTGGCATAGAGCAGACGCCCGTCGGCTGAAAAGCAGCCATGGCCGTAGAAGTGACGCTCCGGGCGCGCGGTGATGACGATTGGTGAAACGGCGCGGCGCGGCGAGAAGATCAGCGCATAGGTGCCCGGGCGCCGGGCAAAGGCGACACCAAGCCCGGAGGCTGGGGAAAAGGTCATGCCATGGGCGCGGGCCGGCAGAGGCACACGCTCGATGATGCCGCCACGATCATCGAGCGTGGCAATGCCATAGGACCCGTCGGGCGCCATGAAGGCCGAGGCAAAGACGGCATCGGCCTGTGACAGCGCAAAGGCGGCCCGGGGGGCCAGTGTCGCCGCCCAGCCGGCACCCGCCATTTTCAGGAAGGCCCGCCGGTCGACCATTACGGGCTTGTTCACAGTGCCTTGCACACGCGTCATGAGGATCTCTCAATCGCCATCGGAAAAGGAGAAGCCGGAGCCAAGACCGATCGCGCCGCCGAAGTCCCTGTCGAGGCGATCCAGCAGATCCTGCGTGTTCAGCGCGATGAAATCGAGCTTGCGGCGCTGTTCGTCATCCGCCAGTGCCGCTGCGATCGGCAGGTCGACCGCCTTGCTGGCGCTGATCACGGAATTGAACACGAAATTCACCGATCCGGCGACCGACCGGCTGTCTGCGGGCAGGAGGTCCTGCATTCCGGATACGGAAAACAGGGATTGCAGCGCCTGAAAATCGGCAGTGATGGACGGCATGGTATTGCCCGATCGCCAGTAGATGGCAAGCTTCGGATGGCCGGGATCGATCTTGCCCGCGACGGCGCCGGCATAGAATGGCCGCAGCCGCTGGTCTTTGACCGTTTCGACGCCATGCACGAGAATGCCGAGCAGGGCCGTGGCCGCTTCCTTGTTGTCGCGGAACACCGGATTGCCCGGCCCCGGGTTCTTCCACGCCGCCTGAATGCCGTCGGGCTTTTCCCATTCGTCGCTGAGTTCGGAGGCGACCGCACGAAGATTGTCCGCAATCGCTGCGCCGTAGCGGCAGCGAAACCCGCTCTTCTGGCCGGACAGACTTTTAGCACCCGTCCCGTAGAGAACATATTCGAGCGCGCCCAGACCCTGGACAGCGACGCTTTTGCCCCTGATTGTCATGACCGACGTTGCGGTCTCGTCTTCCTTCACGAGAATGGCCTGCACCTGCTTCAGGCCCGTGCTCTTTCGGTCGGGATAAAACAGGAAACGCTCGAACCTGTTGCCCTCGATCACCGGACCGACACGGACGATCTCGATGGTCGACCAGTGCCGGACAACGCCATCAAAGGCGAGTTGAACCTCGCCCAACGCGGCCTCCGATGGTTTTTCGCACAAAACATGCGTGGCCTCCGACAGCGCCTGCGTCGCCTTTGCAAGCCTGCCATAGCCGGGCCGGATGAAGGCATCGACTGCTTTTTCCATGACGGCCGGAAGCGCCTGCTCGTTGAGGGCGCGCGGCGAGAGTGCAGCCCCTTCCTGGGCAGGGGCCGGGCCGGCGGCGCCAAGGGCAATGGCAAGGCTCAGAAGCGAGACGACAACAGGGCGCATCAAAGGGACTCCAGGAATGTGATCAGGGCTTGCCGGTCGTCTTTCGACAGGCCGGCAAAACCGGCGCGGGCCTTTTCCGCCTCGCCGCCGTGCCAGAGAATGGCCTCCGTCAGGTTGCGGGCGCGGCCATCATGCAGGAAGAATGTGTGCCCACTGACGGTCTTCGTCAATCCGATACCCCAAAGCGGCGGCGTACGCCACTCGCGCCCCGAGGCTTCGCCGACGGGCTGCCCGTCAGCAAGGCCCTCGCCCATGTCGTGCAGGAGAAAGTCCGAATAGGGCCAGATCAGCTGGAAGGCATGGGCCTTGTTGGCAGCATCGCGGCGGGTGACGAATTTCGGCGTATGGCAGGTGATGCAGCCGGTTTCGTAAAACTGCTTCTTGCCGGCCAGGGTTTCTCGAAAGCTAGCCTTGCGCCGCGCCGGCACGGCCAGATTTTCCGAATAGAAGGTGACGAGATCAAGCACAGGCGCCGGCGCCTCGCTGTTGCCGAAGCGTGGCTGCACGCCATCCGGAAGCGACAGACAGGCGGTCTGGGCTGCGGTACAATCGCCGTGGCTGCGGGGAACATCAGGCGTCGAGATGCCGATATCGCCGGAAAAGGCTTCGGCGCTCTGCTGGCGGACGCTGGCGCTCTGCGCCTTCCAGCCAAACCGGCCAAGCATCATTGCACCGGCTTGCGGATCAAGCACCTGCGCCGCCTTGCCGCTGATGCCGTCACCATCGGCATCGTCCGGATCGGCAAGCCCCAGAATATCATCGGGATGGATGGCTTCGATCAGGCCAAGGCCGGACATGGCCTGGGTGACACGCGGCGAAAGCGTCGTTGTCGCATCAAGCGGACCATAACCGAGGTCTGTCACAAAATAGCGCGGCCGGCGCAAAGAGACGCGCTCGCCACCGGCAAGAACGACCGTCTCTTCGGTGTACTCGATCCGCATATGGCCTTCGGCCGGCAATCCCGGAACGGCACTGTCCTGCAGCTGTGCGCCATAGACCGGATCGGGAAAGTTCGGGACCATGTGCGCTGCCAATGCCTGCCGTTCGGCCTCGGTCTGCGGCGCGCGGGCAAGGCGCAGGAACATCGACGTCGTATCCGACGCGCCCTCGGGCGGATGGCCGCGCCCGTCCTTCAGGTGACAGGTCTGGCAGGCGCGCGCATTGTAGAGCGGGCCGAGACCGTCAGACGCCTGTGTCGACGAGGGCGACGACACCCAGAGTTTGCGGAACAGCGCATTGCCGAGCTTGAAGGTCTCCTCCTCGGCAAAGCTGATATTGGCGGAAAACTGCGAGAAACTGTCGGCATTGACGGAGGCGATCGACGTACCGGCGCCGCCGGACATGGCCTCGAATTTTTCCGGCCTGGTAAAATCCGTCGTCGGCCGCGTCACCGCCGCGACACGCTGGCGATCCGTTTGCGAAAGGTCAGGTCTCTCGACAGTGATGGCGCCAGCGATGGCGCCATCACTGGCGATCGTGAAAACCGAAACGCCGCCCGCCGCCAGACACAGTGCTGCTGCAAGCGGCAATATCCGGCGCGGGACGGCGCGTGGTTTCATTCAGACGTACCGGGCCACCGTTTCAGGGGCAGCCCGCCTTTGCTTTTTCATGGCCCGACTTCGACTTCCTACTGGAAGACAGCGTTAGGATTATCCAGGCTGTCGGAACCTTCAAGCGCGATCGTCCCGAGATCCAGCGACGCAATGACGCGCTCGACGGTTTTGGCCTGGGCGATCAGGCCATCGATGGCCGCCTGAACCGCAGCATTGCCCTCGGCATTGCCTTCGGCGATCATCTGGTCGTATTTCTCGACGGTCTCGCCACGCTTGGCCATGGCTTCCATCGCCGCGACCGTAGCTGCGAGCTTTTCCTTCATTTCCTTATCAAGCGCCGGATCCTTGGCGGCAACGAGTTCAGACAGCGAAGCGCCGGCGAGCTTGCTGCCGTCGACCTTGGTGTAATCCCCGGTATAGGCGGACTGGATGCCGATCGCATCGTGAAGATGCGAGTTATAGGTGTTGTCCGAAAAGCAATCATGCTCTTCTTCCGGATCGTGCAGCAAAAGGCCGAGCTTCATCCGCTCGCCGGCGAGTTCGCCATAGGACAGCGAGCCCATGCCGGTCAGGATGGCGACGAGGCCTGCCTTCGGATCGGCTACGATGTTCTTGGTCGCAGCGCCATCCGCCGTCCAGTTGGCAACCATCTCGCTCAGGTCCGAGACGAGCAGGGTCGTGGCCGACTTCAGATAGGCAGCGCGGCGATCGCAATTGCCGTTGGTGCAGGCCTTCGTATCAAAATCCGTGAAGGGACGGTTGCCGGCGCCCGGGCCGTTGCCGTTCAGGTCCTGGCCCCAGAGCAGAAATTCGATGGCATGATAGCCGGTAGCGACGTTGGCTTCGATGCCGCCGGCCTCCTGCAGCGTAGCGGACAGGAATTCCGGGGTGATGTTGGTCGCATCGACATCCTTGCCATCGATCTTGATGGCCTTGTTGGCGATGACGTTGGCTGTGAACAGGGCGTTCTCGTCGCTTTCCGCGCCATAGCTCGGGTCGACATAATCGATCAGGCCTTCATCGAGCGGCCAGGCATTGACCTTGCCTTCCCATTCATCGACGATCGGGTTTCCGAAACGATAGACTTCGGTTTCCTGATAGGGGTTGCGGGCTGCAAGCCACGCCTCGCGGGCCTCCTTGAGGGTCGCCTCGCTTGGCGTTGCAATGAGCGCATCGACGGCTTTTTCGAGCGCTTGGGCCGTCGTGAGGGCATCCTCGAACTTGGCATGCGCCACGGTTGCGTAATGGTTGACGACGGCGCCGGCATCAGTCGCCGCGAAGGCCGGCTGCAGGGCCAGGGTCGACGTGCCTGTAATCAGCGCCATGACGGCGACACGAATGATTGATGTTTTCATGATCTCTCCTGATTTTTCCCGCCGAAACATTCGGCTCCCCGCTGCCCTGGTCGCGCGATGGGTCAAGCGCAAGACGGCGCGCGTGTTGCGACCGGCGCCTCCACAGAGCCCGGTTTTCATGAACCAAAACCAAACTTGTGTCAAAGAGGATAGTTTAGAACGTTTTCAATAAAGGGAGGGGTGGGTTGGCACGCCTGACGCACAGGCTATCGGACCGGCGCGGCGCAGCGATTGTCACGCCAGCCTATTTATAAGGCATTTACTGATCAAAAATTAAGCTATATGACGACGAAATCATCAAAGTTTGGATTTTGCATGCGGCACCATCTCAAACACTACCTCCGGCGGCACGAACCGCAGGGCGAAGTCCATCATCATCTGAAATCCGGCATTGGCGCCATAACAGCGATGATCGCCGTTGGCCTGCTCGCCGTCTATACCGGCCTGCCGCTGCTGATCGCCCCTTTCGGCGCCAGTGCGGTACTTTTGTTCGGCCAGCCGAAAAGCCCGCTATCACAGCCGGCAAACGTCGTCGGCGGTTATCTGCTGGCTGCCCTGATCGGCAGTCTTGCCGCCTATTTCTTTCCGGGTCTCTGGCTTGCCGGCGCCATCGGCGTCGGCCTGAGCATCGGCATGATGCTGTTTCTGCGCCTTACGCATCCGCCGGCCGGCGCCGTTCCTATCGTCGCGGTCGCCTCGCATTTCGATGCGCCGGTCCTGTTCGAGGTCGTGGCACTCGGCAGCGTGCTTCTGGTGGCGATCGCCGTGCTGCACCACCTGATCCCGCCGCGCCAGCAATATCCACTGCGCGTCGACTGATCAGGCGAAATGCGCGCGGCTGATCACCCCTTGCGATCCATCTGACAGAAGAAGAAGCCGTCCGTATCGGTCGAAGCCGGCGTCAGCGTCAGCGTCTGGCCGTCGGACGAATGCGGCTTCCTGCCGCTTGCACCGAACAGCGTCTGCCAGGACGGAAGCGCTGAAACGACCGAAAACTCGGGATTGGCTGCGCAGAAGGCGCTGACCTGCATCTCGTTTTCCTCCGGCAGAACCGAACAGGTGACGTAGACGAGCCTGCCGCCCGGCCGCACATAACGCGATGCCTCGGTGAGGGCCTCCTGCTGCTGCGACTGCCGTTCCTCGATGTTCTTCTGGTTCAGGCGCCATTTGGTGTCCGGGCGGCGACGCCAGGTGCCGGTGCCCGTGCACGGCGCATCGACCAGCACCCGGTCGAACCGGCCCAACAGCACTTCCAGCGCCGGCTTGTTGTCATGAACCTGAACGTTTCGCGTGCCTGCCCGCTTCAGGCGCTCGATGATCGGCGCCAACCGCTTGCGGTCGGTGTCATAGGCATGCACCTGCCCCTTGTTGTGCATGGCCGCCGAGATGGCCAGCGTCTTGCCGCCACCACCGGCACAATAATCGAGGATCTGTTCGCCATCCTTCGGCAGAACCAGATCGGCGACTATCTGCGAGCCTTCATCCTGGACTTCGAACCAGCCCTTCTGGAAGGACAGCTCGGCCGTCACGTTCGGCAGCCGCGAAGCCCCCTCGCCGGCCGGCACACGAATACCCTGGCGGGCAAGCGCGGTCGGCTCGACACCGCTGCGCTCCAGCGCCTTTAAAACTTTCTCGCGGGTGGATTTCAGCGTGTTGGCCCGCAGGTCGAGCGCCGGGCGCCCGGCAAGCGCCTGTGCCTCGACAAGCCAGTCTTCGCCATAGCTTTGCTCGAACGAGGCCTGCACCCATTCCGGAATGTCGCCCTGCACGTAGAGCGGCGCATCCTCGATCTTGCGGCTTGCAAAGGCGGCGACCATGGCATCGGCAAGGGGCTCTGGCGCAAACTTGTCGCCATCCAGCTCCGCAGCAAGTGCGTCCGGCGTCACGCCCCACTGGCGGAAAACGACGGCATGTCCCAAGGCGCTGGCGCTGTCGCTGTCCATCAGCCAGGCATGCGACAGTTTCATGCGCAGCGCATCGTAGACGATGTTGCCGATCGCGGCGCGATCGCCCGATCCTGCGAAGCGATGCGCCAGTCCCCAATCCTTGAGGGCATCCGCGACCGGACGCTTGCGCGTCTCTATATCAGCCAGAACCTCTATGGCTCCAGCGAGCCTGCCACCCAAACGCATCTTGAACTTACTCCATTTCCCGTCGTGGTAACGGTCATGGCCGTCAAGAGCAAGCCGGCAGGGCTCATTCATTGCAATCCTGATGCTTGGCAACAGGCCGTGCAAGAGGCCATCAGCTGACGACGCGGTAGCAAACGCTGGCGGTTCCCGAGCGGATCATGCCGATATGAGAGGCGGCTGCCTTGGACAGATCGATGACCCGGCCGCGAATGAAAGGGCCGCGATCGTTGATGCGCACGACGACACTCTTGCCGTTGCGCTTGTTGGTCACCTGCACCTTGGTGCCGAATTTGAGATTGCGATGGGCCGCCGTCAGGTAGGACGCATTCATGCGCTCGCCGGATGCCGTGCGCGACGAAAGAGCATACCAGGATGCACCACCGCAGCCATTGCCGGCGGCATGACCCTCGGCCGTCGATGTCAGAATTGCCCCGAATGCGAGAAATGCTGCGATAGCAGCGGTCGATAATACCTTCGTCAAACAGTAAACCCCTGTAGTGGAAATTTGGCGCGCTCTTGCGGAGCGCTGCCTTTCCGGGGCAAAAATGGCGAAAAAGTGCTTCAACCTTTAACGCCTCATTAGGACTTGTTGAGAAAGACCTTAAATTTAAAATTACCGTTTTTTTGAATTGTGGTTTTAATTCCTGGAATGTCCTTTGGATTCAACCATAAATCACTAAATGGCACCTGCTGGATGCCCCAGCTCGACGCTCATGATGCGAATTTGATTCAATTTTTGAATTTTGCCATTTTCGGCTAAATACAAAGGCAGAAAATCACCTCGATACCGCTTAGGTTGTATTCAATTCACAAAGTAAATGCCGATCAACTGATCATCCGAGAGATCCTCGGACCTGCGCCGGGCCATTTTCATCCGGATTACTAACGCAGAATGTCGATCTTTGTTCCTATTCTATTTCCAGATCGACCCTTTGCTGTTCTCAACCCCTCCAGATATCGTCCTGCCACAATTGGCCTAGCGAAATACGATAGTCCGGAAAGCGGAAGGCAAAGCCCAGATCACGGATTTTCCGGTTCGAGACCCGCTTGTTTTCCCCGTAGAACGACCGCGCCATCGGCGAAAGCTCTGCCGTCTCGAAAGCGATTTCCGGCGGCGGGGCAAGACCCATGAGCCGCGCCGCTTCCGCGACCACATCCTGCGGCGGTGCCGGTTCATGGTCGGTGATGTTGAAGATGCCGCCAAGATTGCGATCGGAAAGAAATGCCGTCGCGGCGGCGATATCCTCGACGCGGATACGGTTGAAGACCTGGCTCGGCTTGACCAGCCTCCGCGCCGTTCCGTCCGCCACATTGCACAAGCCGTTGCGGCCCGGACCATAAATGCCGGACAGCCGCAGGATCGAAACCGGCAGGCTGTTGTCGCGGCCGTAAGCAAGCCAGGCCTGCTCTGCCTCGACCCGCTCGATCGAGCGCGCGGATACCGGCTTGCAGGGCGTGTCCTCGTCGACCCAGGCACCGGCATGATCGCCGTAGACCCCGACCGTCGAAAGATAGGCCGCCCATTGCAGGTTTGGCATAAGCGTAGCCAGGGGCGTGGAATGCGGCCGCATCAGGGGATCGCCGTCCTGACCCGGTGCGATTGACTGGACCAGATGCGTGGTCTGCGCCATCACGGCCGCAAGCGACGGCGAAATCACGTTTCCGTCAAAGAGTTCGGCACTCAGGCCGCTTTCGCGCAACCGGTCCGCCTTTCCGGCAGAGCGGGTCGTGCCAGTGACGGTCTCAGCCACCGGCAGCAACTGCAGGGCAATTGCCTTTCCGGAATAGCCCGCACCCAAAACCAATAGTTTCATCAGAACGCTCCTGCCATTTCCCATTCGGCGCGCACGTCGCCATCCGTCTCATCGTGTCGTCTTGCCGCAAATGCAGCGAAATCTCCAGCCGGCATCAGCCGCGACAGGGCCCAGACGGCCATGCCGCGCACGACAGGCGACAGGTCCTCACAAAGCCCGATACACGGCGCGACAAGCGACGTGTCACCGGAATTGCCGGCGGCGATCAGCACATTGCGCACAAAGCGATCCCGGCCGATGCGCTTGACCGGAGAGCCGGAGAACAGCGCCCTGAAAGCCGCATCGTCGAGCGACAGCAGGAAGAGCAGCGAGGGCGCTTTCAAGTCGTCGCGCGCCCTGAGTTTCATTTCGGACGCCGCCTGCGCGAACTTGTTCCACGGACACGCGGCGAGGCAATCGTCGCAGCCATAGATCCGGTTGCCGATCAGCGGCCGCAGGTCGGCAGCGATCGGTCCCTTGTGCTCTATGGTGAGATAGGAAATGCAGCGCCGCGCATCAATCTTGTAAGGTTCCGGAAAGGCATTCGTCGGACAGGCATCGAGACAGGCGCGACACGAACCGCAATGGTCTATTTCAGCATCATCGACCGATAGAGCCGCCGTGGTGAACAGGCTGCCGAGAAACAGCCACGAGCCGAAGGTCCGACTGACGAGATTGGTGTGTTTTCCCTGCCAGCCAAGCCCGGCTTGCTCGGCCAGCGGCTTTTCCATGACCGGCGCCGTGTCGACGAAGACTTTCACGTCTTCGCCGGCGCGCGCGGCGAAACGCGTCGCCACCTCTTTCAATTTGCCCTTGATCACATCGTGATAGTCGCGGTTCTGCGCATAGACCGAGATCGCGCCGCGATCGGCCTGCTGCAGAATACCGCGCGGGTCCTCGTCCGGCGCATAATTCATTCCAAACATGACAACGGAACGGACCTCGTTCCAGAGGACACGCGGATCGGCGCGGCGCGCGGCCGTCTCGGCCAGCCAGTCCATGGTTCCGTGATACTCGTGATGCAGGAAATCGGCGAGCCGTGCGGGAGCCTGCGGTATCGCGTCGGGAAGCGTCACCCTGCAGATATCGAAACCCTTGTCGGAAGCTTCGGCCTTCAGGAATTGCGTCAGCGTCCGGCGCCGTCTCTCTTGGCTGTCCCCGACGGGTGCATCGCCAGACACGGCGTCCTCCTAAAACGCGAGCATGATGTCGGCCGAAAACCGCGCGACATTTTTCGGCATCATGCTCTAAAAATCCAGGTCGGCATAGTGCGAGACCGGGGTCACACCGCGGACACGCTCGGCCAGTAGCGGACGGAAGGACGGCCGCGATTTCAGCCGCTGGTACCAATCCTTGGCGGCGGGCGCCTCCTGCCAGTCGATTTCTCCGAGATAATCGAGGACGGAGATGGCAGCCGCTGCAGCCAGATCGGCATAGGACAATCGGTCGCCTGCAAGATAGGTGCGTGATCCCGCAAGCCAGGACAGATACTTCATATGCTGGCGGATATTGGCGCGCGACATGCGCAACGCCTTGGAGTCCGGCGCACCGCCGCCCTGATCCGGCGTCATCTGCAGCTTGAAAATCCGCTCGCGCACCAGAGGCCGCGTCACATCCGCTTCCAGCTTCTGCAGGAACCATTCCGAAAGCCGCCGGATCTCGGCACGCTGGAAAGGATCCTCGGCCAAAAGGCGGCGATCCCGCTTCATGATGCCGCTGGTTTCGTCGAGATACTCCGAAATGACCGTTGCGCCGCAAAGCGCCCGCATGCTGTCGTCGACATAAACCGGCAGCGTTCCCGCCGGATTGAGTGCCAGAAAATCACGCCGCTTTTCCCAGGGCTGTTCTTCGGCCAGTTCCGTCTGATAGCCATATTCTGACAGGATAAGCCGGATGAACCGGGACGCGGTAGACATGGGATGATGATAGAGTGTCGGCATTGATGCTGGCTTTGACTATTTGATTTTCAAAGGAATCGCGGTGTCGCGGCGGATTGGTCTGGCCACGGCTCATCCGGGGAAGCTATAGGAATTTGGTGCCTTAAACACAAGCGAATCAACTCTTATACCCTTCCCGAAGGTCCTCACGCTAACCCTCAAAACTTCAGGGATATTTAATTCATGGCCGATCAATCGATCATCAGTGCACTTATTCTCGGGCTAATTGAAGGCCTGACCGAGTTCATTCCGGTCTCGTCGACCGCCCACGTTCTGCTTGCCGGACATTTCCTCGGCTTCGAATCTCCGGGCAATACATTTGCCGTTCTCATTCAGCTCGGCGCGATCCTGGCCATCCTGCTGGTCTATTTCCAGCGCCTGCTTTCGATCGTGCTGGCGCTGCCGTCGAGCCCCAAGGCGCGCGGTTTCGTGCTCGCGGTTGTCCTTGCCTTTCTGCCGGCAGCGATTATCGGCGCCATCGCCCATGACTTCATCAAGGCCGTCCTGTTTGAAACGCCGGCGCTCATCTGCATCGTTTTGATCGTTGGCGGCGTCATCCTCTACGCCATAGACCGCATGCCGCTTCAGCCGAAATACAAGGACATCATGGACTATCCGCCATCGCTCGCCTTCAAGATCGGCCTGTTTCAATGCCTGGCGATGATTCCGGGAACGTCGCGCTCCGGCGCCACCATTGCCGGCGCACTGCTGATGGGCACAGACAAGCGCTCGGCGGCGGAATTCTCGTTCTTCCTCGCCATGCCGACCATGCTTGGCGCCTTCACGCTCGATCTCTACAAGAACCGCAATGCCCTGAGTTACGACGACGTGACGGTGATTGCGATCGGCTTCATCGCCGCCTTCGTCTCTGCGCTGGTCGTTGTCCGGTCGCTGCTGACCTTCGTCTCCAACCGCGGCTTTGCGCCATTTGCAATCTGGCGCATCTTCATTGGCACCGCCGGCCTTATCGGCCTCTGGCTGGTCGGCTAACGGGCCGATTGGCAAAATAAAACCGCATGCACATCTTTAAAAGTGCATGCGGCCCCTGGCCCCCGCCATAAACTTGTCCCAACCCGCGAAGGGTTGGCGCTTCTTAATTCCCGGCAGTCGGGATAGACGCAGTGGTGCATGGGTCGACGCCATAGGCCGGCGCGCAGCCATCACGTCCGCCCGCGACCGTCTTCGGTGCGATGAACGAACCCGCGATTACGACCAGCGCAGCACACGCAAAAAACATTGCGATCGACTTGCCCATAGAACTCTGCCTCTTCGAAAAAAACTTGCCCGCACAGCCTTTGAAACAAGGACGTGGCACGGCTGCTGTGTATTCGGTGGTTCGGTGCTTATCAATAAGCACACATGTTGAATCGACGGTAAAGAAAGAACCCGTTTTCAAGTGAGGCAGAAGTGCAACGCTTTGTTTTGGGACGCGCAAAACGAAGCCGCCGCGGTCACCGGCGGCGGCTCATGAGAGGAGACCCGTTTCCTCAGGCAGCCTTGCCGGAGCGCGTATACTGACCCTGCGGCCGGTAGCGGACGAGGTAGGATGGCAGCACGGCCTCGACCAATGTCGGCGCAATGCCCATGCCCTGCAAGGTGCGTCCTTCAGCGATCGCAGCATCGGACACGATATTGTCGCTCTTCAGGAGTGTCACCTGATCCGACGTCAAGGGCGGCGTGATGAACGGCACCAGGGACGCGACGGAGCCGATCATGGATGCCACGCCGAACGGCAAAGGCAGCAGGGTCCGCTTGCGGTCGATGGTCTTCAGCATGATTTCGAGACAGTTGCGGAAGGTCAGAACTTCCGGGCCGCCAATCTCGTAGACCTTGCCGGCGGCAAGCTTGCCATCGACGGACTGGACCACCGCATCGGCGAGGTCCGTGACATAAACCGGCTGGAATTTCGTATTGCCGCCGCCGACCAGCGGCAGGAACGGCGAGAAGCGCGCCATCTCGGCAAACTTGTTGAAGAAGCCGTCTTCAGGCCCGAAAACGATCGAGGGGCGAAGGATCACGGCATCCGGCACCGTATCGAGAACGGCTTTCTCGGCGCGCCCCTTGGTGCGGGCATAGACCGATTCGGAATCGGCATCGGCACCGATCGCCGAGACATGCGTCATTTTTGCACCGACGGCGCGGGCGGCTTCAGCCACGGCGCGGGCACCGAATGCCTGGACAGAATCAAACGTGTTGCGGCCGGATTCGAACAGGATACCGACGCAGTTGATCACGTGGTCCGCACCTTGCACCGCGCTGTCGACGGATTTGCGATAGCGCAGATTGGCCTGCACGAAGGAGATCTGCCCGACATTGCCGAGTGGCTGCAGAAAGCCTGCGAGATCCGGTCGACGGACGGCGACGCGTATCCGGTAGCCGCGCTTGGCAAGCGCCCGCACGACATGACGGCCGACAAATCCGGACCCGCCGAAGACAGTGACGAGCGGGGGAAGATTGGACAAGGTCATGGGATGCGGACTCCTGATCGCTGCAAGGCTTTGCATGGTTCATAACGCAATCGGCCGGCAAGGTGAAGGCCCCTTGCCCTCGCCGCGCCGCCGCTTATCGCCGCAGGGCAGACCCCGCATCAGACGCCTTCGACGACGACCATTTCCGCGTCCGCCACTTCCTGGCGAATGGCCGCTGCAATCTGGTATTCCGGCGAGTTGTAGCAATCGACTGCGGCCTTGAGCGACGGAAACTCGATGACCACGTTGCGGGACCGGACCTTGCCTTCCAGTCGCTGGAATTCGCCGCCACGCGCGAGAAACTGCGCGCCGTATTTTTCGAAAGCCGGCTTTGCCGCCGACACATAGTCCTTGTAGCGCTCGGCATCGCGAATATCGACCCGCGCAATCCAGTAGGCTTTCGCCATGACGCTCTCCTGTTGTCCTGTTATAGGCTGGCTCTGTCATCCGGCGATTCTGGAGATCGGTCAAGACACCAATGATCCGGTTATTTTCATCAGGGACCGGAAGGGTTGCAACAGGTTTCAGGAGACGGCGTGAGCGAAACACATCCATCGAGACTGGTTTTCCCCGCGGCCATCCTTTCCTTCGCAGGGATGCTTCTTGTCCTCGCCTGGCCGGCAACCGCGGATGCAAAAGCCTGCAGCGTGAAAGTGTTATCGGCGCTGCGCGAACCCGCAACAAAACAGGACTCCAGCCTGGAACTCCGCTGCGATCTGGCGCTGAAACCGGATGATGTCATCACCAAGCGCCTCCTCGTCTCCGGAGAGAAGGCCTCGGGCATCACGCTCGACTGCAACGGGGCAATGCTTGACGGCTCCCGCGGGACGGTGAATTTCGGAAAGCCGAGCCTTCTGATCCGCTCGATGCGCGACAAAAAAGGCGGCTGGAGCGTGCCGGGAAATGTGACGATCCGCAATTGCGTCATCAAGGGTGCGATCCGACTTCAGGGGCTGGGCACCAACGGACAGGCGAAAGCCGTCAAACAATCCTCCCTGAGCGAGGGACACACGGCCCGTGCACAGGCGGCGGCACCATCCGGCATAGCGCTTTCGGGCCTGAGCTTTATCGCTGACGGGCGTATCCCGCTCTATCTTGGCCCTGGGACAACAGGGTTGACGCTCAGCGGATCCAAGTTCACCGGCAAGAGCGACGGCACGGCGATCTATCTGGATGCCGAGTCGGCCGGTAACACGATTTCCGGAAATACCTTCGCTGCCACAACGCGGTCGCGCGAACAGATTGCCATCGATGGGTCGGCGCGCAATGTGATTAGTGGCAACACCTTTGAGAATCCGGTCAATGGCGGGATTTTTCTGTATCGCAACTGCGGCGAAGGCGGCACGATCCGCCACCAGACGCCGCAGGAGAACACGATCTCCGGCAATCGTTTCGTTTATCAGGTGTCCAGTACAGCCAAGCCGGCTGTCTGGCTGAATTCGCGCAACGGCTGGTCGTGGCACTGCTTCCATGATCCGGCCTATCCGTTCGGAAGCAGCCTCAGTCCGCTCGATTTTGCGCAGCACAACACGGTGACCGACAACAGGATCGAGGGCGGCGACGTCTCGCTCATCCGCAATTCCGACAAAACCAACAGGGTCGAAGGCAACGGATCCTAGTCGCCAGCCATCAGGCCGTCAGGCCGTCAGGCCGAAAGCGCGCCGTTCATCTCGGACAGGATCAAGCGGGTGGCTGCCAGCGGGTCGGGTGCCTGGACGATCGGCCGTGCAACAACGAGGTGGCTCGATCCGGCCCGGAGCGCATCGGCCGGCGTCATGACACGCTTCTGGTCACCCCGATCGCTGCCGGCCGGGCGAATGCCGGGGGTCACGACCGCCATGTCGGGGCCGATGATCTTGCGCACGGCAGAGGCTTCTTCGGCCGAGCAGACGATGCCGCCCATGCCGGCGGCGCGCGCCTGTTCGGCACGGCGCAGGACCAGCGTGTGCGGGTCGTATTCATAGCCCGCATCGATCACGTCCTGTTCGTCCATCGAGGTCAGCACGGTGACGCCGAGCAGGCAGAGATCCGATCCCCGGGCCGCTTCGACGGCGGCACGCATCGCCTTGGGATAGGCGTGCAGCGTCAGCATCGACATTCCCATCTTGACGATGTTCTCGACGCCCTTGGCAACCGTGTTGTCGATATCGAGCAGTTTCATGTCGAGAAAAACCTTCTTGCCGTCGCTAGCAAGATCGCGGGCAAGCTCCAATCCGCCGGCAAAGACCAGCTGGTAGCCGATCTTGTAGAACAGCACGTCCTCGCCGAGCGTCTTGACGATCGTCTCCGCTTCGGCAATCGTGGGAATATCCAGACCGACGATCAGCCGGTCGCGCGCGTTTGCTGTCATTGCTGCCATCCTTGCCAGAGTTCCCATCCTTGCCAGTCTTCCATGGGCGTCCAGTCGCATGCAAGGGCACGATCTGCAAGACCGAAAGCAAAGAGATTGCCGCCGCCTGCCGGCTGATCCTGCGTCCGTGAAATGGGCTTTCCCATGAGATGGCACTTCAACAGCGTGCCAACACCGCCATGGCCGATGAAGGCAATCGGCAGCGCAGGGTCGTGAATTTCAAGGACGCCCGTAACGGCGGCGACAATCCGCGCCTGCGCATCGACAGCGCGTTCCCATCCCATGAAGCTCTGTTCCGGATCGGCAAAAAACCGGTCGGCCGCCGCTTCGAAGGCTTCCGGCAGCAAAAAACCGGTCGCCGACCGGTCGTTCTCCCCGGAACCTTGAAGTGTCTGGAGGGAAACACCGGAAGCACCGGCAAGGATCTCGGCCGTCTCCAACGCCTTGGTTTCATCGCTCGATACAATGCGACGCAGGCTGGACGCCCATGGCAGAGCCGCTGCCTTAACGGCACGCGAACGCCCCAATGCAGACACGCTCCATTTCGGAACCGGTTTGTCCGGCTCCATCCGGATTTGCGGATGCGTCAGATAGATCGCGTACATGGGCGGGCCAATTCAATGGGGCTTGCGATAGACCCAGAGCTGTGCCGGCGGAATGTTGCGAACGACAAAGTCGAAATGCGCGATCTGGTAGCGATGCGGCATGGCGATGACCGGTGACAGAGGCCCGTAGGAAATCTGGATGACAGGCCGGCCCGGCGCCATGCGGGAGAGAAGATCCTCGATCAGCGCGACGCGCCTGTCCATCGGGAAATTCAGCAGCGGCACGGCAGAAATCACGCAATCGAATGTCGCATCACGCATCGCACCCAGCGTCTTGTCGAGATCGAAGGCGTCACCGTTGATGAAATTGACGGCGGGAAAGCGCAAGGACAGATGATTGAAAAAATCGGTCGAAAATTCGACCGACACCAATTGCTCCGGCTTGATGCCCCGTTCGAGGATCGCCTTGGTGATCACGCCCGTGCCTGGTCCGAGTTCGAGAACCGGCAGACCGGAATGCGGATCAACGACACTGGCCATCCGCCGCGCCGTAACGCCTGATGTCGGCACGATCGAACCGACCGCGCGCATGTTGCTTTTCCAGCCCTTGAAGAAACGGATTTCTTCGTCGAATTTCCTTCCGAAACGTTCCTTCAGGCGAAAGTTCATGCGTATCCCCGACATTCTTATGCACCAAAATGGCCAAGTTGCAGGTTTCGCGCGGCTCATGCCGCAACCCTACACGCAAAAAGGGCAGGACCATCGGGTGAAGGCGATACTCCTGTCGTTTCTATCTTGCCGTCGTCTGCGGCAAAAACAAGTCTGAATGCGGCATAAACATGTGCGCACGTATCGAGCGCTTCTGCCTAGACACGCATCGGCATCAGAACGTACAGCGCATCGTCACCCGCCATGTCGCGCACCAGCGTCGGCGAACCGGCGTCGGCCAGCATGAAGACCGCATCGGAGCCGGAAAGCTGCGCCGTGATGTCGAGCAGATATTTGGCGTTGAAGCCGATTTCCAGCGGGTCGCTGTCGTAACCGACGGACAGTTCTTCCGTCGCGCTGCCGGAATCCGGATTGTTGACGGTGAGCGTCAACTGCCCGTCGCCGAGCGCCAGCTTGACGGCACGGCCACGTTCCGAGGAAATCGTCGAGACGCGGTCAACGGCCTGCGCGAACGATTGGCAGTCGATCTTCAGTTCCTTGTCGTTGTTGGCGGGAATGACACGCTGATAGTCCGGGAAGGTCCCGTCGATCAGCTTCGAGGTCATGATGATCGAGCCGATCGTCAGGCGGATCTTGGCGTCGGAAACTTCGACGGTGACGACCACATCCGGATTGTCGACCAGCTTCTGCAGTTCGCTGACGGTCTTGCGCGGAATGATGATGCCCGGCATGCCTTCCGAGCCCGAGGGCGCCTCGATATCGGCGCGGGCAAGGCGGTGGCCGTCGGTCGCCACGGCGCGCAGCTTCAGCTGGCCGTTGCTTTCGATCGTGTGGATATAGATGCCGTTCAGATAATAGCGGGTCTCTTCGGTGGAGATCGCAAACTGGGTGCGATCGATCAGCATCTTCAGGTCCGTCGCCTTCATCCGGAACGTATGGCTGAAGGCGCCCGCCGTCAGGTCAGGGAAATCCGATTGCGGCAGGCATTGCAGCGAGAACTTGGAGCGGCCGGACTGCACCGTCATCGCCGTGCCCTCGGCATTGGTGGCGAGCGCCACTTCAGAGCCATCGGAAAGCTTGCGCACGATGTCGTAGAGCAGATGGGCGGGCACCGTCGTGGCGCCGGGCGTTTCGACCTGCGCCGGCGTCGCCTCGGTGATCTCGAGATCGAGGTCGGTCGCCTTCATTTCGAGGCTTGCGCCATCGGAGCGCAGAAGCACGTTCGAGAGGATCGGGATGGTGTTGCGACGCTCGACCACGCGGTGCACGTGGTTCAGCGACTTCAGGAGATTGGACCGCTCGATCGTAATGCGCATGAGATGCTACCGCTTTCAACCATCGCCGGGAACGATGCCCCGGCTTCTACTTTTTTGACTGCCCCAGGACTGACCTTGGGCTGAACAGATGTGGAGCGGCAAAATGGCAGAAAGAGGTCGCGCATTGCAAGGGCAAATGGTTTGGCATCCCCTTTAATATCGGCTTCCGAACGATCTCTTGCTCTTGCTCCTGCCGGGAGGCTCACCCATAAAGACGGCACGTGCCCGACCGGCGCGCATGGAAGGACTTGGCATTTTGGAAAAGCAGGTATCGGGCGAGACACAGACCAGCGAGCGGCAGCGGAGTTTTCGGCTGCACAACGCCACCATTCCGGCGCGGCCCTTGGAGCCGGCGCTCTATCTGGTTGCGACCCCGATCGGCAATCTCTCGGATATTACCCTGCGGGCGCTGGAAACGCTGGCGGGGGCCGATGTTCTGGCCTGCGAGGATACCCGCGTGACCCGCGTGCTGCTGGATCGCTACGGCATCGTCAACCGGCCCTATGCCTATCACGAGCACAATGCCAACGAGGCCGGGCCGAAGCTACTGGCTGCGCTCGATGCCGGCAAGTCGGTTGCGCTGGTGTCCGATGCCGGGACGCCGCTGGTCTCTGACCCCGGCTTTCGGCTTGGGCAGAGCGCCATCGAGGCCGGGCACCGCGTCGTGCCGATCCCCGGTGCATCTGCGCCGCTCGCAGCGCTTGTCGGCTCCGGCCTGTCGAACGAGGCGTTTTTCTTTGCGGGCTTTCTTCCATCCAAGGACAAGGCCCGGCGCGACCGGCTGCGCGAACTGTCGCTGGTGCCGGCCACGCTGATCTTCTTTGAATCGCCGCACCGGATCGCCGCGACGATCACGGCCGCCACTGACGAGCTTGGCGACGTCCGCCGGGCATCCGTCTGCCGGGAACTGACCAAGACGTTTGAGGAGTTTCGCCGCGGAACGCTGGGCGAACTGAAAGCCTTTTACGACGAGGGCGCGACGGTAAAGGGCGAGATCGTGCTCGTCATCGCCCCGCCCGACGCGCCGGCCGCCCCGGAGGCCGAGGATGTCGATGCGATCCTGATCAAGCTCGTCAAGGATATGTCGACCGGCAAGGCGGCGACACAAGCCGCAAAACAGACAGGGCTCAACCGCAAGGATCTGTACGATCGGCTTCTGGAACTGAAGGGGCGCGATGACGCGTAGGCCGCCCAGCGCCGAACGGCTGAAGGCGCTGCGGCGCGGGTCGCTGGCCGAATACCGGGCGGCCGTCGCCCTTCTCCTCAAAGGCTACCGGATCGTCGCCTTCCGCTACCGAACGAAGGTCGGCGAAATCGACATCATCGCCCGCAAGGGCGACCTCGTCGCCTGTGTCGAGGTCAAGGCTCGCCGATCGCTCGACGAGGCCGTCTTTGCAGTCTCGTATTCCGCCCAAAAGCGCATTCGGGCGGCAAGCGATTTCTGGCTTTCCAGGCAACCGGACGCCGCCCGCCTGTCGATCCGCTACGATATCGTGTCCGTCATGCCCTGGCGCTGGCCGGTTCATCTTCCGGATGCTTTTTAAGAGCGTTCCTGCTTCAAGATTTGCGCCCGCAAGGCTGCCGATGGCGGCGATCTGCCGGATCCGGCGTTCGCAGGGGGCTGCCCATCTTGTTTAAGCGCAGCGCGCCATTTACATGTGGCAGGGCTTTTCAACAGGGAATGAAACATGGCGAAGATCACCAATGTCGCGGTCCAGATGGACCACGTCTCCAGCATCAACATTGCCGGCGACAGCACTTTTGCCATGAGCCTCGAGGCGCAGGCGCGCGGCTACAGACTGTTTCACTATACGCCGGACAAGCTGAGCATGCGCGACGGCAAGATCATCGCCGCCGTCGAAACGATGGAACTGCGCGACATCAAGGGCGACCACTATACGTTGGGCGAGGCTGAACGCATCGACCTTTCGACCATGGACGTGGTGCTCCTGCGCCAGGATCCGCCCTTCGACATGTCCTATATCACGTCGACGCATCTTCTGGAGCGCATCCATCCGAAGACGCTGGTCGTCAACGATCCGGCCTGGGTGCGCAATTCACCGGAAAAGATCTTCGTCACTGAATTTCCCGACCTGATGCCGAAGACGCTGATCACCCGCGATCCGGCCGAGATCGCCCGCTTCCGCGCCGAAATGGGCGACATCATCCTGAAGCCGCTCTATGGCAATGGCGGCGCCGGTGTCTTCCATTCGACCCGCGACGACCGCAACATGTCCTCTCTCCTGGAAATGTTCGGCCAGATGTTCCGCGAGCCCTTCATTGCCCAGGAATACCTGCCGGCGGTGCGCAAGGGTGACAAGCGCATCATCCTCGTCGACGGCGAGCCGGTGGGCGCCATCAACCGCGTGCCGGCCGAGCACGATGCCCGTTCCAACATGCATGCCGGCGGCACGCCGATGCCGACCGAACTGACGACGCGCGAAAAGGAAATCTGCGCCCGCATTGGCCCTGCCCTGCGTGAACGCGGCTTCCTGCTCGTCGGCATCGACGTGATCGGCGATGTCATGACCGAGATCAACGTCACCTCGCCCACGGGCATTCGCGAAGTGAAGGCATTCGGCGGGGCCGACATCGCAGCCTTGCTCTGGGACGCCATCGAAAAGAAGCGCGGCTGAGACGGTTTCGCCTGATGCGTGTTCACGGTTGTTCACCTCTGTTCGCAGATTACAACCTCATGCAACTTTAGCGATTCATGATCAGCACGTATGTTCGATAATTGTTCTTGTTTTATTCCGTTAATCGTGCAAGATTTCGCGATACAACCCAAAAATGGTTGCAGTTGGCGAGATCAACAGGCCGGCGGAAAACAGGGGCAATCATGGTCGCGCGCGTCAGCACGGTTGCATTTCAGGGCATAGAGGGCGTTCCCGTCGACGTTCAGGTCATGGTGGCACCCGGCAAAGTGGGCATGCAGATCGTCGGTCTGCCAGACAAGGCTGTGGCGGAAAGCCGGGAGCGGGTCCAGGCCGCCCTGCACGCCTCCGGCCTATCGCTTCCCGCCAAGAAGGTGACCGTCAACCTGGCGCCGGCCGATTTGCCGAAGGAGGGATCGCATTTCGACCTTCCCATCGCGCTCGGCCTGATGGCCGCGCTCGGTGCCATTCCCGCCGATGCGCTGGGCGGCTATGTCGTCATCGGCGAGTTGAACCTGGATGGCACGATCGCCGCAGTGGCCGGCGCACTGCCGGCCGCGATCGGCGCCAACGCGCTCGGCAAGGGGCTGATCTGCCCGGCCGACAGCGGTGCCGAAGCCGCCTGGGCGGGCAGCAATATCGATATCCTTGCGCCGCGCAGCCTGATTGCGCTGTCCAACCATTTCCGGGGCACGCAGGTGCTATCGCGCCCGGAGCCAGCCATCCGCTCCAACGCTGCCAACATGCCTGACCTCGCCGACATCAAGGGACAGGAAAGCGCGAAACGCGCGCTCGAGGTCGCGGCGGCCGGCAATCATAACCTGCTTATGGTTGGACCGCCCGGTTCGGGCAAATCGATGCTGGCGGCGCGTCTGCCCTCGATCCTGCCGCCGCTTTTGCCGTCCGAACTGCTCGAAGTCTCGATGATCCACTCGATCGCCGGCCAGCTTGCCGGTGGCAAGCTCTCCGATCGCCGGCCGTTTCGCACCCCGCATCATTCTGCCACCATGGCCGCGATGATCGGCGGCGGATTGCGGGCGCGGCCCGGTGAAGCCTCGCTTGCCCATCATGGCGTTCTGTTTCTCGACGAATTTCCCGAATTCACGCCGCAGGTTCTCGATGCCCTGCGCCAGCCGCTGGAGACAGCGGAGTGCATCATCGCCAGGGCGAACCACCGCGTCACCTATCCGGCGGCGATCCAGCTTGTTGCGGCGATGAACCCATGCCGTTGCGGCATGGCGGGCGAACCGGGGCACAGCTGCGCCCGCGGGCCGCGGTGCGTGACGGACTACCAGGGCCGGATCTCCGGACCGCTGATGGACCGGATCGACATCCGCATCGACGTGCCGGCCGTCACGGCTTCCGACCTGATCCGGCCGATGCAGGCAGAGACGAGCGCCGTGGTGGCAACACGGGTGGCACGCGCCCGCGAAATCCAGCGGGATCGTTTCATCGCCTTCGGGACGCCCGGTATCTCGTCGAATGCGCGATGCACGACGGCGATGATCGAGACCATGGCGGAGCCGGATGCGGGCGGGCTGCAATTGCTGCGCGACGCAGCGGAGAAGCTGAAGTTTTCGGCACGGGGCTATCACCGTGTCCTCAAAGTCGCCCGTACGCTTGCGGATCTCGACGGGACCCTGACCGTCGGGCGCATCCATCTGGCGGAAGCGATTTCCTATCGGGTTGCCGGCGCGCGGCTGACGGCAGCCGCTTGACTGCAGAAGGGGCGCAGATGCGCCCCTGGCCGGAAATCGGGTGTCGCCGCGGCTGCGATTTTCAGCCGCCCAGCCCTTCAAACAGCGCCGTCGAGAGATAGCGCTCGGCAAAAGAGGGAATGATCACGACGATCGTCTTGCCTTCGTTTTCCGGACGCTGGCCCACCTTGATCGCTGCGGCCAGTGCGGCACCGGACGAGATACCGACGGGCACGCCTTCAAGGCGCGCCACGTGACGCGCCGTTTCGATGGCTGTCGCGCTTTTGATGGTGACCACCTCGTCATAGATCTTGGTGTCGAGGATCGCTGGCGCAAAGCCGGCGCCGATGCCCTGGATCTTGTGCGGACCGGGTGCGCCGCCCGACAGAACAGGGGATTCTTCCGGCTCCACGGCGATGACCTGGATCGACGGCTTCTTGCCCTTCAGAACCTGGCCGGTGCCGGTGATCGTGCCGCCGGTGCCGATGCCGGAGACGAGAATGTCGATCCCACCCTCGGTGTCGTTCCAGATTTCCTCGGCCGTCGTCTTGCGGTGAATATCCGGATTGGCCGGATTTTCGAACTGCTGCGGAATGATGGCATCCGGCATCGTCGAGGCCAGTTCCTCGGCCTTGGCGATCGCGCCCTTCATGCCCTTGGGTCCCTCCGTCAGGACCAGTTCTGCACCGAGCAGCGCCAGCATCTTGCGGCGCTCGACCGACATGGTCTCGGGCATGGTGAGGATCAGCTTGTACCCCTTTGCGGCTGCGGCGAAGGCCAAAGCGATGCCGGTATTGCCGGAGGTCGGCTCGATCAGCGTCGTCTTGCCGGGCGTGATCTTGCCTTCTGCCTCGAGGCTTTCGATCATGGCAACACCGATGCGGTCCTTGACGGAGGCGATCGGATTGAAGAATTCGAGCTTGGCGAGCAGGTGCGCCTTGACGCCATTTTCCTTGGCCAGCTTGTCGAGGCGCACGATCGGCGTATCGCCGATGGTCTCGGTGATCGACGAATAGACGCGGCCGCGGCCGGGCTTGCGTGGTTCGGACATGGTTTTCTCCCTTTTGCCATTCTTGGCGATGACAATAGGGTCAAAGCCGCAGCCTTGCCAGAGCATCAATCCCGCAGCCATCGCAGCAGAGAGAAAAATCTGTTGCGGAACCGATGCTTGCGAAACGAATATTTCAGGCGGCGCGGGTGGCGATATAGGCGGCCGTTCCGGCAAGGATGCTTGCGGCAATGCGGTTGAGGGCCTTTAGCGCGCGCGGCTGTTTCAGAAGCATACGCGCCCGGGTCGCCAGCAGAATATAGGGGATCAGCACCGCCAGCAGAACGAGAAAGGTCGCCATGACCAGAAGACCGTAATCTGCAGGCCCGATGCTGTGCAGGTCGATCAGCGTCGGCACGAGCGCCACGTAGAAGAGCATGGTTTTCGGATTCCCCAGCGTCACCAGCAGGCCCGAGAGAAACGACATGGCCATGTTGCCGGAGGCCTTCGCCTTGATGTCCTGTGCGAAGATACCGGCACTCCAGAGCTTCCAGGCGATGTAGACCAGATAAAGCGCACCGGCGACCTTGATGACGGTAAAGGCTGCGGTGAAGGTCTGCGCCAGAAAGGCAAGACCGAGAATGACTGCGGTCAGGTAGATCAGGTCACCGAGGATCAGGCCGAGCCCCATGAAGAAGGTCTCGCGAAAGCCGGACCCCAGCGCCCGCGCGACGATCGCGGTCATGCCGGGCCCGGGAATGGCGGCCGCGATGAAAAGCGCGGCGCAATAGGCAAGCAGCACGGGAATGCTCATTGATGTCTCCTCCGGTCGATGGACGAGCCATACGCGCGCCTTACAGATTTTTCAATGTTTCCGATAAAGGCCGCGGAGCGAAATAAGTGCTTTTGCGCCTCGCGAAATCGGGTAAAAGCGCTGCGAATACAAAGGAAAAGACCATGACCACAGCCCTTCTGCTCATCGACGTCCAGAACGCCATTGTTGCAGGCCTCGGCACGCCCGAACGCCAGCCAGCCATCGATGTCGCGCTCAACCAGATGATCGGCCGGTTGCAGGTCGTCCAGGCCCGCGCACGCACCGCCCATACCCCTGTTTTCCTCATCCAGCATGATGGCGGCCCGGGAGATCCGCTGGCACGCAGCAGCATGGGCTGGGGCCTGCGCTACGAGATCGCCCCGGTTTCGGGCGAGGTGGTGATCCATAAGAAGAGCTGCGATTCGTTCTTCGGCACCGATCTCGATGCGCAGTTGCGGCAGCGATCGATCAACCACCTGGTGATTGGCGGCTGCATGACGCAGTTCTGCATCGATACCACCGTGCGCCGCGCCGTAACGCTCGGCTATGACGTCACGCTTCTCTCCGACGGCCATGCGACTGCCGATATGGGCACGCTGACGTTCGAGCAGATAATCGCCCATCACAATGCCGTGCTCGACGGCTTCGATGCCGGCGCGCATGCGATCACCCTGCGTCCAGCCCTGGAAGTAGCGTTCTGATCGCAAGCACCGCTATCGACCGTTGAAAAGCCTCGACGGTCGATGGGGCTCGATCACCGGGCACCCTGCCCGGATCAGACGCCCGTCGAACCGAAGCCGCCTGTGCCGCGTTGCGTTTGCCCGGCAAGGCTTGCCTCCGTCAGCGTCACCTGCGTTACCGGCGCCACGACCATCTGGGCGATGCGCATGCCACGTTCGATGCGGAAATCTTCGTCGCCCAGATTGACGAGCAGGACCTTAACCTCGCCGCGATAATCGCTGTCGATCGTGCCGGGCGTGTTCAGGCAGGTGATGCCGTGTTTGAACGCAAGCCCCGAGCGCGGGCGGATCTGCGCCTCGTATCCTGAAGGTATCTCGAAGATGAAGCCTGTCGGCACCAGGGCACGCCTGCCGGGAGACAAAACCATGGTCTCGTCTGCAGCCACGGCAGCGCGCAGGTCCATGCCGGCGGCGCCCGCTGTCTCATAGGATGGCAGATCGATATCCGCGCCATGCGGCAGGCGAACAAGGCTCAGGGTCGGGCGGGTCTGTGCGGCAAGGGTCATGTCGGCATTACTTTGCGCAGGCGAACGGTGGGTCAATTGCAAAGTCGGGCCAAAATCGCTAGACAGCCCGCAACTCACAGGAATTTTGACATATGGCCGAAAGTCTCGCCGAGGCGGTTTCCCGCCGCCGCACCTTTGCTATTATCGCGCACCCGGACGCCGGCAAGACGACGCTGACCGAAAAACTGCTGCTGTTCGGCGGTGCCATCCAGCTCGCCGGCGAGGTCAAGGCAAAGAAGGACCGCATCCAGACGCGATCCGACTGGATGAAGATCGAGCGCGAACGCGGCATCTCGGTCGTGACATCGGTGATGACCTTCGAATATGGCGGCAATGTCTTCAACATTCTAGATACGCCGGGACACGAGGACTTCGCCGACGACACCTATCGCACGCTGACGGCCGTCGATGCCGCAGTCATGGTCATCGATGCCGCCAAGGGCATCGAGCCGCGGACGCTGAAACTGTTCGAAGTCTGCCGCATGCGCGATATCCCGATCATCACCTTCATCAACAAGATGGACCGCGAGAGCCGCGATCCCTTCGAGATCCTGGATGAGGTCGAGGAAAAGCTGGCGCTGGACTGCGCCCCGATCACCTGGCCGATCGGCCGGTCGAAAACCTTCTGCGGGTCCTATTATCTTGCCGAGAATTCGGTGCGCGGAAACGACACGCAGGTCGAGGCGCTGAAGGTCAACGGACCGCGGGCCGTCGCCGACCGGCTGCCGGAAAACGAACGCCAAACCTTCATCGATGAAACCGAACTGGCCATCGAGGCCTGCCGGCCCTTCGATCGCAAGGCCTTTCTCGAGGGGCACATGACGCCGGTCTTCTTCGGATCGGCACTGCGCAATTACGGCGTGCGCGACCTGATCGATGCGCTCGGCGATTTCGCGCCGCCGCCGCGCGACCAGGTGGCCGATACCCGCATCGTGCATGCGACGGACGACAAGATGACGGCCTTCGTCTTCAAAATCCAGGCCAATATGGACCCCAACCACCGCGACCGCATCGCCTTTGCCCGCATCTGCTCGGGCAAGCTGGAGCGCGGCATGAAGGCGCGGCTGGCGCGGACCGGCAAGCAGCTCGGCCTCACCGCCCCACAATTCTTCTTCGCCTCGCAGCGCCAGCTGGCCGATACGGCCTATGCCGGCGATGTGGTCGGCATTCCCAACCACGGCACGCTGCGCATCGGCGACACTTTGACCGAGGGCGAACAGCTGGTGTTCCAGGGCGTGCCGAATTTCTCGCCGGAAATCCTGCGCCGCGTGCGGCTGGAAGATGCGATGAAGGCGAAAAAGCTCAAGGAAGCCCTGCAGCAGATGGCCGAGGAAGGCGTCGTGCAGCTGTTTTCACCCGAGGACGGCTCGCCCGCGATCGTCGGTGTCGTTGGCGCACTGCAGCTCGACGTGCTGAAGGAGCGGTTGCAAGGGGAATACGGCCTGCCGGTGTCGTTCGACATGGCGCGCTTCTCGGTGTGCCGCTGGATCTCTGCCGACCAGCCTGCGGACCTTGATAAATTCATCACCGTCAAACGCGGCGACATTGCCCGCGATCTCGACGGCGATCCCGTCTTCCTGGCACAGGACGCCTTCTCGCTGCGCTACGAGGCCGAGCGTCATCCGGCCATCAAGATGGTCGCCATCAAGGAATATCACGTCGCCAAGGCGGCGTGATATTCGCGGTCAACGGTTAGGCTGCCCGAATAACGGCGCCTTGTTCGCGACCTGAACGTTCGAAGCCCTGTGCCCTCCGCCGCCGGTCCGCACCTGCCTGCTCTCCCTGACGAGCAAAACAGACAGGACAGCGAATGCCAGGAGCAGTCCGGTTGGGTAGATCAGCAAGGCCCTGAGATAGGAGAATATCCGCATTACCAGGATGCGGATATTCATGCCGGTCGCGCCGAAGAACCACAGGGAAAGCATCTGCAGAATGCCGACAAGCCCCAATCCTACCACGATGAAAAGCAGGATTTTCCAGACTCCATAGAGTCTTTCCAGCCGTCCGGTCATCGGCTCGTGGTTTTCTGGCAGGAGGCTCAATGTCGTGGCCAGGATCACGGCTGCAATCAGGGACGCCGGGAAAGGCGTCGACAGGATACCCAAGGAGAAACCAACGGCCCAGAAGGAACCGAACGTTGTTCCAAACGGAAGATCCGCCAGAACCAGGATGGGCACAGAGAGCCCGATCATCGGAGATATTCCGATGGTGCGCGCTCGTCCCAGCGAAATTCGCCCTGTCGAATAGGTGAAAGCCAAGTAAATGAGTGGCTTCAAATACAGGCCGAGAACCAGCGTGAGCGCACCCGAAGCGCCTCCGACACTTTGTGCACCCGAGAGCTTGACCAAACCATAGACGAAAAACGGGAAAGCGAGCGTGATGGCCACCAGGATACCAAAGCGCATCCCGAGACGCCGTGCATATTGCCCACCGCTGATCCAACGCACCAAGACGCTTCCCCTCTGATCGAAACAATGGAAAATGCGTAGTGTAAAACCTTTAAGGCGAGCAAAAGCAGGTTCTTAAAGTTGTATCCTTCGGTCGATCGAAACCCCTGACGTCTTGCCTCTAACGGCGGTCCGTCAAAGTGAGATCGCCGTTTTCATCGACCGAGACCGCGATGCCGACATAGCCGGGGATGGTCTGGTGCCTGGTCTCGAAGGGATGGGTGTGGGTCGCGGTGATCACCATGACGTCCGCGCCGGCCGCCTCACCGGCAATCACGCCGGCCGCGACATCCTCGAACACCAGGCAATCCTTGGCGTCGAAACCAACGCGCTTGGCGCCGAGCAGATAGCATTCCGGGCTCGGCTTGCCGCGCGAGACATCCTCGGCGATGACGATGAACCTTGGTTCCGGCAGGCCGGCGGCAGCGATCCGCACCTTGGCGAGTTCGCGGGGCGAGGACGTGACGATCGCCCAGCGTTCCGGCGGCAGGCTTTTCAGGAATTCGATGGCGCCGGGCAGCGGGCGAACACCCTCGACATCGTCCATCTCGCGCTGCGTGATGATGGCCGCCTCCGCTTCGGGGTCGACGCCCGGCAGGCCGAGCTGGCGGATCGTATCGACGCCGCGCTTGCCGTGCATGGTCGGCAGGAAGGTCGCAACATCGAGGCCATGGCTTTCCGCCCAGCTTCCCCAGACCCGTTCGGCCGCCTCGATGGAACTCAGCAACGTGCCATCCATGTCGAACAGGAAAGCGGAATATGTCTTACCGAAAACCGGCGTGGAAGCAGGGGACAAGAGAGGAACTCCTTCGGATAGAGGCAATCGTCGGTCTGTGACGGTTCAAGCCCCCTCCGCATAAGGGGATTTTCTGCGGAGATCAAACAGGATCGGTCACCGGGCCGTGTCGAGCGTGTTTTTGTTCGAGATGTCTATTGCGCCGAAAAGGCAAGGCGCAGGCCCATCAGCCCGAAGGCCGCTGCAAATCCGCGCCGCATCCAGGCGACGACGCCGGGCCGGGCCATCACACGCGCCCGGGCTGCCGCTGCAAAGACGCCGTAGACGACGAAAACCAGGAATGTCAGGAGCATGAACACCGCGGCCAGGCCAATCATGAAAGCGGTCGGCTGGGATGTGGACGCCGGAACGAACTGCGGCAGGAAGGCGAGAAAGAACAAGGAGAGCTTCGGATTGAGACTGTTGATCAGGATCGCCGTTGCGACGATTTTGGTGGACGGTACCGGCGGTGCATCATCGGCGATGCGCAGGGCATCCCGGTCGCGGAGCACACTCCACGCCATATAGAGCAGGTAGACGACGCCGAGATATTTGATGACCTCGAAGGCAAGCGCACTGGTGTGCAGCAGGGCGGACAGGCCGGCAATGCTGGCGAAGATGTGGGGCAGGATGCCCAGCGTGCAGCCGAAGGCCGCGACGATGCTGGCACGTGCGCCATTGTTGAGCCCGATCGCCAGCGTGTAGAGCACGCCGGTGCCCGGCAGGAGAATGATGATCAGCGAAGTCAGCAGGTAATCAAGGCTCATGATCCGGTTCCGTCCTTTGTTTACAGGGACGATATGCCGGCAATGCGCCCATGACGTCTTGAACGGAATTGCAGATCCGAAGGACCGGTGTTCTTCAGCGGATGCCCTGCCGGTAGACCCCGGGCGTCAGGCCATAGGCGCGCACGAAGCTGCGGGTCATGTGGCTCTGGTCGGCAAAGCCGCCGGCGAATGCCGCATCGCTCAGTGCCAGCCCCTGCGCGATCAGCCGGCGGGAAAGGGCGAGCCGGCGCTGGACGAGATAGGCATGCGGGGTCATGCCCAGGGCGCGGCTGAACCCGCGTAGCACCTGGAAGCGGTTCAGGCCGCTGACCCGCGCCAGATCATCCAGCGTTACGGTCGCAGCCGGATCGTCGTCGATGAGGCTGCGCGCCCTCGCTATCGGCGGAGCGGGGCTTTTGCGCAGCGGCGCTTCAACACGGTGCGCGGCCACCAGCAACAGCAGGCTGCTTTCGGCAGCCATCTGATCGGCGGTATCGGTTGTTGTCATCTCCCAGTAGAGGGAGAGGAAATCCTTGGCCCCGACCCGATCCGTGACCACCGGATGTGAAAACACGAAATCACCCGAGCGACCGTCGCTGATATCGAAATGCGCCCGCTCTACCAGCTGTGGATCGAGATAGAGCATGCACCAGGCGCGCCCGTCATCGGTGATCGGCGTGCCATCATGCACTTCGCCCGGATTGACAGTGATCATGTCGCCGGGCCCCGCCTCGACCGGGCCACGGCCGCTGGCCGATTTCTGCGCCCCGCGCAGAATGACGCCGATGCCGAACTGGTCATGGGTGTGACGACCAAAGCTGTGGACGCTGTCGGCCTCGACGGCCTCCACGCCAGCGATGACACACCGTCGCATCCGAAACCGGTTCGATGTCGTCATCGCATCAATCCCGCTCCCGGCCCGGCAGTTGCCCTGTCTCGCCAAACCAGTCGGCGGCCGAGGTGCACCAGATCTGGTGGTTCGGCTTCAGCGCCTTGCGCTGGCGGATATTGCCCCAGCGGATGCCGATCACGTCTGCATCCTCATCGGTCCCGGTGGTATAAAGCGGCGAGCCGCAATCGCCGCAGAACATCTGGTAGCGGATCCGGCCATTGGCGCCGGTCTTAACGTAAGTCTTCGGCACTCCCGACGTGATGCGGAAATCCTCGCGCCGGGCCGCGGCCGTCACCCGGTAAGGGCTGCCGGTCAGGTGCTGGCAGTCGGTGCAGTGGCAGATCCCGACAGCGCCGGGGTCGATCACCGCCTCATATTTCACCGCGCCGCAATGGCATTGGCCGTCGATCTGCATGTGCTTTCCTCTTGAAGGAGGACTGTAGGGCATCAGACGCCGGTGAACAGCCAGGCGTGCTCCTTGGCATTGTTGAATTTCCAGACCCGCGACGGCCCGGCCATGACGTTGAGATAATAGAGGTCGTAGCCATGGATGGCTGCGACCGGGTGATAACCCTTCGGCACCAGCGTCACGTCGCCATCCTCGACGGCCATCGTCTCGTCCAGCGAACGATCGTCGGTATAGACGCGCTGCATGGCGAAGCCCTGCGATGGATTGAGCCGGTGATAGTAGGTCTCCTCGAGGAAACTCTCGGCCGGCAGATTGTCCTCATCGTGCTTGTGCGGCGGATAGGACGATGTGTGCCCACCGGGTGTGATGACCTCGACAACCAGCAGCGAATGCGCCGCATTGTCGTCTTCCGGCATGATGTTGGTAACGTAGCGCGTGTTGGTGGTCTTGCCGCGCGTCATCTGCGGATGCCGGCCGGGCGCGATAACCTGTGCCTTGTAGCCTTCCGCGCCCGGCGCCGAGCAGACGGCCAGATCAAGCGCCGTCGTCGCAACGGCTTCCCAGCGGCTGCCCTTCGGCACATAGACGGCAAAAGGCAGGCCCTCGAATGGCGTCATGCGTTCGCCAAGTTCGCCGAAATCCTCGCCATCGACTGTTACCGTCGCCTTCCCGGAGACGAGCACGAGGCAGGTCTCGCGATCCGCACTTTCGCCAGACGTTTTTTCGCCAGCCAGCAGCCGGTGAAGACCGAAGCCGACATAGGTCCAGCCGGCCGATTGCGGCGTGATATCGTGGACGAGGCCCAATGTGCCGGCCGGTTTGACGAGAAGGTTCGGCATGGTGCTGTGTCTCCTGTTTCGTTCGAAGGAATTCCCCCTCACCAAGTGCGCCCAGCGTTCGACTGCGTCTCACGGGGCTTACTATCCGCTTCCACAAGGGGAGAGGAGGGAGTGCCGCAAGCGCCTGTCTGTGCTTGGGGCGTCGAGGATTACGCGGTCCTACCTCTCCCCTTGTGGGAGAGTATACGAAGGCCGCGAGAGCGGTTTAGCCGATCGCTTGGCCGAAATTGGTGAGGGGTTTTTAGCCCCATCCGTTGACATCACCCCTTGGGGAAGCCTTCGGTTTCAACCGTATAGCCGGCAGCGGTCATGACGCGCATCAGTTCGGCATGGCCGATCTCTGCCATCTTTTGCGGCGGCGATTTGCGCGGGTCCTGTTCGGCCTCGACCACGAACCAGCCTTCGTAACCGTAATCGGCGAAACGCTGGACGATGGATGCAAAATCGAGCGAGCCGTCACCCGGCACGGTGAAAGCACCGAGCGCGACGGCATCGAGGAAGGATTGCTTGCTGCGATCAAGTCCGTTGACGACGGACTGGCGGATGTCCTTCACATGCACATGGTTGATGCGGCCATGGTGGTTGTCGATCGCCCGCAGCACGTCACCGCCGGCAAACGCCAGATGACCGGCGTCGAGCAGCAGCGGAATGCCTTCGCCCGAATTCTTCATGAATGCGTCGAGTTCGGCCTCGGTTTCGACGACGGCCGCCATGTGGTGATGGTAGGACAGCGGCATGCCCTGATCGGCGCACCATTCGCCAAATTCGGTGACACGCCGGCCATAGGCTTTCATCTCGTCATCGCCGAGCCGCGGCTTGGTGGCGAGTGGTCTGGAACGGTCACCCTGGATCGAACGGCCGACCTCGCCATAAACGATGCAGGGCGCGTTGACGGCCTTGAACAGCTCGATCATCGGCGCGATGCGGTCCTTGTTGACTGACAGATCCTCATCGACCAGCGTGCCGGAAAACCAGCCGCCGCAGAGCGTCACGTCGGCGGCGCGCAGGATCGGCAGCATTTCACCGGGGTTGTTGGGGAAGCGGCGCCCCTGCTCCATGCCGGTGAAACCCGCGCCGCGCGATTGGCGCAGGCATTCTTCAAGCGACACGTCGTCGCTCAATTCGGGAAGATCGTCGTTCCACCAGGCGATGGGCGACATGCCGAGTTTGGCTTTCATGGGAAGTCTCCTTGGAAAAGTCTTAGCCGATGCGCTGGGACGCGAGCGCTTTTTCATAGCCCTTGCGGGCTTCGTTGACAGACGGGCGCACCGACACTTCCGGCACCGCGACATCCCACCAGTTACCGCCTTCGTCGGTGGTGACAAGCGGATCGGTATCGATGACGACGACGGTCGTTCGGGTCTCGTTCGCCATCTCCGCAAGGGCTGTCTCAAGCTCGCTGATCGACGACACCTTGCGCGAGACGGCCCCCATGGCCGCGGCATGCGCGGCAAAATCAATGCCGGGCAGCGTCACGTGGTGCGTGTCCTTCAAGAGATTGTTGAAGTTCGCGCCCCCGGTCGCCATCTGCAGCCGGTTGATGCAGCCGTATCCGGCATTGTCGAGCAAGACGATCGTCAGCTTGACGCCGAGCATGATCGAGGAGACCAGCTCGGAATTCAGCATCATGTAGCTGCCGTCGCCGACCATGACGATGACATCGCTGTCGGGCTTTGCAAGCTTGACGCCGAGACCGCCGGCCACTTCGTAGCCCATGGTCGAGAAGCCGTATTCCATGTGATAGCTGCCGGGCTCTTGCGGCTGCCAGAGCTTGTGCAACTCACCGGGAAGCCCACCGGCAGCGCAGACCAGCGTCGTGTTGTCCGGCCGGGCACGCTGCACCGCGCCGATGACCTGCGCGTCGGAGGGCAAAGGGGCATTGGTCGTTGCCAGAGCCCGCTCTGCAGCCTTCAGCCACGCGGCCTTGCCGTCTGCCGCGATCGTCGCCCAGTCGCTATCGGTTTTGTGGATGCCAAGACCGGCACTCAGCGCCTCCAGCCCGACACGGGCATCGGCAACGAGCGGAAGGCTCTCATGCTTGGCGGCATCGAAGGGCTGGACGTTAAGCCCGATGATCTTCACATCGGCGTTGCGAAACAGAGACCAGGAGCCGGTGGTGAAATCCTGCAGGCGCGTGCCGACCGCCAGAACGACATCGGCCTGGCCCGTCACCAGATTGGACGCCGAGGTGCCGGTGACGCCGACCGAGCCCATGTTGAGCGGATGACCATGCGGCAGCGCCGACTTGCCCGACTGGGTCTCGACGACGGGAACACCATGCTTTTCGGCAAAGGCCGCCAAAGCCTTGCTCGCCTGCGAATAGAGAACGCCGCCGCCGGCAATGATCACCGGTTTTTTTGCGGCCTTCAGGGCGGCGATTGCGGTGGACAATTCGTCTGCATCCGGTTGCGGGCGGCGCGCCGTCCAGACCTTTTCGTCAAAGAAACTTTCCGGGTAGTCATAGGCCTCCGCCTGCACATCCTGGCAGAGCGAGAGCGTTACCGGGCCGCAATCGGCCGGATCGGTCAGCACCTGCATAGCGCGGCGCAGTGCCGGAATGATCTGCTCCGGACGGGTGATGCGGTCGAAATAGCGCGAGACGGGACGGAAGCAGTCATTGGCGGTCATCGCGCCGTCGCCGAAATCCTCGATCTGCTGCAGGACCGGGTCCGGACGGCGATTGGCGAAGACATCGCCGGGCAGCAGCAGCACCGGCAGGCGATTGACATGGGCAAGCGCTGCGGATGTCACCATGTTGAGCGCGCCGGGGCCGATCGATGTGGTGCAGGCCATGAACCGCTGGCGAAAGCTCGCCTTGGCAAAGGCGATCGCAGCATTGGCCATGCCCTGTTCGTTCTGGGCGCGGTAGGTCGGCAGCGTATCCTTGATGCCGTGCAGCGCCTCGCCGATGCCAGCGACATTGCCATGGCCGAAGATTGCGAAAACGCCGCCGAAGATCGGCAGTTTCTCACCATCGACGACTGTCATCTGCTGCGTCAGAAACCGGGCGAGCGCTTGCGCCATGGTCAGGCGAACGGTCTTCTGGGTCATTGTTTCCTCCTCGGGTCGAGGACATTGCCTCGCCTTCCACTTTGAATATGAGGAGGCGTGCCCCCTCTGTCGCTTCGTGACCTCTCCCCCACAGGGGAGATCAGCCGCCAATGCCGCAGGGTCCAGTCAGGCCGCCTGCACGTCACCCAGTTGCAGCCAGAGATCGACCAGCGCGCCGAACCTGCCGGCCATGTCGGCAACGGCCTGTTCGTCGCTCATTTCACCGTCAAGCCACGCCTTGGCGGCCTCGGCGAAAATCGTTCGTCCGACGGCAAAGCCCTTGACGGTGCGCGAGGTCCGGGCAGCGGTGAAACCCTGCTTCAGGGCCTCGTATGGCGCCTCCAGACCGAGCAGGACAACACCGCGGCAGAGCGGATCGCGTGTTTCGATCACCGTGTCGATCGCGGCCCAGGCAGCGTTGCTTGCCTGAGGCTCAAGCTTCCACCAGTCCGGCTTGAGGCCGGCATCGTACATTTCATTCAGCGCGCGCGGAATGGTCTGGTCGTCGAGCGTGCCGTGTTTGCCGGCAATGATCTCGATCAGGATCTCGCGTCCGATCTTGCGGGCGGCCTCGAAGGCCGCGCGCAGCTTGGCAATCTGCGTGGCCTTCAACTCGGCCGGATCGTCCGGGTGATAGAAGCTCAGCACCTTGATGCAGTGATCGACCGGCCAGTCGACCAGCCGGGAACCGAGATCCTGACTGAATTCGAACTGCAGCGGACGCGAGCCGGGAAGCTCGATGGGCTTGCCGATCCAGAAATTCTTGTTCACGGCAAACAGCGCGTCGCGGCCATACTTGTCGTCGATGAGCATGCCGAAGCCGGGGCGGCCATCGGCGATGCGCTCGGCGGCCTTGACGGCCAGAACCTTGAAGGCCGGAATGCGGGCCAGACGCCCTACATCGCCCCCGGCCAGATCTTCGAGCTGGCTGCGGTGGTCTATGGCAAGCGCCATCAACTGCGGAAACTGACGACGGCGCGTGGTGGCCCAGTGGATATGGTTGATCACTTCATCCTTGCGCAGCGCCTTTTCCTTGCTGCCATTGGCGAGGAAAAACTGCAGCTCGGTCCAGGTCGGGATTTCCGGGGCGCAGAGCAGGCGCGACACCGCAAAGGCGCCGCAGGCATTGGCCCAGGTGGCCGAGGTCGCATGCGGCTCGCCCTTCAGCCAGCCGCGCAGGAAGCCGGACATGAAGGCATCACCGGCACCAAGCACGTTGTAGACCTCGATCGGGAACCCCTTGCCGACGATGCCATCCTCCAGATCATCCGAGATCGCACCATCATAGACGATGCAGCCCATGGGACCGCGTTTCAGCACGATAGTCGCTTTCGAATTGGCGCGGATCGTCTTCAAAGCGGCCAGAAGATCGCTGTCGCCGGACGCGATCAGCACTTCTTCTTCTGTTCCGACAATCAGGTCGCAATCGGCAAGAACCGTCCGGAGATGGGCGGACACCTTGTCCGAAGCGATATAGCGATTGTCGCCGGCATCATGGCCGGCCAGGCCCCAGAGGTTGGGACGATAGTCTATGTCGAAGATGACCCTGGCGCCGCTTTCCTTGGCGATGCGGATCGCCTTGCGTTGGGCTGCATCCGTGTGCGGCTTGGCAAAATGCGTGCCGGTGACGAGGATGGCGCGCGCCGAGCGGATGAAATCCTCGGACACGTCGTCTTCGCACAGCGCGCTGTCGGCACAATTGTCGCGATAGAAGAGCAGCGGGAAGGAATGTTCGCTCTCGACAGAGAGAATGGCAAGTGCCGTCAGCCGTTCGGGATCGGTGACGATGCCCTTCGTCTCGACACCCTCGCGCTCCAGCTGCTCGCGGATGAAGCGTCCCATCTGCTCCTTGCCGACGCGGGTCAGAAGCGCAGACTTCAGGCCGAGACGGGCGGTACCGACCGAAATATTGGTCGGGCAGCCGCCGACGGATTTGGCGAAACTGGCCACATCCTCAAGGCGCGTGCCGATCTGCTGGCCGTAGAGATCAACCGAGGCACGGCCGATCGTGATCAGATCCAGCGGCTTGTCTGCTGTTGTCGTCTGGCTCAAAACGTCCTCCCGGCGGGCAGTGGAATGCCCAGCTTTGTCTTTTGTTTTTTGGCGATGTCGGCATGAAACATAAATTCCGCTATCTAGTCAATATGGAATTTTCGTTCCAAATAGAATTACCCGCCCTCGCCGAGCCGCCGACGACGCTCCGCGATTGCAACCGTTAAAGCCATGGCAAAGGCCATGCTGGCTGACAGCGAACGGAAGCCCGCATGATCGGCCTCGACCAGTTCGAACCAGACTTTTGAAGACTCGGCCAGGGGCGAGAACGCCGAATCGGTCAGCGAGACGACCGGTATCTTGCGACTGGCCAGCATGCGCGCCTGATTGGCGCTTTCCGACGCATAAGGCGAGAAGCTGACGGCAAAGGCGGCGTCATTCTTGCCGGCCATCGCCAGCATGTCGTCATCGATCCCTGCGGACGTGCCGACCAGCTGGTGGCGCACTTTCAGCTTGCCGAAGGCATAGGCCATGTAGCTGGAGATCGGATAGGAACGACGCTTGGCAATCAGATAGATCGTCTCGGCACCGGCGAGAATATTGACGGCACGCTCGAATTGGTCAGGATCGACGGATGTTGCGACATTATCGAGCGACCGGTGCGCGGCCGTCATGAATCCGTTGAAGATCGAACCGCTTTCGAGCTTGCTGTGATCATTGTCGCCAAGCGCCCGCAAGCGGTCTTCATAACCCGGCGTACGCTCGCGCAGGCGCGCCCGGAAAATCAGCTGCAGGCTGGAGAACCCTTCAAAGCCGAAATGCTGGGCAAAGCGCACCAGCGTCGAGGGCTGGACATCAGCAGAGGTGGCAATGCTGGCGGCCGTTCCGAAGGCAATTTCATCGGGATTATCGAGCGCATAGGCGGCGACCTGACGCAGGCGCTTTGGCAAAAGGGTCTTCCTTTCGAGGATTACCGTCTTGAGCGCGTCGAAATCCTGCGGGACGCCGGCTGGGGGCTCTTCAATGGCCATAGACTGCTATTTCTCCATCGGCGTTTGCCTTGTCGATATCTCGTTCTAAGCGATTTACAAAACAACGGATAGAACGTTCATTCCATTTTTCCGAAATCCGCCGGTCCTTCCACAGACGCGACCAGCCGATTGCGAGCGACGCATTGGGTGTCGTGGATTGGGTGTCGAGGACGGACAGGTCGCGAAGGAACCCTTTTGCACCTCACACCGTGCCCAAGGGAACAGCGGCGTATTGGCGGGAAAGGCTATGACGATCCCGCAAACCTGTCGCAATGATGCGGATCGTTAACGCATTTTTACCCTTTTCCGTTGAAAGATCAGCGGACGTTATGGTTAACAGTCAATGATCAACGCGGCCGATGCGCCGCTGGAGTGAGATTGCCATGTGCCGCTGGGCAGCCTATCGCGGAGAACCGCTGTATCTGGAAGACCTGGTGTCGTCGCCGGCGCATTCGCTGATCGAGCAATCGCACTGCGCCACGCGCGCCAAGACCGCGACCAATGGCGACGGCTTCGGCATCGCCTGGTATGGCGACCATCCGGAACCCGGCCGCTACCGCGACATCCTGCCGGCATGGGCGGACTGCAACCTGAAGAGCATCGCCCGCCAGATCCGCTCGCCGCTGTTTCTCGCCCATGTCAGGGCCGCCACCGGCGGCGGCACGCGTCGCGACAATTGCCATCCCTTCGTGCACGGCCGCTGGTCCTTCATGCACAATGGCCAGATCGGCGACTTCGACTATCTGCGCCGGCCGATGGAGAGCATGCTCGACAACGACCTCTATGCGGCGCGCACCGGATCAACCGACAGCGAACTCCTGTTCCTGCTGGCGTTGCAATTCGGGCTGGAGCAGGATCCGCTCGGCGCGATCGGCGAAACGCTGGCCTTCGTCGAACGCCTCGCCGAGCATCTCGAGCGCAAGGTTCTCGTTCGCTTCACGGCCGCTTTTTCGGACGGACACGATCTCTACGCGGTGCGCTACGCGTCCGACTGGAAAGCGCCGACCCTCTATGCGGCACCGATGGGCCCGAGCGGCGGCTATTGCCTCGTGTCGGAACCGCTGAACGACGATGACAATGCCTGGGTGGAAATCCCGGACGGAACCGCCGTCGTGATCGGTGAAAACGGTGTCGACGTCCGCCTATTTGGAACGCAGGGCCTGGCGCCGAAGGTCACGCAGGCAGCGCAGTGGACGTCGGGACATCTGGGGCGATCGAACAATTCGTCGCGCTCAGGCAAAATGTGAGGCAATCAGCGCTGCAAGTTGCGTGGCGACATCCTGCTTGCTGGCTTCAGGCCATTCCGCAACGCCGGATTTCCCGATGACCTTCACAGCATTTCGATCGCCGCCCATGATGCCTGTTTCAGGGGAGACATCGTTTGCGACGATGTAGTCGGCCCCCTTGCGCTCAAGCTTCGCGCGGCCGTTTTCAAGGACATTCTGGGTTTCCGCCGCAAAGCCGACGACCAGTGCCGGACGCTGCGGATGATGGCCGATCGTTTTGAGGATATCGGGATTTTCCGTCAGCAACAGCAGCGGTGGCGCCTCGCCCGGCTGTTTCTTGATCTTGTTTCCGGCAGCATCCGCCACCCGCCAGTCGGCGACGGCAGCGACCATGACAGCGATATCCGCAGGCAGCGCCGCCAGAACGGCGTCCAGCATCTCCTGCGCCCGCTCGACATGAATGACCTGAAGGCCGGACGGATCGGGGATCGTGACAGGACCCGACACCAGCGTCACATCCGCGCCGAGTTTTGCAAGTGCCGCCGCGATGGCATGGCCCTGCTTGCCGGACGAGCGGTTGGCGATGAAGCGCACCGGGTCGATCGGTTCATGCGTCGGCCCTGAGGTAACGATCGCCCTGCGGCCGGAAAGCGGCTTTGGCCCGTCATCCAGCAGCGCCTCGATTGCGGCAACGATCTGCAGCGGTTCGGCCATGCGGCCTTCGCCCTTTTCACCGCTTTCTGCCATTTCCCCGCAGGTCGGGCCGACGAACCGGATGCCATCGCCGACAAGCATCGCATGGTTGCGCTGCGTGGCCGGATGGGACCACATTTTCGGATTCATGGCTGGTGCCACCAGAACCGGGCGATCCGTGGCGAGAAGGATGGTCGAGGCCAGATCATCGGCCAGGCCATGCGCCATCTTTGCCATCAGGTCGGCGGTTGCAGGGGCGATAACGACGAGGTCACAGCCACGCGCCAACCGGATATGGCCGACGTCCTGCTCGTCCTCGCGGGAGAACAGATCGGTAAAAACGCGGTCTGCGGCAAGCGCGCCAACCGCAAGCGGCGTGACGAAGGCCTGCGCCCCTGATGTCATCACGGGCCTGACGGAGGCGCCGCGTTCACGCAGGCGGCGGATGAGATCAAGGCTCTTATAGGCGGCAATGCCGCCGGAAATGATCAGAAGAATACGCTTGCCTGCCAGTGTCATATCGATGCCCAGTGCCGGCGGGGCCAATCCCGCTCCTGTCTGGCCGCGACCCTACGCGACCACCCTGCCCTATGCAATCGGCCGGCCGGCCGTTGGCGTCAGCCCGATTGTCCGGGTTCAATGCTGCGGTCGTTCAGCAATTGCTGGATCGCACTTACCAGCGTCGTGCTCTCATAGGGCTTCCTGATCACGGGCACGCCTGCGAAGTCGGCCGAGAGAATCGAACTGTCGCCATAACCGGTGGCAAACAGAAAGGGTACCTTCAGGCGCGTCAACTCCAGCGCAACCGGCAGAGACGTGCCGATGCCGAGATTGACATCGAGGACGGCGACATCGGGCCTCCGGCTGGACAGCCTGTTGAGCGCATCGGCGGCGGAGGATGCAATAACGATATCGTCGATGCCGTTATCGCCCAGCATGCTCTCGACATCCATGGCAATCAGCAACTGGTCCTCGACCAAGAGCACCTTGATATCCCCGGGAAGCGGCTTCTCTATCGCTCCGCCGCCAATGCCTGGCATGTCGACCGCAGACTCGGCTCGATCTTGCGAAAAAGAGACATGCTTTGCCGGAAGGACGAACCGCGCGCAGAGCCCCGCCGGGGCATAGGTGATCTCACTTGTGCCATTCAGATCATAGGGCAAGCTGCGACTGATCAGTGCGCTGCCGAAGCCGGCCCGCGATGGCGTCGTAACCACGGGGCCACCGGCTTCCTGCCAGACGACCGCACAGTTGCCTTCACGCGACAGTTGCCAGGACACGGAAAGCTGGCCGCTGGGGCGCGACAGAGCCCCATACTTCGCGGCATTGGTGGAAAGCTCATGCAGGACGAGGGCCATCACCGAAAAGGCCCGGCCGTCCAGTTGCACCGGCGGGCCGGCCAGGTCGATCGAGGCGTGGCGGTAGGGCGTCAGTTCGGCTTCGAGCAGGTCGGACAGCAGTCCGCCGCCGCTGCCACGGACGATCTGGTCATGGGCGAAGGACAGAGCCTGGATACGACCCTTCAGCGAAGCCACGTATTCAGTCAGCGTCTTTGCCTCGTGCAGCGGCTGCCCGACAAGCGACTTGATCAGCGCCAGGATGTTCTTGACCCGGTGGTTGAGTTCCTCATTGAGCATGCGCTGGCGCACATCGGCGCGGCTGCGCTCCTCGGCCATGATTTCGCTGTGGCGCAGGCCGATCTCGACCAGGGCGACACGCGTCACATCCGCGATCTCCCGATCGGCATCGGTCCAGGGCTGCGCCTGCATCTGGACCGTTTGTTTCCAGATCGCAAAGCTCTTGCGCGGTGTCAGGCGATCGCCGAGCGGTCCCGTTTCATAGGATTTGTCGGGATTGCCGGCCCAGTTCAACGTCTGGACGAGCTCCTTGCGAAAGAAGAAGAGATAGTCGCGCGGCATCTGCGTCAACGGCACGGCCAGTATGCCGGCCGCCTGTGCGCAGAAGGCTTCCGCCTCCGGCAGGCGCTCCGAGAGGGCATGGCTTGCCCAGACACGGCCCTCCGCCACGGAGGAAACGAGATGGGCGATGGCCGGTATGGCAGAGGCTGGCGGGGTCGACCCGAAGGCGTGCCAGGTGCCGTTCATCCACAAGCCGATGCCATCGCAGGGCATCAGTGTGACGAAATCGGGGAGATGCTCCTCCAGCAAGAGGCCGATATTGTCGTGATGCGTTGCTAGTCTGAGGAAATGATCGAGTGATGTCCGCGCACGGCCAGCGGTTTCAAGCGTGCGGTGTTGCTTCAGCGCATGCAGGTGGAGCGAGAAGAAGTCGCCGAACATCTCCGCCGCAACCCGTTCGTTCAATGGCAGGACCTTCGGTGAATAATGGTGGCAGGCGATCAGGCCCCAGAGCTTGCCATCAATGATGATCGAGACCGACATCGAGGCGGCGACGCCCATATTGCGCAGATACTCGCAATGGATCGGTGAGACGGAGCGCAGATGGGCGAGCGACAGGTCCACCGGTTCGCCTGAAACATCGAGCGCAGGCACGATCGGCACCCTGTCTCCGGAGGCGTCGCCGATGATGCGGATGGTGTTCTTGAGATAGAGCACGCGGGCCTGCTGGGGAATATCGGTGGCCGGGAAATACTGGCCGAGAAAGCTCTCCAGATCGCCACGCCTCGCCTCTGCAACAACCTTTCCCGCCCCGTCATGCTCGAAACGATAGATCATCACCCGGTCATAGCCGAGAGCACCGCGCAACAGGCGGGCGGAGGTGGCGATCAACCGGTCGACATCGCCTATGTCGCGGATGCGCTGCAGCAGCGTGCGGGCAAGCTGCAGCGGCTGTTCCCTGTCGGCCCGCTCGAACTCGATGATCGCCATCGATCGGAAAAGATGGATGGAAACGTCGAAGACGCCTTGCGCGACGCGAAGTCCGGGAAGAAGCGCCGGACGATGCCCTTCGCCATTCGCAGCCAAGGCGTTGCGCAAGGCATGGGCAGCATCGGCGCCGACCAGTGCCTCCAGCGGCATGCCGTTGATCTCGCCAGCCAGGCCCAGCAGGTCGAAGCTATTGGCGGAGTGGCGAAGCACGCGCCCAGCCCTAGAGTCACACACCAGCAGGCAGCCATGCGGCTGAATGCTGCCGGGAATATGGATCGGCTCACGATCGCAATTGATGAGGTCAACCTGTTCAGGCTCGTTCATGCAGGGTTCTTTCAAATGCCATCTCGGCAATCTCGAAGGTGCGCGCAGAGACTTTCGCGACGTGGTCGATATCAATGCCAACGGCATCTTCAAGGAGCTTCAGATAGGCACTCCAACGACCATTCTGCCGGCACTGGACGGCAAGATGCCGGGCCCCGAAGGTCGCGCTGTATCCAAGCGCCTGCGCACGTTTGTACAAGAGTCGGGCGCCCAGTGCCGATCCCTCCAGCACATAAAGCATGCCGAGAATATCCTCCGCTTCCAGACTGGAGGACGGCGCGGACGGTATGGATGGCCGCTGAGCGGCGGCGCCGATATCGGCGAGATCCTGCCCAATCAGGTCGGCTAGGCGTTCATTCTGCCAGGCAGAGAACGCCATGGGCCAATGCACCAGCGACAGCATGTCTTCGACAACGGAACGGAATACGGCCATGCCCTGAAGGTAGCGACTGTAGGATTGCGCGGAATCAAACGGGCCGATCAGCCTGTCGAGTGCTTCATGGGCCATGGATGTGCGTGCCCTCAAGGTCGCACGGCGGGACTGGTCTTGCATGAAATCTTTCTGGCTAGAAGCGGCAGCATCTGCCGGTGCCAGGGCAGGATGGTCGAAGTGCGAAAACAGACAATAAAATGCCCGAACCACGACAAGGTTCCCCCCAGCTCTTAAAACAGGGCCTAATATAACCGCGATTTCGATGATCCGCGCTCATGCGTCCGGTGTTTGCCGACGCTGCCGAGCCGACCAGATTTCATAGATATCCTCGCCGTCGGGACGAACAGGTTGATAGACGAACTGCATGGCCTGCTCGGCCAACGGTTTGCGCAGGTCTGCATAAAGCGCGGCGCTGGTCAGGCCATGCGGCGCGCCGTCTTCGTTGGAGTAGGCATAGGCAATGTCGGTGATGCCGGCGAGACGCATGGCAGCCAGACACATGGGACAGGGATGGCCGCTGGCATAAACCGTGGCACCGGCAAGTGTTGCGCGCCCAAGCTTCATGGCCGCAGCCCGCACAGCCACCAGTTCGGCATGGGCCGTCGGGTCCTTGGTGGCCATGACCTGGTTGACGCCCGTCGATACAATTTCGCCATCCATGACCAGAACGGCGCCAAACGGCCGCCCGCCACCCAGAACATTGTCACGGGCAAGCGCGATCGCCTTCGTCATGAACCGCTCCGCATCGGACTTTGCATCGGGCATGGCGCACTCCTCATACACAACCGGTTTTCATGGTAGACGATGGCCGTGGCACGTCAACATGCGATAGCGGCCATTCTCGATCAGTCGTGATCGAAAGCAGCCAGGATCGGGCATGGGCCGCTGGACGCCGATGCACAATCCTGCGCCAGGCGCCGCAGCGATTTGCGCACCGCCTCCAGTTCAGCGATTTTTGCATCCAGCGCCGCGATGCGTTCGCCCGCCAGTTCGCGGGCGCGAACACGGTCCTCGCCCGCATCGAGCTCGATCAGTTCCCCGATCTGCTCGAGGCTGAACCCTGCGGTCTGGGCCGAGCGGATGAAATGCAGGCGGCGGGCGTCTTCCTCGCCATACCGCCGGATGCCACCGCCGAGGCCAACCCCACCACTGCGCGACGGCGTGCCGAGCAGGCCGCGTCGCTGATAGTAGCGGACGGTTTCGACGCCGACGCCACCCGAACGGGCAAGGCCTGCGATCGTCATCTCTTTCATTGCTTGACTCCGTACCGTGGTACGGAGGGTATACTGCGTTTCAAAGCTTAAACCAAGCGACAGGAAAGGGTGCGACATGCTCGATACCACATCCAGAAAAGCCACCCTCTACCGGATGGTCATGGAAAAACACACCTGCCCCTATGGCCTGAAGGCCAAGGATCTTTTGCAGCGCGAAGGCTACACGGTCGATGACCGCTGGCTGACGACGCGCGCTGAGACCGATGCCTTCAAGGTGGAACATGACGTCAAGACGACCCCGCAGACCTTCATCAACGGTCAGCGGATCGGCGGCTATGATGATCTGCGCCGGCATCTCTGCAAAACCGTTCGCGACCCGAATTCTGTCACCTACCGCCCGGTGCTCGCCGTTTTTGGCATGACGGCGCTGATGGCGCTGGCCGTGAGTTACGCTACCTTCGGGAACGCCTTCACGTTGCAGACCGCCGAATGGTTCATCGCCTTCAGCATGGCCGTACTTGCCATCCTGAAACTGCAGAACATCGAGAGTTTCTCGACAATGTTCCTCAACTACGATTTGCTGGCCAAACGCTGGGTCCGCTATGGCTATATCTATCCGTTTGCCGAGGGGGGCGCAGCCATCCTGATGATTGCGGGCGCGCTAGACTGGATCTCCATCCCGGTTGCGCTGTTCATCGGCACGATCGGCGCGGTCTCCGTGTTCAAGGCGGTCTATATCGACAAGCGCGAACTGAAATGCGCCTGCGTCGGTGGTGACAGCAACGTCCCGCTCGGTTTCGTGTCCTTGACCGAAAACGTCATGATGGTGGCGATGGCGCTGTGGATGCTGGCCGCGCAATTGACCGGCACAACCGCCCTTCACGCGATGTAGCCGCTCTTACGAGGCGAGCGCGACGGCCGGCTGCAGGCGAGACGCATTGTAGGCCGGCAGGTAGCCGAAGATGAGGCCGGTCAGGAACGCGCTGCCGAAGGCAAGGACGACGGGACCGGGCGCAAAACTGACCGGCACCGAAAAGGCCTGCGCCACAAAACCGATCCCAAGCCCCAGCGCGACGCCGATGATGCCGCCCAGCGCGGAGACGACCAGCGCCTCGACGATGAACTGGGTGAGGATATCGCGCGAGCGCGCGCCGGTCGCCATGCGGATGCCGATTTCACGGGTGCGCTCGGTGACCGATACCAGCATGATGTTCATGACGCCGATACCGCCAACGAGCAGCGAGATCGCGGCGATCGATCCCAGGAAGACCTTCAGGATGTTGGAGGTCTCCGTAAAGGTTTCGCGGATGGCGGCGAGATTGGTGATCTGCGTATCCTGCCGATTGTGGCGGCTGTCGAGCAAGGCCTGGATCTGATCCTGCGTGACGTTGATGGCGCTGTCATCCTTCACCTGCACCGTAATGGATCGCACGTTGCGCGCCCCGAAAAGCCGCAGGTTGCCTGTGGACAGCGGTACCAGCACCGTGTCGTCCTGGTCGTTACCGCCGGCGGTTGCACCCTTTTCAGCCATGATGCCGATCACCTGGAAAGGAATGTTCTTGATCAGGATATATTGTCCGAGCGGATCGCCACCATCGGGAAACAGGGTCTTGGCAACGGTCTTGCCGAGGACGGCGACGCTGGCATAACTGTCCATGTCGGCCCGGCTGAGGAATTCGCCGCTGGCGACATCCCAGGTTTTCGCGGCGGGAAACTGCGGCACGGTGCCGTTGACCGAGGTCTGGTAGTCGCGGTTTCCGGTCCGCACGGTCATGGTGCTCTGCATCTCCGGAACGGCGAAACTGATATTCGGCAATTCGAGAATGGCATCGGCGTCGGACGGGATCAGCGATACGATGCTGCCGCCTTCGCCGCCGCGGAAATTGGCCATGCTGGGCCGTACGACCAAAAGATCAGACCCCATGGCGGCAATGCGGCTGAGCACGGAATCCTGTGCGCCGGTGCCGATCGCCAGCATGGCGACCACTGAGGAAACACCGATGACGATGCCGAGAAGCGTCAGGATGGTGCGGAACAGGTTGGCGCGCAGCGCCCGGAACGACATGCGCACGGCCTCGGAAACATCGGCAAAGACGGCTGCCTTGCCCGCCGGGCGGACAGAGGCCGGCGGTGTCGCACGTCCGATGCGGCTGCGCTTGCGTGGCAGTCGGTCGGCCGTGATCACGCCGTCGCTGATCTCGATGATGCGATCGGCGCTTTCGGCAAGTTCCGGTGCGTGGGTGATGATGATCACGGTGTGGCCGTCATCGTTCATCTGCCGCAGCGTCGCCATCACATCCTTGCCGCTCTGCGTATCGAGCGCACCGGTGGGTTCGTCGGCCAGGATGATCTGGCCGCCGTTCATCAGGGCGCGCGCGATCGAGACGCGTTGCTGCTGGCCGCCCGAAAGCTGGTTGGGGAGATGATCCAGCCGTTCGCCCAGATTGAGCGCCCGCAACAGGCTTTCGGCGCGCTCCCGCCGGTCACGGGCGGGAACGCCAGCATAGACCGCCGGTATTTCGACATTTTCGCGGGCCGTGGCCGTCGAAACCAGATTGTAGCTCTGGAAGACAAAACCGAACATCTGCCGGCGGCGCTCTGCGAGCTGGTCGGCATCGAATTCCGAAACGTCCTCGCCTTCGAGCCGGTATTGCCCGCCTGTCGGGCGATCGAGGCAGCCGAGAATATTCATCAGCGTTGATTTTCCGGAGCCGGACGCGCCGACGATGGCGACGAATTCACCGGGTTCGATATCGAGCGAGACACCACGCAGCACCTCGACGGCCACGTCGCCGTTGACGAAGGTCTTGCGCAGGTCTTTCAGGGAGATCAGCGGGGGCATGGGGGTCCGATCAGAACATCGGCGGCGGCATGCCGCGCCGATTGCCGGACCGTGTATTTCCGGCAGTTCCCGTCGAAGAGCCGTTGCCGACGACAACGCTCTCACCCTCGGAGAGCCCGGATTTCACCTCGACGCGGACACGGTTGCGAATGCCCGTCTCGACGGTCCGCGCCTCACGCGCGCCGCCGGACCCGACCACGGTCACCTCGGCGCTGCCCTTTCCGTCATCGGTGAGCAAGGCGGCAACCGGAACCATCAGCACATCGCGTGCCGCAGCCTGGACGAAAAACACCTGCGCCGTCATGTTCATCATCAGCGTGCCCTCTGCATTGGGCACGTCGAACAGCGCGTAATACAGAACAACATTGTTTTCGGTCTGCGGGGTCGGCTGGATCTGCCGCAAGGTGCCGGTATAGCGCTTGCCGGGCTGGCCGAGCAGCGTGAAATAGGCCTCCATGCCGACACGCAGCCTGCCCACATCGGCCTCGGAGACCTCCGCCTCGACGGTCATGGTCGACAGGTCGGCCATTGTCACGATCGTCGGCGCCGACTGGTTGGCATTCAGCGTCTGGCCTTCCTTGGCCGCAATGTTGACGATCGTGCCGCTCATTGGTGCGTAGATCTTGGTGTAGCCGAGACTGATGCGGCTGTCCTTGAGCTGGGCTTCCTGCTTGCGGATCTGCGCCTCGAAGGATTCGACCGCGGCTTGCGCCGTCGCAAGGGCCGCCACGGCCTCGTCGAGCGCCGACTGGGCTGCGCTGTTGCCGGCCACCAGCGCCCGCTGGCGCGTGAGGTTGGCTTCGCGCAGGACGACCTGCGCCGACTTGTCGATCATCTGCGCCTTGAGATTGGCAAGTTCCGCCTCGTTGATCTCGATCTGGGTTTCGATCGAGGCGCTGTCAATCTCGGCGATCAGATCGCCTTCCTTGACAACGTCACCGATCTCGACCTTGACGCTCTTCAACTGGCCGGAGACCTGCGCCCCGACATCGACATCCTGGATCGGGCTGAGAAGTCCGGCGGCGGTGACGCTGTTTTCAAGATCGCCCCGCTCGACCGCCTCGGTGACGACTGCTTCGACCGGTGCATCCGCATACCAGTTTTTCCAGCCATACCAGCTCCCGGCGACAAGCACGACGAACAGGGGCACGAGCACCCAGCGGCGCGAACGACGGCGACGCTTTGGCGGGGCGGCAGCAGCAAGAGGCACGGCCACGGCAGGCGGCGGGTCGGAGGCTAGCTTGCGGGAGGCGTCGGCCATGGGCACTTTCCACTCGATCGGAGTCTGTCGCGGACACATGCCCGGATTGTCCCCTTCAAGTAGTAGGCAACTGTGCCTTATTGAAGTTCGCGAGGATGAAATCTTTGTAATCTTTTGTTTTTATGTTTCTGCACCGGACGTGCAAAACCCGGCAGGCAAAGCCAACCGGGCTGAAGAATGGGTCGACGGCCACGCACCTTACTTACAGACCTTGATGGTCTTGTAATAAAGGTTTCCGTACGAATCGTAACGCTTGATTTTCTTGAAGACACAGTGCGGCTTGTAGTAAGTCTTCTTGTAATAATGCTTCTTGTAGTGCTTCTTCTTGTGACCGTAATAGTGATCGACGAACTGCACGTCACCGCCACTGTAACCTCCGAAGCTGAGCGTCAGGCTGCCAGCGTTCGACGGTGCCGCGAAGGAAATCGCTGCGCCAATAGCGACAACCGAGGCTATAATCAGTTTACGCATGGGTCTCTCCTTTAAACGAACAGATGAGACGACCTCATCCTGAAGAGACGTTCCCACAGGTTCACCCTTTACCGCAGTTCCAAACGTAACATGAAGACAAAAGCCCGGAAGATGCCTTCAGGCAATCTTCCAGGCGATGTAAATCAGCGCTGCAGCAATGACCCAGAGCGCGATCCGTCCGGACCGGCTGTGACGCGCTTCGGAGCGACCGATGGCTTCCGACGTGGCTGCATCGAACCGCAGGCCATGCTCGGCCATGGCCGTGACTTCGCGGGAAAACTGCTCGGTCTTGACCGCAATTTCGGGCACCGCTTCCGCCAGCCGGAGCGCGGCATGAAGCCCATCGCGCAGGTCCGTAACGATCCGCTTCGGGCCGAGGTTGTCGCGGATCCAGGCGCCGACCACAGGCTCGGACGCCTTCCACATGTTGAAGCGCGGATTGAGGGTGCGCGACACGCCCTCGACGACGACCATCGTCTTTTGCAGCATCACAAGTTCGGGACGCGTTTCCATCTCGAACAGTTGCGTCACCTCGAACAGCAGGGTCAGGAGCTTGGCCATCGAGATCGTCTCGGCCGGCTGGCCGTGGATCGGCTCGCCGATGGCGCGGATCGCCTGGGCAAAACTTGCCGCATCATGATGGCCGGGTACGTAACCCGCTTCGAAATGCACGTCGGCAACACGCTTGTAGTCGCGGGTGATGAAGCCAAAGAGGATTTCGGCGAGGAAGCGACGCTCCTTCTTGCCGAGCCGCCCGACAATGCCCATGTCGACGGCGACGATCATGCCCTTGGGATCGACGAAGATATTGCCTTGGTGCATGTCGGCATGAAAGAAGCCGTCGCGCAGCGTATGGCGCAGGAAAGACTGGATCAGCGTGTCGGCCAGCGCATCGAGATCGTGCCCGGCGGCCCGCAGGCCAGCCACGTCCGACATCTTGGTGCCGTCGATCCACTCCATGGTGATGACATCGCGTCCCGTGCGCTCCCAGTCGACAGTCGGCACCCGGAAACCGGGGTCGTCCCTGGTATTCTCGCCCAGTTCCGAAAGCGCCGCCGCCTCCAGCCGCAGATCCATTTCGATCTTGGTGGTCTGCTCCAGTGTCTTCGTCACCTCGACAGGACGCAGGCGTCGCGTGTGCGGCAGGAAGCGCTCCTGCAGATGCGAAACGAGATACATGGCCTCCAGATCATGGGCGAAACGCTGGCGCACGCCTGGGCGGATGACCTTGATCGCTACCTTTTCCTCAACACCGTTCCGCAGCACGATGCCGGGATGGACCTGGGCGATGGAGGCCGCCGCGATCGGCTCGTCGAAGCGCGCATACAGATCGGCAACGGGGCGGCCGAGCGCGCCCTCAATGGTGGCGCGCGCGGCTTCCGACGGAAATGTCGCCATGCGATCCTGAAGAAAGGCGAGATCGGTGGCAAAGTCTGCGCCCACGACATCGGGCCGCGTGGCGAGGAACTGACCGATCTTGACATAGGACGGGCCGAGCCGCTCGATGGCCCGCGCCAGCCTGTCGCTGCGGTCTCCGGCGCGGCTGCGGGCGAAGATCCCGCTGATCGTCTGGGCGGCACGGGCGATCGGCGGAAGGTTTTCCGACGGCAGGGCCGCAACGACGCCCTCACGCACCAGAACCCAACCGATCCGCACCAGGCGGGCATAGGCGCCGATGGTGCTCATGCCCGCACGCCGACGGCGGCGGCGCAATCGACGCTCCTGGAGGAACGGTTCATCCATACAGCCATCATGCTTTAGATCTTCCAGCCGGAATGAAGCGCGGCGATGCCGCCGGTGTAGCTGGTATAGGTCACCCGCGAGAAACCGGCCGTCGAGATCATCGTCGCAAAATCACGTTGGTTGGGGAACTTGCGGATCGATTCCACCAGATACTGGTAAGGCTCGGCATCGCCGGTGATCATCTTGCCGAATTGCGGAATGGCATTGAACGACCACGCTTCATAGACCTTGTCGAGCAAGGGCATGTCGACTTCGGAAAACTCCAGCACGAGCAGCCGCCCGCCGCGCTTCAACACACGATAGGCCTCCTTGAGAGCGACATCGATGCGCGGCACGTTGCGAATGCCGAAGGCAATTGTATAGGCATCGAAGATATTGCCTTCGAACGGCAGGTCCTCGGCATTGGCCTCGACGAAGGTGAGGTTCTCCGCCAGGCCCTTTTTCTCGGCGCGCTCGGCGCCAACCGAAAGCATCGAGCCGTTGATGTCGAGAACGGTCGAATGCGCCTTGCGATCCGATGCCTCGATGATGCGGAAGGCGATATCGCCGGTGCCGCCGGCCACGTCGAGCGTCCGGTAGCCGGCGCGCTTCTGGGGGTTGAGTGCGGCGATCATCGCATCCTTCCAGGCGCGATGCAGCCCCATCGACATGACATCGTTCATGATGTCGTAGCGTTTTGCGACCTTGTGGAAGACGTCGTTGACCAGTGCCTGCTTCTCGCCCTGCCCGACCTGACGGAAACCATAGGAGGTCTCCATGCCGCCGTCGGTCGATATACGCTCACCTGTCATCAATAATCTCCGGATCCATCACTGTGGCGCGAACCATAGCGAATTCGTGCTGGCCACGCTATCTCTGCAGCAACCGCATCCCTGCAAAGTTGCAGCCTGCGGCTTTCGGTTTTCTATAGGATATACGGACCGCGAATGGAATTGCCCAATCGGCCGCAGGGCGCCATCGCTCGACCATCAAGGAGACGACATGCCCGAATTGCCTGAAGTGGAAACGGTAAAACGCGGTCTGTCGCCGACGATGGAGGGCGCGCTGCTGGTTCGGGCGGAACTGAGGCGCCCGGATCTGCGCTTCCCCTTCCCGATCGGTTTCGAAAGCCTTGTTTCCGGCCGGCGCATCCTGTCGCTGTCGCGCCGGGCAAAATATCTGCTGGTCGATCTCGAAGGTGGCGACGTGATCATCGCGCATCTGGGCATGTCCGGTTCGTTTCGCATCGAGGCGGGCGCAGCGCATGACACGCCGGACAGCTTTCACCACCCGCGCGGCAAGGACGAGAAACACGACCATGTGATCTTTCACCTGGACGGAGAGGCAGGCCCCGCCCGCGTCATCTACAACGATCCCCGGAGGTTCGGCTTCATGGATCTTGCCCGGCGCGATACGATCGCCGAGCACGCCTTCTTTCGCGGCATGGGCGAAGAGCCGACCGGCAATGTTCTGGACGCACAGGTCCTGGCGGACCGCTTTGCCGGCAAGGCGCAACCGCTCAAGGCCGCCCTGCTCGACCAGCGCAATATCGCCGGGCTCGGCAACATCTATGTCTGCGAAGCGCTCTGGCGCTCAGGCCTCTCGCCTCTGAAACCGGCAGGCGCACTCGTCGATGTCCGTGGGCGACCAAAGAAGGCGCTCGTCGCGCTGATGGAAGCCATTCGCACGGTTATTTTCGAAGCGATCGCCGCCGGTGGGTCGTCGCTGCGCGACCATATCCAGACCGATGGTTCGCTTGGCTATTTCCAGCATGCCTTCTCCGTCTACGACCAGGAAGGCGAGCCCTGCCGGACGGCTGCCTGCAACGGCACGGTCACCCGGATCGTCCAGGCCGGTCGCTCGACCTTCTATTGCCCGCGATGCCAGAAATGATGCGCTTGCCGTGGGGCTGTTTTAGAAAATAGCGCGTTGACGCGAGGGATGTTTCCAGCTATATGCCGCCCACAGTTTGGAAAGCCGCTCCAAGGTTTTCCGATATTGCTCCCTACTTGCTTGGACGACAGGTCGCAGTGACCCGGCACGGCGGTAGAGAGTTTTTGTCAGATTTCGAAGAGAGACACCAAATGGCCAATACAACTTCGGCGAAAAAAGCGACCCGCAAGATCGCACGCCGCACGGAAGTGAACAAGTCCCGCCGTTCGCGCGTTCGCGGCTTCATCCGCAAGGTCGAAGAAGCCATCGCTTCCGGCGACCAGGCGCTGGCCCAGGCAGCCCTGAAGGCAGCCCAGCCGGAGCTGATGCGCGCAGCCACCAAGGGCGTCGTGCACGTCAACACTGCATCGCGCAAGGTGTCGCGCCTTGCAAGCCGCGTTAAGGCACTGTCGGCTTAATCCGGCTCATAAAATTCAAGTTACAGACAGCCCGGTCGCGAGACCGGGCTTTTTGGATTCAGGCCTGCCGCAAATCCTGAGCGAAAAGGAAATACTAAAATATATG
>NZ_LSRP01000141.1 GCF_001885585.1 Pararhizobium antarcticum
CCAGCTAAGGATATATGGCATTGTGCCGGAACCGAGTTGTCCACCGTCTTGCATCCCGTGCAGATTTGACCCCAGAAAAAGACCTGCGAGACCGACAACTAAGAAAATGAATGCCGCTCCCAGTTCCTGAGGAGCCCGAATATTGAACATGACTTTTCCTCCCGTCGCGTTCGCTTTTTAATCTTATTGGAAGATGTCAGATTGGGTCTTTTTCCAGTTCCGCGAGCCGTGCCCCTGATCGCACAAGACCATTGCTTGTGTAGACACCTCCCTGGAAATGTTCCGCCACTTCGTCCGCTGTATCCGGCCCCGGAAACATGTGGGCAAATCGTTCGGCGTTGTCTTTCGGTCGATAGCCGAGACGAAAAGCGGCCGAATTGTCCCAGAATGCGCGCTCGTTGTTCGACACGCCGTAGACGACTTCGCTCGTGTAGTCCGCCAACAGTCCGACTTTCACGAGCGCCACGGTGTCGTCGTAAGACAACCACGTGGATAGCCCACGTCGGGTCGTAGGCTCTGGAAGAAACATTCCAATCCTCATGCTGAATGATCGGACGCCAAACTTGTAGGCGTATAAAAATCCGAGCTGCTCGGAAAATACCTTTGTCAGGCCATAACGGCTGTCGGGACGCGGGGGGACCGAACTACCAATCGTTTGTGAACGAGCGTAGAACCCAGTCGCATGGTTAGAGCTCGCGAAGAGGACACGGTCTACGCCCGTCCGTCGCGCAGCCTCCCAAATGTTGATAGAGGGTCGGATATTCGCGTCGAGCAGGACCTCCCAGTCAGCTTCACGTGGATAGCCCGCCAAGTGAATGACTGCTTGGACTTGCTGGTCCGCAAACAGCCCGTCGACGAACTGCTCGTCCGCTAAATTGCCGATGCGCACGTCCTCATTCGGGCCAGCAGAGCCTAGGTCGATTATGTCGGTCAAGCGAAGCGTGAATGATCCACCAAACAGCGCTTTCAATTCCGGGTCAGCCGATAGTCTTTCGCGTAGAAGACTGCCAATCCGACCTGCCGCTCCGGTGATCACAATTACAGGCGTTTTGTCAGGGAGCCGTGGCAGCATCTTAGCGCCCTTGCGCTGTGCGCCACGATGCAAATCGAGCTTTCACGCTGTCGTCGAGCATCGGATAGAGGCCAAATAGCTCGTGCCCTCCATTCACTTCTTCCTGCACGAAGTCTTCGTAAACGGTCTGCTCAAAGGTCTCGTGTGCGATCTCTTCCGCCAAATGAGCTGGAATGCAAACAACGCCCTCGTCGTCGCCAACCATGATGTCTCCGGGATAAACACCGACATCACCGCACGCAACCGGCGTGTTCAGGTCAACCGCGTGATGCAGAATAAGATTTGTAGGTGCTGAGGGGCGTTGATGGTAGGCTGGCAGGGCCATGCGCTTGACCTCCGGCGTATCTCGAAAACCACCGTCGGTAACGACCCCAGCGCAGCCGCGCGTCATTAACCGAGTGAGCAAAATCCCCCCTGCCGATGCAGCTCGCGGATCTCCACGGCTATCAATGACCAAAACATGTCCCTCAGGGCATTCCTCCACGCCTTTCCGCTGGGGGTGATTTCGGTCCTCGAACACTTTTAGGAGATCGAGGTCTTCCCGGGCCGGGATGTAACGCAGCGTGTACGCAGGTCCGACCATGCGCGCTGCGCCTGGGTTGACCCTTTGTGGCCCTTGGAGGAATACATTGCGAAACCCCCTTTTAAACAGCGCTGTCGTTAGCGTCGCCGTCGAGACCGTTAAAAGCTTTGCGCGTGCTGCCTCCGAAAGTGGCTGGGCGAGTGTCGTTGTCATAGGATCGGATCTTTCTTGACGGAAACGAGATTGGCGCGACTGCGGCGCATCGAAAAATAGGTTGAACCGTGCTCTTCGGCGTCCTGCCAGCCGCCGGTTGCGATCGATACATTCCGTTCGCTGGGATGTGCCGCAATAAAGTTTTCAACCAGATCGACCCCAAGTCCAGGACGTTCGGGGACGATAATGTGGCCTTGCGAAGATTCGAGCGCCGGATGAATAACTGCTGCCTTGCCATGCCATTCAGGCTCGAGGCGCTCCATGAGCAGTGCATTGGGAATGGCGGCCATGACGTGGATCGAAGCATATTCCGCTACCGGGCCTAGCGAGCCGGAGTGCGGTGCGACTTGAATGAAACGGGCCTCGGCAAGCGCCGCGATCTTTTTCATCTCCGTGATGCCGCCTGCCCGGCCCATGTCGGGCTGTATGATGTCGACGACACCGCTTTCGATGAGCGACGCTGCCCCCCATTTCGTCGCAAGCCGCTCACCGCCGGCGAGCGGCGTGTGGGGCAAAGCGCGGCGCACTCGTTTCCACCCATCAATATCCTCAGGCGCCACCGGATCCTCGAGGAAGAGCAGATTGTATGGCTCCAGTGCCTTGCCGATTGCAATCGCGTCGATGGCGGGCAGCCAAGGTGGCCCATGGAGGTCGACGATTATATCAATGTGCGTACCGACAGCTTCCCGCACCTCCGCGACCCGTTCGACAAGGCCATCGTGTCCGCCCAGCTTGACGGTGGTCACGCCATTCGAAACCAGTTTCACTGCTGACGCGGCATTTTTGGCGTGAGCATAATAGCGGACCTTATCCCGCACCTTGCCGCCTAGCATGTTCCAGACCGGGGTGGAGTGCAACTTTCCTTTGATATCCCAGAGCGCCATATCAATGGCCGTAATGGCTCCTGCCCCAACAACGCCTGTGTCGCCATGACCCATCATCGCTATGCGCATTCGTTGCCAAAGTCGCTCGATGTCGCGCGGGTCGTGCCCGATCAATTCACATTTCAAGTCGTTGATGGCGGTGTGGATAACCCGCGGCCATCCCGAACCTTCACCAACTCCTATTAGGCCAGGCTCGTCAGTGATGATTTTTACGAACAACCAGTTTCTGCCTGTCGCAAGTGCGCTTTGCCCCCCGGCGCCCGTCCATGACGTAACGGTCGGAGCACCAGCCTGCATGACGGTAGGTATGATATCGACAATTTTCATGATTGAGAGCTCTTGCGACAGGTTAAATGGCAGCCGGCACAGACTATTGCGGCTTATAGCCAATCGTTTTTATAAGGGTGCCGAACCGCTCAATTTCATTGAGGTAGAATTGCTGAAACTCTTGCGGGTTGGCACTCGTCACGACTTCACTGCCGAGTTCTTCCAGGCGCTGCCGAACCTCTGGTTTGGTCAAGGCGGCCAGCAGAGCTTTTTGCAACGTGTCAACGATCGGTTGAGGCGTCCCCGCCTTCACACACAGGCCCATCCAGCTTCGGAAGTAGCCCTTGGGTGAGACACCCTGGGTATTTGCTGTGGGAACTTTTTCAAGCCCCTTGACCTGACTTTCCTGCATCACTGCCACGGCTGTGAGATTGCCACCGTCAAGGAGCCCCCTCATTGTACCAGACATCTGATCGAACACGACGTCGACTTCGCCCGACATCAAAGCCTGAAGCGCAAGTGCTCCACCCTTGTAAGGAACCAGTTTGAACTTGAACCCCTGATCCAGCGCAAACAGCGAGGGTCCTAGATGAGATGAGGTTCCAAGAACACCGCCAAATTTCAGCTCGCCATTCTTTTCTTTCGCAGCCGTCACCACATCCTGAACGGTCTTCAATCCCGACTTAGGATTTGTGAGCATGATCACTGGAACAGCCACGATCTGCGAAATCATCGTCAGATCCTTCTGCGGATCATAGCCAACGTCCATGACATGCGGGTTTGTGGCGAGCACGATTTGGGCCAAATAAACCGTGTATCCGTCCGCCGGTGCGCCGACGACAACCTGGGTCGCAATGTTGCCACTCGCACCCGGCTTGCTTTCCACGACAAACTGCTGACCCAAGCTTTTCGATAGTTCTGCAGCGACCACCCGAGCGGCGATATCTGCAGAGCCGCCAGGTGGAAAGCCGATAAGGAAACGAACCGGACGTTCGGGATAGCCTTCTTCTGCGAGGCCGGCGTTTGGAAGCGTCAGCATTGTCGCCAAGGCAGTCGCTCCGGCGAGTATCTGTCTGCGCGTGATGGATTTGATTGTCATGTGTTCCTCCTCCTCAGGACGTTAAACTGGTGGCCGCGTCATTGATATTTTCGAGCATATGATCACGCGCCCGCATTGTGTGCTGTTGCGCTAATTGCCCCGCAGTAAAAGCGTCGCCGATTGCGATCGCTTCGAAAATTTTCCGGTGCTCCGCGATGATCTCATCAAGACGCCCCGAGCGATTGCCGAGCGTCCGCCTCAGGGCGTCGATCAAACTTGATCGACCGTCAAAAATGTCGAGTGCGAGAGGGTTTTGTGCTATACAGTTGATTGACCTATGAAGCGCCCGATTTGCCTGTACGATCGCTTCAATTTCCTTTGCGGCGACAGCATTTTCATAAGCGCTGACGAAACCTTCGATACGAGCTACTTCATCCTTGGTTGCCAGTCGTGCAGCCTCCGCTGCCAACATGCCCTCGATCGCTCCGCGGACGTCGTAGACGTTTTTCACAAAGCTGGCATCGACCTTGCAAACCACAGCGCCCCGGTTTTGACGTACCTCAACCAAGCCGTCGCCCTGCAGTTGATGCAGAGCCTCTCGGACGGGGTTACCACTCACACCATACCGTGAGCTGAGCTCGGCCATGGTGATGTGCTGCCCCAGCTTCCAGATGCCGGATACGATGTCAGCCCGGATTTGCTCGCGCAATCTTGCATAGGCTGGGGTGGAGAATGGACTGGACATGGCTGTGTTCATTTCCTAATTATGGATTATGTATAATGTACAATCAAGAGGCTTGTCGTGGAAATTTGGGAATTCGATGCTGAGGTTGGCGAAAGTCCTTTTTGGGACGACGCGTCCGAACATCTTTTTTGGATCGACATTCGCAAGCCTCGTCTGTTTCGCTGTGGTTACGACGGCAAGGTTTTGAATTGCTGGAACCTGCCCGATCCTGTCGGCGGGTTTGCCATTGTTGAACGAGGCGACAAAGCTATCGTCGCGATTTCGACGGGACTGGCGATGCTTGATTTTGAAACGGGTTTGCTGACGTCGATTGTCGATCCAGAGCCGGACAAGCCGGAAAACCGTCTCAACGAGGCGAAGGTTTCGCCATGCGGAAAGCACTTTGTTTTTGGATCAATGAACGATCGCGATCCAACACTCCCAACGGGGTCTCTCTATTGCATGTCCTCAGATCTATCGATCCGGCATCTTGTCGGGGACCTCTGCGTTGCAAATGGTGTGGCGTGGAGCCCCGATGAGCTCACCTTTTACTTCTCTGATAGCCGCACGTCCAATATTTGGGCTGCTGATTGGGACGGTACACGAGGAACGATCGCAAACATTCGGCCATTTGCTTCACCGACCGAGAAGCAAGGACGGCCTGACGGTGCTGCAATGGATAGGGAAGGTCACTACTGGTCGGCCGGCGTTTCCGCTGGAGTCCTAAATCGCTACTCGCCGTCGGGGTCGATCGTTCAAACGATACGCTTGCCGGTTCAAGCGCCGACTATGCCGGCCTTTGGTCCGCAAGGGCTCCTCTATGTGACCTCCCACCGACGTGTCGCCAGCCCAGGCGCCCTGGACGGCTCGATTGTATTGGTGCCGGTACCGCAACACGGGACGCCGCAACGTCGGTTCAGGTTTCCGTGTTGAATTGATCGTTTTCTCACTCGTTGATTAGGGTTTAAGTAAATGGAACTGCATCCGGACCGCCTTTTTCCTGCTGATGAAAAAATGCGCGCGATCGCGCGGCAACTCTACGACAGCGTGAAAGACCTCCCCCTCATCTGTCCTCACGGCCACACCGATCCTCGATGGTTCGCACTCAATGAACAATTCTCTGATGCCACGTCGCTTTTTGTGACGTCGGATCCTTACATCCTCCGGCTGCTGCATGGCCACGGGGTGCCTTTAGAAGCCGTAGGCGGGCATTTCGCGATGCGGGGGCTACGGCAACAGATCACGGCCACGCGACAGCTTTGACTGCCAATCTCGACCCCGCGACGTTTGCGAGTTTATATGAAGCTGCGATTTCAAATCGACTGCCATCAGGCGGCGCCGCGATATTTCGAGCTCATATGCTGACGGAGATGGCACGAATGAGCATTGATGACGGACTTGTCATGCAATTTCACGTGGGAGCATGGAGAGGCTACAACAATGGCATTGTTACCCGCTACGGTTCCGCGCATGGAGAAAGTGTACCGCAGCAAACAAATTTCGTCGAAGGCCTAAAGCCGCTTCTCGACCGGTTTGGCAACGAGGCCAATTTCCGTCTGATCCTGTTCACGCTGGACGAAACCGCCTATTCTAGGGAACTTGGGCCGTTAGCCGGCCTTTATCCCTCAGTCTGGTTAGGATCACCTTGGTGGTTTCATGACAGTATCGAGGGCTTCCTCCGGTATCGGCAGCAGGCAACCGAAACAGCCGGTTTTTACAAGTACGCCGGGTTTGTCGACGATACGCGCGCGTTTTTTTCCATCCCGGCTCGTCATGATGTGGCAAGAAGGCTCGATGCAGCGTATCTCGCAAACTCGGTCGCAACCCATCGGCTGACTGAAAGCGCTGCATTCGATTTGATTTCACAGTTTGCATCGAATCTTCCGCGGAAAGCTTATCGTTTGGACGGTGGCTGAAGTGCGGCCAGCACTGCACAAAGATATGGACACCGCGTGCAGTAAGTGGAGCTGGCTACCACGCTCCTTTTGCCGGTGTTTCTTGGCTTTTCACTGCTCAGAGCAAAAGAGTCGAAAACTTCCGCTAGATTAAACTGGCTTACCGGGCGCCTTCAGCCTCGGTAGCTTCGTCCCTCGTCATCGAACAGGTGCAGCTTTGCCGTGTCCGCCGTGAAGCGCACACTCTCGCCCCGCTTGATTCCAAGGATGCCCGGGATTTTAGCGATTATTGGTTGGTCAGTGACCAAGCCCTGAATATAGAGCAATGTCACTTCGCCGAGGGCTTCGATAACACCGACGGTGCCCTCGAAAAGGAAATTATCACTCGTTGAAATCTCCAGATGCTCGGGCCGCACACCGAAGCTGGCATCTTTACCAACTGCGCGTGAGGGTGTCGCGATATTGATTCTGGATCTCTTACCACCGGTGAGTTCAACGACCGTGTCGGTCCCCGCATCTATAATTTTTGCTGGTATGACGTTCATCGCAGGCGAACCGATGAACTGCGCGACGAACAGGTTTGCCGGGCGCTCGTAGAGTTCGAGCGGGGGACCGACCTGCTCGATATAGCCACCGGAGAGCACGACGATGCGGTCTGCGAGCGTCATCGCCTCGACCTGATCATGCGTGACATAGATCATCGTCGTATCCGGCATGGATTCGCTTAGCTTGGCGATCTCGATGCGGGTGGCGACGCGTAGCGCAGCGTCGAGGTTCGACAGCGGTTCATCGAACAGGAAGACCTTCGGATCGCGGCAGATGGCCCGGCCGATGGCGACGCGTTGACGTTGGCCGCCGGAGAGCGCTTTCGGCAGCCGGTCCAGATATTTGGTCAGCTGCAGGATATCGGCAGCGGCGCGGACGCGGCGATCGATCTCTCCCCTGCTTTCCTTGGCGATGCGCATGCCGAAGGCCATGTTGGCATAGACGGTCATGTGCGGATAAAGCGCATAGGACTGGAAGACCATGGCGATGCCGCGCTGGGAGGGTGGCACGTCGTTGACGAGGCGATCGGCGATGTACATCTCGCCGCCGGAGATTTCCTCCAGCCCGGCGATCATTCGCAGGAGCGTCGACTTTCCGCAGCCGGAGGGACCGACGAACACGATGAAATCGCCCTGCTTGATATCAAGATCGATGCCATGAATGACATCCACCGCCCCATAGGACTTGCGGATATTCTTAAGTTTCAGGCCTACCATGAATGTGCCTTTTCAATGTATCGTTTTCGGTTTGAAGCCGGCAATCGGCTATATGAGATGCGAAGAACTGTAGCCTATGTCGTCAATCTGATCCGGATTCGCACGAAAGTCCGAGCCTGTCCGGAGTTCCTTTGTATCAATATCAGCGCCACCAAGAGCTAGATCTGCATGATTACAACAGCGCCAAGCACAGTCACAATTAGACAGAAAAGTAATGCCTCTTAGATATCAGCACTCAGTCCCAGCTACACAGGTTTGGTATGGGCAGTCCGACCGTTAACGGGGCTTGTTCACCAATCGCCGATCGAACCATCAAGGCGGAAGCTTTCCGGCAAGAAAGCGCCAGGTCGCAAAAGCATCGAATGCAAAGCTTCTTCGTCGATCTCAATGCCGAGGCCTGGCGCTGTGGGCGGGTTCGCATAGCCGTCGCCACGGTTTGTTATTGCGTAGCTTGCAAAGCTTCGCATCTCAGGAGCCACATCGTGGCGATGCTCGAGAATCGAAAAATTCTGCGCGGCAAAAGCCAAGTGAAGACTGGCTTGATCCTGCACCGGGCCATTGGGATTATGTGGCGCATAGGCCACGCCGTACATCTCCGCCATTGCTGCTATCCTCTGCATCTCAGAAATCCCATAACAATTGGCAACGTCTGGCTGCACCACATCAGCCAGGCGTCGTTCAAAAATTTCCCGAAACTGCCATCTGCTCGAGTATCGTTCACCGGTTGCAATCGGAACGACGGATTTTTCTTGAACCCTCTGCAAAGCACCGATGTCCTCGGGCGCAGTCGGCTCTTCGATCCAGAGGGGCTGCGTATGACGGACGGCAGCCTCCATCTGCACCGCGACATTCGGTGTGCAGCGGCCATGAAAATCGAGGCAAAACGCACCATCTGCACCAACTACGTCGCGCACTGCCTCGCAACACGCTATGACTGACCGATACGCTCTCGGTCCTTCAAGGCTCATTACAGCCGGTAGAGGATAGAATTTGACGGCCGTGTAACCCTCAGCCAACGCGCGTTCAGCGCGCGTTCGCAGTTCGGAGGGATCATTGGAAAGGCCGATATTTGCATAGAGCCAAACGCGTTCCCGTAAGGCGCCACCCAACAGTTCATGCACAGGCGCCTTATAAACCTTGCCCTTGATGTCCCATAACGCCATGTCAATCGCCGCAATGGCCGACGACAGGATTGGCCCCGCTTTCCAATATGAATGCCGCACCATACGTTGCCAAACGCGTTCAGTCTGAATGGCAGACATGCCTGAAATCAAACTTGAAAGTTCGGTGATCCCCGCGGCAACCGCTGTGCACTTGCCCGGCAACGACCCCTCTCCCCAGCCGACGATCCCAGTGTTAGTCACGACTTTGGCAAAACACAGATCGGTCAGCGGGCCGCCGACGGCAAAGGAGGTGACGGATAAAATCTTCATTGTGCAACTCCGGCTAAGATGCAGTAAGCATTCATTGGATTGAATAGAACATCCGCTGACCGCCTCCGCTGGTTACGACCGTCTCTGTCGGCGCGGTTGCGGTCCAGAAATGTCAAGCTTGAAGTATTGGGAATAGCGCGCCTCAAGGTCGTCCATTATATCAATTAAGCTGACCAAGTGACGGCGCATGCTGGCTTCGGCCGCAGCGCCGTTGCGCGTGGAAATCGCCTCGATCACCTCGGCATGCTGCGCCAGCACGCGAGTGCTGCTTCTGTCGTCCGGCAGGCTCAGTCGGCGCGCCCTGTCCAAATGACCGCGGGCTTGTGCGACAGCCCCCCAGATATCTGGATTGCCGCTTTGCAAGCAGATTTCGTGATGCGTCAGTTCATCCAGCCTATAGAAAGCCTCGGTGTCGCCATTGTCCAACGCCGCCTGATGACGCTCCAGGAGATGCTTGAGGCGTAAAGCCCCTTCACCGGTGCACATTTCGGCAGCGCGTCGAGCCATGGCGCACTCCACCGCCTCGCGCAGAAACTGAGCCTGTAGAAGGGCGGCCCGACTGATCGGCGCCACGAAGGTGCCAAGCTGCGGATAGGGCAACAACAAACCCTCTTCAGCGAGACGCAGGAACGCTTCACGGACCGGCGTACGGCTTACACCTAGAGCCTCAGCTACCTCATTCTCCGAGATCGGTTGGTTCGGCTCCAGCCGAAAGTCGATAATTGCCGAGCGCAACAGCTGTAAAATTTGCGGGCTGGCTCTTTCGGACCGGTCGATAACTTCGCCGGGGAACAGGATAACTGAGGCGGTTGGATCGGATCTCACCAATTGCTCCTTTTTGTGTCGGTGTGCAGCCGAACATGTATTGCACAGTGGCTTTTTTAGCCTCGGCGGTAGGGTGACAAATCCATGTTTGGGTAGCGCGCGGCGACATCGCGCAAAGTCTGATCATTCCAGTACTCTGATCCTTGCGCCGGCCAGTTGAAAAGATCGCGCTGACGCGGCGTCATCCTGCTCAGTGCGTTATTCATTTCTGGCTTCAACGCGCGGTCAGGCCAGCTCATACGACCTTGCCAGCCCCAGCCCCGCTTCTGGAAATCGACCAGCATTGCAAAGCGCGAGCGCTCAGCCCCGGTGATGTTCGATCCTCTATGCAACACGTCGGTCCGGTAGATCATCAGGCTGCCCGCCTTGCCGGTAATTGACACTTCGCGATCGAAATATTCGCCCATTGGCAAGCGGTCGGGAACCAGCGGAAGATCGCGCGTTAACTCGAGTGGCACCACTTTGGTCGGTCCATCTTCGAGCGTAACATCCGAAAGCAGGATGAAGGTGGTCATTTGACGATGGCGCCCATCCATAGAGGGCACAGCCAAAGTGTGGTTGCCATAGTCACGATGATGTGCCTGATCATAGTTTATCGCGCCCGAATATTTCGCCCAGAGCTCGACCTTGTAGATCTCCAGGTCTTCGGTGCCAAGGAACCTCTCAGCAGCATCGATGAGATCGGGATAGACCGGAAGCAAATTTAGGTCCCAGGTCGGATATGGAAAAAGTGCCATACCGGCGAACTGGCTTTCCTCATACTTCCGATATTTGGAAGGGTCAGCGAAGTAATCGCGTGGGTGCGGATAGACTTTCCAAAGCGCATCTTGAGCTAACTTTTGTCAACGCCGGAGTAAAAACCGGCCAGGCGGCGGAGTAAAACCAGGCCACTTGCGGCGCACGCATGAGACCTCCGGGAGGGCGTAGCCCGAGCGGGGGTCTCATGCGTGCGCGTCGATGTTC
>NZ_LSRP01000142.1 GCF_001885585.1 Pararhizobium antarcticum
GCCGAAGAAGACCGAGCGCCTGCGCATCACGCCGACGCCGATGCATTCCAACGCCGACATCGACCACCTCGTCGGCGCGCTCCACCAGCTCTGGTCGCGCTGCGCACTGGCAAGGGCCGTCGCGTAGCAAGAACAGCGGAGAGGCAGCCCGGACAGACAGCCCGGGCGTGTCCCCCTGGACAAGCGGATCGTTCGAAAGATTTCAGATCAGCCCGGCAGCCCACTGCCGGGCTTTTTCGTCGGCTGCGAAGACATCGTCCATGGAAGCCGGATCGGGCAGGTCGGACAGTTCGTCCATCACCGTCTCGACGATGGAGGCCATCGTCAGAAAACCGGTCCGCCCGGCAATGAAGGCGTCCAGCGCCACTTCCTTGGCGGCATTCAGCACCGCCCCCTGGGCACCGCCGCGCTGCATCGCGAGCCGTGCCAGCCGTAGCGCCGGAAAGCGGACCTCATCCGGCGCTTCGAAATCCAGCCGCGCGAGTTTGGCAAAATCAAGCCGCTCGACCGGCAGAGTGCAGCGGCGCGGATAAGAGAGCGCATAGCCGATCGCCGTGCGCATATCGGGGCAGCCGAGCTGCGCCAGAACCGAGCCGTCGCTATAGGCAACCATCGAGTGGATCACGGATTGCGGATGGACGATGACCTCGATCTGCTCAGGCTGCAGGCCGAACAGATGTTTTGCCTCGATCATCTCCAGCGCCTTGTTGAACAGGGATGCACTGTCAATCGAGATTTTCAGACCCATCGACCAGTTGGGATGGGCGCGCGCGGTATCGGCCGTCACTTGGGCCATGTCCGAAAGCGTTGACTGACGGAATGGTCCCCCCGATGCCGTCAGGATGATGCGTTCGATGGCGTGGCGCTGGTGTTCTTCCAGAACCTGGAAAATGGCATTGTGCTCGCTGTCAACGGGCAGCAGCCGACCGCCGCCCTGGCGCACGGCGGCGATGAACAGCGGGCCGGCCGAGACGAGGCACTCCTTGTTGGCAAGGGCGATGTCGGCGCCGCGCCGTGCGGCGGCCAATGTCGGCGCAAGCCCTGCATTGCCGACGATTGCCGCCATCACCCAGCCGGCATCCATCTCCGCCGCCTCGATCAGGCCGCTGCGGCCGGCGGCCACGGCGATGCCTGTGCCGGCGAGCGCCTTCTTCAGGCTTGCATATTGGGTGTCATCGGCGGTGACGGCCAGCTTGGCGCCGGTGGCGCGGGCCTGCGCGGCCAAAAGGGCCACATTGCCGTTGCCGGTCAGCGCCATGACCTCGACGACATCGCGCCCGCCCAGATGATGCACGACGTCGAGCGTGTTGGTGCCGATCGAGCCGGTCGATCCGAGGATCGTGATCCGCCGCGCAACTGTGTCTTTGCCAGGTGTCATCAGAAGTTTCGCCATCATCTTGTTTTGTGGCCAGCCCTACAGGGGAAAGACCGGAGCGGCAAGCATGCGCAATGCCTGCCTTGTCGCTGGGAAGCCCTGCGTCGATGGGGAAATCCGCTGGCGTGCATGGATAACGGGCGGTTGCTGGCGCATTGACGGCCCCGGTCGTTCATGGATGGTCACGCGTAACGTTGGGCATGCCCCGGACCTCGCGCCCGGATTTAGCGACGAGACCTGGCACAAGGACCTGGCGACGCGACTTCGCGGCAATGCTGGAATTAACCCTTGGTTTACCATGTTTCCTGTTCCCGGTGGAACAGCATTCATTGCGCCGCACAATAGTCTCATCCCCGGCCTTTAAGGCACGCAGAGTTTGCTGGAAGAGCGGGACAATGAAAACAGAGAGCGGAATTACCCTTGCCGTTTTGGCCGTATCGCTGGTGGTGATCCTCAGCCTGCACTTCGCCATGTCCCATTCCGGCGCACTCGGCCTGCCAGCCGGCGTCTCCGGCGAGATCACCTCGTCGATCCCCGCGCGCTGACCGGTTGGCCATTTAGGCCATTGTCGAGAGAGCCATTCTTGTCGAAACGGGGAAACCTGGGCGCATATCTGGGAGTGGTGATCCCGACGCGATTCGAACGCGTGACCCCCAGATTAGGAATCTGGTGCTCTATCCTGCTGAGCTACGGAACCACTTGGCTAGAACCCATACAAAAGGCTTGGGCGTAAGCCAAGTGTTTTTGCGACCACGGAGCGCGATGCGTGGTGGGATTTGAAAATCTTCCGACGGGGAGGAGCCCTGTTCCATCGGGCACAGCGTGGTCCGGGCGGGCATGGCATTGTCGGGTCACTGGATGAGACGATCTCAACAGCAACCCGAACCAAGGAGAGACCCGCATGCGCACCGTCATTCTGTATGCCATCATTGCCGTTACTGCCGCCGTTTCCTTCGCCGCGCCCTCGCAGGCTGGCGGTTTCTCGCTCGGCTTCGGCGATGGTTACGTCACCATCGGCGGCTATGGCAATGGTTACGGCCATCACCACTACGGCCACAAGAACAAGCATCACTACAACAGCGACTACGGCTACGAGCCCACCTGCTACATCAAGAAGATCAAGAAGTGGGACCAGTGGGGCAATGTCTACTTCAAGAAGATCAAGATCTGCGATTGATCCCTTTCGATCGTTCCGCCTCCGAAAGCCCGGCTGTTTGCGCAGCCGGGCTTCTGTGTTTTTGATGCCAGCCGGAGGCGTTTGATCGCCGCCGGCTGGTCCCGACCCGACTTGGTATTCCGCCACAGGGGGCTGGCGTCACACGCTTTGCCGATGCTAAGCAGGGGGCGAACGAAGGCGCGGAGATCATCCCGCTCCTTCGCGGCAGCTTTCACAGAGACTTTATCCAGCCATGTTCATCGGAATTGATTGGGGCGGTACGAAAATGGAAGTCATCGCGCTTGACCGCGATGGCACGACCCGTGCAAGGCATCGCATCCCGACGCCAACCAGCGGCTATGATGCCTGTGTCGCAGCCGTGCAGGAACTGGTTGCTGCGGCCGAACAGAGCGCCGGCGAGGCCGGGTCGATCGGCATCGGCATTCCTGGAAGCCCCAATCCACGCACCGGCATCGTGCGCAATTCCAATGCCGTTCTGCTCAACGGCCGCCCGCTCGGCCGCGATCTCGAGATCGCGCTCGGCCGCCCGGTCAGGCTTGCCAATGACGCCAATTGCCTTGCGGTCTCGGAAGCCGTCGATGGGGCCGGCAAGGGCGAGCAGCTGGTGTTCGGCATCATCGTCGGTACAGGCCATGGCGGCGGACTGGCGATCGGCAGCAAGGTGCATGCCGGTTTTCAGGGGATTGCCGCAGAGATTGGTCACTATCCCTTGCCGTGGATGACGGCGCAGGAGTTTCCGGGCCCCAAATGCTGGTGCGGCAAACATGGCTGCCTCGACATGTATGCCTGCGGCACCGGGGTCGAGCTCGATTATCGCGTGACGACCGGACAGGATCGACGCGGGCGCGATATCATCGACGACAAGCGCCGCGGTGATCCGGTTGCCACCGGTGTCTACAATCGTTTTGTCGACCGGCTGGCCCGCAGTCTGGCGCTCCTGACCAATGTCGTCGATCCCGACGTCTTCGTGCTTGGCGGTGGCATGTCGAATGTCGACGAGATCTATGGCGAACTGCCGGGTCTGATCGAGACCTATATTTTCGGGGACAGTTTCGAGACGCCGATCCGCAAGGCGGTGCATGGCGACAGTTCGGGCGTGCGTGGTGCCGCCTGGCTTTGGAAGGGCGGATAACAGGAGTGGATTGCATGGGCATCGACGACGACCTCGGGCGGATCGCGCTTCAGGAAAAAGCGTTGCAGTTCGACAGTTTCAGCCTCGATACGGGTTGGGCGCTGGGCGCTCTGCTCCAGGATACGGCGCGTCAGCGCAAACTGGGCGTGGTCATCGATGTCTCGCTGTTTTCCATGCCGGTCTTCTATGCTGCGCTCGAAGGGGCGTCGCCCGACAATCCGCACTGGGTCCGGCGCAAGCGCAACACGGTTTTCCGCTTCTTCAAGAGCAGCTATGCCACGGGGCTGACGCTGGCCAAGCAGGGGACCGATCTCCAGACAAAATTCGGACTGCCGGATAGCGACTACGCGCCGCATGGCGGCAGCTTTCCGATTGTCGTCAAGGGCACCGGCTGCATCGGCGCCGTCACCGTTTCGGGGCTGCCGCAGCGCACCGACCATGACATGGTGGTCGAGGCCCTGGCGAGCCTGCTCGGGCAGGATCTCGCCCCGCTGAAACTTGCAGATCATTAGCTTCAAGAGGACACGCGACAGATGGACATCCATGCCTTTTCCCGCGATCTGAACGAATGGTTGAGCACCGCGGCCCTGCCCTTGTGGCGCGAACGCGGCTTTGACGGACCGGGCGGGGGACTCGTCGAAACGGTTGACATGGATGGGCAGCCGACGCGGGCGAACCGGCGGGCGCGCGTCCAGCCGCGTCAGGTCTATTGTTTTGCCGAGGCCGGGCGCCGTGGCTGGAGCGGCGACTGGCAGACGGTGGCCAGCGACGGCATGGCCTATTTCGACTGGGTCTATCTGCAGCCGAGCGGCTTTTACGGTGCGCTTGCCGATGCCGATGGCGGTCTGCTCGATCCGTCCTTCGATCTCTACAACCAGGCCTTCGCGCTGCTCGCGTTCGCCTATCTGGCGCAGGTGTTTCCCGAGCGCAGCGCCGAGATGGCCGAGCGCAGCAATGCCTTGCGCAGCCTGCTCGAAGCGCGTTACAAACATCCGTCGGCGGGGTTCGAGGAAGACAATCCGCCGCGCCTGCCGCTCTGCTCCAATCCGCACATGCACCTGTTCGAGGCGTGCCTGGCCAGCGAAACCGTCGCGGGCTTCGACCAGATCGCATGGACCAATCTTTCGGATGAAATCGCCGGTCTCTGCATGGGCCAGTTCATCGATCGCGAAAGCGGGGCCCTGCGCGAATTCTTCGATGCCGACTGGGCGCCTTTCCCGGGCGAGAAGGGCCGCATCGTCGAGCCCGGCCACCAGTTCGAATGGGCCTGGCTGCTGTTGCGCTGGGGCGAGCGGCGCGGCAATGCCGACGCCATCGTCAAGGCGCGCCGGCTTTTCAATATCGGCGAGCAATATGGCTTAAGCCCGGTGCGCGACGTTTCGGTGATGACGCTCTATGATGATTTCTCGGTTGCCGATCCGATCGCAAGGCTCTGGCCACAGACGGAATGGCTGAAGGCGGCCATCCGGTTTGCCGCCTTGTCGCAGGGCGAAGAGCGGCAGCGCTATATCCGTTCGGCCGAGCGCGCCGCTGCGGCGCTCACCCTGTTCCTCGAAACGCCGGTGCGCGGATTGTGGCGCGACAAGCAGACGGAAGACGGCGCCTTCATCGTCGAGCCGGCGCCGGCCAGCAGCTTCTATCATATCCTCTGCGCCATCTACGAACTGGACGATTGCCTGAAGCGGCTCTGATCCCTTCCTTTCCTTTTGCACATCGGCCGACGGCCCGCTCTTGAAACAGGGCGGGCCGTTCGGCATTGCGTGACAGGGGTTGGTCACTGCGCATGTTGACATAAACATATCTTTATGTGATTGAATCAAAACATCGCTTTTGTCGTTTTCAGAACGGGAGATCTCCCATGTCCGCCATTGATGCCCTTTTCGGTGCCGTTTCCGCCAAACCCGATGGATCCGAGGTCATGGCGGCGCTGAAGGCGGCGGCCAGCGAGCGCATCCTGATCATGGATGGCGCGATGGGCACCGAGATCCAGCAACTCGGCCTGGGCGAGGATCATTTTCGCGGCGACCGGTTCCAGGGTTGCGACTGTCACCTGCAGGGCAACAATGATCTTCTGACCCTGACGCAGCCCGGCGCGATCGAGGAAATCCACTATAACTACGCCATTGCCGGCGCCGATATTCTCGAGACCAACACCTTCTCGTCCACCTCGATCGCCCAGGCCGATTACGGCATGGAAGCCATGGTCTATGAGCTCAACCGCGACGGCGCCCGCTTAGCGCGCCGCGCTGGCCTGCGGGCGCAAAAGGTCGACGGCCGCCGCCGCTTCGTCGCCGGCGCGCTCGGTCCGACCAATCGCACCGCCTCGATCTCGCCCGACGTCAACAATCCCGGTTATCGCGCGACCTCGTTCGACGACCTGCGCATTGCCTATGGCGAACAGCTGCGCGGGCTGATCGACGGTGGCGCCGATATCATCCTGATCGAGACTGTTTTCGACACGCTGAATGCCAAGGCGGCAATCTTCGCGACGGAGGAAATCTTTGTCGCGATGGGCATCCGCCTGCCGGTGATGATATCGGGCACGATCACGGATCTGTCCGGCCGCACGCTGTCGGGCCAGACGCCGACGGCCTTCTGGCACTCGGTGCGCCATGCCGACCCGTTCACGATCGGGCTCAACTGCGCGCTCGGCGCCAATGCCATGCGCGCCCATCTGGCCGAAATTTCCGGCGTTGCCGATACATTCGTCTGCGCCTATCCGAATGCCGGCCTGCCAAACGAATTCGGCCAGTATGACGAGAGCCCGGAGGAAATGGCGGCGCAGATCGAAGGTTTTGCCCGCGACGGCCTCGTCAATATCGTCGGCGGCTGCTGCGGTTCGACGCCGGCCCATATCAGGGCCATCGCGCAGGCCGTGGCCAAACACCCGCCGCGCGCCATTCCGCAAGTGCCGCGCCTGATGAAACTGTCGGGGCTCGAGCCCTACACGCTGAGCAAGGACATTCCCTTCGTCAATGTCGGCGAGCGCACCAATGTCACCGGCTCTGCCAAGTTCCGCAAGCTGATCACCGCTGGCGATTATGCGGCAGCGCTTGACGTTGCGCGCGACCAGGTGGCGAACGGCGCCCAGATCATCGACATCAACATGGATGAGGGGCTGATCGATTCGAAGCAGGCGATGGTCGAATTCCTCAACCTGATTGCCGCTGAGCCTGATATCGCCCGCGTGCCTGTAATGATTGACAGTTCCAAATGGGAGATCATCGAGGCCGGCCTGAAATGCGTGCAGGGCAAGCCGCTGGTCAATTCGATCTCGATGAAGGAGGGCGAGGCGGCCTTTCTCAATCAGGCAAGACTCTGCCGCGCCTATGGCGCCGCCGTCGTCGTCATGGCCTTTGACGAAAAGGGGCAGGCGGATACTGAAGGCCGCAAGGTTGAGATCTGCAGCCGCGCCTACAAGCTCCTGACCGAGCAGGCGGGTTTTGCGCCCGAGGACATCATTTTCGACCCGAACGTCTTTGCGGTGGCAACCGGCATCGAGGAACACAACAATTACGGCGTCGATTTCATCGAGGCGACACGCGAGATTATCCGGACCCTGCCGCATGTGCACATCTCCGGTGGCGTCTCGAACCTGTCCTTCTCCTTCCGCGGCAACGAGCCGGTGCGGGAAGCCATGCATGCCGTGTTCCTGTATCACGCCATCCAGGCCGGCATGGACATGGGCATCGTCAATGCCGGGCAGCTGGCGGTCTACGAATCCATCGAGCCGGAGCTGAAAGAGGCCTGCGAGGACGTTGTTCTCAACCGCCGCGATGACGCGACCGAGCGCCTGCTGGAGCTTGCCGAGCGCTTCAAGGGCACGGCCGGCAAGGAGGCCCGGGAGCGGGACCTGAAATGGCGCGACTGGCCCGTCGCAAAGCGGCTGGAGCACGCGCTGGTCAATGGCATCACCGAGTTCATCGATGCCGATACCGACGAGGCCCGCCTCCAGGCCGAGCGGCCGCTGCATGTCATCGAAGGGCCGCTGATGGCCGGCATGAACGTCGTTGGCGATCTCTTCGGCGCGGGCAAGATGTTTCTGCCGCAGGTGGTCAAATCGGCGCGCGTGATGAAGCAGGCGGTCGCCGTGCTTCTGCCGCATATGGAGGCCGAACGCCTGGCCGGCGGCGGCCTCGGCGAACGCCAGAGCGCAGGCAAGGTGCTCATGGCAACCGTCAAGGGCGACGTGCATGACATCGGCAAGAACATTGTCGGCGTCGTGCTTGCCTGCAACAATTACGAGATCATCGATCTCGGCGTCATGGTGCCGGCCGCAAAGATATTGCAGGTCGCCCGCGAACAGAATGTCGATGTTATCGGCCTGTCCGGCCTCATCACCCCCTCGCTCGACGAGATGGTCCATGTCGCGTCCGAAATGGAGCGCGAAGGTTTTACCATTCCGCTTCTGATCGGCGGCGCGACGACCAGCCGGGTGCATACCGCGGTCAAGATCGATCCGCGCTACAATGCCGGCCAGACGATTTATGTGACCGATGCCAGCCGCGCCGTCGGCGTCGTCTCCAGCCTTCTCTCCCCGGAGATGAAGACCGGCTATGTCGAGACCGTGCAGGCCGAATACAAGAAGGTTGCGGCCGCCCATGCGAAGAACGAGCTGGAAAAACAGCGCCTGCCGCTCGCAAAAGCCCGCGCCAATGCGCAGACGGTCGACTGGCAGGCCTATCGGCCAAAGACACCGTCCTTCCTTGGAACCCGCGTGTTCCAGGGTTGGGATCTCGAGGAACTGGCCCGCTATATCGACTGGACGCCATTCTTCCAAACCTGGGAAATGAAGGGCGTCTATCCGAAAATCCTCGATGACGAGCGCCAGGGGCAAGCCGCCCGCGCGCTGTTTGCCGATGCGCAGGCCATGCTCGCCAAGGTGATTGCGGAAAAATGGTTCGTGCCCAAGGCCGTTGTCGGTTTCTGGCCGGCCGGCACTGTTGGAGACGACATCCGCCTGTTCAAGGACGAAAGCCGCACGGCCGATCTCGCCACTTTCTTCACCCTGCGCCAGCAGATGAGCAAACGCGACGGGCGGCCGAACGTGGCGCTGTCGGATTTCGTCGCACCTGTGGACAGCGGCAGGCAGGATTATATCGGCGGCTTCGTCGTCACTGCTGGCATCGAGGAAGTGGCGATCGCCGAACGCTTCGAGCGCGCCAATGACGATTATTCCTCGATCATGGTGAAAGCCTTGGCCGACCGTTTCGCCGAGGCCTTCGCCGAACGCCTGCATGAATATGTGCGCAGCGAACTCTGGGGCTACGCTCCGGACGAGGCCTTTGCGCCAGATACGCTCGCCTCCGAGCCCTATGCCGGTATCCGCCCGGCGCCGGGTTATCCAGCCCAGCCGGACCACACCGAAAAGGCAACGCTCTTCCAGCTTCTGGATGCCGAGCGAGAAATCGGCGTGACCCTCACGGAAAGCTTTGCCATGTGGCCCGGCTCCTCCGTCTCCGGCCTCTATATCAGCCACCCGGACGCCTACTACTTCGGTGTCGCCAAGGTCGAGCGTGACCAGGTCGAGGACTACGCCGCGCGCAAGGCCATGCCGATGTCAGAGGTCGAGCGCTGGCTGGGGCCGATCCTGAACTATGTGCCAGTGGCAAGGGCGGAAGCGGCGGAGTAGGGGCGAAAAGCGTCTTTACACTGCCTTCACAAGAAATCCCGAGGCCAGACAGCTGAACGCCTCAATGGCTTTGGGCAGGACGGTTTTCGGATTATCACTGGCCGCGATCCAGAGGGCTGCGTTGAGCGCCGCGCCGCAAAGAAGCCGGGCTGCGGCCTCCGGATCGACGGGTCTGACTATGCCCTTGGCGATCAGGCGTTCGACCGTCTGCCGGGTCGCCTGCAGACAGCTTCCCTGGCTTGGCCATTGCGAGGGATCGCCCAGCACCGCCGGCCCATCGAGCAGGACGATGCGCTGGACCTCCGGATCAAGCGCCATTTCAATATAGGCCGCACCTTCGGCCAGCAGGGCCTGCCAGTCGTTGCCGGCCGTGGCGCCGATCATCTGTGCCCGCGCTGCCATGTCCGAATCCATCTGGTGGACGACGGCGGCTAGCAGCCCGCGCTTGTCTCCGAAGTTATGGTAGAGCGCGCCGCGCGTCAGCCCGGCCTCGGCGGTCAAGTCGTCCATGGAGGCTGCGGCATATCCCTTGTCCGCAAAGGCTTTTCGGGCTGCTGCGATCAGTTTGGAGCGGTTCTCCTCCATGGTCTCGGCCCGTCGTTTCGCCATTCTCAATCCTCAATTTCACATACGCTGCGTATATTAATTTGACATACGGCGCGTATGTCTGATATTCACATACGTACCGTATATCAGATGCGGCGACAGGATGTGAAGCTGCATTTGCAGCGCCGCAGGATTATCCGAAATTCCAATCAAGCGAGATCGACAATGGCCCAACGCGAAGCAATCTTTCCGGCTGACAGGCATGCTCTCTACGAAGAGCATGGCTATTCCGCTGCAATACGGTCCGGTGACCTCCTGTTCGTTTCCGGACAGGTCGGGAGTCTCAAGGACGGAACGGCGGAGCCGGATTTCCGTCGCCAGGTCGAACAGGCTTTTGAAAATCTCAAGGCGACGCTGGCCGCCGCCGCCTGCACATTCGATGATATCGTCGACGTGACCACCTTCCACACCGATCCTGAAAACCAGTTCGGCACCATCATGGCCGTCAAGCAGCAGATCTTCGGCAGCCCCCCGTACCCGAACTGGACGGCAATTGGCGTGAACTGGCTGGCCGGCTTCGATTTCGAAATCAAGGTGATTGCCCGGATACCGCCGAAGAGCTGATTTGCGCGCAAAATCTCCTGCGCATCTGGCCCAGCAGCGGGATTGAGAATGCGGCTCCGCCTGGTGTATGGCTCCCGCGTGTTCAACGAAGCGGTCTCGCGTCATGCGAGACCAAACGGAGCGACGGCGATGCCAGACGATGAGATCGATACCATCGCCCTTCTGCGGGCGATGGCCGATAGCCCGAAACGCGACAACAGCGCCTATCATCAGGCGATGGCTGAGGCGCGCCAGGCTTTCGAGGATGCCGAAGCGGCGCTTGGCGGTCCGGTGCGGGTCAAGGTGAAGACCAAAATCAAGAACAATGGCGCCTATACGGTCAAATGGACGTTCAAGCGACGGGATTGATACGGGTGCGCTGAAGGTTGCCATCCAAAAGATCCTCCCCGTTTTCCCCGCCCTGACATCCTGTCGCATACTGGCGCTGTTTCCCCCGCCGGAGTGTTGCGCGAGACGGTCGCGGGCAGGGGGAAGCCGGTGCCTCGTGCCTGAAGCCGTAACGTGCGGCCGATGCCGGGGCGATGTTCGC
>NZ_LSRP01000143.1 GCF_001885585.1 Pararhizobium antarcticum
GTACCTGGCGCCCTGGAACGGGACGTCAAGACCGATTTCAACGATCTGGTAATCTGGACCCAAAACGTTGGTGCAGATCTCGACTAGCCATGGATGCGTGACCAGATCGACAAAACCACCAAAATCCTGCGGATGAACTTCGACATACCAGCGCCGTGGACCACGGCCAACAGCGCCACCCGGTCGCTGGATTGCGGACCAGAACGCGGTCATCATATCTTCGCGCATTGCGTCGGCCCATTCCGGCGTAAAGGCACCCTTTAGCCCAATAATCCCGTCCGCCGCAAGCGTCTTTAACTGATCGGAAACGTCGTATTCAGGTTTGATATGCGTGTTCATGGGTCACCTCCTTGGAAAGCTCATCGTATCGCAGCTAATATTTATTAGTCAATGGATAATAATCTCTAGTCCGGTTAAGAACCCTATCAATCGATGGAAAGATGGATGCGAATGTATGAGCGGGAAAAAGATTTCAAAGCGGGTGACGATGATGGATGTAGCGAAAATCGCCGGCTGCTCGCAAGCCACAGTTTCGGTCGTACTCAACAACACCGCCGACATTAAAATCTCTGCGGAATTGCGGGCCCGCGTGGTGAATGCTGCGCGTTCGCTGGGCTATGGTGCGGCAAGCCCGATCAGGCGGGCAGCGCTTCAAGAGTTGCGCGGCGGCTGTATCGGCTTCATCGTCGACCAATTGGCGACGACACCGGAAGCCGTCAACGCAATCGAGGGTGCGCGGCAGGAATCCTGGGAGGATGACGTAACCATTCTCGTTGCCCAAAGCCAAGGGCGCGCCGAGCCTGAAAGAAGAGCCGTCGATCGCATGCTTCGCGCCGACGTCCGAGGCATCGTATATATGTCAATTTTTACCCGACGTGTTGCGCCGGACCCGTGCTTCGACAATCTGCCCGTGCCCGTCGTTCTTCTCAATTGCTACACGAGTGACAACCGCTTCCCATCTGTCGTCCCGGACGAAGTAACTGGCGGCCGCACTGCGACAGCGGCGTTGATTGAACAGGGACACAGGCGGATTGCCACGATATCCGGCGAGACTTTTATGGAGGCCTCGCAGGACCGGCTTGCCGGATACAAGAGAGCCTTGACGCAGGCTGGTTTGACCTATGACCACCAGTTGGTTGTCGAGGGCAACTGGACCGTCACCTCCGGCTATGAGGCGACACAGAAACTGCTTTCCCTCAACCCGCGCCCAACGGCAATTTTCTGCCAGAACGACAAGATGGCGATGGGTTGTTTCGACGCGATTCGAGATGCCGGCCTGAATATTCCAGACGATATTTCCGTAGTCGGCTACGATGATGATGAGCTTACGCGTCACTTGAGGCCTCAACTGACAACAGTGGATTTACCTCACCGGGCGATGGGGGGCTGGGCGATACGCCAACTCGAAAAAAGGCCCAAGGGCAGCACCCCACCTTACTCAGTAAACAAAATGCCTTGTGCAGTGATTGAACGTGCATCAATACGCCGTTTTTTTTGATCATGCGGTCGCCAATGATCAGTTCAGGTTTTTATGAATTTTTTTAATTTTGCGGCCTTACGTAGTCAGAGTTATGTGTAAGGCGACTGTAGGACCGCATTTAACGATGCGACGTGACAGCCAGAATGCACACGAGCCCGCAGCATAGATTGGTTCGATGGGAACCACGGACCGACTGCTGACTACCCATATCTCCATTCATTGTCGCGCAACTGCGCGCGCGATCGAAAGCGGTAAGCTCATCAGTTTTCAGCTGACGTTCTACTCGAGAGCCTCAATGGATCGACTGCTGACGCATGGTTGCCTACTCGGTCACTCTCGCCTGCATGATCGCCGCATCCATGGCCGGAATCTTAATCTCAACGCGCTCACCGTTTCCAACTATCTCGCCGTAAACTGACTCGAAACGCCAGCCTTCTCGCTTCGGGGCTGTGACGACCCGATCCGTTCTTCCGTGGTTGATCAGTACAACCAGCCGTGTCTTCGCGTCACATGGGTGCTCGGTGACAGCGATAGCAGGATCATCCACATAAACCAGACGGTTTGTCTGGATCGCAGCAGCGATCGATGCGTAGAGTTTCCAGTAGGTCTCGACCTGAGGGTCCCGCAGAGAACCGGCATTACGAGAAAGTTCGACCTCTAAAGGAAATGCTAATCCATAAATCGTCCCCAGACCGAATTGGTTACGCCAGAATATCGGAGCGCGGGTGTCTTCACACCATCCGAGCCCCTCCCCGGATGTCAGCTCGAGCCGGATGTCCTCTGCCCCGAGCATTGCGAGCGGGGCCTGCGTGTCGCCCTTCAGTATCATCGTCATGCTTCGCGTAGCGCGCGCCCGACTGACGATCTCGGCGCCGAACGCCTCGCTGAAATGTGGCACGATGCCATTCCCGAACGAGACATACAGAGTTGCTCCCTCACGAACCTCGTCCAACAATTCGAGCCACTTGCGCTTGGGAACGCAGCTCGGCCCTGTCAGTGAAGGTAGCAGGTAGAGTTGCGCTTTGGGGATCGCCGCCTCGATCGTAGAAAATCTGATCTCGAGCTTGGCTTGTTTCGCCAGAATGAAAGCCCCATAGGCTGCTGCCCAGTCATCCTGATCATGTGTCAGGATACAGCAGGCTTCGGCATGCGGTGGTGGCAGAGTTCCGTTGGGAATGCGCGACATTACGTCATGAAACCTCTGAAACTCTTCCAGGACGGGCTTGGGGCTCTTGTCCGATCGAAGCAGTCCCAACTCGACTTCGATGCCGTTCCAGTCATAGGGTGCCTCAACAAGCTCCGTCTGATCATGGGCGCACCACCATGAAAAAGCCCTGCAATCGTTTGCCCATAATGACCACATACTCAGCCGCGCGAACTGGGCTGTAGTGTCATCACGTGAGATCATTGGCCCCATCGTGCCGATTTCTTCGGCGATGCAGGGCTTGCCCCCGATATCGCGGTATAGACAGGACTCGGCAGTGGCATGAAAAGTGGTGCGGAAGTCGTTTACATGGCCAAGATCCGCGTGGCGAACCCAGTAGGGATACGGATGCGTAGTCAGGATATCCGTCAGTTCGGCCTGATCCTCGATAAGCCATTTGTTGTCATGGCCCCTCAGCCGTGTCGATAGGGAGTGCATGCCAGAGATAAGCGGACGATGCGGATCAGAAACCCTGATGGCATTCGCAATCGTCGCCGTCCAGACGTAGGTATCCTCTGATGAAGCAGCCTCTCCCATGCAATTGCATTCGTTTCCAAGGTCCCAAGCGACGATCGCGGTTTCGCCTTTCATAAAATTGACGAATTCCTTAACGAAACGGACCTGCCAAGCGATACTCCTTGGATCGCTGATGGGATTGAAGCCCTCAAGGGCTTGCGGAACGAAAAGGCGGCCGCTCATCCAGCCTGTGATCAGCCCGACGACCAGCTTTAGTCCGCACTGCTCCGCGATTTTGCAAAAGACCTGAAACCTTTCGAGCATTACTGCCGATAGGCCTGAGCGACCAAGCGGATCGTCTGCCAGCGGGATTTCTCCATGCCGAAACTCTTGCGGTTTGCCGAATTGTCCTCTGAGAAGCATGATTGGCTGAAAGTCAGGCCAGAGCGGAAACACTCTCAACCACTTCACACCATGACGCGCCAGGGTCTCCAAGTCATCTCTTACGCCTTCGGGCTGCCAGTTCCGCCACATTGCCGTGCCCGCATGCGAAGCCCAATAATTGCAGCCAAGGCTGAGCCGGCCCTCCGGAAACAGCGTTGGATCGATCGTTTTTAACTGATCTCCAGAACCTTGGGTCTCGTCCCTCCAGGAATTCATTTCAGGCCTTTCCCACGAATGAGCGTAATCGATTTAGATTCAGATGAATATGGAAAAATTCGCGAATAACAACCTATTTTTGCTGTTTTTTGGGGATTTGCGAACACTCGAAAATCTGTTTACCCTACCTACGTAATCGATTTCGTAAACTGAGGTTTTTTCGTGAAGCAACCGAATGAGAAACCAACTTTGAAAACCATCGCCCAGGTCACCGGGCTTGCTGCCGCAACAGTGTCTCGCGCTCTGAACGACGCCGCAGATATCAGCGCATCCACAAAAGAGCGGGTGCGGCTCGCTGCTCGGCAGGTCGGTTATCGGCCAAATCGAGCCGGATTGCGGCTGCGGACCGGGAAGACACGCGTCGTGGCGCTCGTCCTGAATATCGAGGATGAAATTCTTGGCATCGTTAGTCCATTGTTGAGTGGTGTAGCGGAAGTGCTCGAGGCTTCAGAATACAACCTCGTCGTCATACCCGAGACGCCCGCTGGGGATCCGCTGAAGCCGGTGATGGACGTTATCAACAACGGCATGGCCGATGGCATCATCCTTACGAGAACGCAGCCCTATGATCTGCGCGTCAAAGTCCTGACCGATCGCGATTTTCCCTTTGTGACCTATGGTCGAACAGATATGAAGATCAAACATCCCTATATCGACTTCGACAATGAGGCGTTTGCCTACGAAAGCGTGCGGCGGCTAGCAGCGCTTGGGCGGCGCAACTTGGCCCTTCTGGCCCCGCCTCCCCACCTGATGTTTCACAGACATATGTCGGACGGATTTCGCAGAGGAATACGCGACTTCGATTGCATGGAAATGCCACTCGGCGACATCGATCTCGACACGCCGCTGCAGGAGGTTTTTAATCGAGGAAGGAAACATTTTCTCTCCACACACAGGGCCGACGGGATTGTCGCCGGCAGCGCCTCGGCCAGCGTCGCGCTTCTTGCCGGGCTTGAGCAGGCGGGTGCTACAATTCAAGCGGACTTTGACATGGTAGCCAAAGAACCGGCACGTTTTACAGAGTGGATACGTCCCGAGATCATCGCCATCAATGAGGACATACGTGGCTCCGGAATTGCCTTGGCCCGTACGGTGCTGTCAATTGCAGCCGGGCACCCTCTGCAGTCCCTTCAACAGGTGCTTTTTCCATCCGATTGAACGGATGTAACAACTGAATGGGAGTGCCAAAGCGTGATTATGTCCCAGGCCATGGTGTGGGTTTGGTAGTTGCCGCGCCTTCCAGACAGAGCTGGGAACGTTTCGGTACTCGGCCCGATCTGGTCGGCGACATTGAGCCACCGCTGACTTGCAGCCTCCAGCGTGTCTTGGGCAGAAGGCCGGGCGATAAAGGCGAACGCCACGCGTTTGAAAGAAGAGCGCGCTCCCTCCAGTGTCCCCGGAAAAGGGACGTTTCTTGCCGGAAAGACGGTGGCGGATGCGATTCCGAAAATGAAGTAGTCATCACGGACATCCTGCTGCGCCATCAGCAAGTCAGCTTGCTGTTCGACAACGACTAGCTCCACTCAACCGGTTCGCGCTCGATGAGCACGCCGGATGGCATGTCGGTATATTGGCGGGTTTGGTTGGACCGATGAAGGACCGATGAATGCGTCCGGCAATGATCACTCCATTCCGGTTGATACCGCGAACTGGTCGCAACAATCAATCAAACTTGAACTCGGTCATCACGTCTGCGCCGGTTGCCGTCACGCGGAGCATATGCTCGCAACGCACTCCCCCAATTCCCGGTAAATACGCACCCGGCTCCACCATCAGAACCATATTCTCCTCGATCAAAGCCCCCTCCTGCGGCACAATGCGCGGCCATTCATGAACGGAGGTACCGATGCCGTGGCCGGAATGATGCGGGTATGAAAACCCGTCTCTTTGCATGTTTGTTCGAAGCGCGGCGTCAAACGCCTGGATCGTGAGTCCCGGCCGCAGCGTCGAAATCGCTAGCATAAGGGTGTCTCGGGCACTATCATACATTTTGCGCCAAGCGTCAGACGGTGCGCCCACAGTAAAGCTGTTGCAACTATCCCCCCAATAGCCTGCAACACGCGGCGCGAGATCGCAGATCACCGGGTCACCCTCCAAAATCCGACGTACTCCCGGGCTAGTTCCCAGCGCAGCGGTGTGATCGACACCGGCGAGATACTCTCCGGCAAGCGCGCATCGCTCGCCAGCTTTTTGCTCCATTACGGCACGGATCCCGTTCAATACCTCAATTTCCGACACGTCTACGCACGACAAGCTGCGCGCAGCGATCTGCCCCGCACTGGCAACGGATGCGGCTATGCGCAACGCAAGAATTTCAGAGGACGTTTTAACGGCACGCGCACGATCCAGCGCATGGTCCATCGGAATGAAAATCGGCATCAGCTCGTTAAGGCTGGCGGGGTGAGAGCCCATTTGAACAGCTATAACTCCACCGACATTCAAACGCCGCATCATACGCTGCACAGCGGCGCGGTAATTAACGATCTGGTCGACGATATCGCCAGCGAAACCGGCATAGACTTCGGCCTCGAGTGAGCCTGACAGGTCCGCCGCCTCCACATTCGAGCAGACAAGTCCTACTGCGCCTTGTCGCCCAACGAAGGCGAGTGCGGGTCCGCCGGTAAACGGAGATGGTCCGGTCTCGATCGGGATGACCTTACCGGTGGCATAGCAAACCGCATCCGACGTGCTCAGCACCGCCCAATCTGCCCGAAGTTCGGAAAGAACGTCGCGGATTCGGTCTTGGCGGTCCTTTGTCATGGTGTTGGTTCCATCATTTCTTGCCCAATTGCAGAGTTAAGGCAAGTTCCAATACAAGGAGCGTGGCTTCATGGCAGGTTACCACTCAGCGACCGAGCCGTCCTTGTGCCGCCAGACCGGAGCCCGCCACCGGTGGCCAGTTCGAGCGGCCTCTGCAACCCGAGCCTCATCGATTTCTATACCAAGACCCGGACCCGTGGGTATCTGCAAGCAACCACCTGACAAAACAAACCCACCACCCGGAAGCGTATAGTCAGCCAGATCGCCTTGTTGGTTATAGTGAATGCCGAGGCTTTGCTCCTGGATAAAGGCGTTGTGGCACACCGCATCCACCTGCAAGCAGGCTGCAAGTGCGATTGGCCCCAGTGGACAATGCGGGGCCAGCGCCACATCGTAGGCCTCCGCCCAATGACCGATACGGATCGTCTCGGAAATTCCGCCGACATGAGCAGGATCGGGATTGATGACCTGTGCCGCCCGCCGCTCGAAGACCGGTTTGAAATCATAACGAGAGTGAAGACGTTCTCCGATGCACAACGGTATGCTGGTTGCACGCGCCAGATCAGCCATTGACTCGACCATAGCCGACACTACCGCGTCCTCGACAAAAAGCGGCCTAAGGGGCTCCATTTCCTTTAAAAGGATACGTGCCATCGGGAGGTGAACACGCCCGTGGAAATCGAATGCGAGGTCCATGGTCGAGCCAACGGATGCGCGCAGATCGAACAGGCGTTTCAGGATCGTATCAACCGCAGCATAGGTATCGACTATCTGCAATTCCTCGCAGATGTTGAACTTGACCGCATCAAAACCGCGGTCACGCATGGCATGTGCGCCTTCGATCAATCCGCCCGGTCGATCGCCACCGATCCAGCAGTAACTGCGGATTCGCTCCCGCACCGGCCCACCGAGTAACTCGTAAATCGGCACGCCAAGCGCCCTGCCCTTGATGTCCCAAAGGGCGGTATCGAGCCCAGCTATAGCGCTCATCAGCACGGGGCCACCACGATAGCAGCCGTTCCGATAGAGCATCTGCCAGATGTCCTCGACGCGCCGTGGATCCAGGCCGATGACGAAATCGGCAATCTCGGCGAGTTTGGCAGCCAGCGTTTCGGCATGCCCTTCCAGGACTGGTTCACCCCAGCCGGAAACTCCCTCGTCCGTTTCCACTTTGAGGAACAGCCAGCGGGGAGCGACCAGAAAGGTTTTAAGCGCCGTGATCTTCATCTCATGCGTCCAGGGCGACAATTGTGCCGCGCAAGACCAGCTGGTCGATTTGCGCGTCAGTGAACCCCTCCATGCGCAGGATCTGACGGCTATGAGCACCGTAGGCGGGCGCGGATGTCATCTTTTTAGGGCTCACGGCCGGAAAGCGGATGCCGGGCGCAACAGTTGTGTAGGTTCCACCTTTTGGATGCTCGAGTTCAATAAGCATTTCGCGCGCCTGCGGATGAGCAAGGAAAGCAGCATAGTCATTGGCCACCATGCACCAGATTCCCAGAGGGGCCAGCAGCGAATCCCACTCTGTCGCTGTTGCGTGAATGAGCTTTGCAGCCACTGTCGCCACGATCTCATCACGCCATGTGGTCAGCGCCGCGACATCGCCCTGGCTTGGGCGGCTCGCCTTCAATGTCGACAAAGCCGGCAAGTCGAGCGCTCGTGCCAGCACATCAAGGTCGGCCTGCGCGATGGCAAAATATCCCTCGGCGCATTTATAGAGCCCATAGGGCGGTTCCTGGTAAATAGAGACCTGGGGCTGCGTTCCACGCGCGGGCGGAGCATCGGCGGCCAGAAAGCTCGTCACCTCCTGGCACTGCATCTCCATAATGGCGCCCATCATGGAAACCTTGACCTCCTGGCCCCGGCCGGAAACGCCCCGTGCCACCAGGCCCGCGAGCACGCCTTCGCAAACCATATGCGAAGCGGTGACATCGACCATGTAAAGCGGCGATGCAGCCGGCAGGCCATCCAGTGTTCCGCCGTTGAAGGTCAGGCCCGTAAAACACTGCAGCAACAGGTCCTGTCCTGGACGATCCTTCATCGGCCCTTCGTCGCCATAGCCGGTGATCGAACCATAGACGAGACGCGGATTAAGCGCTGACAGCGTTGCGTAATCGATACCCAATTTTTTCGCCACGTGCGGGCGATAGTTCTGGACGAGAACATCGGCACCCAGAACCATCCTGTTCAGAATATCGCGGCCGTCCTCAGACTTCAGATCCAGCACAAGGCTGCGCTTATTGCGGTTTAATGTGACGAAACATGTCGCATCCCCAAAGCGGGTCACACCGGCCATGGGCGCGTGGCGGGCAAAGTCTCCGCCGCCCGGCGCCTCGATCTTGATCACGTCGGCACCCATTTCCGCCAGACGCTGTGTACAAAGCGGACCGGCCATGGCAATCGTCAGGTCCAGAACGCGGAGTCCAGTCAAAGGGCCATGCTGCGTGGTGTTCTCAGTCATTTAAACCGTCCTTCGATACAATTGAAACCTAGCGCCCGCGAAACACCGGATCGCGTTTTTCGCTGAAGGCTGCCATCCCTTCGCGCGCGTCCTCGGTCATCATGCACAGCGTGTATCCGTCGTTTTCCCAAGCAAGGCCTTGGGCGATCGAGGTGCCTTGGCTCTGCTTGATAATCTGCTTGGCAGACTGGACAGCGATGGGAGGATTGCGTGCTAGTCGCGCCGCAATCGCCCGCACCTCGGACATTAGCGCATCAGGAGCAACAATCCGCTGGACCAATCCGACGCGATAGGCCTCGTCCGCCGGAAAACGGTCACCCGTCAAAATCCAGAGAGCCGCGTTTCCGTAGCCTATCAGCCTCGGCAGGATGGATGTATTGCCGGAGCCGGCATGCCATCCACGCTGCACTTCCGGCGCTCCGAACGTCGAGTTGGGGGTTGCGATGCGGATGTCGCAGCACATGGCAACTTCAAGGCCACCACCAAGACAATATCCATTGATCGCGGCGATCGCAGGTTTGCGCAAACCGAGGAGAGGCGCGATGTAATCGCGATCGTAATCGGCCCGGTTGCGGCCATCCCAAGGCGTGCCAAGATCATCGAGCGCGTTGACGTCAGACCCTGCTGAAAACGCACGGCCGCCGGCACCCTCGATGACCAGAACCTTGATACTTGCATCGGTATCGATCTGGCGCGACAGTCTGGCGATCTCGCCTCCCATCGCGGCTGTGATGGCGTTGTGCTTGGCTGGCCGGTTGAGCGTTATGTAAGCGATGCCGTCTTCGAACCGAAACAGAATGTGGTCGTGGCTCACACGAGTGTCCTCCGGTTGGGGCTGGTCAGCGTCATGCGGACGGACCAGCGGTGAGTGGCCTGCGGCCGAAGTGTCTTGGCCTGACCGATCGCCTCAGCAGCGCAAAGGTGATCGGCGGATGCGGTCGTAGGCTCCAGCGCCACCTGGTGGACCGGGTCAACCGCAGGCCATCCGCCGTAGGAAAGCCAAAGCCCGAAAGCCGGAACGCCGTCCCAAGAAAATTGGATTCCGCCGCGCGGATTGACGATCTCCGCCGAACCCCCGGCGGACGAAAGAGCATAGGATTTCAGCGCAAACCCATCGGAAGCCGGACCGATCACGCGGAGGTCGCGTTCCCGATAGGCCGGCCAGATATACGGCAAATCACCCGCCGTCATCGTGCAGCATCCGGACAGTGCAATGCGGTCTTGCGGCGTTGTTGCGAGCAGGCAATGCTGGCTCCACAGATAGGTGAATGCCGCTGGGCTGGTGTTCGTCACCGCATATGCGGCCATCAATGTCGCGTCTGTCAGGGTAAGTGTGCGTACGAAGTGAAAC
>NZ_LSRP01000144.1 GCF_001885585.1 Pararhizobium antarcticum
GCGAAAATCGACCTACAAATCCACATCCGGAACTGTCCCGGAATTAGTGGAATTGCTGTCCCGTATTTACTGAAATCCCTGTCCGCGAATTACTGGAATCTCTGTCCCGAAATTAGTGAAACACGCAGTATTCCCACTCGTCGGCGCCATCGCCGATTTTCTGGCCAACGAGATAGCGCGTGAGAACGTCGCTCTGATAATCGACGAGCACCATATGGGTGCCGGTGGGAACAGGCTGCCCGGCTTTGAGCGCTGCCAATGCCTCAGGGCTCGTCAGCATGTGTTCCCGCGTGATGCCCCGCCGAACCGTAGTGTAATGCTCAAGCTGATCGAGAGGCGGGAAGGTGACGGAGTTGGGGGCCGCAAGTGCTGGCGTCGGAGACAACTCGGTTTCGACCAGAAAATAACCTGCCAGAACGACCACGAAGGGTAGGGCCAGGAAGCCGGACCAGCGATAGATTCTCATAGTTTTCATCCTTGTGGCGGTCGATTAGCCGCTGCCGCAACCTGCGCCTTGCAATGCGCAAGCGTATTCTCGAGCGCGCCATGATGTCTCGGTCGCCCCACGACGACCGAGACAGATGGACGCGCTGAAGCCTCAAGTGGCTCCCGCGCCCGTGTCGCTTCATCTTCAGGCGAGGTGCTGATCGAAGAAGCCCTTCAGCCTGTCGAACGGGATAAGATCGACGCGATCGTAGAGATCGACGTGGCCGGCGCCCTTGATCCAGACCAGTTCCTTCGGCTCCACGGCCCGGTTGTAGGCGTCCTGGCTGAATTCCTTCGAATGCGCCTGGTCGCCGGAGATGAACAGCATCGGGCGAGGGGAGATCGTCTCGATGTCGTTGAACGGGTAGAAGTTCATGAACTTGACGGCGCTGCTCAGGGTCGGCTTCGTCGTTGTTTCTCTGGCGACGCCTGCGGGCGTGAATTCACCGCGCGGCGTGCGGTAGAAGTCATAGAACTCGCGCTGGATCGGATCCGTCTCAGTGGTCAGTTCGAGCGTGGTGCCGCCGATGTATTGGATGTCTGCACCATCAGCCTCTGCCCAGCGCTGTTCGGCTGCCGTCGCGATGAACTGCTTGCGCTGCTCGACCGTCTGGGACTTGTTCAGTGCGTCGCGGAAGGCGGCGCCCATGTCGTACATGCTGACGGTTGCGACCGCCTTGATACGTGGATCGATCTTGGCGGCGCTGATGACGAAGCTGCCGCTGCCGCAGACGCCGATGGCGCCGATATTGGAGCGATCGACGAAAGCCTGCGAGCCGAGGAAATCAACGCCGGCGCTGAAGGCTTCGGCATAGGCTTCCGGCGAAACCAGGTTGCGGGACGCGCCTTCGCTCTCGCCCCAGAACGGCAAGTCGATCGACATGGCGACAAAGCCCTGTTCCGCCATCTTGGTTGCGTAGAGATTGGCGCTCTGTTCCTTCACTGCACCCATCGGATGGCCGACGATGATGGCCGGGTTCTTCGATGCGCGGTCAAGGTTGTTCGGGAGGAAGAGATTGCCGGCGACATTCGTCTGGTACTGGCTCTTGAACGTGACCTTTTGCAGGGTCACGCGGTCGCTCGTGTAGAAATTGGACGCGCCGTTGGACATGTCTTGAGCCTTTGCAGTTGTGGAATCGAAAATGGACATTGCCCCAAGTGCCGCGACGCCGGCGCCCGTCATCTTGAGCAGGTTTCGGCGATCGATGCCTGGCGTCGACGTTTCAACGTCCTTGGGAATTTGGTCGGTCATCTGCATGTCTCCTTGAGTGGTGATGCAATAGGAATTGATCTGGAGGAATTGAGCTGGATGGAATGGCCGCCGGTTTTATCGGCGGGGTGAAAGCCGCCATGCGGCGATGGCGAACAGGAACGAGCCGACGAGCAGCACTGCGGCGAACAGGAACGTGGTCCACCAGCCGTAGCCGTCGAACAGCACACCTCCGATGGATGCGCCAAGGGTGATCGCGAGCTGGATGATAGCCACCTGCAGCCCGCCACCGGCCTCGGCATCGTCGGCCATTGTGCGGCTGAGCCAAGTGCCCCAGCCAACGGGAGCAGCGGTGCTGAACAGACCCCAGCCGATCAGCAGGACGGCGGTGATTGTGGAAGATGAGCCGAATGCAATCAGTGCCAATGCAATCACGGCCATGATCAACGGGATCGCCCCAAGAATGAAGAACAATCGCTTCTGCAGCAGGTTGCTGACGATGGTGGTCCCGGCGACACCTGCCAGGCCCATCAACAGAAGAAGGAGAGAGAGGGTCGAGATCGACACGGACGTGACGGTCTCCAGGAATGGGCGCAGGTATGTGAACAGCGCGAACTGCCCCATGAAGAGAAGCATGATCGAGGCCATGCCGATCGCGACCGGTGGACGAAGCAGCAGCCGGAAGACATTCGACGAGCCCTCGCTATGACGCGGCGGCAGAGAGGGCAGGCTGATCCACTGCCAGACGAGCGCCAGCAGTGCCAACGGAACGACAGCAAAGAACGCGCCGCGCCACCCAATATAGCTGCCAAGCAGGCTTCCGAGCGGCGCTGAGATCGTGGCCGCAATGGCGTTGCCGGCGTTCAGCATTGCAAGGCCCCTGGGAACGGAGTCTTCCGGAACCAGCCGCATGACGATCGATGTGGACATCGACCAGAAGCCGCCAATAGCGATGCCCAGCAAGGCTCGGCCGATCATCAACACGAGATAGTTCGGAGCGAATGTGACGATCGTTCCGGAGATCACCAGGATCAGTGAAAACGACGCAAGAACCAGCCGTTTGTCCAATCGACGCGTCAGCGCCGCCACCAAAATGCTGGTAGCAACTGCAAAGATGCCGGAGATTGATATTGCCTGGCCGGCGCGGCCTTCCGTGACACCCAATTCGGTTGCGATTGGTGAGAGAAGGCTGACGGGCATGAACTCGGATGCGATCAGGACGGAGACGCACAAAGCCATCGAGACCACGGCACCCCAGGCGGCAATCGGCACGGTCGAGGTGGAGGGAATCGCGTCCGCTGCTTCGCTGTCGCCGGTGTTGAAGTCAGATCGTGTGAGAGCGTGCTGTGTCATGGAGGCAATATATGCCGGATGAATTTCCAGGATTAGTCACTGTAATTCGCTTGGACCTATCGACATAGGACATCAATCAAGGGCGCTTTGAAGGCAGTCATGAACTCATGGCTTACATGACCAGTCCCATTAGTTTTCGCCGTAGCGGAAGACTTCTATCGGCGTACGCAGACTACGGATTGCAAAAGTTCCTACGTGGGTCAGAGGAGGAGCACTCCGTATCTGTTGTGCGGTGGTGCCGCTGATCAGACAGAACGTGCCAGTCTCCTTGCTGAGTTCCTGTAATCTTTGGGCAAGATTTACGGCATCACCATAGAGGGTATAGGTCTGGCGGGCGCCAGTGCCGACAGTACCGGCCGCGACCAGTCCTGTCGCGATGCCAATCCGCAAACGGATCTGTTTCCCGTCGAAATCCCGTTGCGAAATCATTGCCAGAATATCCTGGGCTGCGTTTACGGCTGAATCCGCGTGATCTTTCTTGGACAGCGGTGCGTTGAACGAAATCAGCAGCGCATCCCCAAGGTAATTGATGACCACACCGCCGTGCCGGTCGACGATGTCGGTGACGGCGCTGAAAAACTCGTTCAGCAGATGCACGAGCGTGGTCGGGGGCAGGCCCTCTGAGAGACGTGTGAAACCTGCAATATCGGCGAACATCAATGTCGCCTGGCGGGACTGGGGGATCAGATGCCCCTCGTCCAGCAGTTCGCGCAATATCGGGGCCGGTACATAGCGCCCGAAAAGGCTTTGCACCCTGTGTCGATTGGCTTCCGCTTGTGCATGCTCGCTCACCACACGACGCGCGCGATGAACCGACAAGGCAGCGATCGCCGTGACAAGGGTTATGGTGAGGGCTTCTTGGAGGCGGGAGGCAATGCCTAGAAAGTCGGGATCGAGGACTGTCTGAATGTAGATTTCCGGGGAGGGGGAAATCGGGAGACTGTTGTAGCTCACCACCTTATCCATGCCCCACAGGATCCAGCCGGTAGCAAAAAGCAATCCACTGGCCGCCCAGACACCCGTCCACAGCACCAGTGGCGGCGAGAGCGTCAGAACCGCCGCCGCGATCACGACATAGTAGTACTGGACGGAACTGGTGAGAAATACCATGTTTTGTGGCACGTCACCGCCGCTGCTGAGTGGTATGAAGGCCAGAAGAACGGTTACCGTTGTCGCATCGAAGGCAAAGATTGCATAGCGAGCATGGCGTTCGTAGCGCGTGCCGGCGGCAGTCAGTGATGTGAGGCCGCCCAAAGCGATCAAGGATGTGATCGCAGCAATGCCAACACTGATGGGGAAGTAGTAACTGAGCAGCTGGGCGAAAGCGATGAGCATCACGGCGACCGTTCGGCCGAGCATCGCAATCCGGAAACCCGTTCTTTCCGCGTTGGACAACGCAGTCGCTATGGTATCGGATTGTTGCGTCAACGTGCCATCAATAGCCAAGGTCGTTCCTCTCGCGATAGTCGCTGGCAACATCGTTGGGGATAGCCAATGGAATGCCCCGATAAAATTCCGGGCACGATCTCCGTCTCCCGCTCAGAGCATATTCAAATAGAGAGCCGGTCGGCCTATCTGCGTTTGCTAGCAGATATGCGGACCGGCCAGAGACAATATGATCTCATCGGTTTTACAGCCGCAACCTGCGTCCGCTGATCGGCGTTTCCGTCAGTGCGTTGCCAAGAAGTCGATGATTGCCTTGCGCTCGTCCGCCTTGGCAAATCGCTGGGTCATCCGCGTTCCCTTGATCAGCCCGCCCGGATTGGTGAGATAGGTGTCAAGCTGGGCGGCATCCCAGTTAATGCCGGAGCCCTGCATGGCCGGGGAGTAACGGAAGCCTTCCAGCGTTCCCGCCGTCCGACCGATCACGCCCTGCAGATGCGGCCCGACGCCGTTGCGCGTGCTGTCGATCTGGTGACAGGCGCCGCAGCGCTGCTTGAACAATCTTGCTCCATCAGCCGCGTCCTGGGCATGGGCCTGGCAGGCCAGCAGGGTTGTGGCCACGGCCGCCCGGGCAAGTTGCTTCATGGTTCTGATCATGCCTTCTTCTCCTCAAAGGTCGTCTTCGACAGCGGCAGGCTCCTTGGCCGCTCGGTGGCGAGCACGGCCACCGCATTGGCGATGGCCGGTGGCACACCCGGTAGGCCGGGTTCGCCAATGCCGCCGATTGGCGCTCCGCTTTCAATGATGCGCACATGCACCCTCGGCATCATGTCCGGTGTCAGGATCGGATAGCCATCGTAATTGCGGGCCTGGGGAAGACCGTCGATATAGACCACTTCCTCCAGCAGTGCCGAGGAGACGCCGAGTGCCACGGCCGAATTGACCTGATGCTCGATCACCCGCGGATTGACGATGCTGCCCGGATCGATCGCGACCCACACGTCGTGAACCACGACCTGACCATCCGAAAGCGAAACTTCCGCGATCGTTGCGACTTCGCTGCCGAAGGGGGATGCCATGGCGAGGCCACGGGCGCGGCGTGTGCCGTCTTCTGCCGCAAACGGCCCCCGCTTCCAGCCACCGGATAGCTCGGCCACGGCCTGCAGCAGCGTGTGATGGCGAGCACTGTCCTTCAGCAGTTCGAGGCGGAGTTCATAGGGATCCTTCCTCCCGGCATCCGCCATCTCGTCGAAGAATGTTTCCGAGAAGAAGTCGTTCATCGAATGGCCGACCGAGCGCCAGAAGCCGATGATGGCGGGATCGTCGACATGAATCTGTGCGATCCGCTTGTTGGGGATCGCATAGATCTTGCCGGCGATGCCTTCCACGGCCGAACTGTCAACCTTGTCGGGCTGGCGACCAAACCAGCGACCCGTTGCGCCTTCGCCCACCGCGACAGCCGAAACCGCTGTCGGGTTGCCGTCCTGATCAAGGCCTGCGCGGAAGCGGACCACTCCCATGGGTCTCAGTGTATCGCGCAGGAACTCCTCTTCGCGGCTCCAGACCAGCTTGATCGGACGCCCGATTGCCTTTGCAAGCAGGATGGCCTGCGGATAGGGGTTGGCGCTCTGGTAGAGAAAGTGGCGACCGAAAAAGCCACCCAGCATCGGTGAGTGAATGATGACCTTCTCAGGCGCAATGTCGGCCACCTTGGCAGCATCGCCCTGAAACATTTCCGGTGCCTGGTTCGGTATCCAGAGTTCGAGCGTGCCGTCCTCGTTCCAGCGGGCAACCGCAGACGGCGGCTCCAACTGGCCATGGACCAGGTGGGGCGCGTCATAGGTCGCTTCCACCACCTTGGCGGCGGATGAAAGGGCTGCGGCTGCATCCCCCTGTTCCTCGAAGACCACGCCGTCGCCGGTCGTTGCCTTGAGCTTTTCCATGTGGCCGGCGCTGGAGAAGTCGGCAGGCATGGCATGGGCAGTTCCGGCGGCTGGTTCTGTCCAAGTGACCTGCAGCGCCTCGACGGCCATGCGCGCGCGCCACCAACTGTCTGCGACCACGGCGACGGCACCGGGAAGCCTGTGCACAGAATGCACGCCTTTCCGCACCTTCACCTCGGCCTCGTTGGCCAGGCTGCCGGGTTCGCCACCCAGCCGCGGGCTGTGCTGGACGGCGGCGTAGAGCATGTTCTCGACCTTGGTATCGATCGCATACTGGGTCTTGCCCGTCGACTTGGCCCGGATATCCAGACGTTCGACCGGCTTTCCGATCCAGCGAAAGTCCTTGGGCTCGCGCAGCGTCACCGTCTCTGGAACGGGGAGACGTGCGGCGGCCTCGGCGATCTCTCCATAAGCGAGGCTCCGGCCCGACGCGGCATGCATCACACGACCCGGCTCGGTCGAAAGCTCTGCCACAGGGACCGACAATCTCTCAGCGGCAGCCTGCAGGAGCATGCCACGCGCCGATGCTCCCAGCTTGCGCATGAGGTCGTAGCTGGAGCGAACCGAAAAACTGCCGCCCGTGAAGCGGTAGCCACCGATCAAGCCATAGTCCGGACCGGGCGGTGCCGCCTCGACCACGAAATTGGCCGGGTCGACATCGAGTTCTTCGCCGACGATCTGTGCCATGGCCGTGAAGATGCCCTGACCACCTTCGATGAAGGCGCTGCGGAAGAATACTGTGCTGTCGGGACGGATCTCGATGAAGGCCGGGACGCGGGTTCCCGGAGCCGCTGCCGCAGCGGCGGCCTGAGCCAGCGCCGGGCGTATGGCGCCAGGCACGGCGACGCCGAGAACCAGGGCACCGGCCACCGTGCCGAGGAACCCGCGGCGCGAAATATTGAACGGTTTGTCGTGGCTTGCGGCATTGCCGGGAACGTCTGTATGAATCTGGTTCATGGTCATCCTCCCGATCAAGCCTGTGCCGCGTCGCGCACGGCGGCAGCGATGGCGTTGTAGGTTCCGCAGCGACAGAGATTGACCATGGCGGCAGCGATGCCGTCGTCCGTCGGCTGCGGCGTCTCTTTGAGGAGTGCGGTGGCGGCCATGACCTGGCCGGACTGACAGTAGCCGCATTGTGGCACCTGATTTACGACCCAAGCCTCGACCACCTTCCGGCCAACCGGATCATCGGTGATCGCCTCGATTGTGGTGATTTGCGTGCCGACCACGGTATCGACCGTCGTGACGCAGGAGCGGGTCGGCTGCCCATCGACGAGAACGGTGCAGGCGCCGCATTGCGCAACGCCGCAGCCATATTTGGTTCCGGTCATGCCGAGCGTGTCGCGAAGCGCCCAAAGCAGAGGCGTGTCAGCTTCAATATCGACCTCTTGCCGTATTCCGTTGATGTTGAGTTCCATGCTGTCGTCCTTCGATCGGTTCTTCGGGGCGCGTGGGACAGTGCTGGACTGCTCCATGAAACAACCTATCAAGCGCTTTTGATATGCATTAGTGGTCTGCAGTCGCTTAGATTAATCGACCTATGCCATGAATGGTTGCCTACATGCGGAGTGAAGGATGCCCAGGGAAGATTTCAACGACTTGCTCTGGTTTCTGGCGGTCGCCGAAGACCGCAGCTTTACCAAGGCGGCGGCAAAACTGGGGATTACCCAATCGACGCTCAGCCACACCATCAAACGGTTGGAAAATCGCTTGGGATTGCGCCTTTTTACGCGCACTACGCGAAGCGTCTCACTGACCGAAGCAGGCGACAGGCTCTACTATGCGCTGCTTCCGAGCATCCGGGATATCCGAGGTCAGCTCGAGGCGCTTTCGGATCTCCGCGACAAGCCTTCGGGCACTGTCCGGATTACCCTGTCCGACCATGCCCTGGAGACGGTGGCGTGGCCCAAGCTCGAGCCGGTTCTCAAAGCCTATCCGGAAATCCGCGTGGAACTCAGCCGAGATAATGGTTTGCGCAACATCGTCGAGGACGGTTTCGACGCGGGTGTACGTTTGGGTGAGAGTATCGAGAAGGACATGATCGCTGTCCGTATCGGTTCGGACTGGCGGATGCTGGTCGTCGCGTCGCCGGACTATCTTGCGGAAAAGTCGGTGCCGCAGCACCCGCAGGATCTGCTTGGTCACAACTGCATCAACATGCGTCAGGCAACTGCCGGCGGGCTGTACACGTGGGAGTTCGAAAAGGCCGGACAGGAGCTCAGGGTCCGCGTTGCCGGTCAACTCACCTTCAACAGCTCCTATCCGATGGTCCAAGCCGCAGTGAAAGGTCTCGGGATCGCCTTTGTGCCAGAGGATCTCGTCGGCATTCAGCTCGCTTCTGGGGCGCTGTTGACCCTTCTGGACGACTGGACGCCGCCTTTCCCAGGCTACTATCTGTACTATCCAAGCCGTCACCAGAACTCGCCGGCCTTTCGCGTTGTCGTTGATGCACTCCGACAGCGGTAAGCTTGAACCGAAACCGAGACTTGCAGCACCTCGCCAAGGTCTCCCTTGATGCGCCATGGCTCATAAGCATCTCCTGGACCATCGAGTATGATGTCATCAAACATCCGCTCTTGGCCTGCTTGTTATTCTCCAAGCGCCTTGCGCTGCAGCAGCCCATGATGGTGGCTCTGTCAAGTCATTGAGCCGAATGCAGATTCTTGCCCTCATCCAAAGTCGTTCACAGTTTCGATTAATCATGTCCAGCTAATATGGAGAGCTGTGCCCTTTCGGACGTCTTCAATGCAAACAGATGGGAAATGTGTCGAGTACGGAACTTTTTTGCGTACTTCACGAAGGACTTCCGGATCAATCCGCATGGGGAGCAAAGGGAATATTTACAAGCCTCCGCGCCATCAGACCCCGCAATTAATTCAAAGCCCCCTCAGGGGGCATTGAATTAATTGCGGGATGCGAGGAGCATCATCAGATGCAATCCGCGCCAGAAGGTTGGTCGATGCGGCAGCCAAAAACTGCTGTTCAAGAACGTCAATCGCCGCCATCGACGCCATGATATGTGCGATTGAGCCATGGACCTGGAGGCTCGCCGGCTGGTGCCCAGGCGTTTGACCGATGACTGCCGTCTGGATGAGATCCCGGACGATCGGCATCAGGCGCTGCGTGGCCTGTTCGTTGCGATTGTTGCGCGCCCAGAAGAGCAGCTTGCGAATGTCGATCTCGATATTGGCCGGATTGAACTGCCCTTTCAGCTTCGCAAGCTTCTCCCAAAAATCCACCGTCGGCTCCCCCTGAGTGACCGGGCGGACGAAATTACCAAATCGCTGCAAGCTCTCGGTGATGACGGCGTTGCTGCTGCACTGGATGACTTCGGCACCGGCTATGCCTCACTCAGCCACCTGCAGCAGCTTCCAGTGCAGTCAATCAAGATCGACAAGAGCCTCGTTGGCGATATGACCGAAAATCGCCAGTTTGCGGCAATTGTCAACTTGTGTTGTCAACGCCGGAGTAAAATCCGGCCAGGCGGCGGAGCAAAACCAGGCCACTTGTGGCGCACGCATGAGACGTCCGGGAGGGCGTAGCCCGAGCGGGGGTCTCATGCGTGCGCGTCGATTTTCTGAA
>NZ_LSRP01000145.1 GCF_001885585.1 Pararhizobium antarcticum
AAAATATGTATCTCTGCCAAACTTTATGCGATTTAAATTTATTATCGATTGTTAATTCCTGATTGTAGCAGAAAAAATCTTACATTTTAGCATTATTTTTCGGCTTGAAATTAGATTTCCCTTTCTGGCGACACATTAGGCGTTCGCAGATACTTTCAAAAAGTCTGAATATTTGGTGTTGTCGGAGTCGTGGATGCGGGGCAATCCGCAGGCATCACTCCTATTTGTAAGGGCGAAAGTCCAAGGAGAAACTATGACCAGAATGGAACGATACGTTAGTGCAATGGGGCTGCATATCAGCGTTTTTGGCGCCGGTTATGTTGGGTGTGTATCAGCAGCATGTCTCAGCAATGATGGGTTCCGCGTCGTTGCAGTCGATCCAGACCGTTTCAAAGTCGCGCGGCTTGCGATGGGTGAAGCTCCGATCGTGGAACCCTACCTCGATGAGTATCTGCATAAGGCCCATTTGAATGAAATGCTCAGCGCTACCATGTCTGCGGACGAAGCGATCGCGACAACCAACGTTTCCCTGTGCTGCGTCGGCACGCCGAGCCTCAGCGATGGAACCTTGAACACCGATTACGTCAAACAGGTCGCAACCGATATTGGCAGGGCTCTGCGCATCAAGGACGAGTTCCATGTCGTCGTGATGCGCTCCACCATTCTGCCGGGCACCATGGAAGACATCGTTATCCCTGCGCTGGAACAGGCTTCTGGCAAAACCGCAGGGGTCGATTTCGGGGTCGCCTACTATCCCGAGTTCCTTCGCGAAAGTTCTGCAATTGCCGACTATTACAAACCAGGCGCAATCGTATTCGGACAATTTGCGGATGACACGCGATCGATTGACGTCCTCAAGTCGATGGTCGCCCATATAGGCGTTGTGCCACATGTCATCCCGATGCGCAGCGCTGAGATCGTCAAGTATGTCAACAATTGTTGGCATGCGGTCAAGATCAGCTTCGCCAATGAGATTGGCAACCTGTGCAAGGCGAAGGATATCGACAGCCATATTGTCATGGATGTCGTGTGCGCCGACACGCGACTGAACGTCTCCAGGGCCTATATGAAACCCGGTTTCGCCTATGGTGGCTCGTGTCTGCCAAAGGACCTGCGCGCCATGTCGGCGCTTGGTCGGAAAATGGACGTCCCAACACCGATGCTTGATGGCGTGCGTGCGGCAAATCTCGTCCAGATCGACAGAGCCAAGCGGTTGATAAGTGGCACAAACAAGAACCGCATCGGCTTTATTGGCATAACCTTCAAGACTGACACAGATGACATGCGTGAAAGCCCTATGCTGTCGTTGGTCGAAAGTTTCATTGGCAGCGGCAAGGAAATCACCATCTACGATCCGAATGTCGTGACGGAAGAAGGCGGAGGCCGCAATTACTTGCACCATATCGCACCTCGGGTAAGGGCGTCGTTTTCTGACGTAATCGAAAACTCGGATGTCGTCGTCGTTGGTCACAAATATGCGGGACTTTCGGGTGCACTCGAAAAGGCAATCCAACCCCTCGTCGTTGTCGATCTCGCCCGGGTCGAGGTTCCAAACAAGTCAGGCAGTCTGACCTATCACGGACTGTGCTGGTAACGGAACGTATGGCGGGAGGATCGCCGGATTGCACTTCGCATCCAACGATCCTCCTGTTCAAATTGTTGCAGTGCAAGCCAACAATCGAGGCGGGGGTCACGGATGAAACTGGGCTTTGAAGAACATCGAATCATACCGGCGATCATGATCGGTGGCTCGGGGACCAGGCTTTGGCCCTTGTCCCGCGTCAACAAGCCCAAGCAGTTTCTTTGTTTGGACAGCGCACAATCGTCCAGCTTCTTCCAGCAGGCGCTCGAGCGATTTTTGACGCCGCAATATGGTCTGCCGTGGTTGATGAGTGCTAGCGAGACGCTCATTCACGCCGAGGAACAAGTCCGGCAGGGAGAATTCAGCGTCGGTGGCCTGATCGTCGAGCCAAGCATGCAGGGAACCGCGGCGGCGATTGCAGCGCTCACCGTCGCCATCTCAAAGATGGATCCGGCCGGTCTCAACGCCATTTTGCTGGTAGCTCCATCTGATCACCTGATCAAGGATCCAAGCCAGTTCAGTGCACAGGTCGCGCGGGCGATTCCGCTTGCACTTGAGCAGGATCGGATCGTGACCTTCGGCATTACGCCCGAACATCCGGAAACCGGGTTTGGCTATATCCGGCCCGGAGATCCTATCCTGAGCGACGGCGTCGCTTGCGGCTATGCAATCCGTCAGGGCGACTTTCTTGAAAAGCCATCTCTCGAAAATGCAAAGCGCTATGTCAAGGACGGCTATTGTTGGAACGCCGGGATTTTCATGTTTCGCGCAGGCGTAATGATGCAAGAACTGGCGCGACATGCACCTAGGACATTGCTGGCGGCACAAAATGCCATTGAGCTGGCACGCGTTACCAATCATCGTTCCTATCCCAGTATCTGGCTTGACGAGACTAGCTTTCGCACTGCGCCTTCGGATGTGCCGATCGATACAGCGGTGATGGAGCGCACAACATGTGGTGCTGTTGTACCCTGTACCGGAATTGGATGGTCCGACATTGGCTCACTTTCGTCGCTCTATGAGGCGACTGCGTCGAAGGATGCGTACGGCAATGCTCTTTCTGGACCAGTCATCGCACTGGAGACGACAAACACACTCGTGTTCGCGCGCAACGATCGAAAGGTCGTGCTGATCGGGTTGGACAACATGATCGTCGTCGATGACGATGATGCACTTCTGATTGCTCCGATGGATGAGGCGCAGAAGGTCAAGGACGCTGTCGGACACCTCAAGCGACACAAGCAACCGGAAACCCACGCAACGAAGACACAGTTGTTTGCCTGGGGGCGTGTGGCACTTGTCACCCGGTTGGGACAAATCGTGGTCTTCACGTTTTCGCTGCTGCCTGGCATGTCGATCGCACTCCGTGCACCGGCCACAAGCTGGGAAAACTGGGTCGTCACTGCGGGCGAGATTGCCGTGGTCCAGAACGGATCGGTGCACGATATGGCGCCTTCGGACAGTCTTTTCCCCGAGCGCGACCAGATCGCATCGCTGCACAATCATTCCCCCGCTTCCGCCGCGATCATGGTCGTTCGCCATTATGACGCGGCAGGAATGACTCCTGTGACCGCAGCAGATCTCCTGGAACTGGTGTCCTACGAAGAGCCGCAGCAAAACGTGAATTTCGTACCAATGTCAGTGACTGCGATGCGCGAAGACGAAAATTATCTTACCAACTGAGAAAACCACCTCCGGTTGGCACATTCGAAAAAACTGTAAAAGGTTCCCGCCGGAGGCGACCCATGGCTGACGTTCAATTCTATGTATTCCTCGGTCAATCAAATGCCGACAACATGTTCAATCAATACGGAGACTCAGACTCCGGCGCATCCGTTCTGGCTGAGGCAATGTCTGATTATTCGGCGTCAGATTCGACAGTCAACTCTTCAACGCTGAAGACATTGGTTCAGAATACCGGCACCACGTCTAAATTCGCGACCGCCGACAATGTCGTCGTCCAGGATCTGGCCAAAGGCGCCAGCGGCGTCGATGGCAATGCGCAAGGCGCTCCAAGCGCCGATTTTCTCTGGTGGTATCCTGACACCAATTCCCCCGGCAACCTTGCGCTCGATGCGATCCAAGGCATGAATGCAACCATTGCCGCGCTGAAGGCTGCGGGCCATACGGTCGAGGTGGTCGTGGTTTGGGCGCAGGGTGAAGCCGATGCCAAACGCATCCAGGATGGAACCTCCGACGCGGCAACCTATAAGGAAGCGACACTCGAAGTTCTCGACTATATTCGCGCGCATACCGATCCATCAGCACCGGTCTACATCCAAGAGGTCGCCACGACCGCCTATACTGGCTCGGATGCACGCTGGAACGGTGGCCAGGATATCGTTCGCGAGGCACAACGTGAGATCGCCGCGTCGCGCGACGACATTTTCATTGGAGCCCTGACCGAGGATTTACCGCTCAAAGACCAGGTGCATATCGACAATGAATCCTACGAGATTGTCGGCCAGCGACTTGCTGACTATATCGCATACACGAAAGGCCTGACAGATATTCTCGTCGGCCCCCGACCCTCGCCGGATCCGGATGAAGTGCCCGAGCCCGGCGATACGGCACCAGTGGCCATCTCCGACCTGGGACCGACTGTCAGCGAAAACGACACGGGCATCAGCCCCACCCAAAATGTCTTAACGAATGACAGTGATATCGACGGCGATACATTAACGGTTACCCAGGTCGCAGCGCTCTCCAAAGTGACGACCATACAAGCCGGAAAGACGGCAGTTGAGGGACTTTACGGAACGCTCCACATCGATGCGAATGGCGAATACTATTACAAGGTCGACGCAACCCGAGCCGCCACCAATTCAATAGCTGGCGGACAGTCCGCGATGGACACGTTCGCCTACCGCGTGTCTGACGGCCATGGGGGGTCGGCTGTCGCAACCGTCAGCATCAAGGTCGATGGCGTCAACGACGCCCCGACGGCGATTGCCGATAATGCGATTGCAAAGGTGGGGACGCTGACGACGGGCAGTGTTACAAGCAACGATATAGATCCCGACGCAGGTTCCAGCATCAGCGTCATCAGCGCGTCCTTCAACGGCGCGACGAAGGCAGTCACAACATCAGGAACCAGTTTTACCGGCAGCTTTGGCACCTTCCTGCTGAAAAGCGACGGCACATGGATCTATCAACCTGACACCTCCAACCCCCAGGTTTCCGACTTGACCGGGGCTGCCTTCCTAACGGAAACATTCGCCTATACCATTACCGACAATTTCGGCGCGCAGTCGCAGTCAACACTCAATATCACCCTGCGAGATGGCAGTGGTGGGGGCGTGCTTGTGCCGACCATACTCGGCACCGCCAACGCGGACACGCTGCGCGGTACGATCGGTGTCGACGTGATCGACGGTGCCGGCGGCAACGACACGATCAAGGGGCTCGATGGCGCAGACACGCTGGTTGGCGGAGCCGGGAACGACTATCTGGAAGGAAACGAAGGCAACGACCGGTTGATTGGCGGTCAAGGTGTTGACACTTTGAAGGGCGGCGCCGGGGCAGATACATTTGTCTTCAGCGCGCTGGATGACGGCATCGACATTATTCAAGATTTCCGCACCGATGATTTTATCGACCTTGCCGCTCTGTTCGGCTTCTCTGGCGGGACCACCGCGGCCAGCGCATTTGCCGGCGGTTTCTTCAAAGTCACTCAATCCGGGGCTGATGCCTTGCTGCAGGCGGATGTAGACGGCGCGGACGGTCCTTCCGGCTTCGTTACTTTGGCAACCCTGCTCGCGACCATGGCGACGAACGTGAAGGCCACACAGTTTATCGTCAGTGGCCAAGCCATGCCAAACGGAGGCCCGACCGCAATCGGCGAAGCTGTCTCGGTTTCAGAGAATGGCCCTGGCAATACCGTGTCCGGCAATCTGCTGACAAACGACACCGATCCCGATAGCGACACTCTGACAGTTTCTCACGTTACAATTGGCAGTACGACCTTTGCCGTTGGGGCGCAGCAGACCTTGCAGACCGCCCATGGGACGCTGACGATCGCGGCGAACGGAAACTACACCTATGCGCCCTCGACATCCGATCCAGTGGTGAATGCGTTGTATTTCGATAGCCTGACGGAGACCCTGAAATACACAGTCTCTGACGGCCGCGGTGGAACCGCACTGACGCCTCTCGTGGTCACGATCGAAGGCTCCAACGACGCGCCTGTGGCTGTCAATGACACGGCACAGCTTCTTGCGACCGCGAATTCCATGGGAAATCTGCTGGAGAACGACAAGGATCCGGATGCTGGTGACTTCATTGCGATCGCCAGAATCACCAAGGGTTCAGTTCATGTTTCTGTTACAAGTTCGGACACGACAATAACGGGTGATCACGGCGTATTGCATGTCAGCCCGGACGGCACCTATTCCTATATTCCTGATCCAAACGACCAGGCGCTCAAGAACCTCACCTCAAGCCAAACCTTAACGGACAGCTTTTCCTACATTCTCCGCGATGAGACAGGATTGGAGTCGACGGCATACCTGGTGCTAACCATCAAGGGTGTCGGGAGTACACCGGTGCCTCTCTATGGGACACCCACGATCTCGGGGTCGGACAACGCTGAAACTCTGTTCGGCCTTGCCGGAAACGACATCATCGATGGCAAGGGCGGAAACGACATCATCAAGGGCAAGCTTGGAAATGACATCCTGGTCGGCAACCTCGGCAATGATACCATGGAGGGCAACGAAGGAAGCGACGTGCTCTATGGAGGAGCGGGAGATGACCGTGTGAAGGGTGGCGCTGACGCCGACAGCTTCTGGTTCGGTACCGTGCATGGATCGGACACGGTTGACCAGTTGCGTGCCGATGACACGCTGGTGTTCTCATCCGACCTGTTTGCCAGCAAGGCAGATCTTCTCGCGCGCGTCACAGTCATCGCCGCCAACGAGTTGATGTTGACAACGATCAATGGTCAATCCATCCACTTCCTTGACACCACCCTCAGCGATCTGCAGCGCAGCGGTTTTGCGATCAATGAAGGTCTGCTCGGATGAAAGAGTAAGGAAAAACCTCAGACGCTATGTTGGCGCGACGGCCTGCTCATGCCAGCGATCTGATAGACCGGCCGGACGAGCGTTGGGTTCGCGGCGGGGCAGAAAAACGGTCTCAGATCACGAAAAAATCCTGATATGACAGCTTCAGGTTGGCTTGCAGTGATGCAATCTGCGTGGCGCCGCCCGAATGGTTTCCATTGTAATCGTAGAACAGTTTTCCGGTATCGATCTCATAGACGATAGACTGCCCGGGTGTCGTCGCCTTGCCAGCCAAATTGGCGACAAAGGCCGACTGTGCCAGGGCGCCGACGGCCAGACTTGAAAAATCGGATGCATCAAGAGCGATCCGATCGGACAAGATGTCAAAGTCCGTAATCCTGTCGACATTGCCAATGCCGGCCGGTTTGTCGAAGAGAAAGACATCCTTTCCCAGCCCGCCGGTTAGAGTATCGCGGCCGGTCCCGCCAGCCAAAACGTCATTGCCCAAGCCACCTGAAAGCACATCATTGCCGCCATAACCGCGCAAAATGTTGTTGCTGCCGTTGCCAACCAGTGTGTTGGCTAGAACGTTACCCGTGGCATTGATCGCGCCACCATTGCCCGCCAGAGTCATATTCTCGACGTTTGCTCCCAGCGTGAAAGACACCGAAGCAATGATGAAGTCGAGCCCCTGGGAGAAGCCTTCTGAAACAATATCTGCGGAGTTATCGACTACATATTTGTCATTGCCAGAGCCGCCGATGAGGATATCCGCGCCGACGCCACCGTCCAGACGATCAGCACCCGCTCCGCCTTTTAGTGTATCCTTGCCCGCTCCGCCAAACAGGGCGTCATTGCCTGCCAGACCGGTCAGAAGGTCGTTGCCCGCTCCGCCAATCAACTTCGGCAAACTTACTAGCCCATCCAGACCGGCACCGACCTTGTGTCCAAAATCGAGCCCAAGAAACGCCACCTCGCCCCTGCCCGAGCCATTGTCGTCATTGACGCCCAGATATGCTCCGGCCTTGAAGTAGAAGACATCCTTTTTCCACACATCGTTGATCTTCGACGTGGATGTGTACTCTTCTCCATCGGCAAAAATCGTGACCGTCAATTTACTGCCATGGGCATCAATCTTGTAAGAGAATGCTTCTCCAAGCGAAATCAATGGCTGTTTGCCGGCTGCGTTCTCGAAAATGAACTTCGTTTCTTTGTTGTCCTTGCCTGCCTGATCGTTCATGAAATAAACGCGCCCGCCCTGATAATAGAGCCGAATAAGCTCGTCGTCTGAGCCGTGAATTTGACCGACGACAATTCTGCCCGGCGTACCGTCCTCAAATTTGGGGACCGCATGAACCTTGAGCGTGGCGGTCATCGTACCACCCTGATCCAGTTGCCACGCGGCTTTCTTGTCTCCATTCATTTCGCGCAACTCGGAGCGAGCATAACTGGAGCCGGATGTGGTGGCGCCGTCGGCCAACGCGCTAAAAATCAAATGCCCAGATGTCGTGAAATAGAAATAGTCACTTGCAACGAGCTTGCTGAAGTTTGTTACCTCCATCGCCTTGCCGTTGAAACCACCCTTGCTGTCCACGGGAAGCGTCAGCTTCCACTGCGTCAGGTCGATATTGCTATTGGGATTTATCATCTCATGCTCCATTATTGAGCGCGTACCCATTCATGAATAGATGCTAAATTAAGGCCAAGGTTTTAACTCAGGCTTAATTTTTCGCCGAATCAGGTATGCAGGCTGCCCACTCAACCCCCCGTACCAGTTGGGCACTACATGAGGATTGCGGAATATTTTAGATCGCTTACTTAAGCCGTGCGGCTTGACCCGTTTTGGCACAGCCGCTGCGTCTTCAGCATTTAAAACACCACCAAAAGCGTAAGCAGCCACTTGGACGGAACGATGCCAGAATTGCCGCAGCAGCTGGACACGATTTGCGCCATCTCGGCGCGAGACCTTCCGTCAAGGGCTGGAGCCGCTCGCCAAAGACGTTTGAGGGAGCAGACACGTATTCTGGAGAAGCAGCGCTTGACACCGACCACCTCCCTCACGCTGTGCTCGACGTCTTCGATATTGAGCCGCTTCACAACGTCTCTCCTTTCTGCTCGCATCCCAAGGTGACAGTGCTTCTCCACACCGACCGGTCGCGACACGGCTGCGGCGATTGTTGCCGCTAACATCCGAGCCTGCTGCCGCGACGGTATAGTGCCAGAAACGATCAGTACGGCGCGGGGCTACCAAGCGTTCGGTCGAGGGCAGCCGCAGCTGCCACGCAGTCACAGACACATTGCCAAAGGCCCTCGGCGCGCCGCATCCGCTAAGCGAAAATCGCTCCCGCCCTTTTACATCAATCGCCCAGGAGTTGCCGGTCGTCGCCGTCGCGGTTGCGCACCAGCTCCTCTTTGATGCTGCGGAGCGCCTTGAACGCCTTGTTGCGATCGGCGTAAGCCACCATGTTGGCGAGAATATCGACTGCGGCAAGATAGGCATACCGGGTCGATGTCGGCCGAAAGATGTTTTTGCCTTCTGGCATTTCGATAGCGATGACCAGATCGGCCGCGTTCGCCACCGGCGAACCACCCTGGGTCATGATGACGGTTGGGATTTCGCGCTGGCGCAAGATCTCCAGGCAGTGGACGAGGCCCATGTCCCGTCCGGTAAAGGACGAACCGAAGACAACCGTACCGGGTTCGGCTGCCGCCGAGATCATCAGGTTCATGTTGTGGTCGTTGGAAGCACTTATCCGGCAGCCGAGACGGAAGAGGCGATTGTGCAATTCATTGACGATCATGGCGGAATTACCGCTGGCGCCAAAAGCCTGAATGAACGCCGCGCCGCGCAGCAGCTGCGCCGCTTTATCGATGGCGGCCAGGTCAAGCTGGTGATGAAGCTCGAAAAGCGCATTCTGGGCCTTCGACACGATATCGTGGGCGACCTCTTCTGCCGTCGCGGTCGGCGCTTCGGGTTTCAGGTAGCGCAGGCCGACATAGGCAAGTTTGGCAAGCTGCACCTTGAAGTCGGAAAAGCCCTGGCAACCGAGCCGACGGCAGAAGCGGGTCACGGTCGGAGGAGAGACA
>NZ_LSRP01000146.1 GCF_001885585.1 Pararhizobium antarcticum
TCTTCGCAAAGGGTCAGAAGAAGGCCAGACCAGGTCTGGCAACTGAAATCGTCAAGCGATCCGATGCGGCCAAAGGCTTCGAGTTGTTGCCACGCCGATGGGTTGTCGAGCGAACCTTCGCATGGCTCGGACGATGCCGTAGACTGGCCAAGGACCTCGAAAACCTGTCAAGAAATGCGCTTGCCTTCCTCAAATTAGCCTCCATCCGCCTCATGCTGCGAAGGCTATGTTCAAAATGAGAAAGTGTTCGGACGGACTCTTAGGGTTGCTGATTGATAAAGGTAACATCTTGCATTTGGCGCTCCGCTTTACGGCGGCGCGGGTGGATGCGGCAATAGGACAAGAAATGTTTCCAACACCTGCCTGCAAACAGGGAATACGCCCCCTCGTTGATTGCCGGGTATTCTTCCAGACTGGGTCGGAGCGGCAGGCCGAAAAGATCGATGCCGGGGCGATGCCCTCACATGGTGTCGGTTTCGAAGCGCCCGGATGCCCCGGCAAACGCCTCGAGCAGATCGTCTTCCGTCACGTCCGCCATGGGTTTGTGGATCGAGATCTGGAGGGTTTCCACGCCTTGCATCACGAGGATGACGGTTTCCCGTGGAGGGCAGCCGGGCACATGGCAGGCGAGTTCGCTGACCGAAACAACCACATCGTCGGCCAGTGCGAGAATGCCACGCGTCAAGGACTTGAGCGCACGGGCGCTGTCGACGATCGAGGATCCCCGTCTCGCCAGCGGGTTGATGAAGGGTTCCCTCATGCCGCGCCATGCCTGGTCTTTGCCGGGCGTGGCGCCAGCACGTCGAACAGATCCCGGATCGGTTTTAAAGGCATGTCCTGTCCGATCAGGACCACGCGGCTCCTGTGATCCTCATCCGGCCAGCGCTCCAGCCGCTGCAGCGGATAGAGCCTGTGTTGTACCGCATGCGCGACGAGCGGACGCTCCAGATCGTCGGTCAGGGCAAAGAGACCCTTCAACCGGAGGAGGCCTGAGCCGACATTCGTCGTCACGATGTGGAGAAACATATCCACCGCCTGCGGCGAGAGCGGCACGTCATGGGTCAGGCTGAGCGTCTCGATCCCGTCGCCATGCCGATTGAGATCGTGGACGTGGTCCGGATGCTGCATCAGCCTCTCCATCGCCAGCCAGCCGGGCACGTCTTCAGCCTTGCCGGAAATTGTGTATTCCCCTTGGCCGAACAGGGTTGCCAGTTCAAAACCAGGCCGGTGACGATCGTGATAGCGTGCTGCCGGATTGAGCACTCTGAGTTCGCTCGCCCAGTCATGGCTGTCGAGAACCACATCTGTCTTGGTCAGCACGACATCGTCCGCGAAGGCGAGCTGTTTCCAGCCTTCCATGAAGCTGTTGAGGGTTTCGCGGCCGCTCAACACATCAAAGGTTGTCACAACACGGGCGAGATGAAAATGCCGCGCGACCACATGATCGCGCAGCCCAATTGCAGGTGCTCCACCGGGGATGATGCTGTTGATGATCGGCGCCGGATCGGCCAGCCCTGTCGTCTCGATGACGACCCGCGATACAGACGGAATATCGCCGCGCAGGCGTGCGTCGTGCAGCTCCGAGAGCGCGCTTCTGATGTCGCTGGTTGCCGTGCAGCAGATACAGCCGGTCGTGGTCCGGAAATAGGTCTCCGATCCGGTTCGGACCAGATCATGATCGATGGGAACCGTGCCGAACTCGTTGATGATCACGGCGGTACCCGCCATGCGCGGCTCGGCAAGAATGTCATTGAGCAAGGTCGTCTTGCCGGAACCCAGAAATCCGGTCAGCAGTGTCACCGGCACCGGGTCGTAAAGACGCCTCATGGCGGTTCCTCCGAGCTTTTGCGCGTGAAGCTGCGCCATTTGAACAGTCAGCCGATCCTTCAGGAGCCCGCATTCCGTTGTTTTTCAGGGGGAGCTTGCCCGGTTGCCTCACCGGGCAAGCCAATCCATCAGCCGCCGACGATGGCTGATCTGATGGTGTCCACATTGTAGCGGAACATGTCGATATAGGTGGGTGCAGGGCCATCCGTCCCGGAGAGCGCATCGGAGTAGAGCGTGCCGCCGACCTCAAGGCCCGTTTCCTGGGCGATCTGTTCGACCAGACGCGGATTGGTGATGTTCTCGACAAAGATCGCCGATGCCTTGTCTTCCTTCACCTGATCCACAAGCTTTGCGACATCGGCAGCCGATGCTTCGGCCTCCGTCGAAATACCTTCAGGGGCGATGAACTTGACGCCATAATCACGGGCGAAATAACCGAATGCATCATGCGAGGTGATGATCGTCCGCTGTTCCGCCGGAATGGAATCGATGGCCGCCTTCACCTCCGTTTCCAACGCGCCGAGCTTGACCAGATAGGCCTCGGAATTGGCCGTGTAGGTGGCGCACCCCGCCTTGTCCGCTTCGCAGAAGGCGTTGGCGATATTCTTCACATAGATTTCGGCATTGTGGATCGACTGCCAAGCGTGCGGGTCGAACCCGCCGTGATTGTGGCCGGCTTCGGCTTCCGCCGCGGCATCGTGATCATGGCTGTCAGCAGCCTCCGCTTTCGCCTCGCCGTCGTGGTGTTGCTCTTCTTCGGCACTGTTGAGCGGTTCGACGCCCTTGCTGACCTCCACGACTGCAGCTTTTGTGCCGCTCGTCTCGATCAGGCGCGACATGAAGCCTTCAAACTGAAGGCCATTGACGAGCACCACATCGGCGCCTTCGAGCGAAACCGCATCCGCCGGTCGCGGCTGGTAGACATGGGCATCACCATCGGGGCCGACGAGCGTCGAGATCGCGACCCGATCGCCACCGACATTCTTTGCGAAATCGGCGATGATCGAAAAACTTGCGACGACATTCAGCTCAGCCGCGGACGCACTGGATGCGAGACCGCAGAGGGCAAGCAGGCTGGTATAGGTGGCGAAGCGTAAAGTCCGGAACATGGAAGTCTCCTTTATTTGTCGGGCGGGGTTTGTCAGGCTGTCTTGTGGCGACCGGAAACGAAGAGGTTGGCAAGCACGCCGCGTCGGCCCACGAGAGCGGAAAAGAGGTAGAAGGCGCCGGCAATGCAGATGATCGCCGGGCCGGAAGGCATGGAGGCGTGATAGGAAAGAAGAAGGCCGCAGACCGAAGACGCCATCGCGATGGCGACGGCGATCAGACACAGGCTGCGCACGTCATTCGACCAGAAACGTGCGCCGGCGGCCGGCAACATCATCAGCCCGACGGACAGAAGCGTGCCGAGCGCCTGGAATCCGCCGACAAGATTGAGAACGACCAGAACGAGGAACAACAGATGCACCGGCCCGCCGATCCGGCTCACCGAGCGCAGGAACAGCGGATCGAGGCATTCGGCCACCAGCCCACGCCAGAAAAGCAGGAGGACGATGTAGGTGGTCAGGGCAACTCCGACGATCAGCCCCAGAGCCGCGTCATTGAGGGCCAGCACCGATCCAAACAACACGTGCATCAGATCAACGCTCGATCCCCGCCAGGATACGATCAGCACGCCAATCGCCAGTGAAATGAGATAGAAGGCGGCCATGGAGGCATCCTCCTTTTGCACCGTGAACCGGGACACAAGTCCGGAGCCGAGCGCCACCAGAAGCCCGATCAGAAGACCGCCAATGGTCATCGGAATGATCTCGAGACCGAAGAACAGGAAGCCGAGTGCGGCCCCCGGAAGGATCGCGTGCGACATCGCATCTCCGGTCAGGCTCATGCGTCGCAGCATGAGAAAGACACCCACCGGCGCGCAGGAGATGGACAGGATCAGCGAACCGAGGAGCGCGCGCTGCATGAAGCCATAGTGCAGGAAGGGTCCGAACAGATACTCAAACATGCGCGGCCACCGCCTGCTCCCGCTTGTCGATGATCGGGTGGCAATGCCCGTGACCGTCGGGCGCCAGTCGCTCCTCGCACCAGCCGGATCGCTCGTCCCAGGCCTCCTGAAATCCCCTCGCCCGCATGAGATTTGCCGCCGTCATGACATCGGGGGTCGGCCCCCAGCTCACCAGTTTACGCGCCAGCAACAGGGTTTGGGGAAAGTGCTCGCGCACCAGCACATGGTCGTGCAGCACGCAGAGCACCGTCCGCCCTTCGGCAGTCCAGCCTTTGACGAGCATCACCAGGTCGGCGATCGTGCGGGCATCGACGGCGTTGAAGGGCTCGTCCAGGAGGATCAGATCGGCATCCTGCAGCATGGTGCGGGCAAACAAAGCGCGCTGCATCTGCCCGCCGGAGAGGCTATCGAGCGGCCGTTTCTCAAAGCCTTCCAGTCCGACGGCGCCGAGGCATTTTGTCAGCTCTGCCCGATCCTGAAGGGTGATCCGCCCGAGCAGACCGCGCCTTTGCCAGAAGCCGAGCGCAACAAGATCGATCACGCGCGCCGGGAAGGTTCGGTCGAGTTCGGATTGCTGCGGCAGATAGGCCAGTCTGTTGATGTGCGCCGCGCAGCTGCCGCTGATCGGCTTCAATATGCCGGCAATGCCCTTGAGCAGGGTCGACTTGCCCGATCCGTTTGCACCCGCGATGGCGGTCAGGGAGCCACGCGCAACAGATCCGCTCAGATGATGAACAGCCGCGTGACCCTGGTAGCCAAGCGTGAAATTCTGGAACTCAAGACAAAAATCGTTCATCGCGTCCTCGGGGATTGACAGCGACTGCATAGGTAATGTTATTACGCTCGTCAACAGAAATGTAACGGTATAACATTCAGATATCGTCGAATACCGTGCGCTAATATGGAGAGAGCCCATGTCGCAACCAAAGACTGAACCGACCCCGGTTACCGTGTTGACGGGCTATCTAGGCGCCGGAAAAACCACGCTGCTCAACCGGATCCTGACGGAGCCACACGGCAAGAAATTCGCCGTAATCGTCAACGAGTTCGGCGAGGTCGGGATCGACAACGATCTGATCGTCGAAGCCGACGAAGATGTGTTCGAGATGAACAATGGCTGCATCTGCTGCACGGTGCGCGGCGACCTGATCCGCATCATCGAAGGCTTGATGCGTCGTCCCGGCCGCTTCGACGGCATCCTGATCGAGACGACGGGCCTCGCCGATCCTGCGCCGGTCGCACAAACCTTCTTCGTCGATGAAGACGTTCGCGCCAAGACCCGACTGGATTCGATCATCACCGTTGTCGACGGCAAGCATCTGCTGGCTGAAATCGACCGCGCCCACGAAGCGCAGGAACAGCTCGCCTTCGCCGATACGATCATCCTCAACAAGATCGACCTCGTCGACGCGGCGGAGATCGCATCGGTCGAAGCCCGAATCCGGCGGATCAACCCGACCGCCAGCATCATCCGGTCGCAGCGTTGCGACATCGATATCGCCGGCCTTCTGGATCGCAAGGCGTTCGACCTCGATCGCATTCTCGAGGTCGAGCCGGGCTTTCTGGAAGAGGAGCATGCGCACGAGCATGACGACCACATCACGAGTTTTTCGCTGGTCGAACGCCAGCCAATGGATGCCGGCAAATTTCTAGACTGGCTGCAAGCGACGGTTCAGGCCTTCGGCACGGATATGCTGCGCATGAAGGGGATCATTTCCTTTGCCAACGATGACGACCGTTTTGTTGTCCAGGCTGTGCACATGCTGCTGGAAGGCGATCACCAGCGGCCATGGAAGGACAATGAGGACCGGCTTACCCGACTGGTCTTCATCGGTCGCGATCTCCCCAGAGACATTATCAGCGACGGCTTTTCGAGATGCCGCGCGGTCCGGCAGGCTGCCGAATAAGCGCGCGCCGAACACCCTGAAGTCTAAACACAAGGAAGGATCCCGATGGGACTGTCTCTCACCCGAAACCGCTTGTTCGCTGCTGTGGCAGCGTGCGGATTGATTGTGGCACCTGGCGCTTTCGCGGAAGAAGATCATGCGCCCAAAGAGGCGTGGCGCCTCTTTATTGCTGACCATACGAACCCCGTGGTGCGCGTCATCGACTTCGCAGATGGCAAGCAGCTCGGCCAATACGACATCAAGGGCTACGCAGCGCTGACTGCAAGCGCCTCTGGCCAGACCGTGTTTGCCGGCCAGACGGAAGCCGATATCATTCACGTCATCAAGACTGGCATCAATGTCTCGGATCATGGTGAGCACCGCGATCTCGACGTTTCCGATCCGGCACTCTTGCCTGTGACCTTCGAAGGCAGGCGCCCCGGCCATGTCGTGCCGCATGATGACCACGTCATCCTGTTCTACGATCGTGCCGACAAGGCAGAGATCGTCGATGAAGCCGGGATACTTGAAGGAAAACCGGAAAAACGGTCTGTCGACACCGTCAAGCCTCACCACGGCGTGGCTGTCTCGATGGGCCGGTACATCCTCGTCTCCGCTCCGAACACGGACATCGAAACGAAGGCGGACGAACTGCCGCCCCGCGTCGGTCTTCGGGTGGTCGATGAGAGCAACAAGCAGGTCGGCGATCTCGCTACATGCACGGACCTTCATGGTGAAGCCACCTCAGCCCGCCTCGTCGCCTTCGGCTGCAAGGAAGGCGTTCTGATTGCGCGCCCGGGCGGTCTCGATGGCCCGAAGTTTGAAATGCTGCCCTATCCGTCCGATTTCCCCAAGGGCTATACCGGCACGCTGCTCGGCGGCAAGGCCATGCAGTTCTTTCTCGGAAACTACGGTGAAGACAAGGTGGTGCTGATCGACCCAGACAGTGAAAATCACTTCAAACTGATTGATCTGCCGACGCGCCGCGTCGACTTCCAGCTGGATCCGGCGGAGCCGCGCAATGCCTACATCCTCACCGAAGACGGCGACCTGCATGTTCTCGACGTCATCAAGGGTGAGATCGTCCGCAAGGGCAAGGTGACCGAGCCCTACAGCAAGGATGGCCATTGGCGCGACCCACGCCCGCGCCTTGCCGTGGCCGATGGCCAGATTGCCATCACCGATCCGCGCCATTCCCTCGTTCGGGTTGTCGATGCGGGCACTTTGAAAGAAACGCGCACCATCGCGGTGGAGGGCCAGCCGTTTTCGATCGTCGCAGTCGGCGGCTCGGGAGCTTCGCACTGATACGATGACGCTATGTCCGGACGTGCCGCGTCAGGTCCGGGCGGACACGCAGACTATCCTCCCGCGGAGATGATCATGTTGCACGCAGCCCATTCCGACGATCTGAAACTGACGCGAAACCAGAGCCTTGTGCTTTCGGTGCTGCAATCATCCGATCAACCACTGAGCGCCTACGGCATCCTTGATCGCCTGCGGGGTGACGGCCTGAAGGCGCCGCTTCAGGTCTATCGCGCCTTGGAGAAACTGCTTGAAGCTGGCCGTATCCATCGGCTGGAAAGCAAAAATGCCTTCGTTGTCTGCTGTCATTCCAGACACGGGCAGATCCACCCGCGGATCACCGCATTCGAAATCTGCGAGGCCTGCGGCAAGGTCAACGAGTTCCACAATACGGAAATCGAGGATGCACTCACCAGACACGCCAGAAGCAGCGGCTTCAAGGTCCGGTCCAGCACCATCGAGATCCATGGTCTCTGCGCCGGCTGTCATTGAGCCCCTGATCATCCCACAGCCGTCGACAGGCCTGGCATTACCAGTGCGCGTAATATCAAATCATAAATAAGGACTCGCAGCATGAAGAAGCTCCCTGTCACCGTCCTCTCGGGCTTCCTCGGCGCCGGCAAGACGACCCTGCTCAACCACATTCTGAGCAATCGCGACGGCATGCGTGTGGCGCTCATCGTCAACGATATGAGCGAGGTCAATATCGACGCGGCGCTCGTGCGCGACGGCGGCGCCAACCTGTCGCGCACCCAGGAGCAACTGGTCGAGATGACCAATGGCTGCATCTGTTGCACGCTGCGCGACGACCTCTTGCAGGAGGTGCGCGCATTGGCCGAGCAGGACCGCTTCGACTACCTGCTGATCGAATCGACCGGCATTGCCGAGCCGCTGCCCGTGGCGGCAACCTTCGACTTCCGCGACGACAATGGCCAGAGCCTTGCCGATGTCTCCAGGCTTGACACCATGGTGACGGTGGTGGACTGCGCCAATCTGCTCAAGGACTATAGTTCCTCGGACTTCCTGGCAGACCGCGGCGAAACGGCAGGCGAAGGAGACAGCCGCACGCTCGTCGATCTCCTGGTCGAACAGATCGAGTTCGCCGATGTTGTGATCCTCAACAAGGTCAGCTCCGCAACGGCACAGCAGCGCGATGCAGCGCGCAAGATCATCGTCGGCCTGAACCCGGATGCCAAGCTGATCGAAGCCGATTTCGGCAAGGTCGAGCTGAAAGAGGTGCTGGGGACCGGTCGCTTCGACTTTGCCCAGGCCGAGACGCACCCCCTCTGGTATAAGGAATTGCACGGCTTCAAGGATCACATCCCCGAAACGGAAGAATACGGCATCCGTTCCTTCGTCTACCGCGCCAGGCAGCCGCTCGATCCCATGAAGTTTCAGTCCTTTATCGACAGGTCCTGGCCGGGCGTGGTTCGTGCCAAGGGCTTCTTCTGGCTGGCGACGCGGCCCCATCATGTCGGCGAGATCAGCCAGGCAGGCGCGCTTGTGCGAACCAGCAAGATGGGTCTCTGGTGGGCATCCGTGCCAAAAGATCAATGGCCGCAGGATCCAGGTTTCCTTGCCACGATGAAGCTTTTTCTCGACCCGGTCTGGGGCGATCGCCGCCAGGAAATCGTCTTCATCGGCGCCGATCCGATGGACGAGGCAAAAGTCCGCGCGGAATTGGATGACTGCCTGATCGACAGCCCGGCCTTCGCACCCGACCTCTGGCGCAACCTGCCCGACCCCTTCGCAAGCTGGGATCGCAAGGCATCATAGATGCTGGCACTGAACCGGCTGCCGCCCTGACAGAATAGAGTTTTGCTGTCGGGGTGTGCGTTAAAATGGCTTGCACAGGACCAAGGCGTCCCCCCGCGGCCATGCCGGCCGTGTCTCGAACCCTCCCCTGTGCGCCGCCTCCAGCCACAAACCTCCATCCATGACAGGGGATCGGCCCTGTGGCACGGTTCACCCCCTTCAAAAGGCGGCCCGCCGCAAAGATGCGGCTGTCGCTGTGCACAGGATCGCCAGGACCACATCTCAACTGCTTTGCCCGGAAATGGCGCGCTCTGTTCCAGAAAGATCTGCCATGGCAGGATGCCAGGTCTCGATGAAAGGGCGCTGCAAGACCAGCTTGCACGGTCCTTCTGGCGTCGGAACTTGGTATATGTGCAACAGCCGATGAAGCGCAGGGCGCCCCGCCCGTGCGCGCCATCCAAAAGAGATGAATCCGGCTTTGAACGCGCAGCCGAGGGGCGGGCTTCGGACGTCAAGATCCAGATTGAGATGCCTGACCTCTGACGCAGGCCTCCATGATGTTTGACCGTTCGTCTCTTCATGGGGCGCGTGTCCATTCGGAGTAATTTTCGAAGGCTCGCGCAAT
>NZ_LSRP01000147.1 GCF_001885585.1 Pararhizobium antarcticum
TCGATCGTCCACATCGCAGCTTCCTTTCGTGATTCGAAAGCACAAAAGGAATCACAACCGCGCACAACCCGCAAACCGAAGTCCGCTAACCGATTCCGCCGATTCTCAAAGTCTCCGGACGGACACTTAGAGGTGGTTCGGTTTGTCTGAACAGTTCGGGCGTTTTGCTAAGTGGATTTCCGCCTCGATTATGCCGCCACCATCATTGGTGCCAGCGGGTTGAAGTAGGCCTGATCCGGCGTCTGCAGGTCAAGGGATGAATGTGGGCGTCGACTATTGTAAAAGGTCAGATATCGGCCAATGCCGACGCGGGCCTCGGACACGGTCTTGTAGGCGTGGAGGTAAACTTCCTCGTATTTGATCGAACGCCAGAGCCGTTCGACGAACACGTTGTCCCGCCAAGCGCCATTGCCATCCATTGAGATGGCAATCTCTGCTTTCTTCAACACAGCGGTGAAGTCTATTGATGTGCCGCCGTCGGCAGCCCTTTTGCTCAAATCGATTGCAATTCCTTTTGCAACGGCGGAGGCATGCTGATAAGCCACTGGACCTACGCGTAGACGAAGGATATCTCGACACGTGCGGCCGGGGTTCTCCTCAAGTCGCACGCCGTATATTTTAGGAAATGGACGACCGATGGAAAAGACTGCTCTAGTAACTGGTGTCACGGGCCAAGACGGCTCCTACCTGGTCGAATTCCTCCTTGACAAGGGTTACGAGGTCCACGGCATCAAGCGACGGTCGTCCCTGTTCAATACCCAAAGAATCGACCACATATTTCAGGATCCACACGTTCCAAACCCGCGGTTAAGGCTGCACTACGGCGATCTCAGTGACACATCAAATTTGACGAGAATCATCCAGGAGGTAAAGCCTGATGAGGTGTACAATCTGGGCGCTCAGTCTCATGTAGCAGTGAGCTTCGAGGCACCAGAATACACGGCTGATGTGGATGCGCTGGGAACCCTAAGACTTTTAGAGGCAATTCGATTTCTCGGCCTCGAAAAGACGACGCGATTTTATCAAGCATCGACATCAGAGCTCTACGGTCTCGTCCAAGAGATTCCGCAGCGAGAGACAACGCCATTCTATCCGCGCTCTCCTTATGCTGTTGCAAAGCTCTATTCGTATTGGATTACTGTAAACTATCGCGAGGCCTACGGTATGTATGCCTGCAATGGCATTTTGTTCAATCACGAATCCCCGCGGCGGGGAGAGACTTTTGTTACGCGTAAAATTACGAGAGGACTTGCTAATATTGCGCAGGGTCTTGAGCAATGCGTGTATATGGGCAATCTTGATTCACTTCGCGACTGGGGACACGCTAAAGACTACGTCCGCATGCAGTGGATGATGCTTCAGCAGGATGAGCCAGATGATTTCGTGATCGCCACAGGCAAGCAATATTCAGTCAGAGACTTTGTCAACTGGTCGGCCAGCGAATTGGGCGTCACGTTGGAGTTTAGAGGGACTGACGTGGACGAACATGCAGTGGTTGTCGCCATAGATGGCGATAGTGCTCCCGGCCTAAAAGTGGGCGACGTGGTTCTAAGAGTAGACCCGCGTTACTTCCGTCCCGCCGAAGTAGAAACATTGTTGGGAGATCCCTCAAAGGCTCATAATAAGCTTGGCTGGGCCCCGGAAATAACTGCGCAGGAAATGTGTTCGGAAATGGTGGCGGCTGACTTGAAGGTAGCAAAACGGCATGCATTTCTAAAAAAACACGGTCATGACGTGCCCTTCTCACTAGAAACTTGATGGAAGCGCTATGAAAATCGTTATTACCGGCGGCTCCGGTATGGTCGGGCGCAACATCCGCGAACACCACCGTGCCCATGATTACGAGATATTGTCTCCTAGTCGCAAAGAGTTGGATTTGCTTGATGAGGACGCTGTTAAAGCGTTTTTCCATCGTACGAGACCGGATCTGGTAATTCACGCTGCAGGAACGGTGGGAGGGATACAGGCAAACATTGCGGCGCCTGTTCGTTTTCTTACAGATAATTTGAGAATGGGACTGAATGTCATTATGGGTGCTCGCAGCGCCGAAGTTCGCAACCTGCTTAACATCGGCAGTTCCTGTATGTACCCTTGCAACGCGGAGAATCCCCTGCGCGAAGAGACCATACTCTCGGGCGAATTAGAGCCCACAAACGAGGGCTACGCCATAGCAAAGCTCGCTTGTGCTCGACTGTGCAGCTATATTCACAGCGAAGATTCAGGCTTTCTCTATAAAACGATTATACCGTGCAATCTGTATGGTCGTCATGACAAGTTTGATCCTGAAAAGTCCCACATGATACCTGCAGTTATTCGCAAGATCGCTGATGCAGTCGAGAGTGGATCGGAGATTGTCAGCATTTGGGGCGATGGCAAAACCCGTCGTGAATTCATGTATGCCGGAGATTTGGCGGACTTTGTTTTTTTCGCCACAGATCGGTTTTCTGAATTGCCCCAATATCTGAACGTCGGCATTGGCCGCGATTACACAATCAATGAATACTATTCTGAGATCGCCGAGGTATTGGGCTTCACGGGGAGCTTTTCTCACGACCTTTCAAAACCTTCTGGTATGAGTCAGAAACTAGTCGACATAAATAGGCTGGACAAATTCGGTTGGCACGTAAAGACACAATTGCGGGACGGGATTAGTCTAACTTACAATTTTTATAAGGGTGAAGCAGGAAAATGATTAATCTCCCTCTTGCAACAGATACATGGGACCACAGAGAGCTTGAAGCTATCCAACGAGTGGTTGATTCAAGAATGTTCACTATGGGCCCCTACGTTGCCGAATATGAGCGGCAATTTGCGGATTTTTTTGGCTCTAGATTTGCTGTAATGGTCAACTCAGGATCTACTGCAAATCTGCTAATGGTTGCGGCTCTCTTCTTTACCAAGAACCCCAAGTTGAAGCGCGGCGATGAAGTGATCGTTCCGGCAGTTTCATGGTCAACAACCTACTATCCATTTCATCAGTATGGGTTGAAGCTAGTATTTGTGGACATCGATCCCCTTACGCTAAATATGGATATGAAGAAGCTCGAGGCGGCAATCAATGACAGAACGAAGGCAATTTGCCTTGTCAATCTGCTGGGCAACCCCAATGATTTTTCTGCCGTTAAGAAGATTATAGGTCAGAGAGAAATCACCCTCCTCGAAGATAATTGCGAATCAATGGGGGCCACCTTCGAGGATCGCCAAGCGGGAACGTTCGGGCTAATGGGCACCTTTAGTTCGTTCTATTCACATCATATTGCGACGATGGAGGGCGGCTGCATCGTCACGGAAGACGAAGAAATTTACCATATCTTGTTGTCGCTAAGGGCGCACGGCTGGACACGAAATTTACCAAAGTTCAACCATTGTACGGGTGAAAAGAGCGACGACGCTTTCGAAGAGTCGTTCAAGTTTGTGCTTCCTGGATACAATGTCAGGCCGCTTGAAATGAGCGGTGCGATAGGCCAGGAGCAACTCAAAAAGCTACCGGGATTTATATCAAAACGTCGAGACAATGGCCGGTACTTCCAAGACCTTTTCGGTAATCATCCATACCTGCAAATCCAAGCGGAGACTGGCTTGAGCAGTTGGTTCGGTTTTGCGATTACTATCAGGCAGGGGAGTGAAGTTTCTCGCAGCTATGTTCTGGAAAAATTGAAACAGAATGGCGTCGACGTGAGGCCAATTGTTACCGGAAATTTCGTAAAGAACGAAGTAATCAAGTACTTTGACTACGAAGTTAGCGGCAACCTGTCAGCTGCAGAATACATCGATACGAACGGTCTTTTTATAGGCAACCATCAGGTCGATATTAAGGACGAGCTCCGTGCTATCCGCTCGCTATTTGGCTAAAATCTCAACTGTGTAAAGCGGAGAACAGTTAGACTCCATGGGTCCACGCCGTACCTGAACTCAGAGGTGGCTCGGTTTGTCTCAACAGTTTCGGGCGTTTTGCTAATACCAATGCTTGATGAGGGTGAATCACTCGATTCCCTTTTCTTGCAATACATGATTCAACATGGCGAAAGGAGATTTCGCCATGGGAACAGCACTCGCAGTTCGTAGAGACTATACGGGGGACGATCTGCGTCGGCTGGCAAGGCAAAGTCGGGATGCGGATTGGTCGCGCCGATTGTTAGCCCTGTCGATTATTTACGGAGGCGGTTCTCGCAGTCAGGCAGCATCGCTGGGCGGTGTTGGATTGCAGATCGTCCGTGACTGGGTTGAGCGTCTCAATCTGCTCGGTCCAGATGGTCTGAAAACGGGAAAGGTGAAAGGACGTGAACCTCTTTTGAATGATCAACAGCGGAAGGCGCTGATCCGATGCGGTTGAGAGAGGTCCGGTTCCCTATCTCGATGGCGTTGCACGCTGGCGACTTGTCGATCTGGCCCAATGGTCCTTCACAACAGTGTAGCCGCCGCCAAAACCGTGCTCATCACGCAACCGTTCGAATATCCGCTTGGCGCTGTGACGCTGCTTTACCGGTCCGGCCTGATCCGACGTCAGAATCTCGTCAATGACAGGCAGCAACATTCAAAGCTTTGGCTTACCCACAGGCTTCGTGCGCGTGTAGCCCGGAGGAAGAGAGAAGCGACACATCTTCGAAACCGTCTCACGGCTTAAACCGAAGACCCGAGAGGCCTCGCGGCAGCTGTGACCCTCAACGAAAACAAACCAGCGAACGGCGGCGTAACTTTCCACGACAAACATCCCCGGCCACCCTCTCGAAAGAAAGCAGCCTACCACTGGCTGGATTTTACTCCGCCCCGCCAGGCAATATGCCGGCGTTCACTGGTAGACTTTGTCACCGCCCTGCCCTGTACCTGCCCAAGAGCTGGACCGGCGATCGGTAATCCCCCCGTTTTTAACGGGGCTCAGCAGTAGAATTCACGCGGCCATTTTCAGTTTCTGTGCGGGCGTTATGCCGCCGATGCCCATATTGGGCCGTTCGTTGTTGTACGTCCATAGCCACTGTGTGGCGAATTCCTGTGCCTCCTCGATGCTTTCAATGATGTATTGGTCGAGCCATTCATGTCGGACGGTGCGGTTGTAGCGCTCGACGTAGGCATTCTGCTGCGGCTTTCCGGGCTGGATATGGTTCAAGGCGATACCCTTCACCTGCGCCCATTCCATGAGTTTCCCGCTGATATACTCCGGCCCATTGTCCACACGAATGGCGAACGGTTTGCCGCGCCATTCAATGATCTGGTTCAGGCTCCGGATGACACGTTCAGCAGGCGGCGAAAAATCCACCTCGATGCCCAGTCCCTCGCGATTGAAGTCGTCCAAAACGTTGAGCAGCCGGAACTGCCTACCGTCCTCCAGGCGGTCTGCCATGAAATCCATTGACCAGACCATGTTCGGCGCTACTGGCACAGCCAAAGCATCCGGCTTGTCCCGCTTCAATCGCTTTCGCGGCTTGATCCGCAGGTTCAATTCCAGCTCGCGATAGATGCGATACACGCGTTTATGGTTCCAACCGTGCCCACGGACATTGCGTAGGTAAAGGAAGCACAGGCCGAAGCCCCAGCTCTTCTTTGCCTGCGTCAACTCGATGAGGAGATCGGCGATCTGCTCGTTCTCGTCGTTCAGCTTGGCGCTGTAACGATAGCAGGTCTCGCTGACCTCGAAGGTGCGGCAGGCGAGCGCAATGCTCACCCCTCGCAACGCCACTGCTTTCCCAGCCATCCCCTGGCCGATAGGCAAATGCTCGCATTTGCCGTAAGGCTCCCGGCGTTGAGATGGCTGCGTCATTTTTTTCCCAAAGCCTCCTTCAGCAGTTCTGCCTGCATGCTCATCTCGGCATACATCTTCTTCAGCCGACGGTTCTCATCCTCCAGAGCCTTCATCTGGCTGATCATCGACGCGTCCATGCCGCCGTATTTGAATCGCCATTTGTAAAAGGAAGCCGTGCTCATTCCATGTTCCCGGCAAAGCTCGGGTACAGGAACACCTCCCTCCGCCTGGCGAAGGATTGCAAGGATTTGTGGTTCGCTAAATCTGCTCATCTTCATCGAATTCTCCTCGATCATATTGCCGAGAAAATTCTACTTTTGAAGCCCGTTAATTGCCGGGGGGATTACCGGAACAGGTGCGTCGAAATTAACGCTCATTTTACCAGCGACCGATGTCACACGGGCGGTGACCGAAAACCTGCGGCGCCGCTCGGATGGTTACACTGGCCCTGTGGGTAGTGTCGCATCACTGTCACGATTCTAATTTATACAGTAAAGTGTTAAAAACAAAGGTAGTGTGCAATGATAAAGGACGTCGCGTACATTATAGGAAAATGGCTATTGCACTATAGCGGCGAACCAATCATCGCGAACATGATTATAAAAGAATTCGTAGGACAGTCAATCAATCGACGGGAGGTGACACTAGTCGAATGTTTTCAGACTTCCATCACAACAAATGAAGCCGGCGTGACCCGTATATCACCAGATGGCGATATGGAAACTGTTGTCTACGCTTAATTAAACCAAAACCGCGAACTTATACGGACTCTCGCTGATCAGAACCCATTGGCCCATTGTCTGCGTCCGATAGACATGATGCGCCATGGCTGGCTTTCGAGCTTTCGCCAGGCATCGCAGCAATGAGCGATGATGTCGTCGTAGGACTTGAAGATGCGGTTTGACAGCCAGTTCTCGCGCATGAAGAGCCAGAGGTTCTCAACCGGGTTGAGCTCCGGCGACTTCGGCGGTAGCGGCATGATCGAGATGTTGGCAGGCACAACAAGGTTGTTAGACATGTGCCAGCCGGCCTGGTCCATGATGAGGATGGCATGCGCGTCATCGGCCACATGCCGGGAGATTTCGGCCAGATGCTGGGTCATGGCATGGGTATCACACCAGGGCATGATCAGTGCCGCCGCCTTGCCCAGCTTGGGGCAGATAGCACCGAAGATATAGGCAGAGCGGGTCCGCTGGTCGTGCGGGGCGAATGGCCTTGAGCCTCGTTTTGCCCAGCGACGGGTGATCTTGTTCTTTTGCCCGATCCGGGCCTCATCTTGGTACCAAATTTCTATACGTTTTCCTTGAGCCGCCCCGTTTGCAATCTTTGCCACTGCGGCGGGGAAACTTTTTTAAAACACTCAATGGCTTGAGGGTCCTGCGCATGATGCTTGGGGCGGGCAGCGAGCTTGCGGTAACCCATGGCACGTACCTCCCGGCTCAGTGTCTGTTCGCTCACCGACACACGAAACTCTTCCCAAATCCATTGCGCTAGATCACACAGACGCCACCGCACGACACCATCGAGATAGGTTGTCGGTCCCCGTTCGATGGCCTTTGCCAGCGCCGCCCGCTGAGCATCGTTCAGCAGTGACTTTGGGCCAGGAGCCTTGCCATCTATCAGCCCGCCAGGGCCAGTCGCATTGAACCGCATGACCCAGTCGCGCACGATCTGAAGAGTGACATTGCCCAGCCGCGCCGCATCCGAGCGCGAGCCTCCGTCATAGATCAGGGCAAGCGCCAGCAGTCGGTGCGCCTGAGTTGCATGCTTGCTCCGACGAGCGAGACGCCGAAGACCTTCCGCGTCGAAATCTGTCCGTAATGAAATCGCTGCTCCCATCGCAAACCTCCTGTTTGCACCAGAAATTCAGATTCACCGCGGTTTGGGAAGCAAAAGAGTCAAAGTCAGTGAGGAGCCGTATTATACCACCCGGTACAGCCTGTGACTCTTGAGGGTTCACAAAGTGCGATGAATCTGAATCCCTGTTGCAAACAGGAGGTTTGTCATGGGCTCAGCACTTCAACTTCAAACGGACTTTGTCAGCGACGACCTGCGCAAGGCGGCGTGGTTGTCGAAAGATACCGTCCAGACTCGTCGGCTTCTGGCTCTCGAGCAGACTTATGATGGAGCAACGCCTAGCGAGGCCGCCAGAGTTGGCGGCGTGACCGTGCAGATTGTGCGGGACTGGGTTGAGCGCTTTAACGCGCATGGCCCAGAGGGGCTGTTGAATGTCAAAGCTCCCGGCAAGCGTCCTAGGATGCGGACTCGTTTTTTGAAGCGATCCATATTCGAATAGCGGCGAGTTTGAGTGCCGCCAGATAGTTATCTGCGCGCCTGTCGTATCGGGTTGCCAATCCGCGCATCTGTTTGATTCGATTGAAGAACCGCTCAACGAGATTACGCTGTCGATAAACCCAGCGACTGAAGCTGAAGGTTTGCTTACGGTTGATTTTCGCTGGGATGTTTGCCCATGACTTGCGCTCTTTGGCGAAGCTTCTGA
>NZ_LSRP01000148.1 GCF_001885585.1 Pararhizobium antarcticum
CTTTGGAATATTTTGTTATACGTGACTAAATACAATATAGCTGCAAATACGCACACGCCAACAACATACCAATTCTCTCCGGCAGAAATAATATAGCAAAAAATAAGATATAAAATAAAGACTAAAACACATATGGTGCCAGGCAGAAGAAATTCTTGCTCCAAGATGTTCTTTTTCACACTATACCTCCACGGGATGGTATTTTCTCGGGCAATCTCTCCAGCGAGCATATTTGACACTCAGCACAGCCGGCGCGAACATATCAACACTCAGCTTAGCACGCGCCCTCCGGGGAATTATAGGGTTCATCCAAGCGTAAGCATCGCCCGGCGCAGAGAATGTACTAAACTTACCTATCTTTACCGCACTCGGAAGAGCGTTCTCTGCGAGAAGTGCGGCTCCAGGGCCATCAAAGAACCCGCCTCCCCCCCCGCTCAGCTTCACCATTCTTTTCTTTTCCCTTGTGCTGTTTTGTGCATGATGGCGCGCGCGTCGCTTGCGCGGTGCCGTCGGCTGCCGTCATGATGATGTGACGGACGACGAACAGCGTCTCAGACCCGCCCGAAGCGGAAGCCGCGCAGACAAACAGACAGGCATTTCATGGCTCGCACATTCCAGACCATCGCCTTCGTCGCCTCTCCAGCCGACGAAGCGCAGAAGGCGGCTGACGAACTGGCAGCGATCTACGGCAACGAGGACCCGGTCACCGCCGACGTGGTCGTGGCGCTCGGCGGCGACGGCTTCATGCTGCAGACGCTGCACAGGACGATGAATTCCGGCAAACTGGTCTATGGCATGAACCGTGGCTCGATCGGTTTCCTGATGAACCGCTACAGTACCGAAAACCTGCGCGAACGACTGTCCGAGGCCGTGGAGAACACCTTCCGGCCGCTCGAAATGCAGACCGTCGACGCCGATGGCAACCGCTTCCAGGCGCTGGCCATCAACGAGGTCTATCTGTTTCGCCAGTCCTATCAGGCCGCCAAGCTGAAGGTGGTCGTCGATGGCCACGTGCGGCTCGAGGAGCTCATCTGTGACGGCGTCTTGCTTGCAACCCCCGCCGGCTCGACAGCCTACAATCTTTCGGCGCACGGCCCGATCCTGCCGCTGGAAGCACCGCTCCTGGCGCTGACGCCGGTCAGCCCGTTCCGGCCACGGCGTTGGCGCGGCGCCCTTTTGCCGAACAAGGTCACCGTCGACATCACCATTCTGGAGGCCGAAAAGCGTCCGGTGAACGCCGTGGCGGACCATATCGAGGTCAAGTCCGTGGTGCAGGTGCGCATCGCCCAGTCGGAAAACACCACGGCCTGCATCCTCTCCGACCCTGACTATTCCTGGTCGGACCGGATACTTGCCGAGCAGTTTTCGAATTGAGGGTGACGGCGGCGCGCGAACATGGTGATATCACTGCAGGATCGAACGAAAAACGCCCTGGAGTTGCCGCCATGGATCGGATTGGCCTGCTGACACGCTGCATGGCTTTGACACTCGCTACTGTTCTGACGCTGGCGGCTACCGCACCGCGCGCGCAGGATGCCGGCATCCTGCCAGCCAACGTCATCTTCGTGACGAGCACAGGCTATTGGGAGGACAGCGGAGATCCGCTGGAGGCCCTTGCCCCTTCGACAAGCCCTTCGAGCGCACAAACGGCTCCGGCAGCCGAAACGCCAGAAGAGGCGGCGCCGCTGCAACGCGGATATTACAAGCTGATTGCGGTGCGCCAGACCGATGGCACCGCGCAGATCCATCTCCAGCAGATTGCCTCCAGCGCTGAGGGCCCGAAGGTGGTTTCGTCGGCCGAACTCGAGGAATTCTCCAACCTGAAGGCCTATGTCACCGACATCCGCCCCGAAAGCTCGACCGGTGTCTCCCTCCAGCCCGGCCTGTTTGCAACCGTCTACCTGAAAACCGATCCACAGGCGGCGGAACCTGACAGCTGGACCGTCTTGATCGACGACATCGGCGACATCAAGGTCGAGCGGGCCACGAACTGACGCGGCCGGTTGTCTTGGCGGAGGATAGAACACCGAGCGCTCGGCCGAGCGCAACACTGCCGGATGCATATCGCTGCGAAGGACATGATTTCCCAATGCAGACCAGCGGGGTTGCGGGCATGGCTTACACCGACGATGTGTCTTCCCGCGCGCTGGACGGTGACTTGATGACCGCAAGTATGATGCCGCCTATGGTGATCATCGCTGCCCCTGCGACGACACCCAATGTCGGCTGTTCGCCAAAAAACACAAAGCCGATCAGACCTGCGAAGATCAACCACGTATAATCGACCGGACCGACAATCGACAATGATGCAAGGCGGTAACCCTGGACAATGCAGTATTGTGCCGTCACCGCCACGGGTCCGAGAAGGACAAAGGGCATTGCGCCTTCAAGGGTTAGCGGCACCCACTGGATTGCAGCGGGTACGGCCATCAGCAGGATGCCGAACGTGTTGACATAGAGCAGCACCGTCATCGCCCGATCGGAGTGCGACAGCACCTTGATCATCAACCCTTCGACCGCCAGCAACGCCGCGCCAATAACCGCGATACAAGCCGGGAAGACATAGACCAGGTGGAACTCGGTGAACGCGCCTCGCGATGCCATGAGGATCGTGGCGCCGGCGCAGCATATTGCGATTGCGCCAACATGCTGCCCGCTTAACCGCTCCTTCAGGACCATGACCCCCAACGGGATAACAAACACGACATAAAGCAAGCCGATGGCCGTGGCATCCATGATCGGCATGTTTGCGGATGCGTAGATCAACGCGCCCCCACCTGATGCACCAAAGACAGCCCGTGTGAAATGCGAGTATGGTTTTGGGCTTCGATAGGCTGACAGTCTTTCCCGTCGCACTGCCACAACCAGCAGCAGCGTTGCCAGCCCGCCGATGTAGCGGAGGAACAGGATTTGCAGGGCGCTTGCGCTTCCATCGGCAAACTTTCCGGAAGCAAAGATCAAAGAAAATAATGCTGTTCCACCGGTTACCCATGCAATGGCTTTGATCGTTTTATAAAAATGATTTGAGTGCATCGCTTTTTCCAGAGGGATATATCGATATCGCTTGTGCTTGGTTTTCGTGTAGTTCTCAAACGAGAAATTTGAGGGGAGCCTGAGGAAAACTCATGCAGTTCAGACGCCGCATTTCACTGAATGCCATCAGGGTGTTCGCGACTGTTGCACGCACCGGAAGCTTGACAGCCGCAGGCGCTGAACTCGGCGTCACCGCCGGTGCGGTCAGCCATCAGCTTAAAAAGCTCGAAGATGGGCTTGGCGTGAGCTTCTTCCGCCGCGGAAACAATTCCGTTTCTCTGACTGACGTGGGGGAGCGATTCTATCAGGAGGTCTCGCTGGCGATAGGACTGATCGAACGATCAGCCGATGCCCTGTACCGCGACGAGAACGAAATGACCGTGTTGGCCTCGATGTCGTTTGCGGTACGCTGGCTCATTCCATCCCTGGAGCGTTTCCGCACCCTATGTCCGCAAGCGCGGGTCCGGGTGGAAACAAGCACGCACCTCACCTTCCCGACCGTTTCGATTGCCGATGTGACTATCCGCTACGTCCGGGCTGATGAACCGGTTGAAGGATGGGCACTGCTTTGTCGCGACTTGAGCTGCCCTGTCGTTTCGCCAAGTTTGTTGGCCAGGGACGGTGATCTTCCGGAGAGCACCATTTCCGACGTGCCTGCCCTGCAATGCGCAGCCGGGAATTGGGATTGGAAGCTCTGGTGTGCGAAATCAGGGGTGCCAATGAAACACCTTACCTTTGCCCATGAATTCGACACGGACGACGCAGCGCTTCACGCTTGCGTTGCCGGACTGGGCATGGTGCTCGCGCCACATCTTCTCACAAGCAGGGAAATACGCTCCGGCACGTTGACGGCATTGCCCGGATACAAACCGGTTGAAATCGGATCATACCGCTACCTAAGACGGTCTGAATCGAGGCTCGTGCGGCAATTCTGTGCTTGGATGGAAGCCGAAATGCGGGGCGTTGAGTAGAATTTTGGCAACTTTGCACCAATATCCCCGGCTTTAAAACCTCTCGATGGCTCCTGTCGCAACGTCAGAGCTTCGCGACAGGGATTTGCGCCACGCGCATGGTTCACTCCGGTCGGCATCGGCTCCCTGACTTCAATTTGAAACCTCAGGGAGCCTGCAACGCCGATCAGTTGAGGTCTTCGACAACGGCATCGGCGCCGCCGTTGACGCGGTGGGCAAGCGCTGCTTCCATGAAGTCGTTCAGGTCGCCGTCAAGCACATCGTCCGGTGCCGTGCTGGCAACGCCGGTGCGCATGTCCTTGACCAACTGGTAGGGCTGCAGCACGTAGGAGCGGATCTGGTGACCCCAGCCGATTTCGCTTTTCGACGCGGCTTCGGCATTGGCTGCCTCCTCCCGCTTCTTCAGCTCGGCCTCGTAGAGACGGGCCCGCAGCATGTCCCAGGCCTTCGCCTTGTTCTTGTGCTGCGACCGTTCCTGCTGGCACTGCACGACGATGCCGGAGGGCATGTGTGTGATGCGCACGGCCGAATCGGTGGTGTTGACGTGCTGGCCGCCGGCGCCCGACGAACGGTAGGTGTCGATGCGGCAATCGCTTTCGTTGATATCGATCTGGATCGAATCGTCGATGACGGGATAGACCCAGATGGACGAAAACGAGGTGTGGCGACGGGCATTGCTGTCGAAGGGCGATATGCGCACGAGGCGGTGAACGCCCGATTCGGTCTTCAGCCAGCCATAGGCATTGTGACCCTTGACGAGAAGCGTTGCCGACTTGATGCCGGCCTCTTCGCCGTCATGCACTTCCATCAGTTCGACCTTATAGCCCTGGCGTTCGGCCCAGCGGGTATACATGCGTAAAAGGATGTTTGCCCAGTCCTGGCTTTCCGTGCCGCCGGCGCCGGAATGGACTTCCAGATAGGTGTCGTTGCTGTCGGCCTCGCCGGACAGCATCGCCTCGACCTGGCGGCGCGCCGCTTCGGTGCGCAGAACGCGCAACGCATCCTCGGCCTCCTTGATGATGCCGGCGTCGCCCTCTTCCTCGCCAAGTTCGATGAGGTCGATGGCATCCTGCATCTGCTGCTCGAAAGCGCGGACGCTGGTGATGCCGTCATCGAGGTGCTGGCGCTCGCGCATCAGTTTCTGCGCTTCGGCGGCATCGTTCCAGAGGTTCGGATCCTCCGACTTGTTGTTCAACCAGTCCAGTCGTCTTACCGCCTGGTCCCAGTCAAAGATGCCTCCTCAGCAGGCTGATGGCCTGCTTGATTTCGTCGACGATATTTTCAATTTCGGTCCGCATGGTCCTGCTTCTTGGCGTCTGTTCAAAGGATGTGCCGTGCATAAACATGACGGCTTGGGATGTAAAGCCGGCTGTCCGTTTCGAAAGGCTGGATCAGGCGGACGAAAGCGCGCCGCGAACACGGGTTCGCTTGGCGCGCCTCCGGTTTTCGTTTTCTAGAAAAGGCCGCCCTGACCGGATGTCACCGCCTGGTTTGCCTGTGGCGATGCCCTGAGGATTTCTTCCGGCGGGATGTATTCCTCCACGCCGCCGATCACCGAGAACGTGTCGGCAGGCCCGGTGCCCGGCTTGAATGCCTCGATGATCGTATCGGGGTCACCGTCAAAAGCCGCCATGCCGGTCTTGCGATTGACCGGAACGAGGCTCATGCCTTCCGGCACAACGAACTTGCCTGGACGCGTGCCCTTGGTCGCAGCCTGCATGAAATCGTTGAAGATCGGCGCGGCAAGCCCGCCACCGGTCGCACCGCGGCCAAGTGGAGCCGGATTGTCGAAGCCGAGATAGAGACCGGCGACCATGTCGGGCGTGTAGCCAACGAACCAGGCATCCTTCTCGTCATTGGTCGTTCCGGTCTTGCCGGCCACGGGACGGTCGAGCTTGATCTTGCCGGCAGCGGTACCGCGGCTGACGACACCTTCCATCATCGAGGTGATCTGGTAGGCGGTCATCGGATCGAGAACCTGCTGGCGATTGTCCGTCAGAACAGGTTCTTCCTGGCTTTCCCAGTCCGCGACATTGCAGTTGTCGCAGGTACGCTCCTCGTGCCGGAAGATCGTCTTGCCGTAGCGGTCCTGGATACGGTCGATCATCGACGGCTTGATCTGCTTGCCGCCATTGGCCAGAACCGAATAGGCCGACACCATGCGCAGCACCGTCGTTTCGCCAGACCCGAGCGACATGGCAAGCACTGGCAGCATCTTGTCATAGATCCCGAAGCGTTCGGCATATTCTGCCACCAGGTTCATGCCCATGTCGTTGGCCAGCCGCACCGTCATCAGATTGCGCGACTTTTCGATGCCGAGACGCAGGGTCGAAGGCCCCGCCGAGCCGCCGCCATAATTTTCCGGGCGCCAGACCTGGCCGCCGGCGACCATTTCAAACGGCGCGTCGAGAATGACGGAGGCCGGCGTATAGCCATTGTCGAGGGCCGCCGCATAGACAAAGGGCTTGAAGGAGGAACCCGGCTGGCGCATCGCCTGCGTCGCGCGGTTGAATTCCGACTGGCCGTAGGAAAAACCGCCGACCATGGCGAGCACGCGGCCCGTCTGCGGATCCATGGCGACCAGGCCGCCCTGAACCTTGGGTGGCTGGCGCAGGCGATATTCGCCCGCAGCTTCCAGTGCCTCGACATAGACGACATCGCCGGGCCCGAGCACGCCCTCGGGCGATTTGGCGGACTTGCGATCTCCGCCGGAGGAGCGATAGGCCCACTGCATGGCCTTGGCGGCGATGTGGCCGGTGACCCGGTCGGTACCGATCTTGCCCGAGACTTCCTTGTCCGGCTGGATACCGATTTCCACGCCATCTTCATTGGTAGCGAGAACGACGGCGAGTTTCCATTCCGGCACGTCGGAGAGCGTCGGCAGTTTGCCGAGCGGATCCCCCCAGTCGCCACCAATCTCGATTGTCTTGATAGGACCATGGAAGCCGCGCCGTTCGTCATAGTTGACGAGGCCGTTGTGAAGCGCCCTGCGGGCCTCGATCTGCACCTTCGGATCCAGCGACGTGCGCACAGAAAGACCACCTTCGTACAAGGCATTGTCGCCATAACGCTGGATGATCTGGCGGCGAACCTCTTCAGCGAAGTAATCCGATGCGAAAAGATGCGACCCGCCGCGGCGAAGCGTTACGCCCAGCGGCTTCTTCTTGGCATCCTCGCCGTCGCTATGGGTGACATAACCGTTTTCGACCATGCGATCGATCACCCAGTCGCGGCGCTCGAGCGCGGCTTCGGCCTTGCGGAAAGGGTGATAATTGGCCGGCCCCTTTGGCAGCGCCGCCAGATAGGCGGTTTCCGAAACGGTCAGCTCGGTCACCGACTTGTCGAAATAGGTCAGCGCCGCGCCGGCAATGCCGTAGGAGTTCAGGCCGAAAAAGATTTCGTTGAGATAGAGTTCGAGGATGCGGTCCTTGCTGTAGGCCTGCTCGATGCGGAAGGAGAGAATGGCTTCCTTGACCTTGCGGTCCATCGTCTGGTCGGACGTCAGAAGAAAATTCTTGGCGACCTGCTGGGTGATCGTCGACGCGCCGACGGGGCGGCGGCCGGAGCCGAAATTCTGCAGGTTGACGAAGATCGCACGGCCAAGGCCGGTGATGTCGACACCCGGGTGCTGGTAGAAATTCTTGTCTTCGGCCGAGATAAACGCAGCCTTGACGCGGTCCGGAATGGCTTGGATCGGCAGATAGAGGCGCCGCTCACGGGCGTATTCGGCCATCAGGGCGCCATTTCCGGCATGGAACCGGGTGGTCACCGGCGGCGCATAGCTGTTCAGCACCTCATAGTCCGGGAGATCCTTGGCAACGCTGCCAAGGTAGACCGCGACCACGGCCGCAACCCCGAGCACAAGAAATGCGCCAACGCCGAAGAAATATCCAATCAGTCTGATCATCAGCCAGATACCAGTGCCTTGTTGTCGTTGCGCCTCGACGACCCTTGCAGGCCGTTCAGGGGCCTAACGCCCACCTCGTTCGAATGCAATCACATCAGAGAAATATATTGATTCTCATCTTGCCTGCGAAATCTGCATGCCTGCCTGACGGGGCTGTGACAAAGCCACCCTGTCGCCCGGAAGAAAAACACCGACGACGAACCGGACCGTCATGCCCCGCAGATCCCCTTCGATAACGACCCGATTGTGCGCAAAATAGGGCTCTC
>NZ_LSRP01000149.1 GCF_001885585.1 Pararhizobium antarcticum
CCAGGAAGCCCTGCTCGGCCAATCCACGTCTGAGGACGCTCTCGCAACAGCGGCTGAGACCAGCGGTCTGTAATGCCTCCCATCCGGGTGGCTTCGTCCGCCCGGATGGCCCCTGAACCTGTCAAGGACGTAACGCGTGTCTAGAACTTGGCTGACCACTCGAGCATGGCTGCTCATGCTTCCGCTGCTGATCGTGATGGTCGGCGTTATCGGCTGGCCATTGGCCGAGACCGTTCGATTGTCGTTCACAAATGCCAAATTGGTCGGTACCGGAGGCGAATTCGTCGGCATTACCAACTATGCAAAAATGCTGACCAGCAGTGCGTTTCTGAAGACGCTTTGGTCAACGCTATGGTTTGCGCTCGCCTCAGTATCCATCGAAATGGTGGTGGGCGTCCTGGCGGCGCTACTTCTGAACCAACGCTTTTACGGGCGTACTCTCCTTCGTGCGCTGATGATCCTGCCCTGGGCCTTGCCGACGGTCGTCAATGCGACGCTCTGGCGGCTCATCTATAACCCGGAATATGGTGCGATGAATTCGGCCCTGACACAAATCGGGCTGACCGACGCTTATCGTTCTTGGCTTGGTGAGCCAGGCAGCGCAATGTGGGCGATTATCCTGGCGGATGCCTGGAAGAACTTTCCGCTCGTTGCACTGATCGCACTGGCTGCCCTGCAGGCCGTGCCGCGTGACACAACTGCTGCCTCGTTGGTTGACGGTGCGGGTTTATTTCAGCGTTTCCGCTATGTCACGCTGCCGCACTTGGCCGGCCCGCTGATGGTTGCGCTTGTGTTGCGGACAATCGAGGCCTTCAAGGTATTCGACATCATTTGGATCATGACACGTGGCGGGCCTGCCAATACGACACGCACACTGTCAATTCTGGTTTATCAGGAAGGCTTCTCTTTTCAGCGGGCAGGGTCTGGAGCGTCGCTCGCCCTGATCGTCACATTGATCGTCAGTGTGTTGGCGTTGTCATATGGAACCCTGCTACGCAAGACTGCCGGGAGCACGCACTGATGGAACGCCAGAGCACATTGGAAAAGATCTTTTTACATGGTGTGGCATTTATCCTTGCGGTTATCATCCTCGCCCCCGTTCTGTGGCTATTTGTAATGAGCATTTCGCCAGCCGAGGCCTTGTCTGCGCGTCCGCTGCAGTGGTGGCCAGACGAGGTCGATCTTTCGCGATACGTGACGCTGCTCTCACGCGTTGAAAACAGTGCCGGGGCGGCGGTTACGTCATCGCTGCTGAATAGCGTGACCGTAGCATCCATGGCGACGGTTGCCGCAATCGCCGTTGCGGTTCCAGCGGGGTGGGCGGTATCGCGCACACCATCCATCGGTTGGTCGCTGAACGCGGTGATTGCCACCTACATGCTGCCACCGGTTGCGCTGGCAGTACCGCTCTATATGGGGCTCGCCAAACTCGGCATGCTCAACAGCACTTTCAGTCTGGCGCTTGTCTATCTGACCATTCTCGCGCCCTTTACAACCTGGCTTATGAAGTCCGGTTTCGACGGAATCCCGCGCGAAATCGAGGCGGCGGCTATGATCGATGGTGCCAACTTGTGGCAGACCTTGCGGATTATCACCCTGCCTCTGGCGCTGCCGACGATCGGAACGGCTGTGCTGTTTGCCTTTTTGCTGGCATGGGATGAATTCTTCTATGCCCTGCTCTTCACCTCTGACCTGCGCGCCAAAACGCTCACGGTGGCAATCGCTGAGATCGCCGGGGGTAGGGTTTCCGACTACGGGATGATCGCAACGGCAGGGGTGATCGCCGCCCTTCCGCCCGTTCTGATCGGCCTTCTCATGCAACGTGCCCTGATTTCAGGGCTGACCAGCGGCGGCGTCAAAGGGTAACAATGATCCAAGCACTTCAGAAACCGGCCGGACTACTGGCTATCGACCATGAGATGGCGCGCCAGCATGCAGACGCCATCGCTTCTTTTGAACAATCCAGAGGCACCGCGCACCAGTTTGCCGATGCGATCCGGCGAACTGGCTCGCTGGTCATGTTCGGCATGGGCGGATCCCATGCGGTGGCGCGTGCTGTCGAGCCGCTCTACCGCGAACTCGGCGTCCACGCGCTTGCACTGCCGCTCTCCGAGCAGCTAGGCGCACCGCTACCATTGGAGGGACGGACCGTTCTCGTTACCTCGCAGTCGGGAGAAAGTGCGGAAGTGGTCCGCTGGTTTGAAACGGGCGAACGGCCTGTTGATGTGTTCGGCATGACATTGGAGCAAGGTTCCTTTCTTTCAAGAGTGACTCCATCGTTAGTGGGGCACGGCGGCACGGAACACGCGTTCGCCGCGACGCGAAGCCTGACTGTAACATTGGCTCTCCATTTGGCTGTGCTCGACGCCCTCGGTACCGATCCATCCAGCGCACTGGCAGCACTCGAAACCCCGGAACAACCCGATGTCGCGCCCGCGCTCGCCGCCTTGTCTGGGGTCTATGGCATTGTGACATCTGGCCGTCGTCTCCAAGGTGTTGCAGAGGCTCTGGCCCTCGGCCTGACGGAACTGTCGCGTTGCCCATGCTTCTCGCTTGAGGGTGGACAATTGCGTCACGGTCCCATGGAGATGTTGGGTCCTGATCTGGGCGTAATCCTGTTTCGCGGCGATGATCCAACCGCAGGTCTCGTGACGGCCATGGCGCAGTCCGTGGCTGAAACGGAATCACCGTGTGTGATGTTCGATTGTTCCGGTCTGCCGCCTATCGCTAGTATCGTCACGATTCCGTTTGCCCGGCAGTCCGGCATTGCCTCAATCTTTAGCATGCTGCCGACAGCGCAAAGGTTGATGATCGGCTTTGCTGCAGAGCGCGTGGTGGATGCCGGTACGCCAGTTAGGTCAACCAAAATCACAAGGGTTGAATGAATGCGCCCGCTTGCCGTCGTCGGAAATGTCAACGTCGATCTGATCTTGGGCCCGGTTGCACCCTGGCCACAGCCAGGGACCGAGGTCATGGTCGCCCATGATGATTTACGGGTCGGCGGCGCAGCGGGCAATGCGGCGCTCGTCTGGCAGGCAATGGGGCTGCCATTCCAATTCGCTGCCAATGTTGGGGCAGACCACTACGGCAACTGGCTGGCCGACGCCTTCCCGGATCACGCTCCGCGGTGGCCGGTCAGCCCAAGACGGACAACCCTGTCGGTCGGCTTGACCCACCCAGACGGCGAACGCACATTTTTCACGACGAACGGACATCTTCTCGATATGACGGTTCCGGCCGTGTGCGCCACGCTGGACGCCGCTACTATGGGTGAAGGCCTTCTGCTTCTTTGCGGCTGTTTCATCACCGATGCGCTTTCTGCGGACTACGAAGCTCTTTTCGATTGGGCGGATCACTATGATGTTGCCATAGCGCTGGACACCGGCTGGCCACCACAGGGCTGGACGCAAGCCACGCGCACCGAAACCGCGATGTGGCTGTCCCGCAGCAGGATTGCACTTTTCAATGAGATCGAGGCCACTGGTTTTGCCGGTGCGAACACGATCGAAGAGGCGGCTAAAATGATTAGTGACGGCATGCCCGAGGGTTCGCTGGTCGTGATCAAGCGGGGCTCCGAAGGAGCAGTAGTTCGCGACGCCGACGGCCAACTTTACCGCGCTATCGCCAACCCAGTTGAGGTCATCGACACAATTGGCGCGGGCGACATCTTCAACGCAGCTTTTCTCGCCGCCTACGCCCGCTCGCAACCCTTGCCCATTTGCTTGCAAGAGGGCGTTAACACGGCATCGCGCGCAGTCTCAACGTGGCCGCGGCAGATGACCCGACTGGACCATGCATTATGAGTGCACTGACAATCGCTAAGCTCTGCAAATCCTTTGGCGACTTACAGACGCTGAACGGTATCGACATAGCACTCGACGACGGCGAGTTCCTGGTTCTTCTCGGTGCCTCTGGCTGTGGAAAATCCACGCTGCTCAGCATCATAGCAGGGCTGGCTGAGCCGACGAGCGGCGATGTGAGGATCGATGACAAGACAATCCTCGGCATGCACCCCAAGGACCGCAATATCGCGATGGTGTTCCAGTCTTATGCGCTCTATCCCAATCTGACCGTGCGCCGCAACATTGGCTTTGGTCTTGAAATGCGCAAGGTGCCCAAAGGCGAGCGTGACTTCGCAGTGCTCGAGGCTGCACGCATCCTACAGATCGAACCACTTCTTGACCGCAAGCCAAGCCAGCTGTCAGGTGGCCAGCGCCAGCGCGTCGCCATCGGACGGGCTCTGGTGCGGCACCCCAGGATTTTTTTGTTCGACGAACCGCTGTCGAACCTTGATGCAAAGTTGCGCATGGAAATGCGGACCGAACTGAAGCGGCTGCACCAGATGCTGAAGACAACAGTGGTCTATGTGACCCATGATCAGATCGAGGCCATGACCCTTGCCACCCGGATTGCGGTCATGCGCAATGGAAGGATAGAGCAACTCGGCACGCCAGAAGCCATCTACCATCGTCCGGCCACAAGTTACGTCGCAACCTTTGTCGGCGCGCCGCCCATGAACATGCTGACAGGCTCCTGGCGTAATGGTGGCTTGCAAATCGATGGGTCGGAACTTGTGTTGCCCGTTTCACGACCCAGAGCTGCAACGGCTGCAAAGGTGATCATGGGTATACGTCCCGAAGCTCTGCAATACGGTTCGACCGGAGCAGGAATACCCCTGACAGTGGACGTGGCAGAGTTGACTGGACCTGAATTGATCGTGACAGGCCGCATCGGAAATCAGCCAATTGTTGCGAGTTTTTCCGCTCGTCAAAAGCTTGACCCGGGACATGAGCTTGTGTTGCATGTCCCGGATGAGCACACGCATTTTTTCGATGTCGACACCGGTATGAGACTGAACGATGACAGCAAAAACTGACGGAACGTCTTCAAGCGCGAACCAGGCTCAGCCAGAATCGCGCCGGCGTCCGGTCCGCAGTCACGGTGCTGCACCGATTTACATGCAGGTCGCGGAAATACTGAGTGACGAGATTGAGATCAGGGAGGGCGAAAACTTTGGTTTGCCGTCCGAAAGCGATCTATCCCGTGAGTTCGGTGTATCCCGTGTTACCATCCGGCAGGCTCTGAAGCTGCTCGAAACCCGCGGTGCTATCTACAGCGAACAGGGACGTGGCTATTTTACCACCACTTCGCGCATGACAGGCGTGTCGGGATTTCACAGCTTCACCTCCGAGGTTCAGCGCCTGGGAGGTATCGCGGCTTCAACGCTAATTGACTTTGCCGCGGACGCCAGCTTGCCGGAAGCCTTCCGCAATCATCTGCAGGTTGCCGGAACCGAAACCTATATCGCCGTTCGCCGGGTGCGCTCGATCGATGGTCGTCCTGTCGCATTCGAGGAGGCTTACTTGCCCAAGTCGATGTATCCGAACGCCCGCCGCGAAATGTTCGACAATGGGTCGCTCTATGGATTGATGACGCAGAGCTGGGGAATTGTGCCTGCCTGGGCGGACGCACTGTTCGAGCCGCTCGCGGCCACCGATGAAGAAGCCCGGCACCTCCACATTGCCTCCGGCTCGCCGGTTCTAGCCGTATGGCGCGTTACAGCAACAGACACCGACCAGGTATGTGAATATGTCCGTTCAGTCTACTGCGGCGACGGCTTCATGCTGCACATCAACCGTTACCGTCTCTAAGGGGTTCACCATGTGGCACGCGGTCGGCATCGACATCGGTGGCGGGAGCACGAAGATCGGCCTCGTTTCGGCGGGCGGCGCAATACTGCGACAGAGCAGAATACCGGCCAATCCGGGCGACAGCGGCGACGCAATCGTTGCAAGGTACGTGGCGGCCATCCGTGCCCTCATACCGCATGGAGTTCGCGTAAGGGGGATCGGAATTGGCTACCCTGGGCCCATTCATGATACAAATCTATCAGGCGGCGTGGGCAACGTTCCGGGGCTGATCGATTATCCGCTTGCGAAGGCTCTTTCTACCGCACTTCAACTAGCTGTACGGCTCGAGAACGATGCAACCGCGGCAGCTCTGGCAGAGGCCCGCTTTGGTGCGGGCTCCATGGCGAAGCGACTGCTGATGATCACGGCCGGAACCGGTATTGGTGTCGCGATGATCGTCAACCGTCAGGCGATGGTAACGTCGGGCGGATGTCTCGGTGATGCCGGACACATGATTATGGATGCGCGTGGGCAACGTTGCCGCCTTGGCTGCATCGGTTGCCTTGAAGCACTCGCGTCTGCTGAGGCGCTCGACATCATCGCTGCCGACCGCTCAGCGCGCTACCCGGACACCGCAATAGCACGCCAGGCGAGGAGCGAACGGATAAAGGCGACCGCCGCCACCGTCATCACCTGCGCCTTGGAGGGCGATGACGATGCCCGGATTATTCTCAGCGATGCCGGGCGGTGGATTGGGCGTGCGGTCGCTTCTTGGGTTCATACATTCGCACCCGATACGATCGTAATCGGAGGGGGCCTCAGCGCTGCCGGTCAGTTTCTATTGGCGCCCCTCGAAGCCGAGGCACGACGTTGCGGCCTGTCAGGCTACATGGCCGGCGCTCGGTTTCTGCCCGCTGAAATGGGAAACGATGCAGGCATCATTGGCGCAGCAGCTCAGATGTTCCTGCCGCTGGGTGAGGCCACAGGCGGTGAATTATTGGTTTGAAGGCAAGGTATGGCCAGTCGAACTGACAGTGATGGTGCGGCGGCATAATTTGAGCAAAACGGCCGTTTGCAGAGCCGGGGCGAACCACGTCCTTCAATATTTGCATTCCGGCGCGTGCCCATTGTCCTGAATCGTATTCTCATTCTTGAAATACCTCCGCCCGCTTTCGTGTCAGTGACGGCAGAAAAGCTAGAGCAATAAGGAATAGCGAGAGAGCGAGAAATGCAGCTGAGATCGGACGGGTGAAAAAGACATCAACATCACCATTTGTGATCAGCAATGTTCGACGCAGATTTTCTTCCATCATCGGCCCCAGAATGAAGCCCAGAAGCAGTGGAACTGGATCACAGCCGCAGCGAGCAAGCGCCAGCCCGATGATACCGAACCCTGCGAGAAGGTAAACCTCGAAAACCGAGTAGTTGATCACGTAGACGCCCGTCGAGCAAAGCAGCACGATCGCCGGAAACAGCATTCTGTAGGGCACTTTAAGGAGTTGCACCCAGACACCCACCAGCGGCAGGTTGATGATCAACAACATCAAGTTGCCAACCCACATGGACACAATCAGGCCCCAGAATAGCGTTGGGTTTTGCGTCATGACCTGTGGCCCGGGAGCAATGCCTTGCATTGACATTGCGCCAATCATCAGCGCCATTACCGCATTTGAGGGCAGTCCGAGTGTCAGCATCGGGATGAAGGAAGTCTGGGCGGCGGCATTGTTGGCGGCCTCCGGCGCCGCAACCCCGCGAATATCGCCCCTCCCGAACGTTCCCTTGTCCCCTGCGAGTTTCTTCTCAAGTACGTATGACGAAAATGCCGCCAGCGTCGGACCACCGCCCGGTAACACGCCGAGAATTGAACCAATCCCGGTCGCTCTTAATATTGCGCCTGCCGACGCAGCGAGATCAGCTTTTGTGGGAAACAGGCCAGTAATTCGCTTCGATACGAGCGATCTGTTTTCTTCGGGTTGGCCGAGATTTTTGATGATCTCCGTCAACCCGAACATTCCCATCGCCAGCGGTATGA
>NZ_LSRP01000150.1 GCF_001885585.1 Pararhizobium antarcticum
GTACGTTGTCATCGTAACTATGAAACGTTTCACCGATGGCTGGAGGGCTGTCGGACCAATGGAGGAACGATCATGAAAATTTTCACCATCGCATCAATTTTGGCGCTCTCGTTGACGACAGCGCTACCGACAATTGCCGCAGCAGCAGATAAGCCCGTCGTTGGCCTGGCGATGAAGTCGCTTGCCAATGACTTCTTCAAAAACATGCTTGAGGGTGCCGAAGCGCACAACAAAAAGCGCGGCGATTACGAGCTCAAAGCCATCGGTATGCAGAACGAGACGGATTTCGAAAGCCAGGTCAACGGCGTCGAAAACTTTATCACGCAGGGTGTCGACGCGATCGTCATCGCTCCGGCGGATTCGCGCGCGATGGTCGCACCTCTGAAAAAAGCCATGGACGCAGGCATTACCGTCATCAATTTCGACGTGTCGCTGGATGAGCAGGCAAAGAAGGACGCAGGTATCGACTTGGCATTTGTCGGTCCGGACAACCGCTTGGGCGCGAAAATGGTTGGCGAGGCGCTCGCTAAAGACCTCGGCGAAGGCGGCAAAGTCGTCATCATCGAAGGCAACCCGGGAGCTGACAATGCGGCTCAGCGCAAGCTCGGCTTCGAGGACGCGGTCGCGTCCGGCAAACTTGAGCTGCTTGATTCCCGCACAGCACATTGGGAGACAGAGGAAGCCAATTCGGTCTTCTCGAACATGCTCACGGCCCACCCGGATATCCAAGGGGTACTGGCTGCGAACGACTCGATGGCGATCGGTGTCGTAAAGGCCCTTGATGCCGCTGGCCGAAAAGACATCAAGGTCGTTGGCTTCGACAATGTTCCGGCTGTCGCTCCATTGCTGAAAGATGGAAAGTTGCTTGCGACCGTCGATCAGTTTGGCTCGCAGATGGCGGCAAACGCCATCGACAAGGCGCTAGAAGTTGTTGCCGGCGGCCCGAAGCTTGAGGGTTGGATCAAAACAGACATCGAACTGGTGACCAAGGACAACGTGAAGTAGCTCCTATACACATCGCCGCACCGGCTCCAGTTCGGTGCGGCATCTCATAGAGGGTGCTTCAATGACATTTTCAACATCCGGCCCAAGCGTGCTTTTCGCCCAGGCGTCTACACTGTCGCGGCCCATTCTCGAGTTGCATGACATCAGGAAAAGTTTTGGTGGGACGGTCGCGCTGAACGGCGTGAACCTGTCCGTGAACCAGGGCGAGGTACACGGACTCATCGGCGAAAACGGTGCAGGCAAGTCGACACTGATCAAGACACTATGTGGCATCGTCAAGCCAGATTCCGGGACGATCACCCTCGCAGGTCAAGCCTATTCGCCCCAAACCCCTCGGGACGCGAAGGCTCGCGGGCTTCAAGTCGTCCATCAAGAGTTCAATTTGCTTCCATATCTTTCGGTTGCCGAGAACATTTTCATTGAGCACCTTCCGCGGAACATCATGGGCGTTGTGAGACGACGGCACATGAATGAGCGCGCTCGCGTAGCGCTTGACGCCATCGGGCTGACCGATATCGACGTGCGGTGGCCCGTCGAGCGGTTAGGGATCGCGCATCGCCAGTTGGTCGAAGTCGCCCGCGCCTTAATGACCGACAGCCGGGTGCTTATTCTCGACGAGCCCACCGCAACGTTGACCTCACGAGAAACTGAGCGATTATTCTCAATCGTTGCAGAGCTGCGGGACCGCGGCGTGTCCGTTATCTTCGTGTCCCATCACCTAGATGAGATCTTCCGCATTTGCGACCGTGTGACAGTTTTGCGGAATGGAGAAACGGTGTTTTCGCGAACAATCGGCGAGACCAACCAGGACGAACTGGTTCGCGGAATGGTCGGCAAACAACTACACAAGGAAATGGCAAACGACGTGGTTTCGAGCGCCCGCAGCGATGTTGTCCTGTCTCTGGCAAAGTTCCGTCATGCCCAGTCACCTCATCATGACGGTATTTCGTTCGATCTGCACAAGGGCGAAATTCTTGGTATCGCAGGGTTGGTCGGTTCAGGTCGAACCGAACTATTAAGGTCGATCGCTGCTGCAGAGCTGCCCGTGTCTGGCGCGCTCGTGAGAGAAGGAAAAGTTGTGAAGTTGCACTCTCCCAAGGAAGCCATCAATGCCGGAATTGGGTTCGTTACGGAAGACCGCAAGGACCAGGGCCTTATATTGACTATGCCGATTGCAGCGAACGTGACACTGGCATCTCTGTCCGATGTGTCTCGCTTGGGCCTGCTTGACAGAAAGGCGGAAGACGCAACCACAACGCGGCTAGGCTCAGACCTGAAGCTGAAGTACGGGGGCCCCTCCAAACACGTCTCGACCCTCTCGGGTGGTAACCAGCAGAAGGTCGTCTTGGCAAAGTGGCTGGCGCGCAATCCTCGGATCCTTTTACTCGACGAGCCTACGCGAGGCGTCGATGTAGGTGCGAAAGCGGAAATCTATGCGCTGATCCGCCGGCTTGCGGAAAACGGTCTGGCACTTCTGATTGTCTCCTCAGAGCTTCCGGAGCTCATAACGCTTTGCGATCGCATTATGGTCATGTCGCAACACCGCATTGTCGGCGAGATGGCTCGGGCAGACTTCTCTGAAGAAAAAATATTGACCTATGCCTACCAGGGCGAACGAAGAAAAACGGAGCATTGATCATGCACGCAATCGACAACACGCCTTCGAACGACAGCAGAGATAAGCAGATGCCAAAAATGTCGATGAAACTTGTGCTGCGCGACGCCGGGATTGGAATTGCCTTGCTGTTGCTGATTGCATTTTTCTCCCTCAGTACACAGCATTTCCTCAATCCGAATAACATCTCCAATATCCTCACTCAGATAACCATAAATCTGATCCTGGCCATTGGCATGACGTTTGTGATCCTCATCGGTGGGATTGATCTTTCGGTGGGATCAATACTCGCCTTATGCGCCGTTGTCGGTGGCACCGTCCTGACTATCCCGGACCTCGCTGTTTGGCAGGCCGTGTGCCTGGCTACTCTCGCCGCCATGGCGACAGGTGTTGTATGCGGGCTGTTCAACGGATGGATCAGCGCATTCTGGGGCCTACCGTCCTTTATCGTTACCTTAGGCATGCTCAACATCGCACGAGGCGCGGCTTTGCAGGTCACCGACGCACGAACAATCTATTCGTTCCCGCAGACGTTCAACGACTTCGGATCGAAAATGGTATTCGGCGTGCCCGTCGTCTTTCTGATCGCCCTGGCGTTGGTCGCACTCGCGTGGTTTGTGCTTTCGAAGACGGTTTTCGGTCGGTTGCTCTACGGCATTGGGAACAATGAGGAGGCGGTGCGGCTCGCTGGCCACTCGCTCATGATCTACAAAGTTGCCGCCTTTACAATCGCCGGTGCGCTCGTAGGGATTGCATCGATAATCTACATGGCCCGCCTGAACATCGCGAGCCCCATCATCGGCATTGGTTTCGAGCTCAATGCTATCGCTGCGGTGATCATAGGTGGAACCAGCCTCAGTGGAGGTCGCGGTACAGTTATCGGAACTTTGCTCGGTGCCTGTATCATAGGTGTCCTTGCCAACGGCCTTATCCTTTTCGGTCTGAGCGACTTCATGCGTCAGATGATTACAGGGGTCGTCATTATCCTAGCTGTGATTATCGACAAGTACCGCGAACGCATCACTGCCGGCTGACCGCATTCCACGATTTAAGGATCCGAACCATGCTGAAGAATCTTGACCCGGCACTGAGCGCAGACGTTCTTCATGCGTTGCGGTCGATGGGCCACGGAGATAGCTTGGTGATAGCGGACGCCAACTTTCCGTCGGAATCGATCGGCCGCCATACATCTGCCGGACGCGTGCTTGGTATGGACAATATTTCCGCCGCACGCGCCGTACACGCTGTCCTTTCGATAATGCCATTGGATACACCGCTGCAGGCATCGGTTGGCCGTATGGAGGTGACGTCGTCGCAATCCGAATTGCCCGAAGTACAACTGGAAGTTCAGGCCGTCGTAGATGGTGCTGAAGGACGGGCTACGCCTATGTACGGTATCGAACGATTTGCTTTTTATGAACTTTCCAAGAAAGCGTATTGCATCTTGAGAACCGGCGAACGCCGCTTTTACGGCTGCTTTCTGTTGACCAAGGGCGTTATACCGCCCACCGACCTCTAGGAAATTTCTATGAAGAAATCAGGTGTCTGCATCCTTGGTGTGTTCGTTGCCGATACCGCCTACGTGGCCAAACGCCTGCCCAATATTGGTGAAACCATAGCAGCAAGTGGTTTTTCTGTAGGACCCGGTGGAAAAGGCTCTAACCAAGCGGTCGCAGCAGCCCGTGCGGGCGCGAACGTGTCTTTCATTTCAAAAATCGGCATGGATGCGTTTGGGGATCTTGCGACAAAGACGTTCGCAAGCGAGGGAATTAAAGCGAGCCTTACTCGGGTGCCAGACATGCCCACCGGCGCAGCTTTCATCTACGTGAACGAGACCAATGGCGACAACGCTGTTATTGTCTATCCCGGCGCGGCGGGATCGCTAAGTCCCGCAGACGTCGATGCGCACGCCGGCGCCATTCAGCAAGCTGCGGTATTCGTAACCCAACTGGAGCAACCTGCCACTGCCGCCTTGCGCGGTTTAAAGATCGCGAAAGCAAGCGGAGTAGTGACTGTTTTTAACCCGGCGCCCGCGGAAACGTTTCCCACCGAGATATATCGCTTTTGCGACTATGTCATTCCCAACGAGACGGAAGCGGCTTCTCTGGTTGGGTTCGGTCTCGAAAACCTATCGGACGCGAGGCGGGCCGGCGATTTTTTTCTGGAACGAGGGGTGGCAGCCGCGGTTATCACGCTCGGCAGTCGAGGCGTACTGTACCATACATCCACGAGTTCAATACACATTCCGGCTTTCTCGGTCGGAACGGTTATCGACACGACAGGAGCAGGCGACGCATTTGTAGGGGGATTTTCGGCGGCGTTGTCTGAAGCATTCGATCCAGTCCGAGCTGTGACATTCGGCTGTGCCGCGGCGGGGATAGCGGTGACAAGGCGGGGAACGGCCGGAGCCATGCCCTACCGCTCCGAAATTGAAGTTTTGGCAAAGACGGCCGCAAACTGATGCAGATGCGAAACACCATCACAGCGTGCAGAAACGCGGTAGTCCCGGATACGTCGATGACATGATAAGGTTAGGGATTTTCCTATTGCAACGATCGAACGATAGGGCAAGCCTGTTATGACAGGTTAAGCAAAACCAAATAGAGCAAGCGCGGTTTGTGGCAGATAACTTTCATCATTTACCGAATTTACCTTTCGAGATTATCCAGGAAAGAAGCTGCGACCTGGAGATACAGATCAACATCATCTGTAGAATGCGCAAACGACACCTGCGGTCCAGCAGTCGCGATGGCGTCCCAGATGCCGCGATTTGCCATGAATACACGGCGGGCATCGCTGAGTTCCGGATTTACCGAAGGCTTCGCCTCGGCATAGGTGAGTGGCAATTCGGGCGTCAGGCAAAAGCCCGATCTTGGTCCATGTCGAAAGGCGCGCCATGGCAAGCCGCGCGCGGCGATCATCGCGTCGATGCCATCGGCCATCCTTTGGCCTAAAGTGGCGATGCGCTGATACGCGTCAATGGTTGCAACCTCTGTCAGCATTGCGCGGGCGGCGGCCATTGCCAGTGCATTGGCAAATGTTGTGCCGCCGATAGCCAGCCCGCGCGTGGGCGCGATATCGACATCCCGGTGGCGCTGTACGAATTCAGCTATTTCTGGCGTCATACCATAGGCACCCAGCGGGATGCCACTGCCCAGGCCTTTGCCAAGTGTAATGAAATCAGGCTTCAAAGCGAGCATCCGTGTAAAGCCGCCATACTCCATCGCCCAGGTATGGGTTTCGTCCAGTGCTGCCAACGCGCCAGTTGCACGCGTCATGCGACAAAGCGCCTGTAGAAATTCCGGCTTGGGCAATACCAACGAACAGTTCGAAAGTGCGGGCTCCACCAGAACGAGCGCAACATCACCTTCGGCCAGTGCAGCCTCCAGTGCCGTTAAATCATTGAAGGGAATATTGACCGCGTTTGCCGCCTCGTGCGGGGAGAGGCCCATAGCCTCTGGCACTGCGGCAATGCTGGATCCGGGCGCGCCGCCTTCTGCCATCGTCGGGTCGATATGGCCGTGATACTTGCCGTCAAACAGGACTATTTTTTGCCGCCCCGTAATCGTTCGGGCAATTCTAATTGCCTCCATATTGGCAGTAGATGCGCTAATCGTGAATTGCCAAAAGGGCATCGAAGTACGATCTGCCAACGCTTCGGCGACCACAAGCGCATCTTCGGTCGGCAAAAGAAACTGCGCGCCGCGTGCAGCCTGTCGGGCAACGGCTTGTGCCACAGGATTGTCACCGTAGCCCACGGTGTTCGACAAGTCGGCCAGATTAAAATCAATCAGACTGATCCCGTCAGCATCGATAAAACGGCTGCCCTTGCCACCGGTCACGAACAGGGTCGGATGGCGAAAAAGGCCGGCCATCCAGGCCATTGGAACACCGTCGGGCATGGTGACCGCCGCTCTTGAAGCGAGAGCCGCCGAATGGGGGCGGCGCAGGCTGAAGGTGGCAGACTCTTGCTGATGGATCTGGCGCATTCGTTCCGGGTCCAGGGTAAGTTGGTCCACAGGTCGATCCTCTTCAGCAGATTGGGATGGTCAGCTGCACCGATACCAGCAAGACAGCTCTTGCCAGATCACGTGGTTACCGTCGAGAGCAAGACGACATTCATGACGGTGTCGGTTATCTCGAGCACAGTTTCGTTCGGGGGTTCGGAGAATCTTCAAAAATGAATACACATTCACAAAAATGAATGGTAATTCATCAGCATGAAAAACTCGCTTAAGCAAAAGACGGCAGCCCTGCGCCGCAAGCACATCCTTGACGCCGCCGGCCGTGCGTTTGCCGAACACGGCTACCAGCGCGCCACCATTCGCGATGTCGCGAGTGCCGCTGGCGTGGCGGAAGGGACGATCTACAACAGCTTCGCGAACAAGGCTGACCTTCTTCTCAGTCTACTGGATCCACTCGAAGAACGTTTGCCGGGCGTTTCAGGCGACGTGTCCGTCGAACCAGCATTCTCTTCCGACGGAATGGAAGCGATGCTCGAAAGGCGTTGGGGGGCACTGAAGCCCGAGCTTCTTGATCTTCTCAGGGTTGTCCTGTCTGAAGGGCTCGTTGACAAGCCAGTCGGTGAGGCACTGCTGTCGCGCGTACTTGGTCCGGCAATCAAGCCACTTGAAGTGATGTTTGAAAGTTCTGGAATGCCCAAAGCACCGCTTGCCGCTCGCACCGCAGTGGCGACGTTTCTTGGCCTCGCCATTTTCCGGATGTTGGACGATCCGGTCCTGAAAGCGGAACCTGAATCGGTTCCAGCCCAGATGGCTGTGGTTGTCACCGCGCTAAGCGCATACGAAAAGGCATCCTGAGATGAAGGATGCACCGTTTGAGCCCGTCGATATCGCAGCGCCTCGGTTCAAGGCCAATCCCCATCCCACCTATGCCCGCTGGCGAAACGATGTGCCCGTCGTGCGCGTCCGCTTGTGTCAACGCCGGAGTAAAAACCGGCCAGGCGGCGGAGTAAAACCAGGCCACTTGCGGCGCACGCATGAGACCTCCGGGAGGGCGTAGCCCGAGCGGGGGTCTCATG
>NZ_LSRP01000151.1 GCF_001885585.1 Pararhizobium antarcticum
TTCGATGGCCTGACTATAAAGCGGCCACACAGCGCTTGCGCCCTTCGTCTATCGGTTAGGACACCAGATTTTCATTCTGGGAAGAGGGGTTCGACTCCCCTAGGGCGTACCACTGTGCTTCTCAAATCCAGTCCTGGAATTGATCGCGGAGCTGCCGGAAACGGCGGCTCCGGCGAGGACTTTGCGGCTTGCGGACATTTTCATCAGAGCTTTGTTTTTACCGGAAAAAGCGTGAAAAAATGCAGATTGCCGCTTGCGGCTTTCCAACCTGCTGACTATAAGACCCCCACCTGATGCGCCCTTCGTCTATCGGTTAGGACACCAGATTTTCATTCTGGGAAGAGGGGTTCGACTCCCCTAGGGCGTACCATGGTTCCTTCTTAAAATTTGATTTGTCTGTCGTGTTCGCGTCCTGCGACAACGGCGGCTTTTGCGCGTCAGAGCGCCCTGGCGGCATCCAGAACGCGCAGTTGCACGCGGCGGGAACCTTGCCAGAGATCTGCTGAAATCGAGCCGGCCAGATGGATCGGCATGCCGCGCGAGGATAGGAGGAAATCACCGAGCGGCGTCTCCAGCGCGCGAAAGGCGATGCCTTCCAGCCGCGAGCCATCCTGGCCCTCCAGCGTCACCTTGACATGATTGGCGCCGACCTGCCGCGCATCCCGCAGCCGGTGGCCGGGCAGTGCGAAGATCGGTTGCGGATGGCCCGATCCATAGGGTCCGGCCAGTTCCAGTTGATCGATCAAAGCAAGGTTTGCGCCGGCAGCACCGAGCGCCCCATCGATCTTGAGGGTCTGGACCGAAACAAGATCGCGAATCGCAGCCTCCCCTTTTTCCTCGAAGAAGTGGCGCAACCGACCGAGATTGCCGCGTTCGACGGTCAGGCCAGCCGCCATCGCATGACCGCCGCCCTTGACCAGCAATCCGTTTTCCACGGCCGTGCGGACCAGCTTGCCCATGTCGAAACCATTGATGGAACGTCCTGAGCCGGTGCCTTTGCCGTGGCTGTCAAAGGCAATGGCAAAGGCCGGACGGCGGAATTTTTCCTTGATGCGCGCAGCCAGCAGACCAACGATGCCGGGGTGCCAGTTTTCCCTCGCCGTCACGATGACGGACGCGCCTTCGCCATTGCCATATTCGGCAAGAACCTCCGCTTCCGCCTCGGCCAGCATGATGGCTTCCATCGCCTGCCGCTCGCGGTTCAACTCGTCCAGACGCTCCGCAATCTGCTCGGCTTCCACCGGGTCCTCGAGTGTCAACAAGCGGCTGCCGAGCGCGGCATCGCCGATCCGGCCGCCGGCATTGATGCGCGGACCGATGAGGAAGCCGAAATGATAGGGCGTCACGGGACCACCCAGCCCCGCCTTGCGGAACAGGGCCGAGAGGCCGGGGTTCTGCATGTGGCGCGCAGCAACGAGACCCTTGACCACATAGGCGCGGTTCAAGGCCTTGAGCGGGACCACGTCGCAGACGGTCGCCAAGGCGACGATGTCGAGCAAGGCCAGGAGATCGAAACTGCCCGCCCGCCTGTCGCCCTTCTCGCGCAGCAGGCGGTGTGCATTGACAAGGACAAGAAACACGACACCGGCGGCGCAGAGATGCCCCTGCCCCGACAGGTCGTCCTCGCGGTTCGGATTGACCAGGGCATGGCATGGCGGCAGCGCGGTGCCGACCTGGTGATGGTCGATAACCACCACGTCGATGTTTCGCTCCGCAGCGACGGCGAGCGATTCCTGGCTGGTGGAACCGCAATCCACCGTCACGATCATCCGGGCACCATTGTCGATCAACTGGTTGATCGCAGCCGGATTGGGACCGTAGCCTTCAAAAATCCTGTCGGGAATGTAGATTTCGGCCTCGACGTCGAAATGCCGGAGAAAGCGGAACATCAGCGCCGAGGACGCGGCGCCGTCGACATCATAATCGCCGAAGATCGCTGTCTTCTCCCGGCGCTCGATCGCCAGAATCAGACGCTCGGCGGCCTTGCGGCAATCGGTCATCGTGTCCGGATCCGGCATGAGCGAGCGCAATGTCGGGTCGAGGAAAGCAACCGCTTCATCCTGGACGACGCCGCGCCCGGCCAGCACGCGGGCGATCAGGTCGGAGAAGCCGTGGACCTGGCTGATGGCAAGCGCCCGGTTCTGCCCGGCCTGATCAAGCCTGGACACCCAGCGTTGCCCGGTCACCGACGTCTCGACGCCCAGAAATGCCCGCTGGACCGGATCGACCATTTCACTCATTGCACGCGTTCCCTGATCACGGTTATTCCCTAGCGCTTTTTTGCCGACGACCAAACCGCAAAATGCCCAATCCCCGAAACGCTCGTCGCCGGAACGAAAACGGCCCCGCCGGCTGGTTCGCCGCGGGGCCATTCTTGCAGACTTTCAGGTCTGTCGCGCGTCAGGCGGCCTTCGGGCGCTCGATGCGGATCACCTGCGGCTCGCCGACGAGGTAACCCTCGGTCTTGATCGAGGCAACGGCCTTGCGGACGGCATCCTCCATCGTCGCATGAGTCACCAGAATGATCGTCTGCGGGGCGCCGCTCTCGGTGTGCGTCTTCGAGCGCTGGACGATCGATTCGAGCGAGATTTTGTTTTCCGCCATGCGCGTCGCGATGCTGGCGAAGACGCCGGCCTTGTCGATGACCGTCAGGCGGATGAAGTAGCCGCCCTCATGGCTCTGGATCTGCGCCCGCGTGTAGGGCAAAAGTGCGGTGACCGGGCGGCCGAAGGCGGGCACGGTCTGGGCGCCCGGGCGGCTCTTGGCAATATCGGCAATGTCGCCGAGGACGGCGGAAGCCGTCGCATTGCCACCGGCGCCGGGGCCGACCATCAGGAGTTCACCGAGAATGTCGGATTCAATCGCCACCGCATTGGTGACGCCGTCCACCTGGGCAATCACCGAATCGAGCGGCACCATGGTCGGATGCACGCGCTGCTCGATGCCGCTTTCGGTGCGCTGGGCAACACCCAGAAGCTTGATGCGATAGCCAAGATCGGCAGCGGCGTTGATATCATCGATCGAGATATTGGTGATGCCTTCGAGATAGATGTCATCGGCAGCGATGGCCGTTCCAAACGCAAGGCTGGTGAGGATCGACAACTTGTGGGCCGTGTCGTTGCCCTCGATGTCGAAGGCCGGATCGGCTTCGGCGTAACCAAGCCGCTGGGCCTCCTTGAGGCAGGCCTCGAAGGAAAGGCCCTCCTTCTCCATCTTCGTCAGGATGTAGTTGCAGGTGCCGTTCATGATGCCGTAGACGCGCGAAATCGTGTTTCCGGTCAGGGATTCCCGCAACGCCTTGATCACTGGAATGCCACCGGCGACGGCGGCCTCGTAGTTGAGGAGCGCGCCGTGCTCCTCCGCGATTCCGGCAAGCTCGATGCCATGAGCAGCCAGCAAGGCCTTGTTGGCGGTGACGACGTGAACGCCGCGCGACAGCGCCGCCTTGACGGCGGAATAGGCCGGATCCCCGGATCCGCCCATCAATTCGACGAAGACATCGATATCGGCATCGGCCGCAAGTGATGCCGCGTCGGCAAACCAGGTGGTCGCGGAAAGATCGATGCCGCGGTCGCGGCTCTTGTCGCGGGCGGTGACAGCCACGACTTCGATCGGCCGACCGCAGGTCGTCGCCAGCATGTCGCGGCGTTCCTGGAGGATGCGCACCAGCGCGGCACCAACAGTGCCCAAGCCCGCAATGCCGATTTTAAGGGCATCTGCCATTGTAATTTCCTAACAGTGAGAGAGCGCCCCGCAAGAGGCGGCGGAGCATTTCAGCGGAGACGACGGGAAACCCTCGTCCTAGCGATGAGCGTTCAGCGAGATGACGTTGTGCAACGTATCGTCGGCCGTCGAGAGGAACTTCTTGATGCTGCGCGCCGCCTGGCGAATGCGGTGTTCGTTCTCGACCAGAGCGATGCGGATATAGTCGTCACCCTGCTCGCCGAAACCGATGCCCGGAGCAACCGCCACATCGGCCTTCTCGACGAGCAGCTTAGAAAACTCCAGCGAGCCGAGATGACGGAATTTTTCCGGGATCTTGGCCCAGGCGAACATGGTCGCAGCCGGTGGCGGCACTTCAAAACCCGCCTTGCCGAAACTCTCGACCAGAACATCGCGGCGGCGCTTGTAGATGCTGCGGACTTCGGCAATGTCGGAGCCATCACCGTTCAGCGCATGGGTCGCGGCAACCTGGATCGGCGTGAAGGCACCATAGTCGAGATAGGACTTGACCCGCGTCAGCGCGGAGATCAGCCGCTCGTTGCCAACCGCAAAGCCCATGCGCCAGCCCGGCATCGAAAATGTCTTCGACATCGAGGTGAACTCGACCGTGTTGTCCATGGCACCCGGCACTTCCAGCACGGATGGTGGCATCACGCCGTCGAAATAGATTTCCGAATAGGCAAGATCCGACAGAATGACGATGTCGTGTTTCTTCGCGAAGGCGACGACTTCCTTGTAGAAATCGAGCGTCGCGACATGCGCCGTCGGGTTCGAAGGATAGTTGATGACAAGCGCGATCGGCTTGGGGATCGAATGCCGGATGGCGCGCTCCAGCGGCGGAAAAAACGTGTCGTCCGGTTCGACCGAAATCGAGCGGATGACGCCGCCGGTCATCAGGAAGCCGAAGGCATGGATCGGGTAGGTCGGGTTCGGGCACAGAATCACGTCGCCGGGGGCGGTGATCGCCTGCGCCATGTTGGCAAAACCTTCCTTGGAACCAAGGGTTGCCACAACCTGCGTATCGGGATTGAGCTTGACGCCGAAACGGCGGGCATAATAGGCCGCCTGCGCCCGGCGCAGACCGGGAATGCCCTTGGAAGACGAATAACGGTGGGTTCGCGGATCCTGGACGGCTTCGCACAGCTTGTCGACGATCGATTGCGGCGTCGGAAGGTCCGGATTGCCCATGCCGAGATCGATGATGTCCGCCCCGCCCGCTCGCGCGCTTGCCTTCAAACGGTTGACCTGTTCGAAAACATAAGGCGGCAGACGCCGGACTTTGTGAAACTCTTCCATCTCTAAACCTCGTCTTGCGCGGTCTCCATGCCCTCGAGAATCATGCGTGCAAGGAGAAACGCGCGGTGCAATCAGGCCCACGCGGCCACGAAACGCTTTGCGTCCAATTCAGTCGAAACGCAAGAGCTAATTCTGTATCTGCTTCAGGGTGTCGGTGCCATGATTGGCGGCCAACGCCTGCAGTTCCGTCCTGCGCCGCAGGTATTCCGCTTCCGAAATCTTGCCTGAAGCCCTGGCCGCGCCGAGCGCCGTCAGATGGGACTGGAGGCCTGCGGCCTCGTCGTTGCTCATCTGCCCTGTCGCAGCCGGTCGCTGGCCCTCGATGACGGGATAGACATCCGTGCTCACGACAGGCCGCGCCATCGTTGCCGAATAGGCTGAAGGCTGCGTTTCGACGGGCGTGGAACTGCAGCTGCTTGCGGCGAGCAGCATGCCCCCGAGGCCCGTTGCAAAAGCGATGCGGATCACCGCCGATTTACCCGTCTTGTTCATCTCGACCCCTGTTGCTCCTGCGGCACGCATGCGTCCTGTTGCGCGGCTGCAAAGCCATCGAACCAACATGCGCTGGCACTTGTAATCATTTTAAGGCAGAATGTAAAAAGACAAAACAAACAAGAGACTGTGGAGGACGCCGGGTGGCAGAAGACAGGAAGGCCGATGGCCTGACCGGCAAAACCGCGGATGGCTTTGGCAGTTTCGACCCGAAATCGGTGGACCCCTATATCGTCAAGGACCCGGAAGCCTTCGCCGTCAATCTCGCCCGCACCGTCGAGCAGCTTGGCAAGGCAGCCTCCGCCTGGCTTGCGCCGCGCGAAAGTGGCGAAAAGACCGACACCATGGCCGAGCCGGTCGTCGACATGGTCAAGACACTGTCGAAAGTGTCGGAATACTGGCTGTCGGACCCGCGCCGCACGCTGGAAGCCCAGACCTATCTGCTCGGCAGCTATTTCTCCATCTGGTCGCGCACCCTCCAGAAGATGGGTGGCGAGACGGTTGCAGAACCAGACGATATTCCGCGCAATGACAAACGGTTCTCCGACGAGGACTGGGTGAAGAACCCGTTTTTCGATTTCCTGCGCCAGGCCTATTTCGTGACCTCGAGCTGGGCCGACAAGATGGTGCGTGACGCCGAAGGCCTGGACGAGCACACCCGGCACAAGGCGACATTCTACGTCAAGCAGATCTCCAGCGCGCTTTCACCTGCCAACTTCGTCACCACCAACCCGCAACTCTACCGGGAGACCGTGGCTTCGAGCGGCGCCAATCTCGTCAAAGGCATGCAGATGCTGGCGGAGGACCTCGTCGCCGGCAAGGGTGACCTGCGGCTGCGCCAGACGGATACGAGCAAATTCGCGGTTGGCGAAAACATCGCGATCACGCCCGGCAAGGTCGTCGCGCAGAGCGATGTGTGCCAGATCATCCAGTATGATGCCGCGACCGAGACGGTTCTCAAACGGCCGCTTCTGATCTGCCCGCCTTGGATCAACAAATTCTACGTGCTCGATCTCAACCCGCAGAAATCCTTCATCAAATGGGCCGTGGACCAGGGCCAGACGGTGTTCGTGATTTCCTGGGTCAATCCCGATGAGCGGCATGCGGCGAAGGACTGGGAATCCTACGCCCGCGAAGGCATCGGCTTCGCGCTGGATAGCATCAAGGCTGCGACCGGCGAGGACGATGTCAATGCGATCGGCTATTGCGTTGGCGGCACGCTGCTCGCTGCGACGCTTGCCCTGCATGCGCAGAAGGGCGACCAGCGCATTCGCTCGGCAACCCTGTTCACCACGCAGGTGGACTTTACCTATGCCGGCGACCTCAAGGTGTTCGTCGACGAGGAGCAGATCGGCCAGATCGAAGCGCGCATGAAGGAAACGGGTTATCTCGACGGTTCGAAGATGGCGACCGCCTTCAACATGTTGCGCGCCTCGGACCTGATCTGGCCCTATTTCGTCAACAATTACCTGAAGGGTCAGGATCCGATGCCCTTCGACCTGCTCTACTGGAATTCCGATTCGACGCGCATGCCGGCGGCCAACCATTCCTTCTACCTGCGCAACTGCTATCTCGAGAACAATCTGACCAAGGGCGCTATGATGCTCGCCGGAAAGAAGATCTCGCTGAACGACGTCACCATCCCGATCTACAATCTGGCCGCCAAGGAAGACCATATTGCACCAGCGAAATCGGTGTTTGTCGGCAGCCAGTTCTTCGGAGGCGACGTCACCTATGTCATGGCCGGGTCCGGCCATATCGCCGGCGTCGTCAACCCGCCGGACAAGGGCAAGTACCAGTTCTGGACGGGCGGCAAGACCGAAGGCACATTCGAGGACTGGGTGGCAGCCGCCCATGAGACGCCGGGTTCCTGGTGGCCGCACTGGCAGGCCTGGATCGAAGGCCTCGATGAGGGCAAGCGCGTCCCGGCGCGCAAGAGCGGTGGCACCTTGAATACACTCGAGGAAGCACCGGGCTCCTACGTGCGCGCCCGCGCCTGAGAGCCGGTTCCGCATGCTCTTCCAGACGCCGCTTGTGCCGGCCATTCTCGTCCAGCGTTACAAGCGGTTCCTGTTCGATGCCGTGCTGGCGGACGGCAGCGCGATCACCGGTTTCTGCCCCAATACAGGCTCGATGCGCGGATTGACGACGCCAGGTTCGCCGATCTGGCTCTCGCTGCACGACAGCCCGACGCGCAAACACCGGCACATGCTGGAACTTGTCGAGGTCGGCGAAACGATCGTCGGCGTCAATACCGGCCTGCCGAACCATATCGCAGAGGAGGCGATCAGGCTCGGGCAAGTCGGTGATCTCGCCAGCTACCCGGTCTTGCTGCGCGAGCAGAAATATGGCCGCAATTCGCGCATCGACATGCTGCTGTCGGACCCTCAAAAGGGACTGGCCTATGTCGAGGTGAAGAACGTGCATTTCAGCCGAACGCCGGGCCTTGGCGAATTTCCCGACAGTCCGACGCTGCGCGGCGCCAAGCATCTGGAAGAACTGGGCGACATGGTCGAGGCCGGCCATCGCGGTATCATGCTCTACGTCATCCAGCGCGGCGACTGCGATCGCTTCCGCATCTGCGGCGACCTCGATCCGGTCTATGCCAGAGCCTTCCGACGGGCGATCGCGCGGGGTGTCGAGGTCTTTGCCGTGAAATGCCACCTTTCGCCGCAGCAAATTGTGCCGGACGGGTTGATCGCCATGGACGAACCGGCCTTCGCTGATCTATGACAATTCGGAAAGATAACTGAAAGTACTGCAATGGTGACCTATATCGAGGCGTCTGCCGCTCCTCTCAAGAACACCGGTGTCATCCGTCTCTACAAGCCGGAGGATTTCGAAGGCCTGCGCCGGGCCTGCCAGCTGACGGCCCGCTGCCTGGATGAGCTTGCTCCGCGTGTCCAGCCGGGGGTGACCACCGACGATATCGACCGTTTCGTTTTCGATTTCGGCATGGACCATGGTGCCCTGCCCGCGACGCTCAACTATCGCGGCTATACCAAATCGTCCTGCACATCGATCAACCACGTCGTCTGTCACGGCATTCCGGATGACAAGCCGTTGCGCGAAGGTGACATCGTCAATATCGACGTCACCTATTTCATCGATGGCTGGCATGGCGATTCCAGCCGCATGTATCCGGTCGGCACCATCAAGCGGGCGGCCGAGCGGCTGCTCGAAGTCACCCATGAATGCCTGATGCGCGGCATCGCTGCAGTCAAGCCCGGCGCCCGGACCGGCGCCATCGGCCAGGCGATCCAGACCTTTGCTGAAGCCGAGCGGTGTTCGGTTGTACGCGATTTCTGCGGTCACGGCGTCGGCCGGCTGTTTCATGACGCCCCGAACATCCTGCATTACGGCCGCGACAACGAAGGTCCCGAGATGCGCGAGGGCATGATCTTCACGATCGAACCGATGATCAATCTCGGCCGTCCGCATGTGAAGGTGCTGCAGGACGGCTGGACGGCGGTAACGCGAGACCGGTCGCTGTCGGCGCAATACGAGCACACGGTTGCCGTCACGGCCGATGGCTGCGAGATCTTCACCCTGTCTCCGGGCGGGCTCGATCGCCCCGGGCTTTCAGCTTAGGGAAATTCATGACGAAGCCCCCCTCCACTTCCGATAGCGACATTGCGCAGCCGGCGGACGAGAGGGGGTTTTTCGCAGAACAACAACCCAAGCGCCTCAATCTCGATGCCCCCGCGAAACCGGCCGACGACGCCCATTATCTCGGACACCGCGACCGTTTGCGCAGCCGCTATCGCGACCATGGCGATACGGCGCTGGCCGATTATGAAATCCTCGAACTGCTGCTCTTCCGTCTGATCCCGCGCCGCGACACCAAGCCGATCGCCAAGGCGCTGCTCGAACGGTTCGGGACGCTGGCCGGCGTTTTTGGCGCACCGCCGTCGCTTTTGCAGGAGGTCAAGGGCGTCGGCGAGACCGTGGCGCTCGATCTGAAGCTGGTATCGACCGTCGCACACCGGACGCTGAAGAGCGAACTCAAGGGCAAGCAGGTGCTGGGCTCCTGGTCCTCGGTGATCGAATACTGCCATGCCGCGATGGCGCACGAGGCGCGCGAACAGTTCCGCATCCTGTTTCTCGACAAGCGCAATGCACTGATCGCCGACGAGGTGCAGCAGACCGGCACAGTCGACCATACGCCGGTCTATCCGCGCGAGGTGGTGAAGCGGGCCCTGGAACTATCGGCGACGGCGCTGATTCTGGTCCACAATCATCCGTCCGGCGATCCCACTCCGTCGCGCGCCGATATCGAGATGACCAAGATGATCATCGACACCGCCAAGCCGCTGGGCATTACGGTTCACGACCATATCATCATCGGCAAGGACGGCCATGCCAGCCTCAAGGGGCTACGGCTGATCTGAGCCGGTTCACAGCCACTTCGCCCGGCGGAACAGGCGATAGAGCGTGCCGCAGACGAAGAAAATGAAGAAGAGTACGATGAAATAGGCATAGGGCAGCTTCAGCTCCGGCATTTCCTCGAAGTTCATCCCGTAAATGCCGGCGACGGCCGTGGGCACAGCAAGAATTGCCGCCCAGGAGGCGAGCTTGCGGGAAATTTCCGTCTGCTCCGACTGGCCGATCATCAGGCTTGCCTCGAAGGTAAATGCCAGAACCTCACGCAGCGTATCGATATCCTCCTGTACCCGGCGCACATGGTCGGTGACGTCCCGGAACATCGCATGCAGCGACGCATCCATGCCGGGTAAATCGAGATGCTCGTGCCGTCGACAGACGTCGACCAGGGGAACAACGGCATTGCGCAGGCGCAGCAGGCTGCGGCGCAGCATGTAGAGGCGCTCGATGTCCTTTTTGTCGAGCCGCTCGCGCAACAGGCGCTCTTCCAGGTCCTCGACCTCGGCATGGATGGCTTCCAGCACCGGCATGTAATTGTCGACGATGAAATCGAGAATCGAATAGAGGATATAGTTCTCGCCGAGTGCAAGAGATGCCGGCGATGCCTCGCAGCGCTGTCGCACCAGATTGTACGAGGTTGACGGCCCGTGGCGGACAGAGACGACATAACCGCGACCGACGAAAAGATGGGTTTCGCCGAAGACGATTTCGGCGCCGGCCATGTGGGCGGTGCGGGCCACAACGAAGATCGAATCGCCGTATATTTCCAGCTTCGGCCGCTGATGCGCGTGATTGGCATCCTCGATTGCCAGGTCATGAAGGCCGAATTCAACCTGGACCTCGCGCAGGAGGGCCTTGTCGGGCTCGTGCAGGCCGATCCAGACCACCGCCTTGTCGCGGCCCCTCCACGTATGGGCGTCCTTGATCTCGATATCACCGATGCGTCGACCATGGTCGTAGACGGCAGCGGCGATAACGCCGGGGCGGCTACAGGGTTTTGCCGGTGAACTCACGCCCGGTTCGCTGTCAGTCGCGGCCGGAGCGTCCTGATCGTTTTCCATCTCCCGAAAAGCCATTGCCGATCCTCCTCGAAAAACAGCTCACCTGACGTTCGAATCGGCCACAAGCGCTGCCCGATGGCTCCACGGAAGCCTCTGATCAGCGGCAGAACAGGCCGCCTTTCAACTATAATCCCTTTCGCGAAAATAAACATCCGCAAGTCATACAGCGCGCGCTAAAGGTTTATTAAACTGTAAGATTGACCTTATAGACGCTTGTGCGCGACATTTGCCGCAATGCACAACGATTCTTTCCTCTTCACCGGAAGCGTTTCATGAACCAGTACGATCTCGTCGTTGTCGGCAGCGGGCCAGCCGGTCGTCGTGGCGCCATCCAGGCGGCCAAACTTGGCAAGAAGGTTCTCGTCATCGAACAGGGCAAACGGGTGGGCGGCGTCTCCGTTCACACCGGCACCATTCCGTCAAAGACGCTGCGCGAAACCGCGCTGAACCTGACGGGATGGCGCGAGCGGGGCTTTTACGGCCGCGCCTATCGTGTGAAACAGGAAATCAGCGCGGATGACCTGCGCCGGCGCCTGCTGATCACGCTCGATCACGAGGTCGAGGTGCTCGAGCACCAGTTTTCCCGCAATCGTGTTCACAACATTCGCGGCAAGGCGAGTTTTATCGACCCGCAACGCCTGGAAATCATCAAGGACGACGGTGAACGGATCGAGGTCACCGCGACCAGCATCCTGCTTGCCGTCGGCACCAAGCCCTTTCGCCCGGACTATATTCCGTTCGACCACAAGTCCATTCTGGACAGCGACGAGCTTCTTGAGATTACGGACCTGCCGCGCTCGATGGTCGTGATCGGCGCCGGCGTCATCGGCATCGAATATGCGACAATCTTCAGCGCCCTCGACACCGCCGTGACGGTGATCGACCCGAAGGCCACCATGCTCGATTTCATCGACAGGGAGATCGTCGAGGATTTTACCTACCAGCTGCGCGACCGCAACATGAAGCTGATGCTCGGCCAGAAGGCCACGAAGGTGGAAAAGCTGCCCGACGGCAAATGCTCGGTGACGCTCGACAATGGCCGGATCATCCATTGCGAGATGGTGCTGTTTGCCGCCGGCCGTCTGGGCGCAACCGATACGCTGAACCTTTCAGCCGCCGGGCTCGAAGCCGACAGCCGTGGTCGCCTCAGCGTCAATCCGGAAACCTTCCAGACCACGGTGCCGAATATCTATGCTGCGGGCGATGTCGTCGGCTTCCCGAGCCTTGCCTCGACCTCGATGGAACAGGGCCGCATCGCTGCGCGTGTCGCTGTCGGCGTGATCGCCAAGGAACCACCGAAATATTTCCCCTACGGCATCTACGCCGTTCCGGAAATCTCGACCTGCGGCCTTACCGAAGAGGAAGTCAAGGAACGCGGCATCCCCTATGAATGCGGCATTGCCCGGTTCCGCGAAACCTCGCGCGGCCATATCATGGGGCTGGACGCCGGCCTGCTGAAGATGATCTTTTCTTTGAAGACGCGCCGCCTGCTGGGCGTCCACATTGTCGGCGAAGGCGCAACCGAACTCGTCCATATCGGCCAGGCCGTCTTGAACCTGAAGGGCACCGTCGAATATTTCGTCGAAAACACCTTCAACTACCCGACGCTGGCCGAAGCCTACAAGATCGCCGGCCTTGATGCCGGCAACCGCATGGGCGAGGTCAACGTGGAGAAGATCGAAAAGAAGGCGGCGCAATAAGCGCTCCAGCCGGGCCGGATCACTGCAATGAGAATCCTTGATATCAATATCTGGGGTGGCATGCTGCACGACCCGCTGCTCGTTTACCTCGCAGCCGTCGACGCAGATGTCCTGTGCCTCCAGGAGGTTGCGCGAGCGCCCGCCGCCCGCAATGAATGGCTGACCTATCGCGATGGCGCCGTCGAATTGCAGCAGCGTGCCCATCTCTATGAGGAGATCGCTGCGGTATTGCCGCACCATGACGGTTTTTTCTATCCGACAGCGCGCGGCCAACTTCGGGATGGAACATCCACCTGCTGGCAGGAATTCGGCCTGGCGACTTTCGTGCGCAAGGGCTTTCCAATCATCGGTCAGGCGCTGGATTTCATCCATGGCCGATATAGCCCCGATGGTTTCGGGGACCACCCGCGATCGCGCAATGCGCTTGGCTTAAAGCTGTTCGACCATGGCACCGGCACGCCGATCAGCGTGGTGCAGTTGCACGGGTTGCGCGCGCCGGATGGCAAGGGCGACAGTCCGGCAAGGCGGGCGCAGGCAGAAGCGCTGGTTTGCCTGATCCGCCGCCTCTGGGCACCGGGTGAAAGACTTGTAGTCTGCGGCGATTTCAACCTTTTACCCGGGAGCGAAACCTTCACAATCCTTCGCAGCCTGGGCCTCGTCGATCTCGTCACCGAGCGCGGCTTCACCGATACGCGCACCTCACATTACAAGAAGGATGGGCGCTATGCGGACTACATGCTGGTGACGCCCGAGGTTGCTGTGAAGGCGTTCGACGTGGTTTCCGAACCCGAGGTCTCGGACCACCGGCCACTCGTGCTGGACATCGGTTAGCTGGCCCGCCAAATGCGCGCGGCGTCTTCGGCGTCATATGTCCTACGGCATTTAGGCGGGTGCGTAATTCTCGACCTTTGGCCTGACCGAAGAGGTTGTCAAGGAAAGCGGCATCCCCTCTGAATGCGGCCCGTTTCCGCGAAACCTCGGGCGCATGTCATGGGCCTCAATGCCGGTAACCGCATGGGCGAGGCGACGTAGACTGTCATCGGAAAGACAACAGAGGCCGCCCCACCGGCGGTTTTTTTTATCAAAGCCCGCGCATGCAAAAAGGCCGCCCCGAAGGACGGCCTCAAGCAAAGCATCATATTGAAGACTTACTCGGCGTCTGCCTCGTCAGCGGCCTTCTTCTTCGAAGCCGCCTTCTTCTTCGGAGCGGCTTCTTCGCCCTCGGCGGCTTCTGCCTTGGCAGCCTTCTTTTTCGGTGCAGCCTTCTTCGACGCGGACGTGTCGTCCTCGTCGTCATTCATCAGCTCTTCCTTGGTGACCGTCTTGTCGGTGACCGAGATTTCGGCGAGCAGGTGGTCGACAACCTTTTCTTCAAACAGCGGCGCGCGCAGCGAAGCAGCGGCACCCGGGGTCTTCTGGAAATAGTCGATGATTTCCTTTTCCTGGCCCGGGAACTGGCGCAGCTGCTCATAGAGCGAACGCTGCATTTCGTCGTCAGTTACCTGGACGCCGGCCTTTTCGCCGATTTCCGAGAGTACCAGGCCGAGACGCACGCGGCGCTCAGCCAGCTTGCGGTATTCGACGCGAGCTTCGTCTTCCGTCGTGTCTTCATCGGCGAAGGTCTTGCCGGCCTGCTGCAGGTCGGTGTTGATCTGGCGCCAGATGTTTTCGAATTCGGCATCGACGAGGCGCTGCGGCGTGTCGAACTGGTAGAGTTCATCAAGCTGGTCGAGGATCTGGCGCTTGACCTTCTGGCGGGTCATCGAGCCGTACTGGCTTTCGATCTGGCCGCGGACGATTTCCTTCAGCTTGTCAGCCGATTCGAGGCCGAGCTTGGTGGCGAGTTCGTCGTTGATCTCGACTGCGGCGGCGCTGGCCACGTCCTTGACGGAGATGTCGAAGGTGGCTTCCTTGCCGGCAAGGTTTGCAGCCGGATATTCAGCCGGGAACGTCACGGTGATGACCTTCTCGTCACCAGCCTTCAGACCAACGAGCTGCTCTTCGAAGCCCGGGATGAAACGGTTCGAGCCGAGGATCAGTTCGGCATCGGAATCCTTGCCGCCGTCGAAGGCTTCGCCATCGACCTTGCCGAGGTAATCGATCGTGACGCGGTCGCCGTTTGCGGCCTTGCCCTTCTTCGTCTCGTAGGTGCGGGCGCTTTCGGCGATCTTGAGGATCTGCTCGGTGACCTCAGATTCGTCGATCTCGACGACTTCGCGTGTCACCTTGATGCCGCTGGTGTCCTTCAGCGTAATCGCCGGGATCACTTCATAGGCCAGCGTGAATTCGAAATCGGCTTCAGCGCTGAGGATCTTCTCGGCTTCAGCCTCGTCCTCGGTCATCGCGACTTCCGGCTGGGTTGCCGACTTTTCGCCACGTCCGCTGAGGATTTCAGTCGGCTTTTCGCGCACCAGCTCGTTGACAAGCTCGGCCATGATCGACTTGCCATACATCTTCTTCAGATGAGCCACAGGCACCTTGCCCGGACGAAAGCCGTTGATGCGGACCTTGTCCTTGGTTTCGGCGAGACGCTCGTTCATCCGAGCTTCCATGTCCTTGGCCGGGATAACGACCTTGAGTTCGCGCTTCAGCCCTTCAGCGAGCGTTTCGATAACCTGCATGTTCAAACCTTCATTTCACGTTGACAGGGCTCTGTCGGTGTTCTTTTTCTGAAAAGCACCTGAGCCGATCCATTTGCCGGAAGTGGCCTTACGCAATTCGGTGGCCGTTTTGCAAGCAAAATGACACGTTGTTCTCGACCGGTACCAAAGACAATACGCCTCTGGCATCCCTTTATTCTGGTGCGGGTAGAGAGACTTGAACTCCCACGCCTTGCGGCACCAGAACCTAAATCTGGCGTGTCTACCAATTTCACCATACCCGCGTTCAGAACACCGAACCGCCTGATCTCCACATGTCCGTGGCTTGGTCGCGGCATCGAAGCGCCTGCAAATCTGCCACGCACAGGGTCAAGGTCGTTCCCGAGCGCGGCGTCTCTATATCACCCGTTTTCGCCGGATCAAAGGAAAAATAAGGGCGCGACGCATGCTGGTGCGCGATCGACCTGCCGGTTTGGCCTAATAGAGTGGCTCTTCATAGAGCGGCTTGCCATCGACGGCGATCAACCGGATCTGCATGCGTCCCTCCTCATCGACCCGCGCCGTCACCGAAAGGGCGCTCGCATTGCGGGCCTCCTCAAGCACCAGCCCCTCACCCTCGGGCACATAATAGCGCTCAATGCCATAGTCGACACCGATCGCCGCATTCGGCGCATCCGGCGTCGGGTAATAGTAGAAGGGCTGCGTGTTCGCGACAATCGTTCCGGTCTTCGGCGCAAGGTCGGCAAAGGCGGCTTCCGAGACGATCCAGAAACCGTCCGGCTGTTTTTCCAGCCTCACGGACATCCGCGCATCCGTTGCTTCGGTCGGATAGCCGCCGGTGACCTTGTCGGCCGGAATGCTCGATATGTCATAGGCAAGGATGACATAATCGCCGCGCAAGAGATCGCGGGGATCGATTGGCACTGTCTTCAGCAGCACATCCGTACCGTTGCGCAGGATCGATGCGCGGCTTTCGATCATGTATCCCAGAAAGGCGGTCTGCAGAACGGCTACGAGAATGGCTGCGAACAACGGCCGGACCAGGGGTTTGCGTGTGGTGATCAGCATCTTAAATCCCCCCTGTGGCGGGTTTGCCGGACAGCCTTTTTTCCAGGCGAATGACGATCCAGGCGATCGCCGCCACAACGACACCGGAAATCAGGAAGAAACCGGAGGTGCCGAGGATCGAGCCGAGCGTTTCCGAAGCGAGATAAAGCGTCTCGCCGGCAAAGACCGCATAACCCAGATAACGGACAGCGCCGTTCATGCGCCCGGCAATGCCGATCCCAGCCAGCGACACCGCCAGCGTGACGGCGCTGATCGCGATATCAGGACCGAGGCCATCCATTTCGATATGCAGCGCGACCAGTCCGATAATAGCCAGCAGGAACGCGTAGAAGGCCGGCGAAGCCCCGGCTTCGCGGGCAAACCTGAACAGCGGCGAAGACGGCAGGCTTGAAGCGAGGAAGCATACAAAACCAACGGCGAAGTAAATGCCCGCGAGCCAAGGCTCGGTAATTTCGAGGTAGACCCAGCCGAGCCAAGCCAGCATCAGCAGATAGGCGAGATGCCGTGCGCGGCTGGTGCCGGTGTAGCGGACGAGCGCAATCACGGCAATGCAGAGCAGAGGCAGCAAATAGATGATGCCATTGCCCTCCAGGCTTATTCCGTTTTCCCGGACCAGCACACCGAACACCGCCCAGGACAGGAAGCCGGACACCACTGTCAACGCGCCGGAGCGAAAAACGATCGTGGCAACGCAGGCGGCAGCAAACCAGACAAGCATGGCGTCCACCGCATCACCCGACAGATGATACATCTGGCCGACCAGCGCGATGGCGCCGCCGAAGGTCAGCGTGCCCATGACCAAAAGTGCCGCGCCGAGGCCGTTCAGCCCGCGTCCCAGGCATAGCGCCGCCGACAGATAGAAAGTCCAGATCAGGGTGACGATGCCCACGACACGGGCGATTCGCGGCAACGCCTCCCAATTGGCAGCCACCAGAAGCAGCACCGCCGCGGATAGCAGGATGGCCGCCAGCGTCAGCAGAACCCGGCCAACGCTGAAGCTGCTTTCGCGCCCATCATATTCCGCGAGCATCGCTTCGGCTGCCGGTGCCGACAACAGCCCCTTCGATACCCAGAGCGAAAGATCTCGCTCGATTCGACCACGATACATGTCCATCCCCCGTTTTCGACCCAGAGCTAAGCCAATCTCGCGCCGAAACACAATGGGGCCACACTCCGGAACGCCCCTGTCAATCGCTGGAATCCCCCCGTCATCATTAACCATTCATGAAGACCTTCATGCGATTCTTGACTTCAAGAGAACAGAGCATACCGACGGAAACGGTCCTGCGACCGGCGCAGTCCTTCCAGAAAAGGAAAAGGCTGCAGATACCGAGACGCCTGATCCGATATCCAGACCTGACGACGGGCATTGCAAGATGCGCCGATGAAATTCGGAGCGACGCACTCCTCCTCCCAGCGCCGTTCCGACCTGATTGGCAACACTCCTCCTCCCGGTTGCCAATCGCCTTAAATGACGCCCGCTGGATCTCCTCCCCCAGCGGGCGTTATTCGTTTGAGCGATCGATCCGGCAATCCGCGCGGTCATCGTCGACCGGTTTGCGTAGATTTTAATCAGAAAAGCCCTCACGCAGATCGAGGCATGCGCTGGACGCAATGGTGCCATTCCACAAATGCGCTACACAGCCGGGCAGCCAGCCCCTATCTTCAGATCAGACATCGGGGCAGCGCGCTCCTCCTCCCAGCGCCCCCGATGAGACCGGCAACACCTCCTCCTCCCGGTTGCCGATCAGAATAAGCAACGCCCGCTGGATCTCCTCCCCCAGCGGGCGTTGTTTTTTGTCGACGGAAGCGATGCTTTCATGCTCTCAGGCGGGCGCCGACGGGAGCGTTAACAAAGAACCAATTCGCCTCCTTCGGAGACCTGCATTTCTCGCATGGGTGCGTTGCAGCATTGTCTCTGTATTTTCCAGGCCACGGGCGTATATTCCAATCATCAGATGAAGGCCAGCCAAGACAGATGCTGGCACAGTGACCCTCGAAAGGACTGGGATCATGAACCTCGCTCGCTCTTTCAACAATTGGCGCAAATACCGTCAGACCTGCAACGAACTCGGCCGCATGAGCGACCGCGAATTGAACGACCTCGGCATCGGCCGTGGCGACATCTCGCATGTAGCCCGCAAGGCCATCAAGTAAGACGATCGCGTCGCCGCCGGCCTTGCCGGTGTAGCAGCGCTTGCATCAAACGCCCTCCGGTTCATCCGGTGGGCGTTTTTTTATGCCTTCGACCTTCGATGCCCGCCTGCAGGCCATTTGGCGCTCGAAATTTGTGCTCTGTTGCAGCGCGCCGGCAATTCGGCGCTTATGGCTTCGGGGCTCCGCTATGCAGCACAAGAAAAACAATTTTATAACAGTGGTTTGCTGCCATTCTGCAGCCGATTTGAAAAGCATTAACCTATGATGTCTTTTCGAGCAGACAACCATCATGCCCAAGGAAGCATCAACACATTGCACAAACGCATAGCAGATGCATTTTCTTTGCACTCCATCTTTTCCTTGTGAAGGCGTATAACGACGTCAACGCAGCAGACAAATGATTGTCATGCTCCATCGCTTCCCAAGGACCACGACCATGAACCCGATTCGTATCGCAAAAAGCTGGATCAACTATCGCCGCACCGTTGCCGAACTTGGCAACCTGTCGAACCATGCCCTGTCGGATATCGGTATCACCCGCTTCGACATTCGCAACATCGCGTCGCGCTCGTTCCGTTAATCGGACCGGATACGCAGACCCTCAAAACGGCACCCTTGTGGTGCCGTTTCTGATTCCAGACCCCATACATAAGACGCCGGTAATCGAAACGGTTTCCTTTGCGCCTCGGTTGTTCTAAGAAACGCGGCATGACACAAGCATCGACCCCTTCCCCCATCCATGTCATCGGCGGCGGCCTCGCCGGTTCGGAAGCGGCCTGGCAGATCGCCAGCGCCGGTATTCCGGTGATCCTTCACGAAATGCGCGGCGTGCGCGGCACGGATGCGCACAAGACCGACGACCTTGCCGAACTGGTCTGCTCCAATTCCTTCCGTTCGGACGATGCCACTAGCAATGCCGTCGGCGTGCTGCACGCCGAAATGCGGCTGGCCGGTTCGCTGATCATGGCGGCGGCCGATCGCAACCAGGTACCGGCCGGCGGCGCGCTTGCCGTTGATCGCGACGGCTTTTCGCAGGCGGTGACGAAGGCAATCGCGGACAATCCGATGATCACCGTGCTGCGCGAAGAAATTTCCGGCCTGCCGCCAAGTGACTGGGATCAGGCGATTATCGCCACCGGGCCGTTGACCGCGCCTGGCCTGGCCGACGCCATCCAGGCGGAAACCGGCGCCGACGCGCTGGCCTTCTTCGATGCCATTGCGCCGATCGTGCACACCGAAAGCATCGACATGGACATCTGCTGGTTCCAGTCACGCTACGACAAGGTCGGCCCGGGCGGCACGGGCAAGGACTATATCAACTGCCCAATGGACGAAGCGCAGTACAATGCCTTCGTCGACGCCCTTGTCAGTGGCGACAAGACGGGCTTCAAGGAGTGGGAAGGCACCCCCTATTTCGACGGTTGCCTGCCGATCGAGGTCATGGCGGAACGCGGACGCGAGACGCTGCGACACGGGCCGATGAAGCCCATGGGGCTGACCAATGCGCACAATCCTGGTGTCAAGGCCTATGCCGTCGTGCAACTGCGACAGGACAATGCGCTCGGCACGCTTTATAATATGGTCGGTTTCCAGACGAAGCTGAAATATGGCGCACAGGCCGAAATGTTCCGGATGATCCCCGGCCTGCAGAATGCCGAATTCGCCAGGCTCGGCGGATTGCATCGCAACACCTACATCAATTCACCGACACTGCTTGACCCGTCGCTGACCCTGAAATCGCGGCCTGGCCTTCGGTTCGCCGGCCAGATCACCGGATGCGAAGGCTATGTCGAAAGCGCCAGCATCGGCCTTCTCGCAGGACGCTTTGCCGCCGCCGAGCGCAAGGGCGGGACACCCAGCCTGCCGCCGGCGACAACCGCCTTCGGCGCGTTGCTCAATCACATCACCGGCGGCCATATCGTCTCCAACGACGAGCCGGGCAAGCGCTCCTTCCAGCCGATGAACATCAATTTCGGGCTTTTCCCCGATCTCGAGCCGGGTGCGATCGTCAAGCCTGAGGGCGTCAAACGCTTTCGCGGCAAGGACAAGACGATCGTCAAGAAACAGCTGGTTGCGGCCCGGGCGCTGGAGCATTGCGCCGCATGGCTTGCGGCGTCCGCCTGAACCACGCGGCGGAACTGAGGTGCTACTGTGAGGCGGCAGGCACGTCGTCAAATTCCGATTGCGGATTGAAGCTGCCGAGCAGCCAGAGGGAGACCTCTGCCGCGTGCTGGGCGGTGCGAAATTCATAGACGGAATCAAGATAGTCAAAATCGGTAAAATGCACGGAGAGCCCCCGACCGCTTGGTGCATTGCTGACGCGCACATTGCCGGCCTCGATCAGGTGGCAGACATAATGCGCGCCCTGCGACTGCATGAAACCGGCTTTGCCATCGTGCAGTCGCACGAAAAACGACCGCCCGTCTGCCGTCGCGTGAATGGCCCGAATGGCTTCATCCGGAAATGCGCGGTTGAAATCGAGAATCGCAAGGCCCGTGTCCGGCGCATTTTCCTGCTTGGCAGCGCGCGCCGTCATCCGCATGTAGAAAATACCCGCGAGCAGCATGCAGATGATGACGATGGGCCAAATCATGGCGCCGTTTCCTTTCAATTCCATTCCAACAGCAAATCGGCCAAACCATAGACCGGCGGCACCATAACGCGCGAAACTTGCGCCAGTTTGCCGCCGATGGCGGAATTACAGAGATGAGAATAAAGCGCCGCCTGTTGCGGTGTCTACCATCGACCGCTGCGCGCCGCGCGCCACATCCACCATTGCCGACGCCATTGCGGCGGCAAAATAATCTGCGTGAAGATGCCCGGCCCCACCCGCTCCGCCCTGTCGAAAATTGGCTCCGCCAGCGCGAGTGGCACGAAGGCGGGCCGGTTCGCGACGGATATCGACGAGGCCGCAGCCCGCGCCTTCGCCAGATGTTCGCGGCCAAGGCCAGTAAAGGCGCGCACTGCGCGGTCCAGCCCTGCCGCATCCTTTCCAGACAGGAATGCCTGGCGGTCAAGGCCGGTGGCGGCCAGCAGATCGGCCGGCAGATAGACCTGCCCACGCGACCGCTGAAGCGGCATCAGCAGAAGGAGCGTGGCAATTGTCTGCGCAACACCGGCATGGCCGGCAGCCTCTGCTGACCGCGGCGCCGTTGCCGGATCCAGAACGAGGCACGACAGTTGCAGAAGCGCCGACGCCGTTTCGCCGGCATATCCCTCCAGCGACGACCGGCTTTCCATCGGATCGTCGTAGAGGTCGAAGACGCGCGCGTCGATCATGTCCAGCAGCACGGCAACCGGAAGCTTATAGGCAACGATGGCGCCAAGCAGTTCCCGCGCCAGTGGATGCCCGTCTCCGTCACCGCCGCTTTCCAGCACGTCGCGCCACCACTGCAGCCTGATTTCGCCTGGCAAGGGTTCGCGCACCAGATCGCGGACACGAGCGATCTCGGCGTGAAACGCGTAGAGCGCAGCCAGAGCCGGCCGTTTTTCAGCCGGCGCCAGCAAGCAGGCAAGATATCGATCCCGGTCTGTATCGCGCAGCGCGCTGAGACTGTAGCCGGCATTAGGCGTTTTCGCCGCCTTCGGGTCGTGGGATGGCTCTTCGGGGTGGTCAGACATCTAGACGGCAATCAGGGCGGCAGCCACGGCGCGCGATTCAGCCAGCATGATATTGAACGTCCGCACGGCAGCGCCTGTGCTCATCGGATCCGAGGCAATGTTGTGCGCCTTCAGCATCTCCTTCAGGGCTACAGGCAGAGGACGGATCTCCTTGCCTGTGCCGACGAGCAGGACCTCGATGTCGGCCGCGTCCTCGATGACACGGCGGAAAAGCGCCGGATCCAGCGGGTCGCCTTCCGTCATTTCCCAGCCGTAGACCCCGGACGGCAGCATCAGCACCGAGCCGCGATGCGACATATCAGCAAACCGGAAGCCGCCATTGCCGTAGGCATCCACCTGGGCCCTGCCGGGGAAGTGAGCCTTTCGGAATTCGATGCCTTTTGTCATGTCGGGCCCTTTTGCCATATCAGGCGCCCTCGCGCGCGACGGTCGGCCCGGCCTGTCCGCCATCGCGTGCGCCGGGGCGCAGTTTGAAGAGGATCAGCAGCGGCCCGGCGACATAGATTGACGAGCACGTACCAACCGCAACACCAAACAGCATGGCGATGCTGAAGGAGCGGATCATATCGCCGCCGAACAGGCAAAGCGCAAGCAGCGCCAGCATCGTCGTGACTGCAGTCAGGATGGTGCGCGACAGCGTCTGGTTGATGGCGGCGTCGATAAGGATGGGCAGCGGCATACGGGGATAGCGCCGTAGATTTTCGCGGATGCGGTCATAGACCACCACCGTATCGTTCAGCGAATAGCCGACAACGGTCAGCAGCGCTGCGATGCTGGTCAGATTGAATTCCATGCCGGTCACGACGAACAGGCCGATTGTCAGGAGCACATCATGCAGCGTTGCAACGATTGCGCCGATCGCAAACTGCCATTCGAAGCGAACCCAGATATAGACGAGGATTGCCAACAGCGAGGCTAGGACGCCAATCGTCGCCGCCCTTGTCAGTTCGCCGGAAACCGAGGGGCCGACAACTTCGACGCGTCGGAAGTCATAGGCATCCTCGAGTTCGCCGCGAATGAGGATCACCGAGCTCTGTTCGGCGTTTTCACCGCCATCACGCGAAGGCACCCGGACAAACACGCCTTGCGGCCCGCCGACACTCTCGACTTCGACAGCCCCGAGATTGAGGCCGTTCAGACGCTCCGTGATATCGGCAATATCCGCCTCGCCTTCCCGCGCCGAGAGTTCCAGCACCGAGCCGCCGGCAAAATCGATGCCGAGGTTCATGCCGATTCCCGCGAAAAGCACGGTCGACAGCACCGATAGGACTGCCAGGCCGGAAAACACATAATTGCGGATTGCCATGAACCGGAGGTCCAGCCGGTCGAACATGCCGGTGCGGATGCCATCGGGCAGATGCAGCGGCTTGCGACGGCGCACCCATTCCGACAGCATCACACGCGTCAGCGTAAAGGCGGTAAACAGGGTCGTCACGATCCCGATGGCCAGCGTCACGGCAAAGCCGCGCACCGTGCCGGTGCCGAGATAGAGCAGGATCAGCGCCGCAATCAGCGTCGTGATATTGGCGTCGACAATTGCAGCAAAGGCACGCGAGAAACCGAAATGGATTGCCTCCGACAGGGGCCGTCCGCTGCGCACCTCGTCGCGAATGCGCTCATAGATCAGAACGTTGGAATCCACCGCCATGCCGATGGTGAGGATAATGCCGGCAATGCCCGGCAGCGTCAGCGTCAGGCCCGTCGCCGACAGCACGGCTATGATCATCACGACGTTGAGAATAACCGCCAGATTGGCAACGAGACCAAAGAAACCGTAAAAGGCGAACATGAAGACAAGGACCAGAAGGGCTGCGATACAGCCGGCGGTCACCACAGCGCTGATCGAATCGCTGCCAAGCCCAATCCCGATCGTCCGCTCCTCGACGACCGTGAGGGGGACAGGCAGGGCGCCGGCGTTCAGGAGAACTGCAAGATCATTGGCACCCTCCGCACTGAAGTTTCCCGAGACCTGAACAGCACCACCGGTAATCGCCGTGCGGATCACCGGTGTCGAGATGACCTGCCCATCGAGCAGGATGGCAAGCGTCATCCCGGTATTCCGCGCCGTCACCTGTGCAAGGCGCGTCGCGCCATCGGCATCGAGCGTTACATCGACGACGGGATCGTTCGACTGGCCAAGTGCCGGTTTTGCATCCGTGATGTCGCGGCTGGAGACGATCGGTCGTCGCAACACGAGATAGCCGATCGGCGGATCATCGGCGGAATAGACGACTTCAGACGCGGCCGGGGGAGCGCCGTTTACCGCATCCTGCACACTCATCGACATGTCGATGGTGTGGAAGGAGAGATCGCCGGCCTGGCTGAGAATATCCTTGAGGCGCTGCGGGTCCTGCAACCCGGGGATCTGCACGAGAATGCGGTCGGGACCCTGCCGGCGGACGACGGGCCGGACGATACCCATTTCCTCGAGGCGACGCTGCAGGACGACAATAGAAGCGTCGACCGATAAGGACAGGCGATATGCCAGCCCTGCCTCTGTCAGGGTCAACCGAAGCAAGGGTCCGTCGGATGTATCCAGCGTCGTTTCGACGGTGTCGTTTTCTGCGCTCAAGGCAGCGGCGAGCGGCGAAAGAGCCTCTGTCGCAGCGTTCAATGCGGCGCTGTCGCGGATCCGGACCTCGATGATCGACCCCGTGCCGGAAAGGCCGCTATAGGCAATACCCGCATTTTTCAGGCGATTGCCGACATCGGCAACCAGAGCCGAAAGACGCGCCCCTGCAACATCCTCCAGCTCGGTCTTGAGCAACAATTGCGAGCCGCCCTGCAGATCAAGGCCGAGACTGACCTGCTTTTTCGGCATCCATGCGGGAAAACCGGCCAGATCCCGTTCTGACAACACGTTCGGCAGCGCAACAACCAGGCTGAACAGGACGATCAGCCAGACGAGAATGGTTTTCGAACGGGACAGATTAGGCATGGAGCTCCCGGCGTTTTATCAATCAAAGTCGACCGGCCCATGCCGATCGGCGGATCGCCAACCGGCTATAGCGCCGGGCGCCGGTACGGGCGCGAAAACGACGCTATAGCACTTTGAATCGCCGCACAATTTCTCCTGACGCGAACCGCTTCAGGAGAGGGTCGAGCAAGAGACGATGCTCTATTCCTTGACCGGCTCGCCCTTGACGCGCACTTCAGATACGCCACCACGCAGAACGCGGATCTTGATGCCATCAGCGATTTCGACTTCGAGTTCGGTATCGTCGACCACTTTCGTGACCTTGCCGATAATGCCACCGCCGGTGACGACCTGGTCGCCGCGACGGATGTTCTTCAGGAGCTCTTCACGGCGCTTCATGTTGGCGCGCTGCGGACGGATGATCAGGAAGTACATTACAACGAAGATCAACAGGAACGGCAGGATCGACATGAGAATGTCTGCGGCGCCGCCACCGGCGGCAGGAGCCGTTTGCGCGAAGGCCTCGGTAATGAACATTGATCACTCCTTGAATGCTTTTGGATGCGGGCATGCGCCCATGTTTCGGATCGCCGGAATATAGGAAAGCCTGTTGCAAATGCAACAACGCCCGCTTCCGGATCGGTTCTTCTGCCTCTTACACCAAATCTCCTGCCATAGAAGTCTTTTCTGGCCTGTTGCCAGCCTTTTCCCTTGGGAACGGCCATGCTACCGCACAGCTGCGGGCGACCGTCAGAGCCCGTGCCATGCCAAGGAACAGCCCATGCAGGAATCCAAGATCGACATCCTCATTGCCGAAATGCAGAAACTGTCCAGCGCCATCGAGCGGATGGCCGGCCCGGCCCCTGTCGTCAACGACTGGGACGCTGCCGAATGCTTCGTCTGGTCGCCCCAGCGCCAGCACCTGCAACCCGTCGCGCACCCGAACCGGGTCGAACTCGACCTGATCCGCAGCGTCGATCATGTGCGCGACATTCTTTTCGACAACACACTGCGGTTTGCCAAGGGGTATCCGGCCAACAACGTGCTTCTCTGGGGCGCGCGCGGCATGGGAAAGTCTTCCCTCGTCAAGGCCGTCCACGCCCGGGTCAGCAGGGACAGCGGCGTTGCCGTGAAGCTGGTCGAGGTTCACCGCGAGGATATTGCGACACTGCCGCTTCTGATGGAGATCCTGAAATCGGCGCCCGCCCCCATCATCGTTTTCTGCGACGACCTGTCCTTCGACCATGACGACACGTCCTACAAGTCACTGAAGGCGGTGCTGGATGGCGGCATCGAGGGGCGTCCCGGCAATGTCCTGCTCTATGCAACCTCCAACCGGCGTCATCTCCTGCCGCGCGACATGATGGAGAACGAGCAGTCAACCGCCATCAACCCATCGGAAGCGGTCGAGGAAAAAGTCTCGCTGTCGGATCGATTCGGGCTGTGGCTGGGGTTCTACAAATGCAGCCAGGCCGACTATCTGTCGATGATCGACAGCTATGCCCGCCATTTCGAGCTGGAAACCGATGTAGCCGCCCTGCATGCCGACGCGCTGGAATGGAGCACCACCCGTGGCGCGCGGTCCGGCCGCGTCGCCTGGCAGTTCATCCAGGATCTGGCTGGCCGCAAGCAGAAGCACATCGACACGAATTGAGACGCAAAAAAGTCCCGGCGGAACCGGGACTTTGACTTTCCTTCCGGCGACCAAACCGATCGCCCTTCGCAGATTACTCCAGGAAGGAGCAGGCTATTCCAGGAAGGTTGCAGGATTGACGGCGGTGGCGTTCTTGCGCACTTCGAAGTGCACCTGCGGCTGCGCTGCCGTGCCGCTCATGCCGGAGGCTGCAAGGGTCTGGCCACGCTGGATCTTCTGGCCACGCTGGACCTTCAGTTCCGAGGCATTGCCGTAGACCGTGACCGTGCCATCGTCGTGGCGGACCAGAACTGCGTTGCCGAGTTCCTTGAGGCTGCTGCCGGAGTAGATGACAACACCGTTTTCGGCGGCCTTGATCGGCGTGCCCTCGGGAACCGAAATGTTGATACCGTCATTGCGGTTGCCGTCAACATTGGCGCCGTAACCCGCGATAACCGCGCCGCGCACCGGCCAGCGATATTTGCTGATCCCGGTCGCCTTGGGTGATTCTTCCGTGACATCTCCCTTCGAGGCAACTTCCGTCACCGTCTGCTTGGCCACTGGCGGCTTGTATTCCGCCGGCTGGTTTTCCGTCTTGTTTGTCACCTTGTTGGTCTGGGCCTTCTGTGACGGAACCGACGCCGTTACAACCTGATCGGGCGCAGATGTCGAAGCACCCGGGATCTTCAGCTGCTGGCCGATACGGATGGCGGCCGTCGTCAGCCCGTTGGCGCGTTTCAGTTCCTCGACCGGGACATTGTTGAGCTTGGCGATCCGGTTGAGCGAATCGCCTGCCTTGACCGTGTAGGTCCCCTTGCCACCGCCCTCGCCGGGTGTTCCGAGCTTGCCGGATGCCAGATCGGTCTTGGCATTGGCCTTGTCACGTGACTGCGACTGACCAGGCAGGATCGCCACATCGCGATTGTCGGACTGGCCGGGCGTCTTCTTCTTGCCATCGATATCCAGAGCGGCCGTCTCGGTGGCCGCGGCCTTCGCCGCACTGCCGCCGACGCCGAAGGTCGGGATCAGAATGCGCTGGCCTGGCTCGGCATCCGACGCAGACGTCATACCATTGGCCTTGAGGATTTCCTTCTCCGGCACACCAAAGCGCTTGGACAGCGTTGCCACCGTATCACCCTGGCGCATCAGCACCGCCGGTGCATTTGCCGTCGACCAGCCACCCTTGTTGGTACCTGTCGTCACCGGGTCAGGAATCGTTTTCTGCGTGGCAGCACTGGCTGTTTCACGGGCAGTCGGAAATGCCTGCTCCAGCGGCTTTTCCTCAGCCCGCGCCGTCGGCGTCGCAAGGGCTGTGCGCTGGACGTTCATCGGGGTCGCCGCCGCACGTGCCTGGGAAACCGGCGTCGAAGCGGTGTTGACGTTATCGTAGGATGGATCCGGGAAAGGCTGGCTCATTGCCTGATCCCGCGAATTGCCGCCGCCATCCGGCATTGCCGCCATCTGGCCACCCTGCAGGTCGCCGGCCGGAATCGGAATGCTGTTGGATGGAATGGAGTTGGTGGTGATGCCGTCGGACTTGGAGAACAAGCCTCCGAAGCGCGTCGCATCCGAGCTGCAACCTGTTGCAGCGCTGGCCAGCAGAACCGCCACAAAGAGACGGACAGCTGATTTTCCTACACTCGGCGATACTCTAAGACGCATGACGCTAAACCTACTTGGGACGCAACTCACTGTAGGATGATTAGAACGCATTAGAGTTACCGCGCGGTTAAAACCGGCGAGTCAGGTCGTGCTTTTTGAGAGATTGATAACCATGATCGATGTTGCCGCGCATACACCGAAAGGCCCGGTCAGCTGGGGCTGGCGCAAGCAATGCGTTTTCGCCGGCAGCCTCAGAACGTTTCCTGGTAGAATCTTTCGATCTCGGAAATGTCGGCACGAACCTGAGAAACATCCTCGTAACTGATGTTTGCCGTATCCCATCCGAACATGTCTCCGGACACGCCGAAAACCGCGACTTCAGCCTCGGCCGTCTCGGTATCCGCCTTGTTTTCATCCAGCAGGACGCTCACCAGCGTCTGGAACGGCATTTCGCTGTCCGTGCCTGTTTCATCGCTGTATTCCTGCGAGCGCAGGCCTGCAAGGGCGACATCACGGGTGCCGAAATACCGCAGGCTGTTCTGGTCTTCCAGACGCAGGGTGTCGTAATACTCGATGAAGGCGCGGTAATAGGCCTTGTGGTCACCGCTTTCGCCGAATTTCCCGAAAGCCTGATATTCGCGGGCGGCGAGTTGCGGCGAGAGCTTGTTGCTCCACTCTTCCTGCGTCAGCGATGGCTGTTTTTCCGGCACGCGGCGCGTCTTGCTCAGGAACAGCAGGGCTTCTGCCGAAAGCGACACGCGCATGGCCGGATCGTAGCCGCCGGCATAGGGAGATTGTGTGCTCTTGTCTTCGCGGCCGGCGCTCGGCCCCTGTACGACAGCGCGTCCGGCAAGATTGCTCAAGCTGTCGCCGGTGGCCGCTCCAGTCAGTCTGCTTTCGATCTGCATTTGCCGTCTCCGCCGCCATATGGCTTCGTTTTCGAGCTGACAAACGTGGCTTCAAATCAAGGGCCAGCTCAATGTAGGATTTGTTCCTACATATTCGCTTATGCCTCGAGGCTTGCGCGAGGCTGACCAGCGTTAACTGAAAATTAACGATTTGATTTCGCGACAGAAAATCCGGCATGGCTGGAGAACATGGCGAAATGGCACGCTGCAGTGCAGCATAAATCGGGCATCAGAATCAGCGTTGCACCATGGGAATGGGGAAATTCGGTCGAAAACTTGCGCGACCACCGACACTAAAGGAAGGATGCAACCTGCGGCACGATCGGCAGGTACGGCGCCGTGAAAAGGTCTTCGCGATCAAAACGGCTTCCGGTGCGGGTGAGCCGCACGATCCGACACTCCGTTTCGCTGGTCATGATCGGGACGATCAGGATGCCGCCGGAGACGAGGTGATCCGAATAGATGCGCGGCAGGGCAGTGAACGCGGTCGTCACCAGGATGCGGTCAAAGGTCCCCTCGCCGGCCAGTCCAACGCTGCCATCCGCCTGGCGCACGATGACATTGCGGATCGCCGATTTTTCCAGGTTCTTCTGGGCATTGACGACAAGCGTCTTGTAGCGGTCGATGGTCATGACGCGCTCGGCGATCCGGCCCATGACTGCCGCTGTAAAGCCGCTGCCGGTGCCGACCTCGAGAATCCGCTGCCCGGGCTTGACCGCCAGGCAATGCAAAAGCCGCACGGCAAAGTCGAACCCTTCCATGAAGGCGCCGCAGTCAAGCGGAATGAGGCGTTGCGAATAGGCGTCGTTCTCATAGGGGGACGGTGCAAACAGCGTGCGCGGCGTCAGTTCGACAGCGTTCAACAGCTCCTTGCTGGTAATGCCCTCTGCCCGCAGACGCAGAACGAGCGCTGCAAATCCTTCCTGCTCGTTCTGTCGGGCGTTCAATCGTCATCTCCGTCGAGCAGCGCGCGGGCAACACGATCTTGAACCGCGTAATCCGTCAGGTCGAGCTTCAGCGGCGTCACGGAAATCTTGTGTTCGCGGATGGCATGGATGTCCGTGCCGGCGCGGAAATCGCCAAAGCGCTCGCCGAAGCGCAGCCAGTAATAGGGATGGCCGCGACCATCCGAACGTTCATCGATGGTCAGGCCGAAATCGAGTTTGCCCTGGGACGTCACCTCGGTGCCGGTCACCGCGGTCGCCGCGCAATTGGGGAAATTCAGGTTCAGGAACGTGCCATCGGGCAGGTCAAGCCGCATCAGCCTTTTCAGGAGCTGCGGTGCATGCGTTTCCACCACCTCCCAGGGCACGGGGCTACCGGATGCGTGGCTGAATGCCTGGCTGAGCGCAAACGAGCGAACGCCCTGCAGCGTGCCTTCGATCGCACCGGCAATCGTCCCGGAATAGGTGACGTCGTCGGCCATGTTGGACCCGATATTGACACCCGACAGGATGAGATCCGGCTTGACGTCCAGCACCTTGCGGACGGCCATGATCACGCAATCCGTCGGCGTTCCGCGCAGGGCGAAGTGTTTTTCGGAAATCTGGCGCAAGCGCAAAGGTTCCGACAAGCTCAGAGAATGGGCAAGCCCACTCTGGTCGGTTTCCGGCGCCACCACCCAGACATCGTCCGAGATCGTGCGCGCGATGCGTTCCAGCACAGCCAGCCCCTCGGCATGAATGCCGTCGTCATTCGTCAGTAGAATCCGCATTGCTTCCCCCGCCGGCCGGAAGGTCTCAGCCGGCTTTCTCGATTTTCGTCAGTCCGCCCATATAGGGCAAAAGCACGTCCGGAACAGTGATCGAACCATCTTCGTTCAGATAGTTCTCAATGACCGCAATCAATGTACGGCCAACCGCAGTGCCCGAACCGTTCAGCGTGTGGACGAATTTCAGCGCCTTGTCGTCCTTGACGCGGTAACGCGCATTCATGCGCCTTCCCTGGAAGTCGCCGCAGACCGAGCAGGAGGAGATCTCGCGGAAACTGTCCTGCCCCGGCAGCCAGACCTCCAGATCATAGGTCTTGCGGGCTCCAAACCCCATGTCGCCGGTGCACAGCGTCATGACGCGATAGTGCAACCCGAGGCGCTTCAACACAGCCTCGGCGCAGGCAGTCATCCGCTCATGCTCGTCGATCGAACTTTCGGCATCGGTGATCGACACCAGCTCGACCTTGTTGAACTGGTGCTGGCGCAGCATACCGCGTGTATCGCGACCGGCAGAGCCAGCCTCCGAGCGGAAACACGGCGTCAACGCCGTGAACCGCAGCGGCAGCTTTTCGGCTTCGAGAATCTGCTCGCGGACCATGTTGGTCAGCGGTACCTCGGCGGTCGGGATCAACCAGCGGTCGTCGGTCGTGCGGAAAAGATCCTCGGCAAACTTCGGCAGCTGGCCGGTGCCATACATCGCATCGTCGCGCACCATCAGCGGCGGCTGGACCTCGAGGTAACCGTGTTCCGTCGTGTGCAGATCGAGCATGAACTGGCCGAGCGCCCGCTCCATGCGCGCCAGCTGTCCCTTGACGATGGTAAAGCGCGAGCCGGCAATTTTCGCGGCGCCTTCGAAATCGAGCCAGCCAAGCGCTTCGCCGATTTCGAAATGTTCCTTGGGCGTGTGGTTCCAGCCGGGCTTCTGGCCGTGGACCAGCTTGACGACATTGCCGCTTTCGTCGCGACCAACGGGCACGTCCTCCAGCGGGATGTTGGGAATGCGTGACAGCGCATCGGCCAGTTCGGCGTCCGCCTTGCGGCTGTCGTCCTCGACGGTGGTCATCGCAGTCTTGAGCTCGGCGACTTCCGCCTTCAGGCTTTCGGCCAGCGCGCCATCCTTGGCGGCCATCGCAGCACCGATCTCCTTGGAGGCCGCATTGCGGCGCGACTGCATGTCCTGCAAGGCCTGCACCAGCGAACGGCGACGCTCGTCGAGGGCTATGAGCGATGCAGCCAGCGGTTCGGCGCTGCGCTTTGCAAGGGCGGCATCAAGTGCCTCGGCATTGTCGCGAATCCATCGGATATCAAGCATGTTCGTTCCAGCGTTGGTTTCAGAGCGCCGCCGGCCGAAGCAATGCCGGTCAATCAGCCGGCATTTTTTTCCGCATCGGCCGCTTCGCGAGCCAGCGTGTCGCGGGCCCGCTGACGCTCAATGAGTCGGGCGGTATAGATGGAAATCTCGTAGAGAAGGATGGCCGGCAGGGCAAGACCGATCTGGGAGATCGGATCCGGCGGTGTCAGGATTGCCGCCGCGACAAAGGCGATGACGATCGCATATTTGCGCTTTTCCTTGAGACCTTCCGAGGTGACGAACCCTACCCTGGCGAGCAGCGTTGTAATCACCGGCAGCTGGAACACCAGGCCGAAGGCGAAGATCAGCGACATGATCAGGCTCAGATATTCGGAGACCTTCGGCAGGAGCTGGATCGAGACCTGCCCATCACCGCCATCCTGCTGCATGGCGAGGAAGAACCACATGACCATGGGGGTGAAAAAGAAATAGACGAGGCAGCCGCCCAGAATGAACAGAAGCGGCGAGGCAATCAGGAACGGCAGGAAAGCTGCGCGCTCGTTCTTGTAGAGACCGGGTGCCACAAACTTGTAGACCTGCGCGGCAATCATCGGAAAGGCGATGACCAGCGCGCTGAACATCGCCACCTTGACCTGCGTGAAGAAGAACTCCTGCGGCGCGGTATAGATCAGCTCGACGGATTTATCGGCAAGACCAGCCCAGTCGACGGCCCATTTGAAGGGCTGAACGAGAATATTGAAGATGCCCTTGGCGAAATAGAAGCAGACGAGGAAAGCCACAAAAAACGCACCAACCGCCCACATAAGGCGGGCGCGAAGCTCGATCAGATGCGCCATCAGGGGCTGCGGCTTGTCTTCGATTTCGCCGCTCATGCGTCACCCTTGCTCTTGGTCTTGACCGCAGCCTTGCGGACTTTCGGCTTTTCGTCTGCAACAACAACAGTATCCGCCGTTTTGACTGCGGCTTTCGTTGTCCTTGGCGTTTTGACGACGACAGGTTCGATCGGAAGCACCGGCGCCGCTACAGTCTTTGCCTTGGAAACACGTTTTGGCGTTTCGACGGCGGCCTCAGCCTCTGCAGCGCGTGTCGACTGGCGTGTCGCCGACGCGATTGCTGCGGCAGCGACGGTATCAGCAACAGGAGCCGATGCTGCAGTCTCGACGACAGGTTCCGGTGATGGCTCGCCCGCAACGGCGGACGGCTCAGTCGCCGCCACAACCGGCTTGGCCGGTGTGCTGGTCGCCCTCTGCAGGTCGGATTTTATGTCGTTGCCCATCTGGCGAAGCGGGTTCATGGCTTCGCGAAGGCTGTGCGCAGGGTTGAGCTTCTGCGCATCGCTCAGCGTTTTGCGGACATCGTCGAGATCCGCCTCCTTCAGGGCCTCGTCAAACTGCTGGCGAAAATCCGATGCGACGCCCCGGAACTTCGTCATCATCTTGCCGAATGTGCGGAGCATCGGCGGCAGGTCTTTCGGACCCACCACCACGATCAGAATGATGGCGATAACGACAAGTTCGGTCCAGCCGATATCAAGCATGCTCTAAGCCCCAAAAAATCGAAGATAGGCCTCGGCTGCTCACGACAAACATCCCGCGCCCCGACGCGCCATCAGCGGACTTCGTCTGACTTGTGCTCGACCGTCTTGCCGTCAACGCCCTTTTCGGCCGAAGCAGCTTCGTCGTCTGTCATGCCCTTCTTGAAGCTCTTGATGCCCTTGGCAACATCGCCCATCAATTCCGGGATCTTGCCGCGGCCGAACAGCAGCAGAACGACGACCAGAACAATCAGCCAATGCCAGATACTAAAAGAACCCATGTCCTAACTCCCTTGAAGCTCGTTACCCCGATGTAAGATGTTCATTCATCTTTTTCAAACAGCAATATATCTCGCTCGTTAACGGAAAGCGTAACGTCACGCAATCCTTGCGGCAAGAGATCAGCGCGGATCCGGGCGCGGACAGGCAGATCGCTGCCCGGAACGGCAAGGCTGAGCAGTTCAACGACCCCCAGAAATCGCCGCGCCAGGATGCGTGCCGGCAGATCGCCGCCGGTTTCGGCCACCATGACCTGCGAAAGCCTGACAACAGCAGAGAGCGGCCGTCCATCCGGATATTTACCGGCGGGCACCGTACCCAGCGGCGTTTCGACGCGCCCGCCGCTCGCAACCGCCGCAAACTCGTTGATCTCCGAAAAGAAGCCTGCGGCGAACAGATTGCGCGGTTCGCGATACAACGTATCGGCGGTGCCCACCTGCACAAGACGACCATCCTTCAGCAGGGCGATCCTGTCGGCCATGCGCATCGCCTCTTCAGCATCATGGGTGACGACTATGGCCGTTGCACGGCTTTCCCGCAGGATCGCAAGCGTATCGGCGCGAATTGTATCCTTGAGCCGTGAATCGAGGCCGGAAAACGGCTCGTCCATCAGGAGCACGGCTGGACGCGGTGCCAAAGCGCGGGCGAGTGCAACCCGCTGCTGCTCGCCGCCGGACAGGACATGCGGGTATTGATCAGCATAGTGCGACAACCCGACACGCTCCAGGGCCAGATCAGCCTCGGCGACGGCCTGGTTTTTCGGCAGCGCTGTCAGCCCGAAACGGACATTGTCGCGGATCGTCATATGCGGGAACAGCGCGAAATCTTGAAACATCAGGCCGACGCCGCGTCGTTCCGGCGGCACGAACACGGAAGGGCCGGATATTTCGCGATCGTTCAGCATCAGGCGGCCGGATTTCTGCGCCTCGATGCCGGCGGCGATCCGCAGAAGCGTTGTCTTGCCCGAACCGGAGGGGCCGAGAAGACAGAGAACCTCGCCGGCTTCCGCGGTCAGCGTGATGCCCTTGATGGTTTCCTTCTCATGATAGCAGTGATGAATATCCTCGAACACGAGACGCGCCGCGAATGTCACGCCTGCGGTCCGCCGTGCCTTGGTCACCGGGGAACCTTGCAGATCAGAAGTCATGCCAGCGGCTATCCTTGAACACCGTCACTCATCGAAAGGGCGCACCATCAAAGACGACGGCGGCGCTCAGGATTTCTATTCGGCCTCTTCGCCCCTTGGTGTCAAGAGGCCGAGCTCCTCGAGATCCAGTTGCGTGATCGGATCCTCGTCCTCATCCAGACCATCGTCGCCGAGTGGAATAGGGATCTGGAAGTTCGACGGGACGCGGCCGGCAAGCAGCCCTGCGCCCTTCAACTCCTCCATGCCGGGAAGATCGCGGATATCCTCAAGCCCGAAATGATCGAGGAAATCCCGCGTGGTGCCGATCGTCACCGGACGGCCTGGCGTGCGGCGGCGGCCCCGAAACCGCACCCAGCCGGCCTCCATCAGCACGTCCAGCGTGCCGCGCGATGTCTGGACGCCGCGAATATCCTCGATCTCGGCGCGGGTGACAGGCTGGTGATAGGCAATGATCGCCAGCACCTCGAGTGCGGCCCGTGAGAGCTTCTTGACCTCGTTCTCGTCGGTCTGCACCACGAAGGAAAGATCGGCAGCCGTGCGGAACGCCCAGTGAGCTTCGATCTGCAAAAGATTGACACCACGGCCGGCATAGGCTGCCTTCAGCCGCGGCAGGATGCGGGCGAGGTCCGTACCCTTCGGCAGGCGCTGCGCCATGTAGGCCTCGGAGACCGGCTGCGCCGAGGCGAAGATCAGGGCCTCGACGATGCGCTCGGCTTCCGACTCCAGCCGTGCGTCCTTTTCGGCCTGCGGCCGTTCTGTCGTCTCCTCTGCCATACCGGGCAGATCGTCCTGCGTATCAACCACGCGCCGCCTCCAGTTCCGCAAGCGTTTCGGCGCTCATCGGATTCGGCCCCTGACGCAGATAGATCGGTGCAAACGCGCCATCCTGGCGCATTTCCAGCCTGCCTTCGCGCACCATTTCCAGCGACGCTGCAAACGAACTGGCGATGGCCGTGGCCCGTTCCTTCGGGCTTGTCATGTAGCGCAGCAGGAAATGATCGAGCGCCGTCCAGTCGACCATGTCGCCGAGCAGGCGGGCAAGGATCAGGCGGGCATCGGACAGCGACCAGACTGTGCGTTTTTCGATGGTGACCTGCATCACGGCCTGCCGTTGCCGCAGCGACGCATAGGCCGACAGGAGATCATAGAGGGAGGCGTCATAGCCCGACTGTTTTTCGACGGGAATATGCTCCGGCGCGCCGCGCGCGAAAACGTCCCGGCCCAGCCGGTTGCGATTGATCAGCCGGGTTGCGGCTTCGCGCATAGCCTCGAGCCGCTTGAGGCGAAAGGCCAGCGACGACGCCATTTCCTCGCCCGAGGGGCCTTCGTCCTTGGGCTGCTGCGGGATCAAGAGGCGCGATTTCAGGAAGGCGAGCCAGGCCGCCATGACCAGATAATCGGCTGCAAGCTCGATGCGGATAGTGCGGGCGCGTTCAATGAAGGCGATGTACTGCTCGGCCAGCGCCAGAACGGAAATCCGCGACAGGTCGACTTTCTGGGTCCGGGCAAGATGCAGAAGCAGGTCGAGCGGCCCCTCGAAGCCGGCGATATCGATCACCAGCGCTTCCTCATGCAGCGCCCGATCGCCACTCTCGTCGTGCCACAGCTGTTCCATGGGCGCGCGGGCGGACGGTTTTTTCGGCGTTTCACTGTTGCTGTTCACGAAATCCCTGCCCCGCTGTCCACACTCAACTTCCAGGCGTCAAGCTTCAGGAAATGGCCAGCATCCCGCTGAATTCTTCGCGCAGGGCCGCCTCGTCGGAGGCATCGGCTGGCGCAAACGCGGCGCGGACCGCCTCGGCGCGCCGCAAGCCATCGCCCCCCATGACCGGCGCCACGCGCGCCACAGCCAGCATTTCCTCCATGATACCATGACAATGCAGGATCATGTCGAGACCGGCTGCGACAATCCCCCTTGCCCTCGTCTCGATGTCACCTTGCAGCGCATTCATCGAAACGTCGTCCGACATCAGCAGGCCATCGAAACCGATATAACCCCGAATGATCTCGCGCACCACCTTTTCGGATGTGGTTGCCGGGCTGACAGGATCAATGGCCGGATAGACGACATGGGCCGACATGGCCATGGCCTCGTCCTTCATCGCGACAAACGGCACGAAGTCGCTGGCCTTGAGAGCGTCGAGCGAGACGTCGACGATCGGGAGATTGTGATGCGAATCGGCAAAGGCGCGGCCATGGCCCGGCATGTGCTTCATGATCGGCAGCATGCCGCCGGCCTTCAGCCCATCCGCAGCGGCTTTGCCGATCGCGGCCACCGCTTGCGGATCATAGCCATAGGCCCGGTTGCCGATGACGTCATGGCTGCCCTCGACGGGCACGTCGAGCACCGGCAGGCAATCGACGGTGATGCCGAGCCGCAGGAGGTCGAAGGCGTGAAGGCGCGACATCAGCCAGGCCGCACGCAGCCCCTGCGCCGGGTCTCTTCGGTAGATTTCGCCTATCGCCGCGCCGGTCGGATAGCTGGCGACCAGCGGCGGACGGATGCGCTGGACACGGCCGCCTTCCTGGTCGATCAGAACAGGCGCGTCCGGATCATCGATGCTGTCGCGCAGCGACGCCACGAGATCGGTAATCTGTGCCGTTTCGCCGATGTTGCGGCCAAACAGGATAAAGCCCCAGGGGCGTTCACCGGCGAAGAAGGCCTTTTCTTCATCGGTGAGCACGAGGCCCTTGCAGCCGGAGATAAATGCTTTTGATTCGCTCATAGCCGAATCATAGTGACTGCAGCGACCGACGCGAATGGTTTGGCATCGGCTTTCGGGCTCATTCACAGCTATTGCGCACGAAAAAAGGCGCGAGCCTGAGCCGCGCCTCATTCAACACCGTCGATCGCGTGATTATCGCGTCACAAGGCAACTGCCGCCGGCGCTCTTGTAGCGCGAGCACAGCGCATTGGCTTCGTCGCGCGAACCAGCCGGGATGCGGACACGGTAATACGTCCCCTTGCCGGCAATTTCAGCCTTGCGGATATCCGAACCCCGACCACCGATGACCGATGCAAACTTGCCCGACAAGTTTGTGTAGGAACGCTGCGCCTCGGCTTCCGATGGCAGGGACGCAATCTGGATCACATAGCTGCCAGCCGGAACGCTGGCCGTCTGGACCGGTGTCGTCTCGGCAGCGGCAACCGTTGTCGTTGCAGCCGGGGCCGGCTGGACATTGCCCTGATCCGTGACCGTTCCGACCACGTTGACCGGCTGTTCGGCCGGCCGTGTCTGCGGAACCGGTGCCTGTTCGCTGACCGTCGTGGTTCTGACGGTGCGGACCGGTGCTGTTTCATCAACCGTCGCGCTTGCAGCTTCCGCCAGTGCACTCTGTTCCGTTGCCGGCTGTTCCTGCGGCCGAAGATCCGTCAGCGGTGCAGCCGCCGTTTCAAGCTCTGTCTGCGCAGGCACAACAGTCGTCTTCACCGTATTGACCTGCGGGTCCACACCATTGGCCGAGACAGGCGTTTCGTTCGACGCCAGTTCGGTTACAGGTTCGGCAACAGGATCTTCGCGCGCTACCAGCGTGCCGTCCGGCTTGACGATCATCGTGCGAACCTTGCGCGGCGAAACTGCCGTTGCGCGATCTTCGTCGTCTGCCCTTGCCTGCAGTTCTTCACCATCCGGCAAAAGGCGCGCACTGTCATCGCCGTCGATCGGCGTGATATCGGCGCCGTCGAACTCGTCACGGCCTTCGAGCGGTAGGCTCTCGGGCGTCAGCGTCCGCTGGACGACGTCGATCGGCTCCTCGGTCGAGGAAACGAGCGTGCCCTGCTGCAGCGTCTCTGCCGGGGCGCCGGCAACGCGGTCGTAGACGGCCTTGTCCTGATTGGGAACGGTCTTGCCGCCCTTCTCGACGGGCACCATCTTGACCGGAGACTTGTCAGCGAGAATGATCTTTGGATCGGAACTGTTGAGGCTCGTGCCGTCGCCGCCCATCCAGGCATAGGCACCAACGCCACCCAGAATGAGCAAACCACCGACTGCGGCCGCCATCAGGCCGGTTCGCCGTCCACTCGCGCTGCGGTCCGCCACCTGGAAATCATCAGCCCCGTAATCGCCGCCGACCGCCAGGCGATCATTGACCGGATCGCTGTCCTGACGCTGGTTGATCGAGCGCCGGAAATCCTCTTCCATCGCCTTTTCGAACTCGTCGAATTCCGTGTCGGCGCGAACGTTGCTCGGCTGTGCCGCAGCATGCGTGACCGCAAGCGAATGGGCAGCGGCGGCAAAGACCTGGCTGTCCTGGCGATCTTCCGGCCGCACGGCAGACTTGCCCGCTCCATTTCCGAAAAGCTGGGCAATTTCGGCATCGATATCAAGATCATAGTCCGGCTGGTAAGCGCCCGGCTTTTCCTGCTCGACAACCGGCAGATGCGGGACTTCCAGATCAGAGATCGCCGTCACGCTTTCTTCCGTTTCCGAAATCATCGACGGATCGAACGGCAGAACAAAATCGGCGACATCGTCGCTCTCGTAGGGTGCGTCTTGCGTTTCAACGACCGGGGTTGCCGACAGAGCAACCGGCTCCTGGAACACGGGATCGTTTGTGATGGCCGGCTCGCCAGTCGAAAAAGACGCGGTCTCCATGACGAATTCAGCAGGATCCAGATCGAGATCGATGTCGGACAGATCGATTTCAAAATTATCCAGATCGAAATCCGGTTCCGGCTCGCTCTGAACCGGTTGGGCTGCAGTTGTGACGACCGCAGGCTCGAAGCCTTCAGGCGGCAGGTCCGTTGCATCATTGGGCGCGGAAGCGACAATGGTGGGTGCTACGGCCAATGGGACCGGCGCAACGGCCAAGGGCGTCGCAAAGGCCTTCTGCGAGGAGGCACCGCTGGACGACGCGGTCGGCGTAGCGCGGCTGAAGGTCGGCGTGAACGGATAGTTGTTCTTGCGGACCGTTTCCGGCTGGCTCACGCTCACAGGCAAGGCCAAGGCGGCGGCTTTTGCAGCCACCGGGAAGCGCTCGATATCCGCGAGAAGGGCATCCATGCTGTTGGCGTCATGCACCACCGCTGGCGCCTCAACCACAGCTTTTGTCCCATCCCAATGCTCCATGGAAAACGGATGCGCGGTCGGTTCTTCGGGCGCGGCAGGCTGTTCCTCCACGTCCGCCGCAACACCAACATCCTGCTGTTGGTGAATGGCGTCGAATGCGGGCTCAGGCGGCTGTGTGTCGTGCTGTTCAACAGACGGCGGATCGAGCGGCGCATCGTCCCAGACGGTGCTTTGCACAGGCAGCGTCCCGACCGGTTCGACCGCAACGTCGTCATAGCCGATCGACATCTCAAGCTCCCGCTCGAGATCCATGGCCAGAAAATCGCCATCGTCCGCGAGAACCTCTTCGGATTCCGGCTCCGGTACCCAACTGTCTACGACTGGCGCCGGTTCCGGGGCAGTTATGGCAAGGCCTGCTTGTTCGACGCCCTGATCAACGAGAAGACCCTCGGGCGAATCGTTGATTTCGGCAACAGGCTCTTCGTTAAAGAGCGCCGGCTCCACGGTCTCGGCGACATGCTCAACCTGCTCATAAACAGGGATCTGATCGTCAACGGTGGGTTGCTCGTAAACGGGGAGCTGATCGTCGAGCGCGCGGAATTCGGATGCGGCAGGGGCCGCGTCTGTGGGCTCGAAACTGTCTTCAGCGCCGGCCTCGGAGACCGTGATCTCATCCGACGACGCCCTATCGAACACAGGTTCATCGACAGGCGCCAGCGCGGGCGCCTGTTCGACGTCGTTCCGGGGCTCGAGCGACGGCGTGTCGTCGACGCTGAACCGCGATGGCTCCGCTTCGACAGAGGCTGGCGCGTCATAGAGTTCGAACTCGCGGGACAGTTCGTCCTCGAGATCGAACACGGGTTCGCGCCGAACCAGACGCTGCTGCTTTTCGATTTCCTGCAACTGCTGAACCGCCGGGCGACTGTCATAGCCAACAATGCGGGCGAGTTCGCTCAGCGGATCATCATCCGCCAAGATGTCGAAATCTCCAGTCCCGCTTCGTGCGAAATGTTTGTCTGCCATGCGCTCCACTCACAATACTAGCCAGTTCCTGCCAGTGCATTGTGGGTAAATGGTGACAATACTATCGCATTTCATCCGGTGCATCGGTCCCTGTAATCGACAGGCCCGATCTCAAAACGGAGGCGACAGCACGCACCAGTCCAAGCCTGGCAATGGTCAATTCTCTGTTTTTATCGTTAACAAACCGTAATTGTGGAGAATCTTTACCTTTATTCCAGTGTCCATGGAAGGCACTTGCCAGATCATAGAGGTAAAAAGCGATCCTGTGCGGCTCCTGAGCAAGGGCTGCGGCCTCAATGACGCGCGGATATTCTGCAAGCTTGGCGACCAGTTGCAGCTCGTTCGGGTCGTCGATGTGGCCCGCGACAGAAGCGGCAAAGTCTATCGATTCGGGATCAAAGCCCGGGAAAGCCTCCCTGGCCTGGCGGAAAATCGACATGCAGCGTGCATGGGCATACTGCACATAAAACACCGGATTGTCCTTCGACTGCTCCGTGACCTTGGCGAAGTCGAAGTCCAGTGGCTCTGAATTCTTGCGGTAGATCATCATGAACCGGACGGAATCGCGACCGACCTCATCGACCACTTCGCGCAGCGTCACGAAATCGCCAGAGCGTTTCGACATCTTGACGGGCTCACCCTCGCGAAAGAGCTTGACGAGCTGGCACAGCAGCACGGTGAGCTTCGACGTTCCGCCGGATACCGCACGCGCGACAGCCTCGAGGCGCTTGACATAGCCGCCGTGATCGGCGCCCAGCACATAGATCATCTCGCTGAAGCCGCGATCGTACTTGTCCTTGAAATAGGCAACGTCGGCGGCAAAATAGGTATAGGTGCCGTCCGACTTGATCAGGGGGCGATCGATGTCATCACCGACCTCGGTGGAGCGAAACAGCGTCTGCTCACGGTCTTCCCAGTCTTCCAGCACCTGGCCCTTGGGCGGCGGCAGCGCGCCCTTGTAGACATGCCCCTTGAAGGTCAGGTCGTTGATCGCGTTGCGGATCGGGCCCGCACCATTGGCGTGCAGCGTCCGCTCGGAATAGAAGACGTCATGGATGACGTTGAGCGCCGCCAGGTCTTCGCGGATCATCGCCATCATCGCATCGATGGCGCGGTCCTTGACCAGCGGCAACCACGATTCTTCCGGCATCAGCCGGAGGCTGGAGCCGAATTCGGCGACCAGCGCGACACCCACAGGCACGAGATAATCGCCCGGATAAAGGCCTGGCGGAATTTCGCCGATCTCATCGCCAAGCGCCTCGCGGTAGCGCAGGAATGCGGAGCGGGCCAGGACATCGATCTGCGACCCGGCATCGTTGATGTAATATTCCTTGGTGACGGCATAGCCGGCAAAGGCGAGGAGGTTGGCCAGCGTGTCGCCGACGACGGCGCCACGGCAATGGCCGACATGCATCGGGCCGGTCGGATTGGCCGAGACGTATTCGACATTGACCTTGCGACCGGCGCCGGTCTGGCTGCGGCCATAGTCCTCCCCGGAGGCGATCATCACCGCCAGCAGCCTCTGCCAGTAGGCGACGGACAGCCGGACGTTGATGAAGCCCGGACCGGCGACCGTGACGTCGATTACATCAGGTTCGTCCTTGAGCTTGGCAACGATGAGATCGGCCAGCGCCCGCGGATTTGTGCCAAGCGGCTTGGCCAGAACCATGGCGGCATTGGTGGCGACATCGCCGTGGCTGGCATCGCGCGGCGGCTCGACGCTGACACGGTCAAAATCTATGCTGGAACGATTTTGACGAATGATATCAATCGTTTCCAATATCTTCTTAATTCTTGCATCAAAGTCCGTGAAAAGATTCATGTCATCCATCCGCTCTTTTCCGGCCGGAACCGGAAATCCGCGTCAATTGTCCAAAAGGCCGCTGCGCGCAGGCGCGCGTCCGGCGGGTGACTAGCGCAATTCCGGTGTATGGTCAAACAATCGCCTGTGGGTTGCGATCGCATAGGTATCGGTCATCCCGGCCAGGTAATCGCCGACATGGCGCGCCTTTGCCGGTTCGGCCATGCCGGCGATCTGATCGATCCAGTAGTGCTTCTGCATCTGCAGCGGATCCGACATGAAAGCCCTGTAGAGATCGACGACGATCGACGCTGCCCCCTCGCGCACCCGCATCACATCGGGGTGACGGTAGATACGCTTCATCAGCATGGCCTTGATGTCGCGATCAGTGACGAACATCTGATCGGAAAAAGTCGCGATTGCCTGTCCGGCCTGGCGCACGTCGACCACACTTTCGGGCCGAACCTGCTTCAGCCGTGTCTGGGCCACGGTAATCACGTCCTCGACCATGGCCGTGATCTGCCGACGCATGATCTCATGGGTGAAGCGGCCGCTTTCGAGATTGGGATATCGATCCCGGACCTCACGCATCAATCCGGCCAGAAACGGGATCTCCTCCAGCATGTCGAAGGTCAGGTAGCCGGACCGCAACCCGTCGTCGATGTCATGGGTGTTGTAGGCGATATCGTCGGCAATCGCCGCAACCTGCGCCTCGAGGCTGGCAAAGCTTCCAATCTCCAGATCATGCAGGGCGCAGTAGTCGAGGATCGGCTGCGGTACGGGGCCGTGCGCGCCCTGCCCGCCCTTTCCCATCAGCGGGCCATTGTGCTTAACTAGGCCCTCGAGGCTTTCCCATGTCAGGTTGAGCCCGTCGAATTCGGCATAACGGCGTTCGAGCTTGGTGACGATGCGCAGCGACTGGGCATTGTGATCGAAGCCGCCATAGGGCTTCAGCATCTCGTGCAGCGCGTCTTCGCCGGTATGACCAAACGGCGTGTGGCCAAAATCATGGACGAGCGCCACGCCCTCGGCCAGATCCTCATCAAGTTTCAAGGCCCGGGCGAGTGCACGCGCGATCTGCGCCACTTCGATCGTATGCGTCAGGCGCGTGCGATAATGATCACCATCGGCGGCAATGAAAACCTGCGTCTTGTGCTTCAGACGGCGAAAGGCTGTGGTGTGGACGATACGGTCGCGGTCCCGCTGAAAATCCGATCGGGTCGCGCTCGACGTCTCCGGATAGAGGCGTCCACGGCTGTTCCACGGATCGGAGGCGAAAATCGCGCGATCACCGGAGCCGAAACCTAGCGCATGTCTGTCCAAAGTCATTTCCCACCTTGCATCCCATTGACGGTGCCTTAAAGCGTTCATACCTATAGTGTGATTTGCAGGAAAGCGGTGAACAGCGCAGCCTTTCTGACAATCGAAAAGCGGCTTTTCCGATGGTTTCGTCGAAAAACACCGGTTTTCTTGTAAAATACAGCGAAAACGCACCCCAATCTCTCCGGGTCTTGACCCCGGCTGGAGGTCCAAATGACAACAGACACAGTCACACTTTCCGATTCGGCGGCCAAGCGCATTGCCGCGATTCTCAAGACCGATGCCGACAAGAAGGCCATGCGCGTCTCCGTCGAAGGGGGCGGCTGCTCGGGCTTTTCCTACAAGTTCGATCTTGTCGATGGTCAGCAAGACGATGATTTGATCCTGGAAAAGGGTGAGGCGAAGGTGCTGATCGACAGCCTGTCGCTCGTCTATATGGGCGGCTCGGAGATCGATTTCGTCGACAACCTGCTCGGCCAGTCCTTCCAGATCAAGAACCCCAACGCCGTCGCCAGTTGCGGCTGCGGAACCAGTTTCTCGGTCTGACGCGCAGCGCCTCTTGGCCATCGTTTACAGATAGGGCGATCCCAGCCAGAAGATCTTGTTGATCAGCCTTTTCAGGAAGGACTGGGCGCGCAGATCCGCGAGCGTGACCGGCTTTGCCGTTGACCGGATCGCGTCGATGCGCTCGCCAAGTCCTTCCGCGAAAGCCGTATCCAGAATCTCGATATCGATCTCGAAATTCAGGCGCAGAGAGCGCGGATCGAGATTGGACGAACCAACAAAACTCCAGCGTTCATCCACCGTCAAAAGCTTCGAGTGATTGAACGCGCCGTCAGACCGCCAGATGCGGCAATGGCCATTCAGCAACTGGTCGAACTGTGCCGTCATGGCCCGATCGACGATCTTGAGGTTGTTGACGGACGGCACGATGATATCGACTTCCACGCCGCGCATCGCCGCGGTGACCAGCGCGCTGATCAGTTCGCGATCCGGCAGGAAATAGGGCGACATGATGCGGATCGATTTGCGGGCAATCGAGAAGGCGCCGACCAGCATCCTGTGATTGGCTTCGTTTGTCTTGTCCGGCCCCGTTGGCACGACGCGCATGAGGACGGAGGACTTGCGGCTTTCGCTCGGTGCAACGACCTGCCAGGCCGGGCCATCCAGCATCTCGCGCGATACGAACTGCCAGTCTTCGGACGCCACCTGGAAGAGATCGGCGACGGCCGGACCGGAGAGCTTGAAATGGGTATCGCGCGCCCGGGTGGGTCCGGCAACGTCCTGCGTGAAGCCGGCGCGGATATTCATGCCACCGGTAAAGGCCGTGGCACCATCGACAATAAGGATCTTGCGGTGGGTCCGCAGGTTCGCATAGGGCAACCGAAGGCCCATGATGATATTGCCGTTGAAGACGTTTACGGGCACGCTGCCGTCCTTGAGATAACCGACAATGCTCGGAACCGAGTAACGGGCGCCGACGGCATCGATCAGAACACGGACCTCGACGCCCCGTTTGACGGCGGCGATCAGCGCATCGGCAAAACGCAAGCCGATCGGGTCGCGATCGAAAATGTAGGTTTCGAGAAGAATGCTGCGTCTGGCCTCGCCGATGGCGCGCAGCATGGCAGTATAGGCGGTGTCGCCGCCTTCAAGCATGGTGACGCTGTTGCCGGCGCTCATCCGGTGACGGCTGACGCGGTCGCCCAGCATTTTCATGGAGGCAAAGCGCTGACCGAACCGGTCGGACACCATGGCGCCGGAGACATCGAAACGGCCGAACTGGTCAAAACCACGGTCCCGCAGAAGCGAGCGCTGCAGGCCGATTGACGAACGCCGCATGCGGTTGATGCCTGCGACGCCGTAGATCAGCGCCCCCAGCACCGGCGACAGCACGATGATGCCGACCCAGCCAATGGCCGAACGCACGTCTTCCTTGGTCATCGTGGCGTGGACGGCGGCCACCACGCCCAGCAAGAACGACAGCGCCACGAAAATATGCGGCCAATAGCCCATGAACACTTCAACCATGATAGGAGTATAGGGGTGCCGGGACCGGAATCAAACCGCATGACGTCGCCATGGCCTGCTTTCACCGACACTATCACGGGGATGATCGCCACGCTTGCCCGGGCATAAATTGTCAAAGGCGCAGGGCGATGCTACTGCATGATGCCTTGAATCGTCATCGATTTGAGGTTGCCATTCCGGATCAGATTGCAGGTGCGACAGCGGCCCTTGCCTTTCATGCCTGACGCGCTGCGCTGCTCACATAGGCAGACGGGCCGAAACCGCCCACACGAGGGACGTCGACACAGATGAAGATAGCCACCTGGAACATCAATGGCGTCAAGGCCCGCATCGATACCCTGCTTGCCTGGCTGAAGGAATCGAACCCGGATGTCGTCTGCCTCCAGGAGATCAAATCGGTCGACGAGGGATTTCTCAGGGCCGATATCGAGGCCATGGGCTATCATGTCGAAACCCATGGGCAGAAGGGCTTCAATGGCGTGGCGATCCTGTCAAAGATCCGCCCGGACGAAATCAACCGCGGCCTGCCGGGGGACGAGACCGACCTTCAGTCTCGGTTCATAGAGGCGGTGTTTTCGGTTCGCGGCGGCGTGGTGCGGGTCTGCTCGCTCTATTTGCCCAACGGCAACCCGGTCGATACCGAGAAATACCCCTACAAGCTGTCCTGGATGGAGCGCCTGCACGCCTTTGCCGAGAGCCGACTGGCGCTCGAGGAGCCGCTGATCCTCGCCGGCGACTACAACGTCATCCCGCAGCCACATGATTGCTGGGACGTCAAAGTCTGGCAGAACGACGCCCTCTATCTGCCGCAGACACGGCAGGCCTACCGGCGGCTGAACAACCTCGGTTTCACCGATGCAATCCGCGCCACTTCGGATGGACAGGACTATACGTTCTGGGACTATCAGGCCGGGTGCTGGCCAAAAAACTTCGGCATTCGCATCGATCACCTGATGCTGTCGCCGGAGGCCGCGGACAGGCTTGTCTCAACCGGTATCGAAAAACACGTGCGGGGCTGGGAAAAACCATCAGACCACGTTCCTGTCGCCGCAGAATTTGCGTTCGCCGTCTAAGACGGCGCACCGCAGCAGCATCAGTCGCTATCGCCGTCGAGATGGATATTGCGGGACATGTCGATTGCAACGCGGCGATCGTCTTCATTGGCCAGCGAGAAAGCCTGCTCCTGCATCGACTGCAGCCAGGGGCGATCCTTCGGGTTGCACTGGTCGAGCGCCGCCGTCATATAGGCAAGGCCCCGCGCCGTCTGGCCTTCCTGGAAGATGACATCGCCGAACACACCCATGGCGCCAGCATGGCCGTTCTTGCGGGCGCGGTTGAGCCATTTCTTGGCCTGCTGCACGTTGACGCTGCCGCCATCGCCCGACAAAAGCATGCGGGCCAGCTGGAATTGTGCTTCCGCGACGCCAAAGGTCGAGGCGGCCTGGAAATAAAGCTGGCGCGCCTGATTGAGATCGGTACGGATCGGACTGTTCGGGATTCCGCGACGATAGTAATTGGCAAGAGAAATCAGCGCATTGGCGAAGTATCCGGTGTCTTCCGACCCCGGCTCGACGCCCTGCCGGGCAATTTCGCTATAGATCTTGAAGGCTTCCAGATCATCTTCTGCAACACCGTCGCCATAGGCATACATATTGGCCAATGCCCAGCGGGAGCCGGTATGGCCTTTTTCAGCCGCATAACGATAGGCCTCGACGGCCTCTTCCTTGCGGCCATTCTTGTAGGCGGAAAATCCGAACTTGAAGAGGGCGAACGGCCCGGACTCCTTGTTGACCCCGGCATTCGGATCAAATGCCGTCGCGACGTGCGCAGTGCCGGTGCCAAGCACCAGCGAGACCCCGAGCAGGGCAACCTTCAGTGACCTATATCCACCTGTCAGCATGGCAGTCTGTTTCTTCCATTCCGCTCGATCGGCCCGGCAACCCTATGGTCGCCGATCAGCCGCACTATCCTGTTCCGTCCGTCCAGCGTTTGCCAAAGCGCCGCACCATAAAAATTCCGGGATACAGCACCCCGGCCCGCATGGCGCCCCGCATGGCGCAAAGCGTAGGGTGCCATTTCGGCAAGACTGCGGCTTCCGGCAAGCAAAGCCCCGCCAAGGCGTGCACCACCTCTCCCGGACAACTGGAAAACGTCATCCGAGACGGCTGTAACGCCATGTATAGCGAGATTTTCTAAAGAATCGCGATCCGTCATTTCACCCCAAACGCTGCATGCTCTGAACTCTGTTGCACGTTTGCCTGCGGTCATCAGGTGCTCTCTGTTTGTGGCGGGAAATGGACATAATCCATCGCGCTCTGGTCATAACAAACTATAGAAAAAAATGTGTTGCTGAATCGTCACATTTTCAGGAACAAGCATGAGAAGCGCTGCTATGCTTCATACCTCGTTTACCAAGCTGCGCCCGGAGACGCAAAAACCCGGCACCAAGGCCGGGTTTTCGAATGTTGGACAGTGGATGTAAAACGATCAGAACTTGATTTTGACAGAAGTCGAGATGGCCGTGACCAGATCATTGTCAAAGTCGTATGTCGCCCTGTTACCCACAGTGACACCTTCAATTGTGATCGGACCGGATGATCCGCTCGTCAAAATTCCGACTGCACCGGCTAGACGAAACTCAACGTTCTCTGTCGGGTTGTAGGAAACACCTGTTCCGAGAGTCCACGTGTCTGTCTGGGTTCCATATCCTTTAGACGTTCCACGATCCCAAGTGACGCTTAAAGCACCGCTTAACTTTTCCGAAAATTTGTGACCTACACCACCTGTAATGGTCCATCCGTCTCTGTATCCCAGATCAAGAGACGTAATTTCCACGCCGCCGTTGTAGAATGGGATGCGCTGAAGCTGGCTCCAATCGACCCACTTCACCGAACCGAAAGCGAGCCAATCCGGCGCAATGCCTGACTGAACTTTCAACTCAATAGAGTCTGGCATTGCCGTGGCACCCGAAACGGGAATTATGCCCCCCCCTCCTAGCAGCGCAGGAACTTGAGTAAGGTCAACGGCACCTGTTACTTCATCGAGTCTAACCTCACTGTAGTAGACGAGACTTGCTCTGAAGGCATATTCCGGAACTTCATAGGCAGCGCCAGCACGCCATCCCCATCCTTCCCCTGCAAGATCGAGGCGACCGATGCCCGTTCCTGTCAGGCCGAGGTTTGCAATCGCGAATGGATTGACAACCAAACGCTCCTTGAAGCCGTCCATTTCCAAGTAAGATCCACCACCAATAACGCGGAACTGCCCCGGTCCCATGTCGAAACTATACGAGCATGTTACTGCATAGTTATCGCTGTTGACTTTCGTCTCGACGTTGTCGTTGGCACCAGCCCAGTTTGCACCCGGATTAGTGTGCGCGCCGAAAGGTTGAGAATAGTCCGCGATACAATCGACGGCATCGCCGATCCCTGCCTTCACCCCAACACGCGGTACCCAGTAACCTTCCGTCTCGTCGGCGCTACTGGAATAGCCGAGGTCGTTCAAATCGCCGTCCACCCCGGGCATGTCATTGACATTGTTCAACTCACGCTGCGGATTGACATAGGTCGCGGCGGCTTCGGCTGCATAGGTCGACGGATCGAACAAGAGGTCGATATTGTATCCGCCGCGCTCCAGGCCTCCGGCATGCGCCGCAGATGCAAGCAATGTGGTAGCAAGCGCCGCCACGAGCGTTGCCTTGATTTTAAGATGTGCCATCCGTTCCTCCCCTGAACACAGACAGACAGCCGAAAAACACCCGGCCGTTCGTGTCTGGGAGTATCTGTATGAAAGAGACGGTTGGCAAATACCTATATCTAGGGAGTCCGCAGCGTCGGTGCCTAAAATTTTACGTAAGAAATCCACAGAAACGACATAATTAAGAAAAATCGGGAAAATTTTGCGCCATTAACGAACGCTATACAGGTTTTGCAGAAATCCATTCCGCGAAAGCCAGCATGTGTCACCATTCAACAACATTGATCTTTTTTGGAAATAATCCATCAGGCGCGCATGTAAGTTGAAACTAACATATTGATTTGACGAAAATTTCTCCGGAATGGAGCGATTTTAACCCGGCTACCGAGAATCAGCTGTGGACGCTGCGCGCGACAAAGACGCGAGAGGTCCGCGACGCTGAAAACGCCGCGGACCTGTCGCGATACCAATCTTGGGCCTGGACTTCGCTCAGCCGGCCTCTGCCAGGCGCGCTAGGGCAACGTCGACGGACCCCTTCTGCAGGTCGAGTTCCGCCAGTCGCTCGCGCTCGGCCTCGACAACCTCGGGCTTGGCATTGGCGACGAACTTCTCGTTTGCCAGCTTGCCGAGAATACGGCTGCGTTCCGCCTCGATCTTGCCGATCGATTTTTCCAGGCGCGCTCTTTCCGCGTCAAGATCGATCAGGCTGCCCAGCGGCAGGCAGGCGGTTGCCTCGCCGACAATGACCTGGGCGCTCCCTTTGGGCGCCACGTCGGAAAGCGTGATGCCGTCGAGGCGTGCCAGCCGCCGGAGCGCAGAATCATGGCGCGCGATGCGCTCCTGCGTCAGGGCGTTGGCGCCGACAACGACGAGCGGCGCCATGGCGCCCGGCGGCACGTTCATTTCCGAACGCACCGAACGAATGCCGGAAACCACATCGATCAGCCAGTTGATCTCGTTGGCCGCGAGATCGTCGGCAAAGGAGGCGGCGGGCCATTGCGCGTGGCAGATCAGGCTGTCGCGGGCGATACCCTCGCCGGCCGTCTGGGCCCACAGCTCCTCCGTCATGAACGGCATGAACGGATGCAAGAGCTTGTAGGTCTCGTCGAGCACATAGGCGACGCAGGCCTGCGCCTCGGCCTTGGCGACCTCGTCCTCGCCGCTGAACACGGGCTTGAGCAATTCGAGATACCAGTCGCAGAATTGGTTCCAGACAAAGCGGTAAAGGCTGCCGGCGGCTTCGTTGAAGCGGTAGGTCTCGATCGATTCGGTGACGTCGCGGATGGTCCGCGACAGTTCTGTCAGGATCCAGCGGTTGATTGTGACGACGCAGGCGTCCGGCAGGAAGGATGGATCGGCCTTGACGCCGTTCATGCCGGCAAAACGCGTGGCGTTCCACAGCTTGGTGCCGAAATTGCGGTAGCCGGCGATGCGCGCCGGATCAAGCTTCACGTCCCTGCCCTGCGCTGCCATGATGGCCAGCGTGAAGCGCAGCGCGTCGGCGCCATATTCGTCGATCAGGTCAAGCGGGTCGATGACGTTGCCCTTCGACTTCGACATCTTCTGGCCGTTCTTGTCGCGAACGAGCGCGTGCACATAGACCGTATGGAAGGGCTCGATCGGTGCGCCGCTCTTATCCTTCATGAAGTGAAGGCCCATCATCATCATCCGGGCGACCCAGAAGAAGATGATGTCGAAGCCGGTGACCAGCACATCGGTCTGGTAATAGCGCGCGAGTTCCGGCGTGTTGTCGGGCCAGCCGAGCGTCGAGAAGGGCCAGAGCGCCGAGGAGAACCAGGTGTCGAGAACGTCTTCATCACGCGTCAGGATTTCGCCCGGACGGAAATTCTCAAGCAGGTCCTCGACATAGGCCTTCATCGGTCCTTCATGCGACAGGTAATGCTGAATGGCGGCATGCAGGGCTTCTTCCTCGGTCTTTTCGACGAAGACCTGTCCATCCGGACCATACCAGGCCGGGATCTGATGGCCCCACCAGAGTTGACGCGAGACGCACCAGGGCTGGATGTTTTCCATCCAGTCGAAATAGGTCTTTTCCCAGTTCTTCGGAACGAAATTGGTGCGGCCTTCCTTGACGGAAGCGATCGCCGGCTTGGCGAGCGTTGCGGCATCGACATACCATTGTTCGGTCAGCCGCGGCTCGATCGGAACGCCGCCACGGTCGCCATGCGGCACTGTGTGCTTGTGTGGTTCGATCTTGTCCAGCAGGCCGGCTTCTTCGAAAATGCTGACGATCAGTTCCCGCGCCTTGAAGCGGTCCATGCCCTCGAGCTGCTGCCAGACACCGCGCTGCAAGTCGCTCGGGGTCAAGCCCTCCAGGAAATCCTCGTTTTCGACGATTTCGATCTTGGCCTCGACGGTCAGGATGTTGATCGCTCTCAGGCCGGCGCGACGGCCGACCTCGAAATCGTTGAAATCATGGGCAGGCGTCATCTTCACCGCGCCGGTGCCGGCGGTCGGATCCGGGTACTCGTCGGCCACGATCGGGATCAGACGACCGACGATCGGCAGCACCACATGCTTGCCGACGATATCCGTGTACCTGATGTCATCGGGATGGACGGCGATGCCGGTGTCACCCAGCATGGTTTCCGGCCGGGTGGTGGCAACGACGAGGTAATCGCGCGTTTCCCATTCGGTTGCCTTGCCGTCCTCATCGAAGACGATCGGATGCTGATAGGTCACGCCCTTTTCCAAGGGGTAACGCAGATGCCAGAGATGGCCGCTCATCTCGATCGGTTCGACCTCGAGGTCGGAAATCGCCGTCAGCAGTTTCGGATCCCAGTTGACGAGGCGGTTGTCCTTGTAGATCAGGCCTTCCTTGTAGAGCGAGACGAAGACCTCGAGCACGGCCTTGGACAGGCCCTCATCCATGGTGAAGCGTTCCCGTGACCAGTCGCAGGACGCGCCGAGACGCTTCAGCTGGTTGAAGATCAGGCCGCCGGATTCTGCCTTCCATTCCCAGACCTTGTCGATGAAGGCTTCGCGGCCCATGACCCGGCGATGCTGCTGGACTTCCATCAGCTTGCGTTCGACAACCATCTGGGTGGCGATACCTGCATGGTCCATGCCGGGCTGCCAGAGTACGTCCTTGCCGCGCATGCGCTCGAAACGGACCATGATGTCCTGCAGCGTGTTGTTCAGCGCGTGGCCCATGTGCAGCGAACCGGTGACGTTCGGCGGCGGAATGACGATGCAGAAGCTTTCGGCGCCCGGCTTTGCGCCCGCGCCGGCGCGAAACGCATCCTCATCGTCCCATTGCTTGGCGATGCGGGGCTCGATCGCGGCGGAATCATAGGTTTTTTCAAGCATTTTGAAGCCAGACCTGGAGAATGGAAGATTGGAGGGTTGGTAAATCGGAACGCTGCTGCCGAGTCAACATCGACGACAAAAAAGCCGCCAGTGTGACCACCGGCGGCTTCGTTTTCAGCGATACAGCTGAATTAGCGGCGTGGTCCGCGGGCGACGCGCTCGATTTCCTCGCGCACCAGCCGCTCGACCAGCGTCGGAAGGTTGTCGTCGAGCCAGTCCTGCAGCATCGGTCGCAGCATGTCCTCGGCAATTTCGTCGAAGGAGCGCCGGGCGCTGCTGTCCAGCGCAAAGGCCAGATTGTCAAAGGATTTCGCCACCTGCTGGCCGACGGCCGGCGAGACAAGACCGGAATTATCCTTGTCGGCAAACATTGCGCCAGGCGTCGATGGGGTTTCGGCAGGGTCCATTGCCGGCTGCAGCTTCTTCTCCTGCTCTGCCGCCTTGGTCTCTGTCACCGTGGCCTGTGCTGCCGGCACGGATGCTGCGGGTACCGTTTCAGTCGGTTGGGCAATGACGGCGCGTTCGAACGGTTCGACCAAGCCTTTGATGACGGACGGCGCCATGCGCGACGTCACCATGGGGCTGTCGGTGGTCTGCTCTGCAACAGCCGACGCCACCTGCGGTTCGCGCGTCATATAGGTGTTGCGCTCGGACGCCGCGCGGACACGGGCAGCCACATCGGCAAGCGACAGAGGCGGCGTCTGCATCGGTGCGGCGGCCTTCGGCATATCGGCCGGCAGATCACGGGCCGGGGCATCGAAGGACCGCGCTTGCTCACCGAGCTCCGCGTCGAACTCCGCCACCAGCACATCGTCATCGATCGTCAGGTGAATTTCGTCCGCCGGTTCATCGTCATAGCTGTTGCCTGCACCAAAGCTGCCGGTGCTGCCGCGTTCGCTGTCATTGGCGGCAAACCCTGGAATACCCGGTTCGTTGCTTTCGATGATCTTGCGGATCGACGCCAGGATTTCGTCCATCGACGGTTCACGCGCTACATTGGACTGTGCCATTTCTATCCCCGTTTCTGCCGCAGCGTTGGCATTCATGGCCACGCAGTCATTCGGCGAGACTGTATGTGACTTCACACGCGAACAACATGCCGCGAATCACCATCCGGGAATCATGCACAGATTTGTTCGCTGCGTCACGTATCAGGCTTCGCTATAGGCTTGCGGGCATTGCCTAGGGGCGGTCGTCGACGGTCCGAAGGCCGAACCATTTGTCCTTGACGGCCTCGTAGTGCTCTTCGGCGCGATACTCCGCCACCTCCAGCCCCTGGCTCTTGACTGTCAGGCGGCCGATCGAGGCCAGCAGCGCATAACTTGCAACCACGGCGTTGCGCTGCGCTGCAACAAGACCTTCCTTGGCGCTGAGCACCGATTGCTGGGCATCGAGAACGTCGAGCGTCGTGCGCTGGCCAACCTTGCGCTCCTCGATCACGCCGGCAAGTGCCATGTTGGCGGCCCGGATCTGCAGTTTGGTCGCTGCGATCGTGGCCTGTGCGGCTTCCAGCTGCGCATGGGCCGCAACAATGGTCTGGCGCACATCGACGCGCGCCGAATCAACCAGGATGCGCCTCTGCCCCAGCCGTTCCTTGGCCTGGCGGATCTGCCCATATTCCGCACCACCCTGGTAGAGAGGCACTTCCAGCCTGGCCGTAATCGAACCATTGGTGCTGTCGAACCCACCCGTACTTTCACGATCCGTGGTGTTGCGTGTCAGGGACCCCTGAACGACAACGCCCGGCAGCATGGATCCTTCGGCCGATTTCACCTGATAACCGGCAGCATCGACGTTGTATTCCGCAGCGGCTATGGACGGGTGATCCCGCAGTCCTGTGGTCACGGCATCGTCGAGCGTGCGCGGCAGTGCCTTGCTTGCTGCTGACGGCTGCTTGATCCCCGTCGGGGTGTCGCCGACAACCTGGACATAGACCGATTCGCTTTGCTTCAACTGCGCAACCGCACCGACCAGAAGCGCCTGGGCATTGGCCAGTTGCGCCTCGGCAATGCTCACATCCGTGCGTGTCCCCTCACCGACCTCGAGGCGTGCGTTGGCGGCGTTCAGCTGCTCTTTCAGAAACGCCAGGTTCTGCTTGCGAATGGCGACGATCTGCTGGTCGCGGGCAATATCGGCATAGGACTGGGCCGCGGCCAGAAGAATGCTGATTTCGTTGGCCTTCAGGGTTTCGCGACTGGAAAACACGATGGACTCGGCGGCCCTGACATTGTTCAGGGTCTGGAAACCATCAAAAACCTGCTGGGTGATGGTGATACCCGCAGAACCGGTGCGAAAGTCTTCCTGCAGAAGCGGTGTGCCGCGACGGCCAAGCGATTCCTGTCCCAGCCTGATGCGGCTGCCGGTCGCGGTCGCCGAGATCTGCGGCCGATAGCCGGACTTTGCGATCGGAACACCCTCGTCGGTCGCCCTCAGGCCGGCGCGAACCGCGTTGAGATCGGGATTATTCTCATAGGCTTTTGCCATAGCACCGAAGATCGTTTCGGCAGAAACAGGAGTAGCGAGCACGGACAGTCCCGAGGAAAGCAGCGCCATCCTGGCCAATTTTCCGATATCCAACACGATCACACTCCGTACGCGGTTCATCTGCAATAAGACGAACCGGGCGACTGTCCGACGAGCCGGGCTCCGATATGCGGTGACCCTCCGGCTGCGTCTCAATTGCAGCATTCAATCACACGGCCGCAGGCTCATCCTTTGAAGCGTGGATTTCACGCATTCACAATAACCCTTGCGACGATGCGGCCCGCTTCGGAGCAACTGTCGGACAGCCCGTTGCTATTTCGCAACATGCTGACATGCCGGTCACAGAACAGCTTCCGGAGGCCTTCAGAAAACGAAGTCGCGGGCCTTCTTGAAACCCGGCAGGGGCTTCACCGCGGTGTTGAACGCCAGCCGTTCCGAAGTCTTGCCATTTTCATGGATGAAAAGCTTGGCGCGGGATGCATTGCCAAAACCATGGACGACGACCAGGCGACCGCCGTCGTTCAACTGCTCGAACAGTGCCGGCGGCAGGGTTTCGATCGAACCATGGATGAAGATCACATCGAAAGGCGCCTTGCCGGCGCAGCCTTTCTCCAGTTCGCCCGTCACCACCGTGACGTTGTCATACGAGAGCAGGCCCTGCGTGGCGGTTGCCGCCAGCGCCTCATTGCTTTCCAGCGCGACGACGCTTTCGGCGAGGATGGACAGGATGGCCGATGCGTAGCCGGTTGAACAGCCGATCTCGAGCACCGTGTCGGTCTTCGTGATCGTTGCGAGCTGCAGCAGCTTGGCCAGCGGCGACGGCTCCATCAGGTAGCGCCCCCCCGGTGTCTGGGCGGGCGACGCAACTTCGATATCGCTGTCGATATAGGCAAGCGGCTTCATCCGCTCCGGAACGAAATTTTCGCGCGGGACCGACAGGAAGGCCGCCAACACGGTATGGGACGTCACATCGGTCGGACGAATCTGGTTGTCCACCATCTTGATGCGTGCTGCTTCGAAATCCATCTGCCTGCCCTCGTGGTCCGGATCAACTGCCGGAATGTGCGCCTGGTGGTGCGCCTTGGAATATAAAACCGTGCCACCGGCGCATCCCGGTCGTCCTAAGCTCTTAAATCCGCACTGGCGGCGTTTCAAGCTATGGAATGCAGTTCCCTCAAAAAAGCAAGCCTGGCGAAAGTTCGGCGCCCTAGTTTGACATATCCGGATTGCGTCAAAAAAATTTCAAAGTCCATTTGCCGGCGAGAGGCTTTATCAATGCGAAAATTCCATAACTGGCAGCAGTTGAGGAGAGCGTCTGCCCTGTACCTGACTGCTGTTTCGCTGGTCTGCCTCACAGGTGCTCCTGCCATGGCCAATGATACGGTTTTTGACGAGGTCCGCTTCGGCACAAGCGCGTCCATCAGCAACGGCAATGGTCACGAGAGCGGTCTCGCACCGTCACTCACGGTGTTCTTCGATCCGTTTTCAGAGACCCAGGCCAAAGGCTGGACGGAAAGCATACTCGAACCGAGACTCTATCTCGGCGCTTCTGTCGGAACCGGCGATGCCGTCAGCCAGGTCTATAGTGGCGTCAGCTTCGATTTTTCGGTGACTGAAAAATTCTTCCTGGAACTCGGTTTTGGTGGAACGGTCCATGACGGCAATCTCAAGGATGGCCGCAGTAGCGGTCCAAGCCTCGGCTGCCGCCTGCTGTTTCGCGAATATGCCGCGGCGGGCTACCGCTTCGATGACAACTGGCAGGTGCTCGCAACTGTCGATCATTCCTCCCACGCCAACCTTTGCGACGGCCCGAATGACGGCCTGACCCATGCGGGTCTGGCGATCGGCTATAAATTCTGAGCCCGCTGCCCTGCTTCCTCAGCGGGCCGGCGCAGCTTCCAGACCGACCAGTGCGATCTTGCCATAACCGGCACGCTGGATGAGGTTCATGACCGTCATCAACTCCCCATAATCCACTGCCTTGTCGACGCGCAGAAGAATGCGGGTGTCCCTTTTGCCCTCGGTCACCTGTTCCAGCGTCGCGACGAAACTGTCCCGCGCTGTCTCCTCGTTGCCGAGCGCCAGCGTCAGATCGTCCTTGAGGGTGACAAACACCGGCTTGTCGTCTCGCTTCACCGGCTGGGCGGCAGATTGCGGCAGGTCGACCTTCATGTCGACGGTCGCCAGCGGCGCCGCAACCATGAAGATGATGAGCAGCACCAGCATGACGTCGATGAACGGCGTCACGTTGATTTCGCTGTTTTCGTCGAGGTCGCCACCGCCACCGTCGCTGAGTTTGCTGGCCATGGTTTATCCGATCCTGGCGATTGCGGCATCGACCTGGTGCGGCTGCAGGTCGGGTCTGCGGCTTGCCTGCCTACGGGCGGCCCGGAAATCGAGATCGCGGCTCACCAGACGTTCGACAGCCGCCGACGCATCGGCGAGCAGGAGGCGGTAGCCGCCGATCGAGCGGGCAAAATAGTTGTAGATGACAACTGCCGGAATGGCGGCGACAAGACCGATCGCCGTTGCCAGAAGCGCTTCGGCGATGCCGGGGGCAACGATTGCCAGATTGGTTGTCTGTGCCTGGCTGATGCCGATGAAGGAATTCATGATGCCCCAGACCGTGCCGAACAGGCCGACGAAGGGGGAGATCGATCCGATCGTTGCGAGGATGCCGGTGCCGCTGGCGATCTTCTTGCCGGCGCCGGCCTCGATCCGCGTCAGGCGGGAGGCGACACGCTCCTTGACGCCCTGCGTCGGCACGATGTCCAGGGTGGCTTCCGATTTGGCAAGCTCTTCGCCGGCAGCCGCGACCATCTGGCCAGCCGGTCCCTTTCGCTCGCCGAGTTCGTCGCGAACATCGCGCAACACCGTTGCATCGGTCAGGAGTCGAACGGCGCGTTTGATCCGATGTTTCGCACCGGCAATCTCGACAAGCTTGGCAATCAGAATGGCCCAGGTTGCGACAGAGGCCAATGCGAGCCCGATCATCACGCCCTTGACCACGATATCGGCAGCCAGGAACATGCCGAGTGGTGACAGATCATGCGGCAGCGTGGCGTCGGCTGCAGGCGTGTCTGCGGCGTCCGCCAATGGGTCCGTCAGATCCAGTTCCGGCCCGGCACCATTGTCCGATGCCGTGGCTGGCAGGGAGCCCTCGGGCTCTGCGGTCTGGCCGGTCTGGACCACGCGGTCAACAGTCCGGCTTTCGCCGGCAACTGGGGCCGGCGCTTCCTGCGCCAGGGCAGGCTGCATGGTTGTCAGGCCCGTTGAACCCAGCAGCAGAGCAGCCAGCAGGATCCATTTCGGCATTACCGGGTTCGACATATCCTATCCTTTCGATCAATCCGGCCGCATCCGCATGGGATACAGGCCCGCAATCCGGGACCATAAACAGCTTCCGACAGGCCAATCTCCTCGCCGCCATGGGCGAGCGACCGCAAGACCATCTTTTTCCAGCCGCTGTTTACGACACAGTATGGTTGAAAGACAAGTATATGTGGAGTATTTTTATCAAGAAATATCGAGGCCCTGAAAGACCGGCGTCGATCGCTCGCAAGGCCCCCGTGCAGGACCAGAGGACATCAATCGGCCGGCAATACCGGTACGAATGCGCCGGTGCGCCAGTCATAAAGCCGATGTCGCTCCCAGGCGCGGGTGGCGCCGCCAACGGCCTCGACAATCCGCATCCCGGTTGTGCCTTGGCCTGAACCCGTCGTCACGTCATCACTCGCGTAAATTTCCAGGGCACCGCTGCGGCGCAGGCTTTTGCCGCTGATCAGCCGCGCACCGGTGCGGCAGGTCGAAAACCGCAGCATGACCGGCGTGACGACGATATCCGCGGTATCGCAGGCCGCGCCGACGAAGCGGGCATCCTCGACCGCAACGACGAGCCACCCCTCTCGCGTTGTCATCGCGCACCATTGTTTTGGCGCACAGCCGAACCGGCCCGCGGGACTTTCAAGAAGTGCGCGGCGGATCGATGTTTTGGCGGCAACGACATCGATCGGCGGTTTTGGTGCGCGCCGGTTGCCCACGCCTGGAGACAGGATCGGTGGCGGATCCGCATAGGGCTTGTCTGCTTTTGCCTTCTCCGCCTGCTCCGTGTCCGCTTGCGCAAGATCGGCCCGCTGAACGGGGGGCCGGTGATCATCCAGATCCAGGGCACGCTGCCATTGCGCGAAAATGAAGTCCGGCGGTTTTTGGCGGTTGACCGATGCCCTCGCCCCCTCGATCGCCGCCACCAGACGGCCATCTTCCGAAATGACAAGGGCCGGCATGCTCGTCGACTGGACCAGCAGGACGACGACGCCGGCGGTCATCACGATCAACCCGCCGGCGGCAAGCCGGGTCCGGAAAAGGCACAGGAAGACACCACCCGCAGCAATCAGCAGGACTGCGCTCTCCGGCAGCCGTCCGGTCGTGATGTCGCCCTGCCAGCCGGCAACTATGCGGGCCATGGCGATCATCCATTCGATGCCCTGCCCCATGATCAGCAAGGGATAACGGTCGAGGCCCAACGGCATGAGCATCATGGCGATCAAGGCAAACGGCATGACGAGAACGCTGATCACCGGCATTGCCATGATGTTGCCAGCCAGTCCATAGGCCGCCAGCCGGTGGAAATGCCCGGCGGAATAGATCATGGTCGACAGCCCGCCGATCAGCGAACTGAGAAAAAGTCCGCCAAAAAAACCGGATACGAACCGCAGCCCGCCTGCGCCGGGGATGACGAGCGGCCTTTCCTCCAGCTTGCGATCGCGCCAATGCGCGTAACCTGCGACCAGCGCAAGGGTCGCGGCAAAGGACATCTGGAAGCCTGGACCGGTGACAGCAGAGGGATTGACGAGCAGGATGACGATCGCGGACAAAGCAACGTTGCGCAGGCTGATCGAGGGACGGTCGAAAAACACGGCCACAAGCATGATCGAGATCATGATCCAGGAGCGCACAGCCGACACGGCGCCGCCGGAGATCAGGATATAGGCAAAGACCATGACAAGGGCGCCGGTCGCCGCGATCTTCTTGATTGCCACGCGCTGCGCAAGGCCCGGAACGAGGCAAAGCAGGGTGCGGGCACCGATCAGGAACGTACCGGCCGCCAGAACCATGTTCAAGCCGGAAATGGCAAGCACATGGGCCAGCCCCGCCTGCCGCAACACGTCGATCGTGTCGCGACTGATCGCCCTTTCCTCGGCGGTCACCAGTGCTGCGGCAATGGCGCCGGCATCGCCGCCGATCGTCGTGCGGATGCGCGTTCCAATCGCCTCCCGCCACCGTGCGATTTCCTCCGTTATCCGCCCCCGGAGGGCGACAGCGGCGCCGTTCACCCTGGCCTCCGCTGCCGTTACGGCATGCGGCGTCCCATAGAAATAACCCACAGCGCCGATGCCCTTGAAATAGCTGTCGAAAGCAAAATCGTTCAACCCGGGCAAAGCCGGTCCGGAGGGCGGCGACAGCCGGGCCCTCCCCTCGATTGTCCGACCGATCGCGATGGCGGCTTCGCGGCTGCGCGACAAAAGGCTGACCTTGTCGGGTGGCCGCTTCAGCCTTGGGTCGGAGGTTTGCGTGACGGCAACGATATAGCGCCAGTGACCACGGTCCGTCGCTTCACGGCCGATCACCGTGCCGCGCACCAGGGTCGTCACCGGCGTATCGAGCAGGACCGTATCCAGGCGCTGCGTCTCGAGTGCCGCCAGAAGCATGCCGGCAACGAAACAGGCCACAAGCCGGCTGCCGAGGCGCCACACAGTCCGGGCATGGCGCAAGAGGATCGCAGCCATGCCGGAAACGCACAGCAGCAATGCGAGTTTGTAGAGTCCAGGCTGTTCGGCCAGGGCGAACCAGGTGAGCGCACCGGCGCCGATGAACACCGGAATGAACAGAAAAGCATGGCCATAAGCCTGCTCCTCGGCAATCGCCCTGGAGATGGCCGGCATGATCGCCTCTGGTCGCCATCGGAGCGTTTTGCGGATCAAATCCGGAGATCGGCGCTGAAAGCCTTCAATTGCGCCGCTTTGTCGCTCCGTCTCGACAAGGATCCCGTCTGCAAACCGCAGGTCTACCGTCGCGCCGACGGGATCATCGCGCTTGACGTCCACCCTTGCATGCCCCTCGCCCATGCCGCGTGCCCCGCAGTTCCTGCCAGACACAGAGTGCAACCATACCGGTAGAAATGCAACCGAAGAGAAAGATGCCTAAAAATACGGCAGCATCAGCACTTCCTTGGGCAATCGGTGCCTGCGCTTTGTTTTAAGCCATTGGAGATGTGCGTTGAACATGTAATTATTGCGCTGCCGTATGCCTTATTTTGCATCGCACAATTTGCCTTTCGTTCAACTTGGCAGGTGTGGGTAAATCATATAGCAAATGGACAACGTTAATAACTGTGGCACTTTTGTGTGCCATTTTGCTGCAAACGGAGGATCACCCATGACAGGAAAAAGCGCAGTCGTAACAGTCGATAACAAATCGGTCGAGTTACCGGTGCGATCCGGGTCGATCGGTCCGGATGTTGTCGATATTGCCACGCTCTACAAGCAGACCGGCCAGTTTACCTATGACCCGGGCTTCACATCCACAGCATCCTGCGAATCGAAAATCACCTATATTGACGGCGACGAAGGCATTCTTCTGCACCGTGGCTATCCGATCGAGCAGCTGGCCGAGCATGGCGATTTCCTCGAAATCTGCTACCTGCTCCTCTACGGCGAACTGCCGAGCAAGGCACAGAAGATCGACTTCGACTACCGCGTCACCCATCACACGATGGTGCATGAGCAGATGTCGCGCTTCTTCACCGGCTTCCGCCGTGATGCCCATCCGATGGCCGTCATGTGCGGCTGTGTCGGGGCGCTGTCGGCCTTCTACCACGACTCGACCGACATCACCGATCCGCACCAGCGGATGGTCGCTTCGCTGCGCATGATCGCCAAGATGCCGACGCTCGCCGCCATGGCCTACAAGTACCATATCGGCCAGCCCTTCGTGTATCCGAAGAATGATCTCGACTACGCGTCGAACTTCCTGCGCATGTGCTTTGCCGTTCCTTGCGAGGAATATACGGTCAATCCGGTGCTGGCGCGTGCCATGGACCGCATCTTCATCCTGCATGCCGATCACGAGCAGAACGCCTCGACCTCGACCGTCCGCCTCGCCGGCTCGTCGGGTGCCAACCCGTTCGCCTGTATCGCTGCCGGCATTGCCTGCCTCTGGGGCCCGGCCCATGGCGGCGCCAACGAAGCCGCCCTCAACATGCTGGCCGAAATCGGAACCGTCGACCGCATTCCGGAATTCGTGGCCCGTGCCAAGGACAAGAACGATCCGTTCCGCCTCATGGGCTTTGGCCACCGCGTCTACAAGAACTACGATCCGCGCGCCAAGATCATGCAGAAGACGACGCATGAGGTTCTGGCCGAACTCGGACATCGGGATGACCCGCTGCTCGAAGTCGCCATGGAACTCGAGCGCATCGCGCTGACGGACAGCTACTTCATCGAAAAGAAGCTCTATCCGAACATCGACTTCTATTCCGGCATCACGCTCAAGGCGCTCGGCTTCCCAACGACGATGTTCACGGTGCTGTTTGCACTCGCCCGCACCGTCGGCTGGATCGCCCAGTGGAACGAGATGATCGAAGATCCGGAACAGCGCATCGGCCGCCCGCGCCAGCTTTACATCGGCGAACCGCAGCGCGACTACCTTCCGGTGTCGAAGCGCTAACAGCGCCGCAGCCAACAAAAAACCCGGTCATCGACCGGGTTTTTTTGTGCTCAGCAGATCCATGATGACACCGGCCGCCTTTTGTCCGGGCGGCTGACGCGTCTTCATGCGCTCCCAGACCAGATCGTAGCCCTCCAGCATGGCGCGGCGCTGTGTCGTGTCGGCGACCAGTCGTTCCACCCAGCGGGCAAGGTTTCCCGGCCGCACGACCTCGACATATTCCGGCACGACGGGATAGTCGGCAATCAGGTTTGGCAGGGCTGCCGTCCAGATGGTGATGCGATGGGCCATCAGCTTGAACAGCCAATCGACCTTATAGGCTGAAATTGCAGGAATACCGGCCAGCGCCAGTTCGAGAATAACGGTGCCGGAAGCAGCGATCGCCGCATCCGCCTGCGCAAATGCTTTCCATTTTTCCTCCGTACCAGTCGTAATGACCGGTTGCCGGTCCCAGTCCGCGACCATGGCACGCACCAGCTGCTCCTGCCGCGGCACGGTCGGCAGCAGGAACCGCATGTCCGGATTGCGGGCTGCAAGCTGCTTCATCGTCTCACCGAACAGCGGCAACAGACGCTTGATCTCGCTCGACCTTGACCCCGGAAGAATGAGGCAGGTGGTGTTGCCGCCCGCTCCCGACATGCGCCGCGCGGCAATCGTTTGACGCGCACCCAGCAGAGCCGGATCGCTAGCCAGCCTGTGGCCGACATAGGTGGTCTCGGGGCCATCAAGGGCGATCATCGCCTGCGGCTCGAAGGGCAGCACCGCCAGCACGTGATCGACATAGGCGCGCATGCGCGGTGCGCGCTCGGGCTTCCAGGCCCAGACGCTCGGGCAAACATAATTGACCACCGGCAGGTCCGGCAGCGCCTTGCGCACGGCTTTCGCCACACGGTGGGTAAAATCGGGACTGTCGATGATCACAAGCACATCCGGCTTCGCCGCGATGATCGCCGCCGTCGTCAGGCGAATGCGCCGGATGAGGTTGGGCAGGCGTGCCAGAACCTGCGAAAGGCCCATGATCGACAGTTCGGAATAGTCGAACAGCGACCGCAGTCCCTGCGCCTCCAGCGCCTCTCCGCCGACGCCGACCAGTTCCAGAGGGCCATTGAGACGCTGCCGCAGGGCAAGGACCAGATCGCCGCCGAGAAGGTCTCCGGAGACCTCGCCGGCAATGATCGCCACTTTCAGCGCAGGCGCGGTCACGAACGCCCCCGGAGGCTTGCCCGATCGACGCCAATCACGAACAGACCGGCCTTGTCGGCCGCCGCAATCAGTTCCGCGCGCTCCAGAACAAGCGCCCGGCCCGCCTCGACGGCAACGCCCGCCAGGCCGGCTGCCGCCGCGTGGGCAATGGTCGACGGGCCGATCGACGGCAGGTCGGCGCGGACGTCCTGCTGCGGCTTGCAGAGCTTGACCAGCACGCCGCGGCGGCGCGCGGAAATGCGCCCGTCCGCCTTGAGCCGCGCCACCCGCTCCAGCATCGCATCGGTGCCCTCAGGGCCTTCCAGGGCAACCACCCGGCCGCCGACGGCCACGGCACCCTGCCCGACATCCAGATGCCCGAGCGCAATGGCGGCAGCTTCGGCGATCTCGATATCGGCCTGGTCCTCGGCGCCCGGCTCGCGCCCGCCCAGCGGCCCGACCGTTGCCAGAAGCTCCGGCACTATGTCCTGCACGCCGATGACACGTGCGCCATTCGTTTCGATCAGTTCGATCGCCATCTTGAGCACGGCGTCGTCGCCGCCGGACAGAAGCGTGCGCAGCACGCTTGGAACCCTGGCAAGACTTTTCAGCGTCGGCTTGATGTCGCGCCAGTCGGGACGGCGGCGCACAGCACCCGAGAGAACGACGCGACCAATCCCGGCATTGCGGAACAGGCTGCTGATCGCTTTGAAATTGCCGATGCCGAGCGTCGTGTTCTCGAAATCCGACCAGTCGCGATCGGATTCGTTGGCAAGCGCAATGATGAAAGGATTTTCGCCATGCCTGCGCGCCGCTTCGGCGACATGCAGGGGCAGGAGACCGCTGCCGGCGATGATCGCCAGCCGGTCTTTGATCTCAGGCCGGCTGTCCAGGATCATCTGCTCAGCCCTTGCTGCCCCGTGTCGGCGACGAAAGGGCACGGTCGCTTTCAGCCGCGATGAAATCGAGGATCTCCATGGCCGGCGGGCAGTCGGCGTAGTCGTCACGGATCGCAGCCGCGTTGGCGCGAACCGAGCCCGCGCCGTCGAAAATCTGCTTGTAGGCGCGCCGGACTGCGTGGATGACAGGTTTTTCAATGCCGGACCGGCCCATGCCCACGACATTCAGCCCGCCCAGCAGGCCGGGATTGCCGTTCAGCATGCCATAGGGAATGACATCGTAGGACACCGCCGAAAGCCCGCCAACGAAAGCCTGGTGACCAATGCGGGTAAACTGGTGCACGGCAGAACCGCCGCCGAGAATGGCGCGGTCGCCGACCGTCACATGGCCGGCCAGCATGACGTTGTTCGAGAGGATGATGTTGTTGCCGAGGCGGCAGTCATGCGCGACATGGGCATAGGCGAGGAACAGGCAATTGTCGCCGACGACAGTCGTCCCGCCGTGCTCGATCGTGCCGGTGTTCATGGTCACGCCTTCGCGGATCGTGCAGTTCTCACCGATCACCAGTGTCGTATCGACGGCGCTGTGGTGAACGCTCTGGGAATCACCGCCGATGACGGCGGACGGAAAGATCCGGCTGCCCTTGCCGACGGTCGTGCGGCCGAGAACCACCACATGGCTCAGAAGTTCGACATTATCGTGCAGCGTGACTTTTGGCCCGACATGGCAGAAGGGTCCGATCGTCACGTTTTCACCAATCACCGCGCCGTCTTCAATCACGGAGAGCGGGTGGATCCTTGCACTGGCGGAAATCATGATCAGGCATCTTCCTTGGCTATAATCATCGCGCCGATATCAGCTTCCGCGACAAGTTGCCCGTCAACTTTTGCATCACAGTGAAACTTCCAGATATTGCCACGCTGCTTCTGCTTGACGACATGATATTCGACGCGGTCGCCGGGCACCACTGGCTTGCGGAAGCGGGCATTGTCGATGGTCATGAAGTAGACCAGATTGCTGCCGCCGCCGTTCTTGCGGGCGCAGATCGCGCCGGCCGTCTGGGCCATGCCCTCGATCAGAAGCACACCCGGCATGATCGGCTGCTCGGGGAAATGCCCGGTGAAATGCGGCTCGTTCGCGGTCACGTTCTTGATGCCAACAGCGGAATTGTCGCCGTCGATCTCGATGATCTTGTCCACGAGAAGAAACGGATACCGGTGCGGAAGCAGTTTCAAGATTTCCTTGATATCGGCCGTACCGAGAACGGTGGTCGCTGCTTCACTCATCATTGCCTCCCGCTTTTTTCTGTCTGCTGTGCGCGCGCGCGGCAATCTCCGCCATGTCGCGCAGGAAATCCCGCATTGGCCGGGCCGGTATGCCGCCGTAGCGCTCGCCAGCCGGCACATCGGCCGCGACACCGCTCATGGCGGCGATCTGTGCCCGGTCGCCAATGGTGATATGGCCGTTGATGGCCGCCGCACCGCCGATCAGGACACCGTCACCGATGCGAGTGCTGCCGGCAATGCCCACCTGGGCGGCGATACCGCAATGCCTGCCGACGCGGACATTGTGGCCGAGTTGAACCATATTATCGATTTTCGTGCCTTCGCCGACCACCGTATCGTCCATCGCGCCGCGATCGATCGTGGTGTTGGCGCCGATCTCGACCCTGTCCTGCAGGATGACGCGGCCAATCTGGACGATCTTGATCATGCCACCCTTCGGCCCCGGCGCATTGCCAAAGCCGTCCTGGCCGATCCGCGCACCCGGGTGAATGATGACCTCGTCGCCGATCAGCGCGCAGAGCACGCTGGCGCCGGCCGCAATCGTGCAGTCACGGCCGATCCGAACCCCCGGCCCGATCACGGCCCCTGCGGCAATCCATGTTCCAGCACCGATCTGCGCACCAGCGCCGATCACAGCCGTCGCCTCGATCTGCACACCGTCCTCGATCCGCGCCGACGGATCGACAAAGGCAGCCGGCGATATGCCCGGCGGTCCGGACAGGTTCTGCACGGGGCGCATGGCCTGCGGATACAGAAGCGAGCCTGCGACGGCAAAGGCCGTATGCGCATGCTGCGTCAAAAGAACCGGAATATGTGGGGGGACGATCGCCGCAATGGCCTTGTCGCAAACAATCGCTGCAGCCTGGCATGTCTCCAGTTCGCTGCGGTTCTTGCGGGACAACATGTAACAGATGTCATCCTGTTTTGCCCGGTAGACGGGCGAAACCGACCGGACAACCCGGTCAGCCACTGTCTGATCTTCCAGTGTCGCCCCGATCTGATCCGCCAGCATATCCAGGCGGATCCCATCATGGGGCGGGAAGAACCAGTTCTGTTCCATGGCCGATACTCCAGAACGATTTGGCAGGCAGTTCTGGACTGCGACGATTAGAACGACGACGAGATACCGAACTTCAGGTTCTGGACGCGGTCGAAGTCTTCCTTGGCAATCGGGAACGCATAGTCGACACGCAGCGGACCGAATGGTGATGCCCAGAGCAGGCCAAGACCGACAGAGGCACGCAGCGACGCATCGGTGCCACGCACACCATCCGCACCTGTGACACTCACCTCATTGCCGTAAAGCGTTCCGGCATCGACGAAGAAGGCGCCACGGAAGCCGCTGTCACGCGGAATGCCCGGGAGCGGGAATGTCGCTTCAGCCGAAGCCGTGAAGTAGGTCGTGCCGCCGATCGAGTCGCCGTTGGCAGCGCGCGGCCCAACACCGTTCCGCTCGAAGCCGCGAATGTCGTTGCCGCTCAGCTGGAACTGGTCGAAGACCTCCATCTGACCGGATGTCCCGACAACATGGCCAGCACTACCGGCGATCGATGCAATGATGTCTGCATCGTCGTTCAGCGTGTAATAGGCCTTCGCCTTGCCGCTGATCTTGTAGAAATCCGACGTGCCGCCAAGGCCCGCAAATTCCTGCGTGATCGACGCAATGATACCCTCGTGCGGCGCCGCAGCATCATCCAGCGAATTGTAGCTGATGACCTGCGAGATCGACGAACGTGTCCAAGGCGAACCATCGATCACCCGATCATAGGGGCTCGACAGTTCAGTTTTGTCGCCACGATAATCATATTCCGAATAGTTGTAGCGGAACGTCGTCGAAATTCGCTCGGTGATCGGTGCCGTGACGCGCAGGCTGAAGCCCTGCTCATCATAGCTGTAGTTGTCGTCGTCGAAATCATTCTCGTTCTTGAACACATCAAAGCCGGCGGCCAGACGGTAACCGAGGAAATAGGGCTCGGTGAACGAGACGTTGTAGGTGCGGCTTTCGTCGCCGCGACCGGCGGCAAGACGAATATACTGGCCACGGCCGAGGAAGTTCTTTTCCTCGATCGAGGCCTCCAGAAGGAAGCCGCCGCCGCTGCCGGCCGAATAGCCCGCACCGACACCGAAGGATCCTGTCGACTGGTCCTGCACATCAACGACGATGACGACGCGGTCCGGAGCCGTCCCCGGAGCCGTCGTGATATTGACGGCGGAGAAGTAGCCGAGCGCGTCGAGACGACGCTTGGCGCGCGCAATCATTTCCTGGTTGAAGGCGTCGCCTTCGCTGAGGTCGAATTCGCGACGGATGACGTAGTCACGTGTGCGTGTGTTGCCGCGGATCTCGATGCGCTCAACATAGGCACGCTCGCCCTGGTCAACCAGATAATCGACGGCGATCGTACGATTGTCGAAATTACGGTTGCCACGCGGCGTGACGCGCGCAAAGGGATAACCTTCGGCAGCCACACGCTTGGAAATTTCCGAAATGCTCTCCTGTACGTCCTTGGCCTTGTAAACGGACCCTTCGCTGGTCTGGACCAGACCCTTGAGGGCCTCAGCATCCACACCTTCGACAGTCGATTCGACATTAACAGGACCGAAGTCGTAGCGCTCGCCTTCTTCAACGGTGATCGTCACCGTGTACTCGTTGGTCGATTCATCAAGGGCAGCGTCGGAAGAAACGACGCGGAAATCCGCATAACCGTGATTGTAATAGAACTGGCGCAGCAACTCTTCATCGGCGCGCAGCTTGTCTTCGTTGTAGACGTCCTTGCGGTTCAGGAACGAGAAGAGACCGGATTTCTTGGTTGCGATCACCGACTGCAGGCGACCATCACCATAGGCCGTGTTGCCGACGAAGCTGATCTGGCTGATCTTGGTGCGCGTGCCTTCATTGATCACGAAGGCGAGATTGACGCGCCCTTCCGCGATCGGAACCACCTGGGTCGTGACCGTCACATCCTCGCGACCGATCCCGGCATAGGCCTGCTTGATCGCCGCGATATCCGACTCAACGGTCGCTTCGCTGTAAGGGCCGAGCGGCTGCGTGCGCACGGCTTCCTGAAGTTTATTGTCCTTGATCTTGCGGTTGCCGTTGAACACCACCTGGTTGATCAACTGGTTCTCGCTGACAGACACGACGAGCGTGCCGCCTGAAATATTGATGCTGACGTCGGAAAAATACCCGGTCGCGTAGAGACGCTTCACCGAGGAATCGATGTCGGAATTGCTGAAGCTCTTGCCGGGGGTGATCGTGATGTTGGCGCGAACGGTTTCGGCGCTGACGCGCGTCGCACCGCGAACCTCTACCCGGCTGATGACAGCGGCCTCTGCAACAGACGCACTAGCAAGCGTTACGATGCCTGTACCCGTTGCGACAATTCCAGCAGACAGCGCAACCGCCGATACCGCGTTCAAAAACTTTGAACCAGCTTTCATAAATCTTACCTTTTTCCCAACGTCTCGCAGCAAAGCCATACCGACTCCGGCCACGTTTGCCGTTTTAACTGCTTTTCCCATACAAGCAAGGTCGCTCGTTAATTTCTGTTTACTTCAATTCAAACCGTGTCCCAACGGCCACTACAGAATTGATTTATCGTAAACAATTCCTTTCGACACAACCCATTGAAAACCAAGGGTGCTGCCGTTCTCCCAGGCAATCCGCAAGCCCGTCTTGGCCTAGCCGATCAGCATGCTGATGTCGTTCCACGTCGCGAACACCATCAGCATCAGAACCATTGCAAAACCGATGCGGAAAGCGATGTCCTGGGCGCCCGGACCGACAGGTTTTCCCCTGACGGCTTCCACCGCATAAAACATCAGATGCCCGCCATCAAGTACCGGAACCGGCATTAGGTTGAGAAGTCCAATGGAAACCGACAGGACGGCTGCCAATTGCAGCACGGCGGCGATGCCGAGCGTCGCCATCTGTCCCGAGGCCTGGGCAACGCGGATGGGTCCGCCCAGCTGATCCGCTTTCATCCGGCCGGTCACGAGGTTGGCGAGATAGTTGAACGTCCCGGTGACGATGTGCCAGCTTTCGACAGCCCCCTGCCCGACAGCTTCAATCGGCCCAAAAGTCTGGAGCCGGAAATTGCCGGCTTCCTGATTGGTGACGATACCGATAATGCCCAGTTCCATCTTGTTGCCGAACTGGTCGGTGATCTCCGTGCGCTGCGGCACCATCGGCAGATCCAGGAACGCGTCCTTGCGTTCCACCCTTATGGTGATCGGCGTTTCCGGGCGTATGCTGACGTAACGGCGGACATCGTCGAATGTCGTGACGGCATTGCCGTCGATCGAGACGAGCAGGTCTCCGGGCAGCACGCCGGCCTTCTGCGCCGCACTGTCGACCTTGACCTCGGCAACGATCGGATCGGCAACCGACTTGCCGTAGATCGAGAAGAGGACCGCAAAGATCGCGATCGCCAGGATGAAATTGGCGATCGGCCCCGCGGCGACGGTCGCGGCTCTCTTCCAGAGTTTGGCACCGAGAAACGTGCGGTCCCGATCTTCTGCCGAAAACTTTTCAAGACGGGCATAGTCCGGAATGCTGGCCGCATCCTCGTCCCCGAAGAATTTCACATAGCCACCCAGCGGAATGGCACAGAATTTCCAGCGCGTTCCATGGCGATCGGTAAAGCCGAAGATCTCCGGGCCGAACCCGACAGCAAAAGCAACGATACGGATGCCAGACCACCGCCCGACGAGGTAATGGCCCATCTCATGCACGAAGACCAGCAGCGTCAGCACCAGAAGGAATGGCACGATATAGCCCAGAACGAACTGCATCGCATCGGCCAGGAAAGTCATTCGCGTACCCCGTTCATGTCGCCTGAGGGGCGCTTTAGAGCCCCAGCAGGATTGCCCCTGTCGATGTGGTCTGCGCACCGGCAAATACGACCTGCATCAAAGAAAGCAGAAGTGCTGCAAAACAGGCGAAAACAAGGCCGTCGACCCGATCCATCACGCCACCATGGCCAGGAATGAGTTTGCTGGAGTCCTTTGCACCGAATTTGCGCTTGATGAAACTTTCGAAGAGATCGCCGCTCTGGCTTGCCACGGACAGCACGAGTGCCAGCACCGGCAAACGAAGATCATCCAGCGAAAACTGGCTGGACACCAGGGCAACCCCGGCAATCACCCCGGACACAGCGCCGCCGATGGCTCCGGACCAGGTTTTCCCGGGCGAAATCCGCGGTGCAAGTTTCGGTCCGCCAATCGCACGGCCCGTGAAATAGGCCAGGATATCGGTCGCCCAGACGACGGCAAAGACGAACAGCATGGCAATCAGGCCAGCCGAATCGTCACCCCGGATCGCAGACAGGGAAATGCCGGTCAGGCCCGCATAGACGATGCCGCCCGGTTGCCAGAAGCTTCCCTTGCGCAGCATGACCCACAACAACGAGACGATGGCGAAGCCCGACAGGACCGGAATGGTCAGACCGACATCGTCGAACAGGATCAGCCCGGCAACGACAATCTGCGACAACCATCCGAAGGCGTTTGCCTGGAAATCGACGTCGGCAAGCCGTGTCATCGTCGACCATTCGTAATAGACGAGCAGCGCAATGGCGACGGACAGAATCTGGAACGTCAGGCCGCCGGCCCAGGTCGCGAAAAGAACGACGACAGCCATGACGATGCCGGACAGGATGCGCAGCTTGAGTTCTGTCTGCATCAGGAACCGACCGCAATTGTCTGGCGCGGCGACAGGCCGCCAAAACGGCGCTCCCGGCCGGCATATTTTTCAAGGGCAGCCAGAAACACCTCGCGGGTGAAGTCCGGCCAGAGTTCGGGAACGAAGAGCAATTCCGAATAGGCCGCCTGCCACAACAGGAAATTGGACAGCCGCTCCTCGCCACTGGTGCGCAGGATCAGGTCGGGATCGGGAATGCCCGCCGTATCCATCCGGCTGGAGATCACCTCCGGCGTGATCTGTTCCGGGGTCATGCGTCCCTGGGCGACCTCGACCGCAAGCGCCTGCATCGCCCGGGTCATCTCGTCGCGCGAGCCGTAGTTGAAGGCGATGACCAGCGTAATGCCGGTATTGCTTCGCGTCGTCTCCTCGGCCTCGAGAAGAAGCGGCAGGATGTCTCCCCGCAGGTTCTTCTTGTCGCCAATCACGCGGATCCGGACATTCTGGCCGTGAAGTTCCGCCAGATCGCGACGGATAAAGGCTTTCAGCAGCCCCATGAGGTCGGAAACCTCCGCTTCAGGCCTGTTCCAGTTTTCCGAGGAGAAGGCGAACAGCGTCAGGTAGCGAATGCCGACGTCGCCTGCCGTGCGCACGGCTTCGCGGACCGCCTCGACGCCCTTGCGATGCCCCATCGTTCGCGGGAGACCGCGCGAATTGGCCCAGCGGCCGTTGCCATCCATGATGATGGCAACGTGCTCGGGAACGTCTCCTGCTGTGAGTTTTGACATCGGTGACCCGAAAAACAGAGATTCGATACGCAGACTAGACCTGCATGATTTCCTTTTCCTTGTCGGCGAGCAAGCGGTCGATGTCGGAAATCACCTCGTCGGTGATTTTCTGCACCTTTTCAGACTGGCTGCGGCTGATGTCCTGCCCGATATCGCCATCCTTTTCCGCTTTCTTGAGGCTGTCCATGCCGTCGCGGCGAACGTTGCGAATGGCGATTTTTGCCTTTTCGCTATAGTCATGGGCAACCTTGACCAGCGACTTGCGGCGCTCCTCATTCAGTTCCGGCAGCGGAATGCGCAGGTTCTGGCCATCGACGATCGGGTTGAGGCCGAGATTGGATTCGCGGATTGCCCGGTCGACGGCGTTGACCATGGATTTGTCCCAGATGGAAACGCCCAGCATGCGCGCTTCGGGAACCGTGATGTTGGCGACCTGGTTGAGCGGAACGCGCGAACCATAGGCCTCCACCATCACCGGGTCGAGCACGTTGGCCGAGGCGCGGCCGGTGCGCAGGGACGCGATATCACTCTTGAACGCGTTGATGGCGCCATCCATGCGGCGCTTCAGGTCATTCAGGTCAATACCTTCACTCATGGATCAAACTCCCGTTTTTTTTGTAGACGCGAACGCTCCTGTCGGGACCGTCCGTCAGGCTTTCAATTGTCGGTGACGATGGTCGCACGACCGCCGCCGGTCAGGATTTCCGCGAAACCACCTTTTTCGTGGATCGAGAACACGATGATCGGAATGCTGTTTTCCCGCGCCAGCGCGACGGCTGCGATGTCCATCACGGCGAGGCCCTTGTTGAGCACTTCGCTGTGCGTCAGGCGCTCGAAACGGGTCGCGGTCGGATCCTTCTTCGGATCAGCGGAATAGATGCCGTCAACCTGCGTTCCCTTGAAGATCGCCTCGGCGCCCATTTCGGCGGCCCGCAGCGCGGCAGCCGAATCGGTCGTGAAGAACGGATTGCCGGTGCCGCCCGCAAAGATCACGACGCGGCCAAGCGAGAGATGGTAGAGGGTGGCGCGCTGCGAAAAACTCTCGCAGATTTCCGGCATGGCAATGGCCGACAGAACGACGGTATCGATGTTCTGCTTGCGCAGCGAGGTCGCGAGCGCCAGCGCATTGATGATGGTGGCCAGCATGCCCATATGGTCGCCGGTGACGCGGTCGCCGCCCTTCGAGGCAACGGCGACGCCACGGAAAATATTGCCGCCGCCGACAACCACGCCGACTTCCACACCCATCGCCCGCGCTTCTGCGATATCGGCTGCGATACGGTCTGCAACCGCGACATCGATGCCGAATCCCTGGCTGCCCATCAGCGCTTCGCCCGAGGCCTTCAGTAGCACGCGTTTGTAGAGAGGTTTGGCCGACATCGTTACTCCTGAAATAGAACGGTACATGCGCGCGGCATGCGAAAAAAGGAAGCTGTTGATCGGGCCCGCCGGTCGCACGGCAATCCACCGGCGACGGAGACCAATGATGATGCCGGATACACGAAGGGCACCGCGTTGTCACGCGATGCCCTTTTGTTTTCCCAATCAGGATGAAGAAATCAGCCCTTGGCGACAGCAGCCACTTCTGCAGCGAAATCGCTCTCTTCCTTCTCGACGCCTTCGCCGAGCAGGAGACGCGCCATGCCCGTCACTTCGATCGGTGCGCCGACCGTCTTTTCGGCTTCCTTGATCGCCGCTTCGACCGTCAGCTCAGGGTTCATGACGAAGGCCTGCGAAAGCAGAGCGACTTCTTCGAAGAACTTGCGCATGCGGCCATCGACCATCTTCTCGATGATGTTGTCCGGCTTGCCCGAGGCGCGCGACTGTTCGATGAAGATGTTGCGCTCGCGCTCGGCAACGGTTGCATCGACTTCGCTCGAACGAATGGCCAGGGGATTGGTCGCTGCGATGTGCATGGCAACCTGGCGGCCGATCGTGTTGAGCGCATCCTTGTCGCCGGTCGACTTCAGCGCGACGAGCACGCCGAGCTTGCCGAGACCGTCAGCAACGGCGTTGTGGACATAGGTGGCAACGACGCCGTCTTCGACGGACAGAAGCGCCGACCGGCGCAGCGACATGTTCTCGCCGATGGTCGCGATCGCATCGGTGATGCTTTCGCCGACAGACTTGCCGGTGGCCGGGTAGTTGGCCGCGCTGATCGTCTCGACGGCACCGTCGGTTTCAACGGCAACCTTGGCAATGCCACGGACCAGATCCTGGAAGGCATCGTTGCGGGCAACGAAGTCAGTTTCGGAGTTCAGTTCGATGACAACGGCCTTGGTGCCGCTCGCGGTGATGCCGATGAGGCCTTCGGCCGCTGCACGGCCCGACTTCTTGTCAGCCTTGGCAATGCCCTTGGCGCGCAGCCAGTCAACCGCGGCTTCCATGTCGCCATTGGTTTCGCCGAGTGCCTTCTTGCAGTCCATCATGCCTGCGCCGGTCATATCGCGCAGTTCCTTCACCATTGCTGCAGTAATAGTGCTCATCTTTTTTGCCTCTTCGTTTGTTCGTCTGGTGTGCTGCCCGAGTACCGGCGCGCGACCAGGAGGATGTGGCAGGGCATGACCCCTGAATGTGACATCGTGATGAAGTCATCAGCACGACGGATGCAGGCTGGAAAGCGCCGTATGTTTGTGGCGAACCCAGATGCAAAAAAGAACAAGGCCGTTCACTTCCTCAGTCGCAAACGGCCTTGTCCTGATTTTATGGTAGACACCGGCGGAACGGATCCGCCGGCTGGCCTGATCAGGCTTCGGCGGCTTCTTCGAGCGCCGGTTCGACCGGCAGTTCGCTGGACGCCCCGAGATCGCGGCCGGAAGCACCCTGCTGACGGGCGATGCCGTCAAGCGCTGCACGCGAGATCAGATCGCAATAGAGCGAAATGGCGCGCGACGCGTCGTCATTGCCGGGGATCGGGTAGTCGATACGGTCCGGATCGCAGTTCGAATCGATGATCGCGACAACCGGGATGCCAAGACGCTTGGCTTCGTCGATGGCAATCGATTCCTTGTTGGTATCGATGATGAACATCAGGTCCGGAACGCCGCCCATGTCGCGGATACCGCCGAGCGCACGGTTGAGCTTTTCGCGCTCGCGCTCAAGGTTCAGGCGTTCCTTCTTGGTGAAGCCCGAAGCTTCCGAGTTGAGGATTTCGTCGAGCTTGCGCAGGCGCTGGATCGAGTTCGAAATCGTCTTCCAGTTGGTCATCATGCCGCCGAGCCAGCGGGCATTGACGTAATACTGGGCCGAACGCTTGGCAGCATCGGCAATGATTTCCGACGCCTGGCGCTTGGTGCCGACGAACAGGACGCGGCCGCCCTTGGCGACGGTATCGCTGACCATCTGCAGGGCGCGCGACAGCATCGGCACAGTCTGTGCAAGGTCGATGATGTGGACGTTGGAACGATCGCCGAAGATGTACGGCTTCATTTTCGGGTTCCAGCGATGTGTCTGGTGGCCGAAGTGAACGCCAGCTTCCAGAAGCTGACGCATGCTAAAATCGGGCAATGCCATGCCTTTTTCTCCTTTTCCGGTTGAACCTCCGCAAGGCAAACAGCACCTTCTTCGAAGATGCCACCGGGTGGAACCGACCGGATTTCTCCCGGACAGCCCCAAACCTTACGTGTGGAATGGGCTGGCCATACAAGCTGTCGCCCTAGAAATCAAGGGTAGATACGGGAAATGTGTCGCGGCTCTACTTGCAATCCTCGGTCTTGAACATTTCAAGATCCGCCAATTTGCCGCTGAGAACGAAATCGCCATAGTCCATCGTCAGGTCGCGGGTGATGCCGTTGTCATAGAGCTTGAACTGCATCCGGTAGATCGGCAGGGCATCGCCGGCCTGTTCGTCGTTGAAATAGGAAATCGTCACCGGCCAATAGGCCTTGGCTGCCATGGCACCCGCCTTTCCGACATCGACGTCATCCGGCTTCGGCTGCTGCGCCTTGCCGACCATGGTCGTGGTGATCAACGTCTTGTCGCCGGCGTCGGAGCCGTCAAAGATGCGCGATTCGAACAGCGTCTCGCCCTTCTGGGCGCGATCAATAACCTCGAGCATGTGTTCGGTCGGAAAGAGGCTCTGCGCCAGGTCAACCTGGCGCTTGTCGGGGGCCGTCAGATCGACAGTCACACCCGTGTCCGCCTCATGCGCGGAGCCGCGCACTTCCTTGTCGAGCTTCTCGTCGGTGAAGGAGCGTGTCAGAAACCGGAAATTGCCGTTCTTGAGGTCTTCATAGGTCGTCGTCTGCTGATCGGTCAGCTTAACCTCGTCACCGGTGTCGACCTGGGTCACGAACCGGAAACTCACCGTATAGCCCTCGCAGGCAGACCCGTTGAATTCATAGACCATGCGGCCATACATGCCGGCGATACCGGAGCGGTCGGAGGCATCCTTCAGCTCAAGATCATAGACCGCGCGATGCGGAACCAGGATGCTTGCCGATGCAGCGCCCGCGCCGCCGGCCGTCATGACCGAGCAACACGCCCCTGCCACAAGGGCTGAGACAAAGTCTGACCGAAACATCCGTTTCCTCCTGTTGGACTCGCCAGCGATGTTATAAGAACGCATTCGGCAAAAGCGAGGCATCGCCCATGACGAAGTGGTAATTTCTCCCGTCATGGATCTTGCTTTGCATGCAGCATTTGAAAACAAAAGACAACAATCACCGGAGTTATCCATGTCCGCAGAGATCGAAGCACGCATCAAAGACCTCGGAATCACCCTGCCGCAGGCCGCAGCGCCGGCCGCCAACTATGTTCCCTACGTGATCAGCGGTTCGCATCTCTATATTTCCGGACAATTGCCCATGGAAAGCGGCAAGATCGGCGTGACCGGCCATCTCGGCAAGGATGTGGATGTTGCCACCGGTCAGCGTGCCGCGGAACTCTGCGCGATCAACATTCTGGCGCAGGCTAAGTCTGCACTCGGCGGCGACCTTGGGCGCATCGCGCGGATCGTCAAGATCAACGGCTTCGTCGCCTCGGTCCCGGAGTTCGTCGAGCAGCATCTCGTCATCAACGGCGCCTCGAACCTGCTGGTGAACATCCTTGGCGATGCCGGCGTGCATGCGCGGGCCGCCGTCGGCATGGCATCCCTGCCCTTCAACGCCGCCGTCGAGATCGACGCCGTCATCGAAATTGCCTGATCGGAACAGCAGCGCCATGCCCATTGTCACGAAAGACCTCTCCTGGCTGACAGCACAGCCGGTTGCCCATCGCGGCTACCACGACATGAACAAGACGGTTTGGGAAAACACGCTGCCGGCGTTCAAGCGCGCCGTCGAGGCCGGTTTCGCGATCGAATGCGACCTGCAATATACGGCCGACAGCGTCCCTGTCGTCTTCCATGACGACGACATGCAGCGGCTCTGCGGCATCAAGGGCGATATCCGTGCCAAGACAGCGGGCGAACTCGGTCTGATCGCCATTGGCGGCACGGCCGACAAGGTACCCACCCTCGGTGCGCTGCTCCGGCTGGTCAAGGGCCGGGTGCCGATCGTGCTGGAACTCAAGGGCCGAAAAGGTGATGACGAGGGTTTTGCCGACGCGGTCCTTGAAACGCTCGACGGCTATACCGGCCCGATCGCCCTGATGAGCTTCGATCACTGGCTGTTGAAGGACCTGAAGGCACTCGAGCCATCCTACCCGGTCGGGCTGACGGCGGATGGTGCCAAGCCAGACACATTCGTCGTTCACGAAGAAGCGATGCAGCTCGGGCTTGATTTCGTTTCCTATTTCTACGGGCATCTGCCAAATTCCTTCATCACGAAGGTGCGCGCGCAGGGTGTGCCGGTCATCACCTGGACGGTGCGCGACGAGGCGGCGATCGAGCAGACCTTTGCCCATGCCGACCAGATGACGTTCGAAGGGTTCGATCCGAGAGAAAGGATCATTGCGTAAAGCATGGCAGGCGACGTCAGGATACGCATCGAAACTTCCTTTGCCGACATTACCACGGACAGCTGGAACAGGCTGTCCGGGGCCTCAAAAGGCCAATCCGGCAGCATCTACAATCCGTTTGTCTCGCACGCCTATCTGTCATCGCTGGAGGAATCCGGCTCGGCCATGGCGGAAACCGGTTGGCTCGGCCAGCATCTTCTCTTGGAGAACGACGCGGGCGGGCTCGACGGCGCGCTTCCCTGCTATATGAAAAACCACAGCCAGGGCGAATATGTCTTCGATCACGCCTGGGCCGACGCCTTCGAGCGGGCCGGCGGGCGCTATTACCCGAAGCTGCAATGCTCGGTGCCCTTCACACCGGCGACCGGCCCTCGCCTGCTGCATGCCATGGGGACCGACCGCAGCTCCATCCAGGCGGGGCTTGCCGCCGGGCTGAAGGAGCTGGCCCGCCGCCACAGCATTTCCTCAGCGCATGTCACGTTCCTGCCGCAGGACGAGGTGGCGACACTGGAGGATGCCGGCTTCCTGCATCGCACCGACCAGCAGTTCCATTTCACCAATGCCGGCTACGGCTCGCATGACGATTTTCTGGAGACGCTGGCGTCGCGCAAGCGCAAGGCGCTGAAGAAGGAACGCCGTTCGGCCCTCGAAAACGGCATCACCATCGACTGGCTGACCGGCGCCGACCTCACCGAAGCCATCTGGGACCAGTTTTTTGCCTTCTACACCGATACCGGCAGCCGAAAATGGGGTCGCCCCTACCTGACGCGCAAATTCTACTCGCTGATCGGCGAGCGCATGGCCGACGACATTCTTCTGGTGATGGCCAAGCGGGACGGACGCTACATCGCCGGCGCCATCAACTTCATCGGCGGCGATGCGCTCTATGGCCGGCATTGGGGGGCAATCGAGGATCACCCCTTCCTGCATTTCGAAGTCTGCTATCATCAGGCGATCGATTTTGCGATTGCCAAGGGGCTGGCGCGTGTCGAGGCCGGGGCGCAGGGCGAACACAAGCTGGCGCGCGGCTATCTGCCCGTCACCACCCATTCGGCCCATTTCATCAGCCATCCCGGGCTGGCGCGCGCCGTTTCCGACTACCTCCGGCGGGAGCGCCAGGAGGTGGAGCAGATCGGTGAAATCCTTTCCGACCACAGCCCGTTCCGCAAGGGCGAGCGGCAGGATCCGGATCGCGACGACTAAAATTTGAGCCACAGGATTGAGAGACGTCAGGGAGACCGATGCGATGACAGGCACACACTACGACACCGGCAACATCTTCGCCAAAATCCTGCGCGGCGAGATACCCGCGCACAAGGTCTATGAAGACGAGACGACGCTGGCCTTCATGGATGTCATGCCGCAGGCGGACGGTCATGTTCTGGTGATCCCGAAGACCGCCGCGCGCAATCTTCTTGATATCGATCCCGCCTTGCTTCCCGGCCTGATCGCCGTTGTCCAGACGGTGGCGATCGCCGCGCGCGACGCCTTCGACGCCGATGGCATCACCATCATGCAGTTCAACGAAGCGCCGGCCGGCCAGTCCGTCTTCCACCTGCATTTCCACATCATCCCGCGCAAGGAAGGGTCGATGCTCAAGCCGCATTCCGGCGGGATGGCGGATGGTGCCATGCTCGCCGAGCAGGCAGCAAGAATCAGAAACGCCCTGGCGGGCTGATCAGAACCCCAAAAGGAAAAGGCCTATCCCGAGGGCTGCAATCGCCGTGCCTATGCCGATGGCGGGCTTCTGACGGAACACGAAGAAGGCCAGCGTGCCGGCGGCGATCGCCCCCAGCCGCAGCCAGAGCGGCGATTGTTCGAGAATGCCGGTCGGATAGAGAATGAGCTTGGCGACGACCGCGGCCACCAGCGCGGTCGCAACGGCGCGCACCCAGTTCAAGGCCTCCGAATCCTCGCGCAGGCGGTTTCCGGCGAGAACGCCGAGCCAGCGCCAGAGATCGGTTGCCAGCCAGCCGGCAATGGCGATGAAGGCATAGGCCCACCAGCCGTCGTCCCAGCTCATGTGCCCGCCCTTTGCTTCATTCGCCATGCGCGCTCCACCACCCAGGCCAGCGTGCCGCCGCCGACCCCGGCCAGGAGAATGTCGAATTCCGGCGCAAGCCAGTAGAAGAATGGCCCGGCGATCAATCCGATGACCAGGGCCACATAGATCACCGGATGCCGCGCCGAACTCCAGATCGAGGCGAGAAAATAGACGGGTGTCAGGAAGAAAAGACAACCCGCGATGATCGGCGGAAACTCGGCGACGAAGCGGTAGACGATGGCGACCAGCAGCATGTTGGCAAGAACCAGCGTGACACCGAAGCCGGCAAAGAAGGCGATGCGATGCTGGCGCGGGACCGTCTGGATCCGCTCCATGGCAAACACCCAGGCGGTGATGGCCACGAAATGCGAGAGCAGCAGCAGAAGCCAGGTCGGTGTCCGGGACGTGCGAATTTCCGGAATGAGCGCCGCCACCATCGGCATCAGCCGGATCGAGGAGAGCGTCACTGCGATGAAGGCGGTCAAGAGATTGGCGCCGCTCATGATCGAGCCGACAAGGATCACCTTGGCCGGAAGGGCCCAGACGATGCCGGTCATGAACACCACCTGCTCGACGGGAACACCGGCCTGCGCGGTGAAGGCGCAGAACCCGACGAAGGAGAGCATGAGGATGATCGCCGGGAGGCTGGCTATGCCGCGCATACCGGCCAGGAACCAGTCCCTGCCCGTTCCCTCGCTCTGGCCGACGTCCATCAGTATTTCCAAATATGCCTGTGCCACAAACCATCAGTGCCGGACGATGACGCCCGGCACTGAGAGATCTCTTTGGTTCCGCTTACTTCTTGCGCGGAACCTTGGGAACGGTCCGGCCCTTGCGCGGGCCTTCGCCTGGATCGGCTGACGGTGCAGCTTTTGCCTCGGGCTCACTGACCGCGGCGGCCTTGGCGGCGCGCTTCGGCTTGGCCTTCGTCGCAGGCTCGGCCCCCACCGTCTCGACTTCCCGTGCCTTGGCCGCCTTGGCGGCCTTGCGTACGGGATTGACGACTTCGGCCTTCGGCTTGATGCGGGCCGTTTCCGGAACCGAATCGAGCAGCAGTCCCTTGCTGCCATCCGGCTTGGTGCCGACGGTGACCTTGACGACGCCGCCCTTTTTCAGCTTGCCGAACAGGATCTCATCGGCCAACGGCTTCTTGATGCTTTCCTGAATGACCCGCGAGAGCGGACGCGCGCCCATCTTCTCGTCATAGCCCTTTTCCGACAGCCAAGCGATCGCATCCTGGTGCAGATCGAAGGTCACGTTGCGTTCGGCAAGCTGCGTTTCCAGCTGCATGACGAACTTCTGCACGACCTGGTGGATGACCTGCGTCGGCAGCGAGGCAAACGGAATCACCGCATCGAGACGGTTGCGGAATTCCGGCGTGAACAGCCGGTTGAGCGCCTCTACGTCGTCACCTTCGCGCTTGGCCGAGCCGAAGCCGAAAGCAGCCTTGGCCATTTCCGAAGCGCCCGCATTCGTCGTCATGATCAGGATGACGTTGCGGAAGTCGATCTTCTTGCCGTTATGGTCGGTCAGCTGTCCATGATCCATGACCTGCAACAGGATGTTGAACAGATCCGGATGGGCCTTCTCGATTTCATCGAGCAGCAGCACCGAATGCGGATGCTGGTCGATGCCGTCGGTCAGCAGACCGCCCTGGTCGAAACCGACATAGCCGGGAGGCGCACCGAGCAGACGCGACACCGTGTGCCGCTCCATGTATTCCGACATGTCGAAGCGGATAAGCTCGACGCCGAGCGATGCTGCCAGCTGCTTGGCGACTTCCGTCTTGCCGACGCCAGTCGGGCCGGAGAAGACATAGGAGCCGATCGGCTTGTTGGGTTCGCGCAGGCCGGCCCGCGCCAGCTTGATCGCTGACGACAGCGCCTCGATGGCCAGGTCCTGGCCGTAGACCACCGAGCGCAGTTCCTTTTCGAGGTTGGCGAGAACGGTCTCGTCGTCCTTCGAAACGGTCTTAGGCGGAATGCGGGCCATCGTGGCGATCGTTGCCTCGATTTCCTTCTCCGTAATCAGCTTGCGACGCTTGCCGACCGGCAGCAACATCTGCGCGGCACCGGTTTCGTCGATGACGTCAATCGCCTTGTCCGGCAGTTTGCGGTCGTTGATATAGCGGGCCGAAAGCTCGACGGCCGACTTGATCGCCTCGTTCGAGTACTTCAGCTTGTGATAGTCCTCGAAATAGGGCTTCAGGCCCTTCATGATGGCAATCGCATCGTCGATGCTCGGCTCGACGACATCGATCTTCTGGAAGCGGCGCACGAGTGCCCTGTCCTTTTCGAAGAACTGGCGGTATTCCTTGTAGGTGGTCGAACCGATGCAGCGGATCGCCCCCGACGAGAGCGCCGGCTTCAGCAGATTGGACGCATCCATGGCGCCGCCCGACGTCGCACCCGCACCGATGACGGTGTGGATTTCGTCGATGAACAGAACCGCGCCCGGATACTCCTCGAGTTCCTTGACGACCTGCTTCAAACGCTCCTCGAAATCACCGCGATACCGCGTTCCGGCGAGCAGCGTGCCCATGTCGAGCGAAAAGATGGTCGCGTCTTGCAACGCTTCCGGAACCTTCTTCTCGACGATGCGCTTGGCGAGCCCCTCGGCAATCGCCGTCTTGCCGACGCCGGGATCGCCCACGTAAAGCGGGTTGTTCTTGGAGCGGCGGCACAGGATCTGAATGGTGCGGTTAACCTCGGAATGGCGACCGATCAGTGGATCGATCTTGCCGACCTTGGCCTTTTCGTTGAGGTTGACGCAATAGGCCGTCAGCGCATCCTGCTGTTTCTTGGCGCCCTGTTCGTCCTGGTCGCGCGGTGGCTTCGGCTCGGAATCGGGCTCGTCTGCCCCCCGCAGCGGACGTGATTCCGAGGCTCCGGGCCGCTTGCCGATGCCATGCGAGATGAAATTGACGGCGTCATAGCGCGTCATCTCCTGCTCCTGCAGGAAATAGGCGGCGTGGCTTTCGCGTTCGGCAAAGATCGCGACGAGCACGTTGGCCCCTGTGACTTCCTCGCGGCCCGACGACTGAACATGGATCACCGCACGCTGGATGACGCGCTGGAAACCGGCTGTCGGCTTGGAATCCTCGTCGTAGCCGGTCACCAGATTGCCGAGTTCGTGGTCGACATAATCGGACACGGTCTTGCGCAGGCTGTCGAGATTGACGTTGCAGGCGCCCATCACGGCCGCTGCATCCGCATCGTCGATCAACGCCAGGAGGAGGTGCTCAAGCGTCGCGTATTCGTGGTGGCGCTCATTGGCCAGAGTCAGAGCCTGATGCAACGCCTTTTCAAGGCTTGTTGAAAATGTTGGCACGTTCAGTTCCTCATTTCTTTTCCATGACGCATTGCAGCGGATGCTGATGTTCGCGCGCGAAATCCATCACCTGCGTCACTTTGGTTTCGGCCACCTCGTAGGTAAAAATACCGCATTCACCCACGCCGTGATTGTGAACATGGAGCATGATGTGCGTGGCCGTTTCGCGATCCTTCTGGAAGAAACGCTCCAGGATATGGATCACGAATTCCATCGGCGTATAGTCGTCGTTCAGAAGCAGGACACGGTACAGGCTCGGCTTCTTCGTCTTGGGCTTTGTCCGGGTTATGACGGAGGTGCCACGGTTGGCATTGTCCCCGTCGCCCTCGCTGCCCTTTTGCATCCGGACCGGCATGGCGATCATTCTTCTTCATTCCCTTGGACAGCCGCAAAACGTGGGAGATCGTTGCGGCGTGTGCGTGACATATAATCTAGTGGTTCTTTTTCAGATTTTAAGACTGTTCTTCCGCACTGCAATCACATTTGCGTTCGGCGACGCAAGATTGACCAAATTTCCCTGCAGCGCCGTGCAACCAGTATGACGCACAAGGCACGCTCAAGCACTTTTAATCGACTGCGTCATTTTCACCTTCAAACGATTCCGCTTGAAGGAACGATGCAGCAGGGTATCCCCGCTTGCGCCATCCTGCAAACGACAAAAAACCGGCTGCGCTTGAGGCAGCCGGTTCTGAGACGTGAAATAACGATTGCGCGCGGATCAGGCCGCAGCGGCAGCCTTCACAACAGCGGTGGCCTTGGCGACCGGCGCTTCATAGGGCTTGTAAGCATCCTTGGCGAGGTCGGCATACATTTCGCCAATCTTCGTCGCTTCGGAGACATAGCCTTCATAGGAGGACTTGACGTAGCCGGTCTGCAGTTCGAAAGCCGCCTCGACGCTCTTCACGCTCGAAAGCTTTTCGAAATGCGCAACGCTGTTTTCGAAAGACTTCTTGGAATAATCAGCAGCCTCGGTCGCGATCGCCTGAAATGCCTTCGTCATCGCCGAATAGCTTTTCATCATCGTTTCCATGGCTTCCTTGTTCTTCTTGTTTGCGTCTTCGAAATTGAACATCCGGTTGCTCCTTGTTGCCGGCTGACGATGAAAATAGTTTAGGTGCACTGCACAATAAAGTCAATATATACGTGCATTGCAATAAACTCTGTCTTTGCAACGGCTTGATGAAAACCCCGAAAATTTCGACCTATTTCGTTCGTTTTCGAGCCCAGAAAAACAGGTCCAAACAAAAAACCCGCCCTGAATGGCTCAGGACGGGTCGGGTCTTTTCCGGTCGAATGCGTTGTTCGACTACAGGTCGATGTCGAGGATCGCCATGGAGAAGCTGTAGGACAACTCGCCGTCTTCTTCGTCGCGGAAGACCACGCCGAGGAACTCGTCGCCGAGATAGACTTCAGCGGATTCATCCTTCTTCGCACGCGCCTTGATCATCATTCCCGCGTTGAATGTGCGCTTGAAATAGGCTTCGAGCTTTGTGATTTCTTCGGGCTTCAAGTCTCGTCTCCAGAATAGTTTGATTTGCGCCGCTTCTCGCATGGAGCCTCAAGCGCTGTAAACCCCAAAGGGCGATGGATGGTGATCAGATTTCGAACGTCGTTGCCAGCAACTGGTCCATGGACCGCGACGGCTCCGAGCAACCGGCTTCGCCGACCACGCGCGCCGGAACACCGGCCACCGTGGTTTTCGGCGGCACCGGTTTCAGCACCACGGAACCGGCCGCGACCCTGGAGCAATTGCCGATGTGAATGTTACCGAGGATCTTGGCACCGGCACCGATCAGCACGCCATTGCCGATCTTCGGATGGCGGTCGCTGCCTTCCTTGCCCGTGCCACCCAAGGTCACGCCGTGCAGGATCGAGACGTTGTCGCCGATGACAGCCGTCTCGCCGACAACGAGACCGGTGGCATGGTCGAGAAAGATCCCCTTGCCGATCCGCGCGGCCGGATTGATGTCTGTCTGGAACACCGACGACGACCGGCTCTGCAGATAGAGCGCCAGATCGCGGCGGCCGTGTTCAAGCAGCCAATGGGCCAGCCTGTGCGTCTGGATCGCGTGGAAACCCTTGAAATAGAGGATCACCTCCATAAACCGCGTGCAGGCCGGGTCACGATCGTAGACCGCCTGGATATCGACGCGCAGGATGGCGCCCCATTCCGGCCAATCCGACAGCATTTCCGCAAAGGTCTGGCGCAGCAGGTTCGCCTGGAGATCCGGATGGTCGAGCCGCTCGCAGATGCGATGGATGACGGTTTCCTCCAGGGAGTGCTGATTGATGATGGTCGAGTAAAGGAAAGCGGCCAGGAGCGGTTCCTGTTCGGACGCGGCACGCGCTTCCTGCTGCAGGCTGTCCCAAATCGGGTCCATGGCCTTGACGGTCTCGGTCTGACGTAGATCGGTCTTGGCGACCATCGTCGCTCTCCTTCGTTTTCGTCGCGCTGTGTCGGCACCCTGCGCGAATATAGGATAAAATCCTGCCGACATAAATGGGCAGATGCAAATGACATTCCCGTCACGGACGAGCCCGTGGGATGCCTTTGCCCACAAGGCGTCCGCCTTCGCGGTCTCTAAGCGGGGCCGATGGCTGCCAGAAATTCGAGCGCCGCCTTCTTGAACACCCTGTCTCCGACCGCCAGCATGTGATCGCGGCCCGGGATGTCGAGCGCGGTTGCCTGGGGCATCAGGGCGGCGAGTTCCTGGGGCGAGCCGGCAATGTCGTCTGCCGTGCCGACACCGATGAGCGCGGGCACATCGATGCGAGCCATCTCGGCTTGCGTCAACAGGTCACGCGAGGTGGAGATGCAGGCGGCAAGCGCGACACGGTCGCTTTTCGTCTGGTCGGCAAAGGCCCGGAACATACGGCCCCTCTCATGCGTCACCACATCCAGCGACGGCGCGCGCAAGGCATCCGCGATCGGATCCCAGTCACCGACACCGGTGACCATGCCGATGCCAAGGCCGCCGAGGATCAGCGAGCGCACGCGATCGGGGTGATAGAGCGCAAGAAATGCGGATATGCGCGCGCCCATCGAATAGCCCATGATATGGGCCTTTGCGATCCCCAGATGGTCAAGCAGGGCTGCGGCGTCGCCGGCCATCACCTCTGCATGATACAGGGCCGGATCGTGCGGCTTGCTGCTGGCCCCGTGGCCGCGATTGTCGAGCGCCATCACGCGGTAACCGGTATCACCCAGCGTTTTCAGCCAGCCGGGAAACACCCAGTTGACGTTGGCGCTCGAGGCAAAACCGTGAATCAGCAGGATCGGATCGCCGGAAGGATCACCCGCGTCGAAAAAGGCGATGTCGAGGCCGTCATGGCGAAACTTGGAAAACAGCGGCGGATCGAGGGTCATGGCTTTGTCCTGTTGCGCCCGGAACCTAGAATTTTCTGCCGCGGGGGAAAACCCCCGGCGCGCCAAAACCAACGCAAAAGCGAAAGGCGCGGCATCTTTACAGCTACACTTTTCAAACAAAGCCCCCTATGGTGCGGCCCGAATTAGAGATGCATCAGCAGACTTCAGTGGAGCACGACATGGCCGGGCACGGTATTCCTCATTTCCAGAACGACGGCGGTCACCGGGTCATCGAGATCGGCGTCAAGGAATTCATGTGCACGGGTGCGTCAGTGCCCTTCGACCACCCGCATGTCTATCTCGACATGGGCGACGACAACGAAAAAGTCTGCCCCTACTGCTCGACGCTCTACCGCTTCGATCGTACGCTGAAGGCCGAGCAGACCGTGCCGGACGGCTGCGTGTTTCACGCCAGGGCAGCCTGAGCCGCAGAGCGGCGAAAGAAATCTCAATGCCTGAGAGCGTATCGATTGCGATCGTCGGTGCCGGCATCGCCGGCCTGACGGCGGCACTTTCGCTGGCCAGCCGCGGTTTTTCCGTCGACATCATCGAGCAGGCCGCAGAACTCAGCAGCATCGGTGCCGGGCTGCAACTCTCACCGAACGCAACTGGTATCCTCGCGCGTCTGGGGCTTCTGCCGGCGCTCGAAGCCGTCTGGACCGAGCCGAATGTGATCGCGCTGGTCGACGGACGGACGCTGAAGCCCCTGGCGCAGGTGCCGTCTGGCGCCTTCGCACGAAACCGATGGAAGGCGCCCTACGGCGTGCTGCATCGCGCCAGCCTGCAACGCATCCTGATCGAGGCCGTTGCGCGGCAGCCGCTCTGCCGGCTGCACCTTGGACAAAAGCTGGAAACCGCAGACCCTCAATCGATTGCCGCCCTCACAGGCCAAGCTGCCGGACTGATTATTGGTGCCGACGGGGTCTGGTCGTCCGTGCGAACGCAGGTTGCGGAGGCCGGCCGGGCGCTATTTTCCGGCCATGTCGCCTTCCGCCTCACTGTCGGCTGGGACGCGGCGCCTTCACTGCTCGACCCAGGCAGGGTCATCGCGTTCCTCGGTCGAAAGGCACATCTCGTCGCCTATCCTTTGCGGGACGCGAAATTGTTCAATCTGGTTGCCATCACGAAGGGACTCTCCGGCCAAAGCCTGTCATGGGATGGGAGCGCTGCCGGGGCGCGGCAGAGCGAACTGCTCGCCGCCCTTTCAGGCTGGCATCCGGACCTGCGCCGCTTGATCGGGCTCAGCCCAGAGCCGACTTTCTGGCCGCTCCACGAAGTCAGCGATGGCCCCTGGCACAACGGGCGCGACACCATCCTGATCGGCGATGCCGCCCATGCGATGATGCCGTTTGCAGCGCAGGGCGCGGCGATGGCGATCGAGGATGCCTGGGAGCTGGCCGCCTTTCTCGATTCTGGCCGCTCACAGCCACAGGCGCTGGCCGCCTTCGTCGAACACCGCAAAAAGCGGATCGGGAAAGTCCGGGCGCGCGGCGCCTTCAACCGCTTTGCCTACCATGCCAGCGGCCCGGTCGGCCTGGCCCGCAACCTGGTCCTGTCACGGAAGCGGCCAGAGGATCTGGCCGCCGATCTCGACTGGCTGTACGGCTACAGCGCCGGCGACTGAGCGGCCCTCAGACGGCTGCGGCCGCGCTCAGGCCGGCTTCGATGTCCTTGCGCAGGTCTGCCACGTCTTCGAGACCGATCTGCAGACGCAGCACCGGCCCTTCGGTCGGCGCCTTGGAGATCGTGCGGTCCGAAAGGCTGACATGCACCGCAAGGCTCTCATAGCCACCCCAGGAATAACCGAGGCCGAAAAGCGACAGGGCATTGAGGAAGGCGTGCGCCTTCGCCTTGAACCTGTCCTCGCTCTCCACCTTGAGCACGATCGAAAAAATACCGCTGGAGCCGCAGAAGTCACGCTTCCAGAGGTCGTGGCCGGGGAAGCTCGGCAAGGCCGGATGCAGGACACGCGCAACGTCGTCGCGTTCGGCCAGCCAGCGCGCGAGGTTGAGCGTGCTTTCCTGGTGCCGTTCCAGGCGCAGGCCCATTGTCCTGAGGCCGCGCAGGATCTGGTAGCTGTCGTCGGGCGACCCGCAGATGCCGAGCGTGAGATTGGCTTCCTTCAGTTGCGCCCAATGCGTCGCATTGGCCGAAACCGTGCCCATCAGGATGTCAGAATGGCCGGACGGATATTTGGTGGCGGCATGAATGGAAATATCGACGCCATGGTCGAGCGGCTTGAAATAGAGGGGTGTCGCCCAGGTATTGTCCATCGTCACCACGCAGCCGTGGCGGTGGGCGGCAGCCGCGATCGCAGCGATGTCCTGCATCTCGAAGGTGTTGGAACCCGGCGCTTCCGTGTGCACCAGCTTGGTGTTCGCCCGGATCAGCGATTCGATCCCGGCACCGATCATCGGGTCATAGTATTCGACCGTCACGCCGAGCCGCGTCAGCATGGTGGTGCAAAAATGACGGGTGGGGAAATAGACCGAATCGACGATCAGCGCATGATCGCCGGCCGACAGGAAGGCGAGGAACGGAACCGTGACAGCCGCCAGACCCGACGGCACAAGAATGGTCCCGGCAGAGCCTTCCAACGCATCGATCGCTTCGCAGAGCGCGTCGGTGGTCGGCGTGCCCCGGGTGCCATAGATGTATTTCTGCGCCCGGGTTTCCATGGTCTTGGCATCCGGGAACAGAACTGTCGAGGCGCGCACGACGGGCGGATTGACGAAGCCGTGGTAGTCGGCCGGGTTGTTTCCTGTATGGCTCAGACGGGTGTTCACGCCTGCCCCGGCCAGAATGGTCTTTCTATCTGTCATTGCATCATTCCATTGGAGAAACTATTGACCGAGTTTTCGGTGTCTGCGCCAAGCGGGTCAAGGGCATTCTGACAGCTGCACACGGGAGAAATCTCCTGAGAACAACTGGGAAGTCCCATTTTTAAGCATAATCCTGCACTTAATCGCGGTGAAACGCCTAAATTTAGATCGAAACTGAGGAATTGGTCCGCGCGGCACATAAAATCGGCAACATGTCTTGACCCTGCGGCGTTTTGGGCATGAGATAGGTCCCACTCGCGCCAGGAGGGTGGCGGGGGCCGCATGTCTCGCCTTACACGGCTGCAGGCTGCGGGACGAACAAGACAACAAAAAGGGTTACAAAAAATGACAAAAATGATCTTGGCGGCGCTCGCGGGCGCTGCAGTCATGGCAATTGGCACACAGGCCGCGTCTGGCGCGACACTTGACGATGTCAAGGCAAAGGGCTTCGTTCAATGCGGCGTAAACTCCGGTCTGGCCGGCTTTTCGGCACCGGATGCATCGGGCAACTGGAGCGGTCTCGACGTCGACTACTGCAAGGCGGTCGCAGCAGCCGTGTTCGGCGATGCAACGAAGGTCAAGTTCACGCCGACATCCGCAAAGGACCGTTTCCCGGCCCTGCAGTCCGGTGAAGTCGATGTTCTCACGCGCAACACGACCTGGACCCTGAACCGCGACACCGCACTCGGCTTCAATTTCCGCGCCGTCAACTATTATGACGGTCAGGGCTTCATGGTTCGCAAGGGGCTCGAGGTCAAGTCGGCGCTGGAACTTTCCGGTGCCGCCGTCTGCGTCCAGAGCGGCACGACGACCGAGCTTAACCTCGCCGATTATTTCAAGGCCAACAACCTCCAGTACAACCCGGTGGTCTTCGAAAAGCTCGAAGAAGTGAACGCTGCCTATGATGCCGGCCGTTGCGACGTCTACACGACCGACCAGTCGGGCCTGTATTCCCTGCGTCTGACGCTTGCCGCTCCGGATGATCACATCATCCTGCCGGAAATCATCTCGAAAGAGCCGCTTGGACCAGCCGTTCGCCAGGGCGACGACCAGTGGTTCGACATCGTGACATGGGCGCATTATGCGATGATCAACGCCGAAGACTTTGGCATCACGTCGGCCAACGTCGAAGAGATGAAGAAGTCGCCGAATCCTGACATCCAGCGCTTCCTCGGCGTTGAAGCCGATACCAAGATCGGCACCGACCTCGGCCTGACCAATGACTGGGCTGTCAACATCATCAAGGCCGTCGGCAATTACGGCGAATCCTTCGATCGCAATGTTGGCCCGTCCAGCCCGCTGAAGATCGAGCGCGGCCTGAACGCACTGTGGAGCAAGGGCGGCATCCAGTACGCACCTCCGGTACGCTAAGACCTTATCGAAAATCGACAAAGCGGCTCCGGCCGCTTTGTCATCCTAAAAATAAAGAAACGCCCAAACAGGGTGTTCAGGGGAAATGAGGCACTGAATGACCGTTGACGCCACGACTCCGTCCGGCAAGGATCGCCCGACACGATCCATTTTGAACGACCCGAAATTTCGCGGCTACCTCTACCAAGGCTTGACGATTTTGCTGCTGGTGGGCTTCGTTTACTGGGTCGCCATCAACACGATTGAAAATCTCCAGCGCGCCAACATCGCTTCAGGCTATGGCTTCCTGAACGGCCGCGCCGGGTTCGATGTCGGGCAATCGCTCATCCAATACAGCTCCGATTCCACCTATGGACGGGCGTTGCTCGTCGGTTTCGTCAACACGCTGCTCGTTGCCTTCTGCGGGATCATCACCGCGACCATCATCGGCTTCCTCGTCGGCATCGGCCGGCTGTCGCACAATTGGCTGATCGCCAAGCTGGCGATGATCTATGTCGAGTTCTTCCGGAATATCCCGCCGCTGCTTGTTATCTTTTTCTGGTACAGCGGCGTTCTTGCCGTCATGCCGCAGGCCCGCGACGCGCTGGAGCTTCCGTTTGATATCTATGTCAGCAATCGTGGCGTGGCATTTCCCAGACCGGTCTTCGAAAGCATGACGCAGTTTACCTTCTATGCGTTTGTCCTTGGTGCGATTGCCAGCTTCTTCATTGCCCGCTTCGCGCGCAAACGCCAGATGGAGACCGGCCAGACCTTTCCGCTGCTGCCGACGGTTCTTGGCCTGATGATCGGCGTTCCGCTGGTCGTCTTCTTGCTCACGGGCAGGCCGCTGTCCTTCGACATCCCCATTGCAGGCCGGTTCAACCTGACAGGCGGCTCCGTCGTCGGGCCGGAATTCCTGTCTCTGTTCCTCGCGCTGTCCTTCTATACCGCTTCGTTTATCGCCGAAATCGTGCGCGCCGGCATCCTCGGTGTCAGCAAGGGGCAGTCGGAAGCAGCCCATGCGCTGGGCATCCGGCCCGGACTGACAACGCGGCTGGTGGTCATTCCGCAGGCCATGCGCATCGTCATTCCACCGCTCACCAGCCAATACCTCAACCTGACCAAAAACTCGTCGCTGGCCATCGCCATCGGTTATGCCGATCTCGTAGCTGTCGGCGGCACGATCCTCAACCAGACAGGTCAGGCAATCGAGATCGTCACGATCTGGATCATTGTCTACCTGACATTGAGCCTTTCGACGTCGCTATTCATGAATTGGTTCAACGCCAGGATGGCATTGGTGGAGAGATAAGATCATGAACGCTGAGGCAATCAATTTCGTTCGCCGCGACATGCTCGCACAAGAACCGCCGCCGGGGCTCCAGAAGGGGCTCGGCGCGTGGATGAAGAAGAATATGTTTGCGACACCGAAGGACTCCGTCCTGACGATCATCGCATTCCTCATTCTGGTCTGGATGGTGCCACCGGCAGTCAAGTGGCTGTTTATCGATGCGTCCTGGACCGGGGGCGGACGCGGGGTCTGCGCCACGGTGGCGCAGGGCGGATCACAGCCGGAAGGCTGGAGTGGCGGTTGCTGGGCCTTCGTTGGCGCCAAGTTCGACCAGTTCCTGTTCGGCCGCTATCCGGTCGAAGAACGCTGGCGGCCCATTCTGGTCGGTGCCCTCTTCATCGCACTGCTCATTCCCATGCTGATGCCCAAGGTGCCGCACAAGATCATCAATGCGATCCTTCTGTTCATCGCCTTGCCGATCTTCGCTTTCGTGCTGTTGCTCGGTGGCGTTTTCGGACTGGTACCGGTCGAAACACCGCTCTGGGGCGGCCTGATGGTCACCCTGATCCTGTCCTTCGTCGGCATCGCTGTCTCCCTGCCCTTCGGCATCGTGCTCGCACTCGGTCGTCGGTCACAAATGCCGGTCATCCGGATGATCTGCACGATCTTCATCGAAATCGTGCGTGGCATTCCGCTGATCACGGTGCTGTTCATGGCAAGCGTCATGCTGCCGCTTTTCCTGCCGCAGGGCATGACGGTCGATAAGTTCCTGCGCGCGCTGATCGGCGTCTCGTTCTTTGCATCCGCCTATATGGCAGAAGTCATCCGGGGCGGCTTGCAGGCGATCCCCAAGGGGCAGGCCGAAGGCGCCGATTCGCTCGGTCTCAGCTACTGGCACAAGATGAACCTGATCATTCTGCCGCAGGCCCTGAAGCTCGTTATTCCCGGGATCGTCAATACCTTCATCGGTCTCTTCAAGGATACATCGCTCGTCTCGATCATCGGCATGTTCGACCTTCTCGGCATCGTTCGCCTGAACTTCTCCGACTCGAACTGGGCATCACCCGTCACACCGATCTCGGGCCTGATCTTTGCAGGCTTCACGTTCTGGATTTTCTGCTTCGGCATGTCGCGCTATTCGGGGTTCATGGAACGCCTGCTCGACAAAGGCCACAAACGATAACTCTCAAGGGGAAACAACAATGGCAACCGAAGCCGCAACCTCAAAAATGGAAGTCTCCGCCACCGACGTCGCCGTCGAAATCGTCGGCATGAACAAGTGGTATGGCGACTTCCACGTTCTGCGCGACATCAACCTGAAGGTCATGCGCGGTGAACGCATCGTCATCGCCGGCCCTTCGGGCTCGGGTAAGTCGACGATGATCCGCTGCATCAACCGGCTGGAAGAGCACCAGAAGGGCAATATCTTTGTCGACGGTATCGAACTCACCAACGACCTGAAGAAGATCGACGAAGTGCGCCGCGAAGTCGGCATGGTGTTCCAGCACTTCAACCTCTTCCCGCACCTGACGATTCTCGAAAACTGCACGCTGGCCCCGATCTGGGTCCGCAAGATGCCGAAGAAGCAGGCGGAAGAAGTGGCGATGCACTTCCTCAAGCGCGTCAAGATCCCGGAACAGGCCCATAAATATCCGGGCCAGTTGTCCGGTGGCCAGCAGCAGCGCGTGGCGATTGCCCGCTCGCTCTGCATGAACCCGCGCGTCATGCTGTTTGACGAGCCGACATCCGCACTCGACCCGGAAATGATCAAGGAAGTTCTGGATACGATGGTGGGCCTTGCGGAAGAAGGCATGACCATGCTCTGCGTCACCCACGAAATGGGCTTTGCGCGTCAGGTTGCAAACCGCGTGATCTTCATGGACCAGGGCCAGATCGTCGAACAGAACGAGCCGGCCGAGTTCTTCGACAATCCGCAGCACGAACGCACCAAGCTGTTCCTCAGCCAGATCCTGCACTGATCGAAATATCCGTGCGAAAACAAAAGGTCCGCTTCCATCGAAGCGGACCTTTTTCGTCTCCTTGGATCGTGGCTGACGTTACTCGACGCTGTATTTCAGCGTCGTCATCGACCATTGGATGCCGCGATTTTCAAGATCTCCGGTCCAGGTCTTTTGCAGGCGCGCAACGATATCGCTCAGCGTTTCCCGGGCATTGAGTTCGACCTTGAGGCCACGCTCATAGGGCGCGAGAGAATCAAGGTCGACCGCATCGCTGACGACGATCGCCACCATGATGCTTTCGCCGGACCCGTCTGCCTCGAAATCGAACCCGTAATAATCATCCGGCATGGTCAGCGTCGAACCGGCCCTGAGCGGCGTGATCTTCTGGGCAAACTCGTTCGGAAAGAACTGCGTGGCAATCCCGTTCGTGTTGACATCGAGCAGGATCAGATTGCCGCCCAGTTTGCTGGTCACCGAAACCTTGAAGACATCGCCCTTTTTCATCTTCGGTCCGCGATCGAGCGCGATCGTGACGTCGCCAGTGTCTGCCTTGCCGACGATATCGCCGACCGCTGACACCGGATTGGCATCGACATAGACGGGTTGCGCGGAGGCCTCGACCTTGACCTGCTCGTAAGTGGCGTCGTGCTTCTGCTCGTCAGGCGCTGCAGCCACGTCGTCAGGCACAGGCTGTGGCTCGACGACGCTTGTGCCGAGCGCGGCAGTCAGTGTTTCCAGTTGCGGATCGAGGTTTTCGCAATTTTGCTGCGACTGGCAGTAGGCCTGCGACTGCGCCTTCACATATTCGAACAATTCGGCCTTGCTGATCAGGCCATTGCCATTGCCATCGGAAGCGGTCGGCGTGTGGCCACCAATATAGGCGGAGGTGAAGACGCCGTGGCGCTTGTCTTCCGGCAGGCGCACATCGTCCCATGCCACCTGATAGGGGGCCGCCGCACTCCAGGTGGTCACGCCGCTTTCCTTGACGACGGGCTTGTCGACGACGCCAGCGTCGATCCGCAGCCCGCGGGTCAATGCCTGCTGGACCGGCTGGGCAAAGGGACGCGGCAGGTAGCGTGCGCCTTTGATGCCGGCGGCCACATCCGGCGAAAGCGAACGCGAAATCGTGCCGGAATGGCAGGCGTCGATGACCAGCGTCACCACCCTGCCCTTCATCCTCTCCAGCAGCGGCTCGATATCATCATCCAGAATGACATTGGTCCAGTCGCTGTCGACAGCCTTGATATCGTAGGTTGAGAGCGCCTCGTCCATGCCGTCCTCCTCATCCTCGTTCAGGTCCTTGACCTGCAGGCCGTGGCCGGAGAAATAGAGAAAGATGCGATCGCCATCCTTTGTATCCCTGATCAGCCAGTCCTCGATCGAGGACAGGATCGAAGCGCGGCTGGCTTGCGCATCCTTGAGCACACGGATGCTGTCCGGCTCGAAATCCAGTGTGTTGGTCAAGAGATCCTGCATGGCCAGGACATCGTTCTTCGGACCGTGCAGGAACATGTCCGGCGGCAGGCTTTCATAGGTCCCAATGCCGATCAAAAGCGCCCTGTCGGCCGCCTGCAGGGGCGATACCATCACCGCCAGCCACACGCAGGCCGGCAGGAAACGGCGCCAAACGCGGATCATGCTCTCCATCACGGCCTCTCCTGTGTGTAGAGCGGCTGGATCGCGATGCTGCTGTCTGATGCATCGATCCGCGTTTGCAGGACCTGCAGCAGGGTTGCTGCGTCGATCGAGGGACTGGCGAGCACGGCAGCAATCGCATCGACCGGCTCGTTGGTCGCGATCACCACGAGATGATCGGCGCCGAATGGCCTGACGACCTCCAGATCCGGCAGCTTGAATGCGGCCTCGCTTGCGGCAGACTGGACGTCGATCAGTTGCACTTCACCGGTATTGGCGAGATTGAAGACGACGCGGCTGCTATAGCCGGAGGCCGGCGCCGCAAATGTCAGCCGGTCCCCGCTCCGATACAGGTCCTTGAGCGGCGTCAGCGAGACCGTGCCGGCCTTCTGGCTGGCCATCGCCTTGAGGAAATCGAGCAGCACGAATTTGTCGACGACGCCCTGCACCCTGGCTTCGGTAATCGCCTGGCCGGCAAGGTCGCCGTTCGGCGTGTAGAAATTTCCAGCCGCCGCATCCCAGCGATAGGGCACGCCGGCGCCGCCGATATTGGCGATCGCGATGGTCGAGCCCGAAACGGACAATGCGAGCTTGTCCGTCCAGCCGAGATCGCGGGCAGATTTGAGGCCGTTTGCCTGCCCGGTCCCGGTCCCGGTCCCGGGCGCTGTCTCTGTCGGCCGTATCAGGCTGCGGCTCAGGGAAACCACGACTTCGTCTTGCGAGCGGGGTATCTGCGGTGTGAAATTTGGGACCTGCAAGGCTTCGGACTGGTTCTTGACGTTGGAAAAAACATAATCTTCGAGTTCCAGCCGTGAAATCATGCCGTCGCCGTTGCGATCGCCGGCCCCTTCAAGGGCGCGCGCGAAACTCCAGCTCAAGGCACCGCGCGGCTCGCCATTGATGATCACTTCGGGCGTCGGCTGGCTTTCCAGCGAGGCGGCGAGCACGGTGACATCGCGGAAATCGCGTTCCCGCAGCTTGGCGCCGGACATTGCTTCTTCTGATGGTGCAGACAGTTTTACGGTAACGGCCGGTGCCAGCCGCGTCTTGCCGGAAAACGACCGGCTCATGCCGCCGGAATGGCAACTGTCGGAGACGAAAAGCACGCGGATGCCCTTGGCCTCGGCCTCAGCAAACCAGGCGTTCAGCTCGTTGTCGACGATGATCTCGTGATCAGTTTCCTCAGCACGGTCGCGGTCGAAGCCGGGCAATTGCAGGAATTCATCGAGCCCGTCATCCTCGTCGCCAGCCACCAGTTCCGGCATCTGCGAGCCGTGCCCGGCATAGGTGAAGATGATCGTATCGTCCTTGGAGGCCCGCTCGACGAAATCGGTCCAGGCATCGCGAATGGCGACCTTGGTGACGTCTGCGTCGATGAATTTGGCAATCTGGGTGATGCCCGCCTGGCCCAGCGCAGCCGCGACGTCCTCTGCATCCTTCACGGCGCCATCAAGACTGCTTTCATAGGGATATTGATCCGCTCCGACGACCAGCGCGTAGGTTTCCGCCGCAGCATTCTGGAGCGGCAGCGCGCCCAGCGTGGCGGCCATGAGGATCCGGCAAAACATGCGTCAATTCTCCACGTCGAGTTCGACACGACGGTTAAGCTGGTGCAGCGTTGCCTCGTCGTAGGCACTGGCATCATCCGGCTTGAACGGTTCGTCCTCGCCCCGTCCGACACTTTTCCACCTGCCCTTGTAGCCTGCGGACACAAGATAGTGGCCGAGCGCCTCGGCACGTTTCAGGGACAGGCTGCGATTGGCCTGCGGCGAACCGACCGGGTCCGTATGGCCGATCAGCGTGATCGACGTGGGATTGACCGACTTCAGGCACTCGCTTACGTCCTTGGCGGACTGCAACCCCTCCGGCGTGAAGTCCGCGGTACCGAACACATAACGCACGGGCGTTGATTTCTTTTTCAGGGATACGCCCCGGTAGGTAACCTTGCAGGGCCCGCGCAGGGCAAGCTTGACCGGCTTGGTCGCCACGAGCCGCATTTCACCGGCAAGATGGTCCAGCCTGCGGATGTAATCGGCGTCCGGCGCCATCCAGTCCGGCGTCAGCGTCTCGTTCGCCGCATCCTCCAGCGCCAGCTGGTAGTATTGCGCCGCAGAATCATAGTCCTTGCGCTCGCGACTGATGTCGCCCAGCGCGTCGAGCACCTGCCAGGGCGCTCCGATGGTCTTTTGCACTGTCTCCAGCTCAGCGCCGAACTCCTGAAGCTTCCGGCCCTGCCCGACCGCGCCGACAATGCGGTTGAAGGTTGCAAGCGCCGCGACCCGATCGATGATCGCCATCTCATCCGGCGAACAGGTCTGTGCAAAATCAGCGGCGGCGACCGCCCGTGCGCCAGCCTCGTCGCCGGCATTCATCCGGTCGGCGACATCGCTCAGCGCCGTGCAGGCGGCGGCGGCCGGAACAGCAGAGATCACCCCAAACAGGGATGCAAAAACAGCTGTTCTCAAAACCATGGCCCTGTCCTTTCCTCATTATTCCGCGTGTTGATCCCGCGTTTTGTGAAGACGGGCCCACCGTTTCCGGCCGGCCCGCCACCCTGTCTTTACCTGATCTCGAACGTCACCATCTGGACACCGCTCGCACCATTGTCGTTCTCCGCCTGCTTGGCGAGGTTGATCGCCAGTCCGCGCGTCGCCGGCTGGTTCGATGTCCTGACCAGGTCTCGGGCCTTTTCAGCCGAAAGCCTGGCATCCCCAAGCCCACCGGCGCGGCAATAGGCGATCATGGTTTCGGCCGGCGCCGGTGTATCGAAGGTCAGATTGCCGCTTCCGGGCTGCGGGATCAGGCGCCTCTCGCCCGCCTGCAACGTCGTGCTTCCGATCATTGCGGCCGGAATGATCTCGACATTGCCGGTCTCCTCCACATACAGCACCTGCAACTCGCAAGCCTTGTTGGAGCTCAGCTCGAAGGTCAGATGATCGCCCACCCTGGCCGTGGTCGAGCTGACATAGAGTGCCAGTTCCAGCTTCTGGTAGTCCTTTGCCTGTTCCTGGCGATAGGCCGGTGCGGCGTCGGCAAGATTTGCCGGCTTCACATAGGCTTCCTCGTTCTTGGCGGGCGCGACATAACCGGCCTTGAAGTCGATCTTGCCGGCGTCGCTGCCTCCCTGGATCTCGACCTGGTCGACGTCAGCCGCCGCGTAGACATTGCTCACGTCAAGCGGTTCCAGCTGCATCAGCGGGTAGACCAGCAGCGGATATTGCTGCTCGAGTTCGGCGCGCGGGATCGTGCCGCCCGCTTCAAGCGTCGTTACCCAGTCGATGCCGAGCCGAAGGGCATCGAGATCCGTGACACGACGGATTGCCTCGGAAAACGCGTCCGGGGTCATGTCGAACTCCGACGCCAGCGCCTCGAAATCGAGTTCATCCTCGTATTTATCGGCGAAGTAGGTGAAAAGCTCCGCATTGCCGGGTGCAAGAATGCTCTGCTGCCCGCCATCCGGCGTCGGCTCCGTGACGCCGAGCTTTTCCAGCGCCGCAACAAAGCGTTCGCGGTCCTTGTTGTAGGCTTCGTCCAGTTGCTCCTGCGGCACATACATGGACAGCAAGACATCCTGCTGGTCCTTGCTGAACAGCGTCGATGTCTGGATGTGCTCGCGCAACTGATCACGCTTCGACAGAATGCCGTTTGCATGGCAGTCGAAGCACGACCGGGCATTGATGATCTCGATGCCCTTGCCGATCGGCCGTTCACGGAACGAGACGATCGCGGTTGGCCCGACATCGATCTGCTTGCCTTCTGCAGTCGACAGGTAGTAGCCCTGCAGGCCATTCGGCAGCGAGAAGATCATCTCACCACCATCATGCTCGAAGGAGGTCAGGTGGGTGTCCAGCGGCTCCAGTTCCTTCGGTCCATGCGGGAAACGCTTCAAGACCTGCTTGCCGACATCGCCGCCGAAGTCATAGGACTTCCAGTAATAGCCGCCAAACGGCATATCATGGCGTTCCAGCATGCGGTTGTGGTCCGACACGCCCGAGGAACCATCGGCAAAGCCGGCGCGGATCACCTTGCGACGACGGATGTTTTCATCCACGTCGATCTTGAAACGATGTTCAAGGTCGCGAATCTGCGTCGGCAGCTTCATCAGGTAGTTGTAGATGTTCGGTCTGGCGCCGAAGCTCATGAACCAGTCGATCCGCATGATCGGCAGGACCGTTTCGGTTTCCTTGCTGAGCGCCCGCAGCGACGCGTCGCTGCCCGGATCGACGCCGTAAAAATACTGGCTGATCAGGAAGTTGTAGTCCTGCTCCGACCATTCGAGATCGCGCAGGTCAACCCGCACCAGAAGCCCGTTGGTGTCTTCGACTTCCTCCGGCAGCACCAGTTCGGGGCCGTAGGAGAGCGAGTTTAGGAGCTTCTTGAAACCGCCGGCGAGAACGTCCATGCGCTTCATGAAGGTCTTGTCGTCTTCGCAGCCCATCATGCCGTTATACTGGTTGCGATAGGAGAAGTAGCGCATATACGGCCGGTCGAGTTCGTTGACATTCGAGATATCCTTGAGGGCCGCTTCGATGAAGTCGCCATAGGACAGCATCGGACGCACCCGCTCCGGCTTGCTCGCCGCCGTTTCCGGAAGATCCGTTTCGGTCAGCGCATTGATCCAGTCCTCGAGGCTCTTGACCTCTTCGGCTGTCGGACGTTTGCCAAGCGGCATGCGGCCGCTGGTGACGGATGTGAAAAGGCGGGACTTCGACGCATCGCCCGGCGTCACAAAGGTCGCATCGGCTGCAATCGAAGCGAGGTCGCCGGCCGGATAGCTGCCCTGCGAGCCCTCACCCGGGCCATGGCAATTGCGGCAATATTTGCCGATAAACGCATCCGCCGCTCCGGCCAGGGCTGCGTTGTCGCCGGACAGCGCACTTGCGGGTGTGCTTTCCTTGCAGACAGCCGTCGTCGATTGCGCCACCGGTTCCGGTGCCTTCACCTCCCGGTCGGCCAGATAGGCATACATGGCGGTGCGGTCATCCTCGGAGAGCGCCGCGAGCCCCTTTGCGATCTCGCGCATGACGGGATCGTTGAGCGGGGCGCCCGACAGTTTCTTGCCCTCTTCCATCAGGCCGACGGTGAAGATATCGGGCGATGCCAGAGACCCCATCTTGGCCTTGGTGATGTCAGGGGCCACCGCCCCCGTCAGGCCCTTTTCCCCCTCGTAGGCCCGCTCCTTGTCGAGACCGTATGTGGTGGTGCGCGGCGTGTGGCAATCGCCGCAGCCGCCGACATTTTCCACCAGGTAGCGGCCGCGCTCCATCTGCGTTTCCTCGCGGGGCTGATAGGCCGTGACGTTGAAGTGACTGCGCTTCCACAGCGTGATCGTCGTTTGCCGGCTGAACGGAAAGGCGATCTCGTGTTCCTTCGACACGGCATCCGCCTGCGGCAGCGTTTCGATATAGGCCTTGATATCCAGCACATCCTCCGGCTTCATGCCGCCATAGGACGTGTAGGGCATGACGGGATAGAGGTTGTCGCCCTCGCCATCGAGGCCAACCATGACGGCATTCAGGAAGCGGGCATTGCCCCAGCCGCCGATGCCGTTGGAATGGGCTGAAATGTTCGGGGCGAAGAACTTGCCGATCGCCGTGTCCATCGCCATGCCGCCTGAGAGCAGCGCGGTATCCGCGCCAGAGCCGTGGCAGGCGCCGCAACCGGCGGCACCGAACAGATACTTGCCGTTTTCGGCATTGGCCTTGTAGGTTGCATAGGCGTCGTCGGCGAAGGCGTCGCGCGCCGAGGCGGTCGTCGGACACTGAACCATCGCCGCAGTGACGAACGCCAGGATCCACGCCGGCCGCATCAGGCGGACCCGTGCGCTGGAAAGTCCTTCAGGCAGTTTCCCGAACATGCGCATGGCTTGTTCTCCTTGCTTTCTGAAATGATCGAAACGTCTATGCGTCTTATCGGAACTGGAACTGCTCGAACTCGACACGTCTGGGTGCCTTGCCGAGTGCTTTCAGCCCTTTTTCAATGGCTGCTCTCAAGGGCGGCGGGCCGCAGAACCAGAGGTCTGCTTCGCCAGGGTCCACCGTGCTGGCCGCCACGATCTTCCCGGCGTCGAGGCGACCGTCCTTGGCGGAATCATGCAGGCTGAAACTGAAATTCTGCAGCTTTTCGGCCTGCGTCTCGAAGGTTTCGAGGCCGATCGCCTCGCTGCGGTCACGCACGCAATAGACAAGATGGATATCCTGTCCCTCGTCACCCCTAAGGCGGCTGGCCATGGCCAGAAACGGCGTAATGCCGATGCCGCCGGCGAGCCAGATCTGCTTCTTGCCGCCACGCCTGTGGTTGAAGTGTCCGTAGCCACCCTCGAGCGTCACCGCATCGCCGACAGCAATGCCCTCGCGCAGGGCTTTCGTATAGTCGCCCAGCGCCTTGATCGCGAAGCGCACGACGCCATCATCGTCGATCCCCGCAATCGTGAACGGGTGCGGCTCGCGCAGGCCGGGCTTGTTGACGCGGAAAAACCCGAACTGGCCGGGTTTCGCCTTCAGCGCCCGGCCGGTCGGGCGCGCCGAAATGATCGTCGCCCCCTCGTGGCGGTTGACGTCGAACACTTCGTAGCTGCGCGTGCGCATCCAGGGCAGAAGCTGCGTGTAGATATAGCTGGCGATGCCGATGGCCGCGAAGACATTGAGATAATTGGCCAGCAGCGCCGTGCCGTCATAGGGCCGCTTGATGAACATCTGGTGGAAGGCGACCATGACGAACAACAGCCCGATAAGCCGATGCGTGATCCGCCAGAGGTGATAGGGGATCTCGATCCGGGTGCGCGGAACGATCTTGACGAGGCTCAGCACCAGAAGGATGACAAAACCATAAAAGGCATATTCCCCGGCAAAGGCTGCAAGCTGGTTGAGGCCACTGGTCAGGGCCAGGCCCTTGAAATCCGGCGTGATGAAGTAGTGCGCCAGGATCAGCACGAGAACGGCGATGCCGATTTTGCGATGCAGCTGGTAAATCCGGTCGAGCCCGCCGAACAGCCGTTCGATAAGGGGGGGACGCGTGGCCAGAAACTGGGCAATGCCCATGCCGACGAAGGCCATGGATGATGCAACGAGCGAAAACGTCGTGCCGGCATTGGTATGACTGACGGCAGGCACGGCAAGCAGGCCTGCAAAACCAATCAATGACCAGACGATGTATGCACCCGCAGTCAATTTGCGCCCCCCACAAATATCACCGGCAGTCGACAGTTCCCTTGGGTTCAAGACTGGCAAGGCCCATGGGGTTCGTCAACTGCTATTGTAGCTCTTACGGATTGAGGATCGGCTTTATTCGGCTGTCCGAAACTTTATGGTTGCGGCGTGCCTGATGAAACACGAATCCGGATGTCTGCCTCGGCGATGATACCCGAAGCTTGGCAAGGAGGCGACGATCATTTCCGCTCCATCGCCTCAAGTGCCTGCCGGGCCTCCTCGACCAGAGGATTGCCCGGATGGCGGCGAATGAAACGCTCGAGCGCCGCGCGTGTGTTCTTGTCCTTGGCCCGCGCCAGTTCGGAGCGCAGGGCAGCATCGGCATCTGGCGGCGGCAGCATGTTTCCTCCGGTTTCGCGCGGGCTTTTTTCAGCAGCCACGACCTCCCCCGTCACCAACCCCGGTGCCGAAACCAGCAGGATAGCAAGCCATTGCACCGCGCGCATCAATCAACTCCCGAAACAGCAAGGCATCGTCTGGAAACCGAAGCTTTAACCCTCTTTCTTAAACTGGTTTTCTCGAATCGCCATCAAACTTATAGTTTCTCCTCCTGCGCATGGAAAACGAGATATGACTGGAACCAACAAGACGATCAAGTTTGTGGCGGACACCGGAAACCAGCTCATTGACGGGCTCATCTCGACCTATGCCTGGGGCGGGACCGCGATCACCTACGCTTTTCCTACGAGTGCAAGCAGCTACAGCTACGCGGGTGAAAAGAACGATGGTTTCGCCAGCATCTCGTCGGCGCAGATAAAGGCCGCCCGGTTTGCGCTGGACAAGAGCACCGGCACTGCCGCCAATGACGGCTTTTCCGTGGAAGGTTTTACCAATCTCAGCATTTCGGAGGGCAGCGCTTCGACGGCAACCCTGCGCTTCGCCCAGTCGAACGAGCCAGCCACAGCCCATGCCTATTATCCTTTCGCCGATGCGAGTGGCGGCGACATCTGGTTCGGCACCGACTACAACTATCGCTCGCCGGTTGCCGGAAACTATGAGTGGCATACGCTGATCCATGAGCTTGGCCATGCGCTTGGCCTCAAACACGGTCATGAAACGGAATTCCCTGGCGCTCTTCCCAGCAACAAGGACTCCCTCGAATATTCCGTTATGACCTACAGGACTTTCATCGGCGATGATGCCCAGGGTTACAAATACGAGGCGTTCGGCGCGCCACAGACGTTCATGATGGCAGACATTGCAGCCCTGCAGCACATGTATGGTGCCGATTTTTCGACGAACAACGGCAACACCGTCTACAAATGGACACCCGGGAGCGGAAACACCATCGTCGACGGCACCATTGCCGTCGCGCCCGGCGCCAACCGGATTTTTGCGACGATCTGGGATGGTGGCGGCGTCGATACGTTCGATCTGACAAGCTATAGGACAGGCCTCAAGGTCGATCTGCGAGCCGGTCAGCATTCGTTGTTCAGCGAAGACCAGCTTGCCTATCTCGATGGCGGACCGAATGACGGTTATGCCCGTGGCAACATCTTCAATACCCTGCTTTACAATGGCAATACGCGGTCGCTGATCGAAAATGTAAAAGGTGGCTCCGGCAATGATTCCCTGCGCGGCAACCAGTTGGCCAATTCCCTGTCCGGCAATGACGGCAACGATACGCTGAATGGCGACAAGGGCAATGACAAGCTCTATGGCGGCGCAGGCAATGATACCCTCATCGGCGGCTCGGGGGCCGACACGCTCTCCGGCGGTACCGGCACGGATACGGCATCCTATGCAACGGCAACGAAGGGGGTTGTCGCCAATCTCGCGGCGCCGCAGCAAAACACCAATGACGCAGCGGGCGACACCTATTCGTCGATCGAAAACCTGACCGGTTCGGACTTCAGCGACCGTCTCTACGGCAACAGCGGCAACAATGTCATCTCCGCCGGCAAGGGAAACGACCTGCTTGTTGGCGGTGCGGGCGCGGATAGGTTTTCGGGCGGCACCGGCACCGATACGGTCGCCTATACAAACGCGACGAAGGGGGTTGTCGTCAATTTCAACACGCCGGCGGCCAATACCAATGATGCCAGGGGCGACAGCTTTTCATCGATCGAAAATCTCACCGGCTCAAGCTATGCCGATAAGCTTTATGGCAATAGCGGCGCCAATGCGATCACCGGCGGCGGCGGCGCGGATCTGCTCAGCGGCGGCGGTGGCAGGGACTGGCTCTACGGCGGTGCCGACGCCGACGATCTCTACGGTGGCAGCGGTGCCGACGTCTTTGTCTACAAGGCCGTGACCGACACCGGCAAGACAGTCGCGGCGGCCGATACGATCTTCGACTTCAGCATTTTGGACGGCGACAGGATCGACCTGTCGGCGATCGACGCCAATATCAAGGTGTCCGGCAATCAGGCCTTCAGCTTCGTCGGAACATTCACCGGCGCCTCGGCCGAGGTTCGCTTCGTGAAGGCCACGTCCGACACCTATGTCTACGGCGACGTCGACGGTGACAAGAAGACCGACTTCATCATCAATCTCGATGATGCCGTGACGATGCAGCAAAGCTATTTCATCCTTTGATCCTCGGCGCTCAACGATCTGCTGGTCTTCCTCGATTTCTCCTGGACACAGGGCCGGCATGCGGCAAGCATTGTTGCGGTTGGCAACCTCGTCGCGCTGATCATTCTCTCGGTCGCAGCAGCCGTCGCGGCTCAGGGCCGGGACGCTTGCGAAGCGGACACTGCGGGCCCGAACATCGATGAGATCGGTGACAAGGAAACGCTTGCCGCAAATCGGCCTCTTCGCTTCATGGTTCGTGTTCAACGGGTGGCAAGCCAGCACGATCGGCGCGAACAACGCCAGTTTGTCCTTCCAACTGACGATGAACAGCAGCGTCATGCTGACGGCGGGGCTGCTCGGCCTGGTGATCGGTGTCGTCGGCGGCGCGCTACCGGCCTTCTCCGCCACCCGTCTGCCTCTGACGGTCGCTTTGCGGGCGCGGGGGTGATGCGTCGGCGTTTCGCACAGATCTCTTCGAAGGGAACGACGGCCCCTTGCCATCCGTGGCGGCAGGCATTGCCCACCTTGTTTGACCATTCGGGACGCCAAAACGGCGGGCGCAGCGGGCGGCAAATCCGCGTCCCCATCAGTCGAGCCTGGCCAGACAACAAATAACGTCCGTGTATTTCTTCGTCGCTGCAATCGTGTTATCGCCAGTCGCCGCGAACTGAAGCGCCGGTCAACGCTTTCAGTTCGGTCTCGTCGTGATGGTCTCGGCGGGAATTTGTCACAACTGCGAGGCCGGTGGATTATCCCTACGCTCGGCAATGTGGTATATCAGCAGTCTTGCCATCCCAGTTGGAGCCTATCCTTGCCTGATATACCAGAAAGATCCAGATCTGTGTCGCGATCATCATCGCAGGCCCATCTGGCCTATCTGTCGCTGGAAAGCCTGATCGTCACGCTGAAGTTGGCGCCGGGCTCGCTGGTCACCGAAAAACAGCTGATCGAACTGGCCGGCCACGGGCGCACGCCGGTGCGCGAGGCGATCCAGAAACTGGCCTGGCAAGGCCTGATCGCCGTGCGCGCCCGGGTGGGCCTGCAGATTTCGGAGATCAAGCCGGACGATCACCGGCATGTCATGGACGTCCGCAGCCGGCTCGAACCGCTCGCCGCCGCCCTGGTGGCGGAGCATGCAAGCCTCAAACAGCGCACCGCGTTGATCGAATGCGCGCAGCACATGACGGCCTGCTCGATCAATGCCGACATGGAGGGGTTTCTGTCGGCGGACAAGGCCTTTGACGAGATCATGGAGGCCGCCTGCCCCAATGCTTTCCTGACCGCCGCACTCGCCCCCCTGCAGACCCATGCCCGCCGCCTCTGGTTTAAGGCCGCATCGGCCGAGCATATGGACCAGTCGGTGGATCTCCATGTGAAGGTCATTCGCGCCATCCACCAGGCCGATGCGGCTGCAGCTTCCGCAGCGATGACAAAACTGCTCGCCTATCTCGCGGATCGCTGATTCCGACATGAAAAAGGGCGGCTTGCCCACGCAAACCGCCCCTCACCGTCCGGAATATGTGTTGGCGATCAGCCGACGAAGGCACGCTCGATGACGAATTCGCCCGGCTTGTTGTTGGCGCCTTCGGTCAGGCCGGCCGCCTCGAGAATTTCCTTGGTTTCCTTCAGCATCTCGGTCGAGCCGCAGATCATGCCGCGGTCAATGGCCGGATCGAAGGCCGGAAGCCCCAGGTCTGCGAAGAACTTGCCGTCGCGCATCAGATTGGTGATGCGGCCCTTGAAGGGATAATCCTCGCGCGTCACCGTCGCGTAGTGGCGCAGCTTGTCGCCAACGAGTTCGGCGAGGAACTCGTGATTGCGGATTTCCTCAATCAGGTCGAAGCCATATTTCAGCTCGGCGACATCGCGCGTCGTATGGGTCAGGATGACCTCTTCGAACTTCTCGTAGGTTTCGGGATCGCGGATCAGGCTTGCGAAAGGCGCGATGCCGGTGCCGGTCGAGAACATGTAGAGGCGTTTACCGGGCGTCAGCGCGTCGAGCACCAGCGTGCCGGTCGGCTTCTTGCGCATCAGCACCTGATCGCCGGGCTGGATCGACTGCAGATGCGATGTCAGCGGACCGTCCTGCACCTTGATCGAGAAGAATTCGAGTTCATCATCCCAGGCGGGGCTGGCGATCGAATAGGCGCGGTAAATCGGCTTGCCATCGACCATCAGGCCGATCATCGCAAATTCGCCGGAGCGGAACCGGAATTCGGCCGGGCGCGTCATGCGGAAGCTGAACAGCCGATCCGTATAATGCGTCACCTTCGTCACCGTTTCGGCGAACACGCCGGCGGGGATGGTTGCGGGAACAAATTCTTCGACCTTGGCAGGAGCGTTCATCGTGGTCTTGGTCCTGTATGGTGAGCAGAGAGATCAGCTTTAGGCGGATAAAGCACCGATACGGCAAAGGAAAGCAAATCCGTTCCAATTATACGCTGCTTTGCGCCAATTGCCTTGCTTCAGACTGTCGCGGGCACTTTTGTCGAGAAGCGGGCTTCAGGAAACCCGCCGCCAGCTGTAGGATTTGGCATCCGCCGAAGCCCGCGCCGTTGGCTGGTAGTGATTGTCGATGCCCGGAAGCCGGCCCTCCGACAGGCGCTGGATGGCCGTCGCGTTGGTCACCGCGAAACTGTCGATGCCGCAGCGCAGCATCAACGGCACCTGGTCGATCAGCACATCGCCCACAGCGCGGATCTCGTTTTCGAAACCAAGCCGCTCGCGCAGCAACGACGCATGGCTGAAAGCCCGGCCATCGTTGAAAGCCGGGAATGCGACCGCCACGATCGCCAGCCTTGCCAGATAGGGCTCGAGCCGTTTGACGTCATCGGCCGGCTTGACGAGTACGCCCAGACCGACATCGTTGCTTTCATCGGCGCGCGCAATCAGCGTGTCGATATCCAGCAGCGGCTTCTGCTCGTCGTTTGCCTTGAGCTCATCGGTTTCGACGATCCACGGATCGTTGTCGACAAAACCGGTCTCTTTCCAGATCTTGGTCATGGCTTTTCCCTTATGCCGCTGCTGACGAAGAGCCGTAAAGCGCGAGCTTGAACGGCTGCGGACCGACACGGCGATAGGCTTCGAGGAAGGTTTCCGACGCGTCGTTGCGCAGGCCAAGATAGGTATCGACGATGGTCTCGATCGCGTCGGTGACCTTTTCAGGCTCAAAACCGCGGCCGATGATCTCGCCGATCGAGGTGTTTTCGTCGCCGGAACCGCCCAGTGTGATCTGGTAGAGTTCAGCACCCTTCTTCTCGACGCCGAGCAGGCCGATATGACCGACATGATGGTGGCCGCAGGCATTGATGCAGCCGGAAATCTTGATCTTCAGCTCGCCGATCTCGGCCTGGCGCGCCGGATCGCCGAAGCGCGTCGAGATTTCCTGTGACAGCGGGATCGACCGCGCATTGGCCAGCGCGCAATAGTCGAGCCCGGGACAGGCAATGATATCGGTGATCAGGCCGGCATTGGCCGTTGCCAGCCCAGAGGAGACGAGACCGCGATAGACGGCTTCGAGATCGGCCAGCGCCACATGCGGCAGGATCAGGTTCTGCTCGTGGCTGACGCGAATTTCGTCGAAGGCGTAGTCTTCGGCGATATCGGCGACAAGGTCCATCTGGGCATCGCTGGCATCGCCCGGAATGCCGCCGATCGGCTTCAGCGAGATCGTTACCATGCCATAGTCCGGATGGCTGTGCGGCTTTACGTTCTGGTCGACCCAGCGGGCGAAATTCTCGTCCGCCTTTTTCCAGCGGGCAAGGTTCGCCCAGCCTTCAGGACGCTCCGGCATGGCCGGCAGGGCAAAATAGGCTGTGATCGCCTGGATATCGGCATCCGGCAGTTTCAGTTCGGTGTTCTTCAGGTCGGCAAATTCGACATCCACCTGGCGCGCCAGTTCCTCGGCGCCGGTTTCGTGCGCGAGGATCTTGATGCGGGCCTTGTACTTGTTGTCACGGCGGCCATGCAGGTTGTAAACGCGCATGATCGCAGTCGTGTAGGACAACAGGTCCTCTTCCGGCAGGAAGTCGCGGATCTTCTTGGCGATCATCGGCGTGCGGCCCTGGCCACCGCCGACATAGACGGCAAAGCCGATCTCGCCCTGGTCGTTCTTCTTCAGGTGCAGGCCGATGTCGTGCACCTGGATGGCGGCGCGGTCGTGGGCTGCCCCGGTGACGGCAATCTTGAACTTGCGCGGCAGGAAGGAGAATTCTGGATGCACCGACGACCATTGCCGCAGGATTTCGGCATAGGGGCGCGGGTCGGCGATCTCGTCGGCGGCGGCGCCGGCAAAATGATCGGCCGTGACATTGCGGATGCAGTTGCCGGAGGTCTGGATGGCATGCATCTCGACCGAGGCAAGCTCGGTCAGGATATCCGGCGTATCCGACAGTTTCGGCCAGTTGTACTGGATGTTCTGGCGGGTGGTGAAGTGGCCATAACCGCGGTCATACTTGCGCGCGATATGGGCGAGCATGCGCATCTGCCTGGCATTCAGCGTGCCATAGGGAATGGCAACCCGCAGCATATAGGCGTGCAGTTGCAGATAGACGCCGTTCATCAGCCGGAGCGGCTTGAAGGCATCCTCGGCAAGCTCTCCGGAAAGGCGGCGTTCCACCTGATCGCGGAACTGCTCGACGCGGTCATGGACAAAGGCGTGGTCGAATTCATCATAACGATACATCGGTCTTCAATTCCTCAGGCAGCATGGACGGGGCCGGCAAGGCCCTTGTATCCGGGGGCGTATTCCATCGTCGGGCCTTCGGCGCGAATGCGCTCGCGCAGGCGCAGCGGACGCAGCACGCCGTTGACTTCTTCGATGTCGATGACGTTGACGTCAACCACCTTGTTGTCGGCAAACGCCGTTTTACCGGTCGATTCGAGTGCCGAAACCGCCTCGGCATGGCGCGCCACAAACGCGTCCTGGAGCGATTCCACCCAGTTGCCGGCGGCATCCAGCCAGACCGAGATGCCGTCCGAAAGGCGGTTGGCAGTCAGCACTTTGTCGACCATGTCAGTTCCTCAACTCGTCTTCTTGTGTTTCACGCTCACCGGGCGCGGCGACAGCGGCATCGGCCAGCCTGCCCGCCTGCCTTACCAGCGGCTCGGAATGTTCGAAATTGGCGCCGGCGACCGCATCGCCAATGATCACCATAACCGGACCGTTCAACTCGTTGCGGTGTTCCAGGTCGGGCAGGTCCCGCAGCGTGCCATGCAGCAGGCGACGGTCGTTGCGGCTGGCATTCTCGATGACCGCCACCGTCGTTTCGGCAGGCAAGCCGGCTTCCATCAGCCGTGCAGCGACCGATGCGGCCACTGTGCGGCCCATATAGACGGCAATGGTGGCGCCGGAAATCGCCAGTCGCGCCCAGTCGGGCAAAACGTCGCCGGTCAGGTCATGGCCGGTCGTGAAGATCAGCGAGGAGGCCACGCCGCGCAATGTCAGCGGCAGCTCGAAATCGGCAGCTGCAGCAAAGGCCGAGGTGATGCCGGGCACGATCTCGTAGCTGATGCCGGCTTCGCGCAAAGCGGCCATTTCCTCGCCGGCGCGGCCATAGACGAGCGGATCGCCGGATTTCAGCCGCACGACGCGCTTGCCTTCCAGGGCAAGGCGAACGAGAAGCCGGTTGATCTCGCCCTGCGACTTCGAATGACAGCCCTTGCGCTTGCCGACGGAGAGGCGTTCGGCATCGCGCCGCCCCATGTCGACGATCGCCTGCGGCACCAGCGCATCATAGACCAGAACGTCGGCTTCCATCATCACGCGCTGGGCGCGCAGCGTCAGAAGATCCTCGGCACCCGGACCAGCGCCCACCAGCCAGACATGGCCGGGCACATTGCCCAGGGTCTTCAAGAGACGGGTCGCCTCGCGCCGCGCAAAAGACGTGTTTCCAAGTGCCACCTGATCGGCAACCGCGCCGGAAAAGAACCGGCGCCAGAAAACGCGACGGGCAACGCCGCGCGGCAAAAGCCGGTCGACGGCGCGCCGGTAGCTCTGCGCCAGGCTGGCCAGCGCGCCAAGCGACGGGGAAAGGATCTGGTCGACCTGCGCCCGGATCATCTGGGCGAGCACGGGACCGGCGCCTTCCGTTCCGATGGCAACGGCAACAGGGGCGCGATTGACCAGAGCCGGCGTCAGGAAGTCGCAGAATTCGGGCTGGTCGACCGCATTGGCGGGAATTTTAGCGGCCCGGGCCGCAGCGACGATCACCTGGTCCTGATGTTCGTCACCGGTGGCGGCAAAAACCAGCACCGCGCCCTCGACCTGCTGCGGCACAAAGGCGGCGCTAACGGTGGTCACGGCATGCTGCGCCAGATAATCGGCGAAATCGGCCTGCGGGTTCTCCGCGAAGACGGTGATAGCGGCCTGGGTGTTGCGCAGCAGCCGGACCTTGGCATAGGCCTCGTCCCCATTGCCAAACACCGCCACGCATTTCTGCGCAACGCGGAAGAAGGCCGGGAAGACGGTCAGCTGTTCGGTCATATCAGAGAATAATCATCCTGTTACAGGTCTGGCAGACTATCGTCTTTATAGGCTGGAAATTGAAGAAACAGAAATGCGGATGCCTTTGCCGTCCCGTATTGTTTTGCTCGTCTTTCCTGAAATGGCGCAAATATCTCCCCTTGCTCCGCAGAAATCCCGTCTTCGTCGCCTTGTCGGGGATGACGCATGGCAGGGATTGCGCATCTGCAGCAATACCCGCTAAATGCTGAAAACCAAGCCCCCCGGAGCCTTTTCACCATGGAACAACAGGACCTGGCAAAACGCCTGCTTGACGTCATCGAGGACGACATCCTGCCTTTGACCGAGCGCGGCGTCGCCGCCGGCAACAAGGTTTTCGGCGCTGCCATCCTGCGCAAGTCGGATCTGTCGCTGGTCGTTGCCGAGACCAACAATGAAACCGAAAATCCGCTCTGGCATGGTGAAGTGCACACGTTGAAGCGATTCTACGAGCGCGCCGACAAGGCCGACACCAAGGATCTGATCTTCCTGTCGACGCACGAGCCCTGCTCCATGTGCCTGTCGGCGATCACCTGGGCCGGTTTCGACAATTTCTACTATTTCTTCAGCCATGAAGATTCGCGTGACGCCTTCGCCATCCCGCACGACCTAAAGATCCTCAAGGAGGTTTTTCGGCTGGAACCCGGCGGTTATGCCAGGAACAACGCCTTCTGGCGCTCTGCCGCCATTGCCGATCTGGTGGCCACGTCGGAAGAGGAGGCAAAGACCGCGCTGCGCCGGCAGGACCAGCGCATTCGCGCCCGCTATCAGGCCCTGTCAGAGACCTACCAGTCGGCCAAGGACACCAACGCCATCCCGCTGAACTGAGAGCCATGCACCCTTCAAAAGACATCCAGCGCCTCATCGATATCATGGAAGCCCTGCGCCAGCCGGAGACCGGCTGCCCCTGGGACATTGTCCAGACCTTCGAGACCATCAAGCCATACACGCTCGAGGAGGCCTATGAGGTCGCCGACGCGATCGAGCGCAACGACATGGATGATCTCTGCGACGAACTGGGCGATCTTCTGCTGCAGGTCGTGTTCCATGCCAGGATGGCCGAAGAAGCCGGCGATTTTTCCTTCGGCGACGTGGTCGAGGCGATCACCAGAAAGATGATCCGCAGACACCCGCATGTCTTTGCCCGCTCGCAGGCCGACACGCCCGCAGCGGTCAAACTGCAGTGGAGCGAGATCAAGCAGACGGAAAAGGCCGAACGCCTCGAACGGCGGGCCCGTCGGGGTTTGCCGGAAGACGCAGACAAGGGCTATCTCGGCTCTGTCCAGCGCAGCTTCCCTGCCCTCGTGGAAGCGCTGAAACTTCAGGAGCGCGCCGCCAAGGTCGGCTTCGACTGGTCGTCACCGGAACCGATCCTAAACAAGATCGAGGAGGAGATCGCCGAACTGCGCGAGGCTCTCGCATCGAACGACAAGCGGAAGGTCGCCGACGAACTGGGCGACCTGATCTTCGCTGTCGTCAACATCGGCCGCCATGTCGGCGCCGACCCGGAAATGGCGCTGCGCGGCACCAACACCAAATTCCGGCGTCGGTTTGGCCATATCGAGACGGAACTGGGAGCGTCCGGCGAGAGCCTGCAAGAGGCGACGCTGGAGCGGATGGAAGGATTGTGGCAGGCGGCCAAGGCGATCGAGCGGCAGCTAACGTAACGGCAGGAAGAACTTGCGTCTTCACGCTGCGTCATCCTCGGCCTTGCGCCGAGGATCTATGAAACCTGTGAAATCAAGCCGTTGAAGATGCTCGGGGCAAGCCCGAGCATGACGCAGTTGCACTGTTCAGGCCGTGCCAGAACGCCGCAAACGCGACGAAGGCAGGCCCCTACCAGTCCTTCGCCACAGCCTTCGGCCCATTGCCCAACCTGCGGTCCAGTTCTTCCGATTCGCTCGGTGTCATGCGAAGATCGAGGCTGACAGAGCCGTCTTCCATGTCTTCGCGGCCGTCCACCATCGTGTGTTCGTAGACCCAGGACAGCAATTGCAGCTTGTTGGCGGGCAGCACGACATTGCATTCCATCAGGACGCCTGACAGGCGCTCGCCGATGACATCGAGCAGATGATCGACGCCCTCGCCTGACACGGCGGATACCGCAAGCGTGTTTTCCGTGTGCTCAGCCTTCTGGACGATGCTGTCATGGGCTTCCGGATCCAGCCGGTCGATCTTGTTCCAGACCTCGATGATGCGCTCCGAGCGCGCCTTCTCGTCGATGCCGAGATCGGTCAGGATGCGCAGCACGTCCTGTGCCTGCACCTGGTTGTCCGGATCGGAGAGATCGCGCACATGCAGGATGAGATCGGCTTCCAGAACCTCTTCGAGCGTCGCGCGGAAGGCGGCGACCAGATGCGTCGGAAGGTCCGAGATGAAGCCGACGGTGTCCGACAGCATGACCACCCGGCCATGCGGCAGCTTCATCCGGCGCAGCGTCGGATCGAGCGTCGCAAACAGCATGTCCTCGGCCAGCACCTCGGCGCCGGTGATCCGGTTGAACAGTGTCGATTTTCCGGCATTGGTATAGCCGACCAGCGCCACGATCGGGTGCGGCACCTTCTTGCGCTTGGAGCGGTGCAGCTGGCGGGTGCGGCGCACCTGGTCCAGCTCCTTCTCCAGCTTGATGATCTTGTCCTGCAATTGCCGACGGTCGGCCTCGATCTGGGTTTCACCCGGACCACCCATGAAGCCGGCACCACCGCGCTGGCGCTCAAGGTGGGTCCAGCTGCGCACAAGCCGGCCCTTCTGGTAGTTGAGATGGGCCAGATCAACCTGCAGCGTGCCTTCCTTGGTGGAGGCGCGGCGGCCGAAGATCTCGAGGATCAGACCGGTACGGTCGATGACCTTGCCGTTCCATTCCTTTTCCAGATTGCGCTGCTGCACCGGGGTCAAGGGGTGGTCGACGATGACGAGGCCGGCATTGTGCTCCTCGAGCAGCTGGCCGATCTCCTCGATCTTGCCGCTGCCGAGCAACGTCCCGGGTTTTGGCTGCGCCACCGGAACGATCATGCCATGCACGATCTCCAGATCGATGGCACGCGCCAGTCCGATGGTTTCCTCAAGCCGGCTTTCGTCGGACCGCGTCGTTGTGGCCGCAGCGATTTCAGCATTCTGTCGTCCGGTCTTTTTCAGGACCGGGACGATGACGACGGCGCGCATGTCATCGCGGAGCTTTTCCAGCTCCGGGATGACCGATGACGATTTTGTATCACGTTTGGTAATTGACTTAACGTCCTGTCAGGAGGCAGATTCTTCGCTTTCGAACATCTGCATCGGCTGGCCGGGCATGATGGTCGAAATGGCGTGTTTGTAGACGAGCTGGGAGTGTCCGTCACGCCGCAAAAGGACGCAGAAATTATCGAAAGACGTCACCACGCCCGTCAGTTTAACACCATTGATCAGAAAAATCGTCAATGAAATCTTCTGCTTGCGGACCGTATTGAGAAAGAGATCCTGCAAGTTCTGAGAACGTTCCGCCATCGCGCCGCTTCTTTCTTATTTGCCGGCCCAAACGGCCGGTTGTCTCTGTGATTTTAAATCCCGAAGCGCCGGTTCGAACCTCTCCGCCCAACGCCCCATCGGATTTGGTATCAAATCGCAGTCTTTTCCGCAATGTCGAAAAAGGCCTCGCGGATATTCTGTGACACGGTGCCGGGATGGCCATTGGCGATGGTTTTTCCATCGATGGCTACCACGGGAAAACAGATGCTGGTGGCGGCCGTGATGAAAACCTCGCGCGCCGCCAGCATCTCGTCGCGCGTGAACGCCCGCTCCTCGACCACAAGGCCAAGCGTCTCAGCGACATCCATCAGCGTCGTCCGCGTGATGCCGCGCAGGATGCCATGCTCCGCCGGCCGGGTGCGAAGGCAGCCCTCCGCATCGACGATCCAGACATTGGTCGCAGCCCCCTCTTTTACCGTGCCGTCGGGATCGACGAAGATCGCCTCCTGGGCGCCCTCTTCCCTGGCCGTCTGCCGCGCCAGCACATTGGCAAGCAGGCCGATGGTCTTGATGTCGACCCGGTCCCAGCGGTTTTCCGAAACGGTAATCGCCTTGATACCCTGGCTGTTCTTCTTGGCAATCAGCCCCGCATCGGTGCGCTTGGCCGTGACGACGATCGTTGACGGCGTGCCGTCGGCGGGAAACACATGGTCCCGCCGGGCGGCGCCGCGGGTCACCTGCAGATAGAACAGGCCGTTTTTGACGCGGTTGCGGCGCAGCACCTGGCGGATGACCACGACCAGCGCCGCCCGGGCCATCGGCCATGCCATGCGCAGCTCCGAAAGCGACCGGTCAAGCCGGTCGAGATGGCGCGTCAGGTCGACGATCAGCCCGTGCCTGACTTCGCAGACCTCATAGACCCCGTCGGCAAACTGGAAGCCGCGATCCTCGATGTGCACGCCGGCCTCGGAATGCTGAACATAGGCACCGTTGACATAGGCAATTCTCGACATGGCAGACCTGGCAGGACAGAGGACAAAGCGGAGTGCAGGAACGGAAACAAACGACGTTTAGACGCCGAGCGATTTCAGCTTCCGGTGCAAAGCCGACCGCTCCATCCCGACAAATTCCGCGGTGCGCGAGATATTGCCGCCGAACCGGTTGATCTGGGCAATCAGATAGTCGCGCTCGAACATTTCACGCGCCTCGCGCAGCGGCAGGGTCATGATGTGATGATCGCCCTGCGCGGAAATCTTCGGCAGGCTGTCGCCGACTTCGGTCGGCAGCATATCGGCTGAAATCGGCGTGTCCGGGCCGTCGCTGCGGGCGAGAATCATCAGCCGCTCGATATTGTTGCGCAACTGCCGGATATTGCCCGGCCAGCCATGGGCCTGCAGCACCGCGAGGGCATCATCGCCGATCTTGCGCGAACGGATACCCGCCTGCTCGCTGATCTGGCGCATGAACATGTCGACCAGGAAGGGAATGTCCTCGCGGCGTTCGGCCAGCGCCGGCACGCGCACGGGGATGACCGCCAGCCGGTGGTAGAGATCCTCGCGGAATGCGCCCTCGGCGATCTGGCTTTCGAGATTGTAGGCGGTCGAGGAGATGATGCGCACATCGACCTTGACGCGCTTGGAGCCGCCGACCCGCTCGAACTGCTGGTCGACCAAGACGCGCAGGATCTTGTTCTGGGTCTCGCGCGGCATTTCGCCGACCTCGTCGAGATAGAGAATGCCGCTATGGGCCTCTTCCAGCGCACCGGTGCGGCGCGGCTGTCCCGGCGTCGCCTCGGTGCCAAACAGCGCCACCTCCATCCGGTCAGGCGTGATCGCGGCCGCGTTCAAGGCCACAAAAGGACCGCCGGCGCGCGATGACTTGCGGTGGATCATGCGGGCGACGAGTTCCTTGCCGGATCCCGATGGCCCCTGGATCATGATCCGGCTGTTGGTCGGCGCAACCTTCTCGATCGTCTGGCGCAATTGCGAAACCGCAACCGAGGTGCCGATCAGCTCGACCGGATCGCCGGAGCGCTTCTTCAGTTCCGAGACTTCCTTCTTGAGCTTGGAGTTCTCCAAGGCGCGCTCGGCAATCAGGATCAGGCGATCCGCCTTGAAGGGTTTTTCGATGAAGTCATAGGCGCCGCGGCGGATGGCCGAAACCGCCGTCTCGATATTGCCATGGCCGGAGATCATCACCACCGGCAGGTCCGGGTGGCGGCTCTTGATCTCATCCAGCAGCGCCAGCCCGTCGAGCCGGCTTCCCTGCATCCAGATATCGAGAAACACCAGCCGCGGCAGCCGGTCGCCGATCGCCGCCAGCGCACTGTCGCTGTCGAAAGCCGTGCGGGTTTCGTGTCCTTCGTCGGACAGGATGCCGGAAACGATCTCCCGGATGTCCTCCTCGTCGTCCACTACCAGAATATCAGCGGCCATCTGTCCTGTCCTTGTCCTGTCTGTCGTCAGCGCCGGCGGCCTGTCCCGCCGGCGGTAGAATGATGCGGATCATGGCACCGTGACCACCATCGAAATCGGCGGGCGCATCGTGCAGTTCCAGTTGCCCGCCATGATCCTCGATGATCTTCTTGACGATCGCGAGGCCAAGGCCGGTGCCTTTTTCCCGCATCGTCATATAGGGCTCGAGGATGCGGTGGCGATTTTCCGTCGGCAAACCCTTGCCATTGTCGATAATGTCTACGACGAACTGGCCGGTGCTTTCATTCAGTCGCGACCGCACCATGATCTTCTGCTCGGCCCGAACCGCATCTGCCGGCAGGGCTTCGATCGCCTCCGCAGCATTCTTGACGATGTTTCCGAAGGCCTGCCCCAGCATCCGGCTGTCGAACTGGCCGTCCAGCGGAACCTCGCCGAAATCGCGGATGAAGGTAATATCGCTACTGCCCATTTCGCGCAGGAAGACCGCATCTTTCAGGATATGCCGAAGATCGGCCTTCTCCTTGGTCGGCTTCGGCATGCGGGCAAAGGACGAAAACTCGTCGACCATGCGGCCGATATCCTCGACCTGGCGCACGATCGTATCGGTGCACTGGTCAAAGACGGTGCGGTCGTCGGGGTCGATCTGCTTTCCGTAGCGACGCTTCAGGCGCTCGGCAGAGAGCTGGATCGGCGTCAGCGGGTTCTTGATCTCGTGGGCGATCCTGCGGGCGACATCGGCCCAGGCGGTCGAGCGCTGGGCAATCACGAGGTCGGTGATGTCGTCGACGGTGATGACGTAGGATTCCTTGGCGTCGCGGGTTTCCTCGCGTGTCACCTGCACATTCAGCGTCCGCTCGGTGCCGCCGCGCATGATGTTGATCTGCTTGCGGTAGTCATTGCGGTGACGGCTCGCCGCCTCGCTCAGCACCTGGTCGATTTCCGGCGCGACATCGCCGAGCTTCTCGCCGACGAGATCGAGCATGGAGCGCGACAGGAACACCTCCGACGAGGCATTGGCGATGGTAATCCGGCGATCGTCCTCGACGCCGATGACGGCAGCCGTGACGCCCGACAGCACCGCTTCGATGAAGCGGCGGCGGTCGTCCATCTCGTCCTTCGCCTCGAGGATCTGATCGCGCTGCGTGCGGATCTCGGCGATCATCTTGTTGAAGGTGCGCGACAGGCTGCCGACATCGCCATCGACGGCGCGCACGGGAACGATGACGCTGAGATTGCCGGAGGCAACGCTGTCGGCGGCGCCGATCAAAAGCCGGATCGGCCGGACGATGCGGTCGGCAACCGCAATCGCCGTCCAGATGGCCGCCAGAAGCACGATCAGGGCAAAGCCGAGATAAAGCACGCCGAAGGCGATCTGCAGCGAGGTCCGCCCCTGCTCCAGCGCCCGGTATTCGGCAGTATTCTCCTCCATCAGCCGCATCGAGCGCATGACCTTCGCATCGACCGTGCGCACCGCGTAGAGATAGGCGCCGGAGATGTTGTCGATCGGGATCACGGCGCCGACGAGATTGGTGATGCCCGGCGGAATCAGTGTCGGCTGGCCTGAGACGGTGCTTTTCAGCGCATCGATCGGGATGGCCGGTAAAGGTCGGGCGGTCGGGATATTGGCCTGCAGGATGGCCGAGCCGTCGGCGCGCACCAGGAAGGCCCCGAGCATGCCGCGCCCCAGCGCCTGCCGCGTCATCAGCTCGGTAAAGCCGGTGCGGTCAAGGCTGTAGAGCTGACGGTTGCGCTCGAGGTCGTTGGCCATGGAGACGGTCTGGCCCTGCAGATAGCTGGCATTCTCCAGCACATAGGCCCGTGCCACATCGAGCGAGGAACTGACGATCGACTGGGTGCGCAGCGAAAACCAGCGGTCCAGCCCGACGTCCAGCGTGATGCTGGCAAAGATCGCCACCAGAATGGCGGGCGTGATCGCGACGATCGAAAACAGTGCGACGATGCGCACGTGCAGCCGGGCTGCAGCGCGCCCGCGATTGCGCGCTTTCAGGAGCCTCAGGATCTCACGACCGATGAGGAAAAGCAGGCCCAGCACGAACAGGGCATTGACGGAGGCCGAGGCGATGACGATCGGCGTTTCCGGTCGGACCGGGGTCAGCCCCAGAAGCACGAGAAGCGAGACGATCGCGCAGACGAGCGCGCCGGTTGCGACCATCAGTCCGGGCAAGGCAAACAGCGCGCGCCGGTCATGGGCGATCACCACGCCGTCCTCTTCTGCCAATGGCAAAGTCAGCCCGTCTGCCATCAGAAACGCGTCCCCCCCGTCCGGCGCCCGGCATCTTGGCGCAGGCAGCGGATCAATCTTGTCTGTCGTTGGTCAAGCCTGATGACCGAACCGGAACCGGCTACCGCGGCAAAGCACCGGACGCGCCACCGGCAGCGCCGGCCCTCCGCGCGAAGGTTCCGGAATACAATTGCTGTCTAAGCAACGCATTGTGGCGAAAATGCAACGGTTGTCGGGGACAAGTCAAGCGCTGCGTGCGCTCCGGTAGACGGAGACGCCCAGTTCGCGGATTTTCTTGCGCAGCGTATTGCGGTTGAGACCGAGCAGATCCGCCGCCTTGATCTGGTTGCCGCGCGTCGCGGTCAGGGCCGCGAGGATCAGCGGATACTCCATTTCGGCCAGCACCCGATCGTAAAGGCCGGATGGCGGCAATCCCTCGCCGAAACTCGAGAAATACTGCCGCATGTTTTCTTCGACAGCCTGGGAAATCGACATTGACCCCGAGCGGGCCGATGATTTTTCGATCGGGCTGTCGGCAATGTCCGAGCGCAGTTCGCTTTCGATGATTTCCCGCGTGATCACATCCTGCGGATAGAGCGCCGTCAGGCGGCGCACGACGTTTTCCAGTTCGCGGACATTGCCGGGCCAGGCATGCGCCTTCATCAGTTCCAGCGCCTCCTGGTCGAAGCGCTTGACGTCGAGGCCTTCCTTCTCCGCCTGCTGGACGAAATGGCGCACGAGATCGGGAATGTCTTCGGCCCGGTCCCGCAGCGGCGGCAGGCGCAGCGGCACGACGTTCAGCCGGTAGTACAGATCCTCGCGGAACAGGCCCTGGTTGATTGACTGCTTCAGGTCCTTGTTGGTGGCGGCAACGATTCGCACGTCCGAGCGGATCGGTGTGCGCCCGCCGACCGTCGTATATTCCCCCTGCTGCAGCACGCGCAAAAGCCGCGTCTGGGCATCCATCGGCATGTCGCCGATTTCATCGAGGAACAAGGTGCCGCCTTCCGCCTGCTCGAAGCGACCGGTGGAGCGGTTCTGGGCGCCGGTAAAGGCGCCCTTCTCGTGGCCGAACAGTTCCGATTCGATCAGGTCGCGCGGAATGGCCGCCATGTTGATCGCCACGAAGGGGCCGTTGCGGCGCTTGCCGTAGTCATGCAACGCCTTTGCGACCAGTTCCTTGCCGGTGCCGGATTCACCGGTGATCATCAGCGTCAGGTCGGTCTGCATCAGCCGGGCAAGCACGCGGTAGATTTCCTGCATCGCCGCCGAGCGGCCGACCAGCGGCATGCCGTCCTGCGTGTCGTCTTCCATCTTGACCGGCTTGCGTTTCGGCTCGGCCAGGGCGCGGCCGATAATGGCGATCAGTTCCGTCAGGTCGAAAGGCTTCGGCAGATAGTCATAGGCGCCTTTTTCGGAGGCCTTGATTGCCGTCATGAAAGTGTTCTGCGCGCTCATGACCAGCACCGGCAGGTCGGGACGGGCCTTCTTGATGCGCGGCAGGAGATCGAAGGCGTTTTCATCCGGCATGATCACGTCCGTCACCACCAGATCGCCGTCGCCGGCCGAAATCCAGCGCCAGAGCGTCGCGGCATTCGAGGTGATGCGGACATCATAGCCGGCGCGGCTGAGCGCCTGGTTGAGTACGGTACGGATGGCAGCGTCGTCGTCGGCAACGAGGATGGTGGCGCCAGTCATCAGGAATGTCCTTTTATCGTCAGGGGCTCGGAATCCTCCGCCGAAATCCCTTTCGAGGCCGGCATCAGAACGCGAAACGTGGTGCGGTGGTTCTGGCTGTCGCATTCGACAATGCCGCCATGTCCACCAATGATCTTGGCGACAAGTGCCAGGCCGAGGCCGGAGCCATTCGTCTTGGTGGTAATGAAGGGATCAAAGAGATGCGGCACGAGATCGGCCGGAACGCCGGGGCCATTGTCGTGCACGCAGAATTCCAGCGGCAGCGAAATCTTTTCGCGCGTGCCGGCGACCGAAAGCTTGATGCCGGGGCGGTAGGCCGTTGTCAGCATGATCTCGCCCTCGGGACGGTCGGCCACGGCCTCCGCCGCATTCTTGATCAGGTTGAGGAAGACCTGCACCAGTTGGTCGCGATTGGCAAAGACCGGCGGCAAGGACGGATCGTAATTCTCGGTGATGCGGATCTTGCGGGCAAAACCGGCCTTGGCCACGGCCTTCACATGGTCGAGAACGGAATGGATGTTGACCGGCACACGGTCAACCGGGCGTTCGTCAGAAAACACCTCCATGCGGTCGACAAGCGAAACGATCCGGTCGGTCTCGTCGCAGATCAGCCGGGTCAGCGCCCTGTCCTCGTCATTGACGGAGGTTTCCAGCAATTGCGCCGCGCCACGAATGCCGGAGAGCGGGTTCTTGATCTCGTGCGCCAGCATCGATGCAAGACCGGTGACAGACCGGGCAGCGGCGCGGTGCGTCAGTTGCCGGTCGATCTTGTCGGCCATCGAGCGTTCCTGGAAAACGATGACGACGCAGCCCGGCTCTGACAGCACGGGCGCGACATAGAGATCGACGAGCTTGTCGGCACCCAGCCGCGGCGAGGAAAGATCGACGCGATATTCGTTGACCGGTGCGCGCCGCTCGCGCACCTGTTCGATCAGCGTCAGGAGCGGACTGCCGAACGGGATGAAGGCGCTGATGTCGTGTTTTGCGAGATAATTGGAACTGGCGCCGAAAAAGGCCTCTGCTTCCCAGTTTGCAAAGGCGACAAGACCGGTTTCATTGACCAGGATCACCGGATTCTGGATGGCGTTCAACACCGCCATCGGCAGGGTGTTCAGGCCTTTTTTCTCGTCTTCGCGTGTTTTTCCGCTCATGCAGCCGCATCCGATTCTTGAAGAGGAACTGCACCGGCAGAAAGCGCCGCCATCGTGCGGGCAATCACCGCAGCAGGGTCCGTCGAGGTCATGATCGCCGCTTTTCCCGCGCCTGTCGTTTGAGGCGCAAACCGGTCGAGATACCAGCCGAGATGCTTGCGCGCATGCCGAAGCCCGACGTCGACACCGTAGAAATCCAGCATCATGGCGTAGTGCTCCTCGACGGTCGCAATGATTTCGGCGGTGCCCGGGTGTGCAATGCTGCCGGCGAGCACGCCCGCATGCCACGGACGCCCCTGCGAGGACCGCCCGATCATCACCGCGTCGGCGCCGGACCGCTTGAGAATTTCATGCGCATCGTCTGCGGTGGCGACATCGCCATTGGCAATCAGCGGAATGGAAATCACGTCGCGGACAGCCCTGATCGCGTCCCAGTCGGCCTTGCCGTTGTAGAATTGCATGCGGGTGCGACCATGGATGGTGATCATCCGGACGCCGGCATCCTGCGCCCGCCGCGCGATCAGCGGCGCGTTGATCGACTGGTCGTCCCAGCCAAGCCGCATCTTCAGCGTCACCGGCACATTGACCGCCTTTACCGTCGCCTCGATGAGCGACAGAGCGTGATCGGGATCGCGCATCAGCGCCGAGCCGGAATAACCGCCGGTGACCTTCTTGGCCGGGCAGCCCATGTTGATATCGACGATCGCAGCGCCATTGCCGGCGACGATTTTTGCAGCCTCGGCCATCCAGTGCGCTTCACGCCCGGCGAGCTGGACGACATGCGGATCGATGCCGGAACTGCGCAGCCGCGCCCATGATTCGGCGGCATTGCCGACCAGTTCACGGCTGGCGACCATTTCGGTCACGACCATGCCGGCCCCAAACCGCCAGGCAAGCTGGCGGAAGGGCAGATCGGTGACGCCGGACATCGGCGCGAGCACGACGCGATTGCGAACCGCGAGCCCCCCGACCTCGAATTGTGATGATAAAGCCGGCTTCTGCAAATGCTCATCTTTCGGGCACATACTCATATTGCACTATTTTTAGACATTGTTGATGAACTTGCCAAGTGTTTTCGGACGCCTTCGACAATTTTCCCTGAACAACTGGTAAAGCCGGTTTCTTCGGGCTAAATCACCGCTTGCATGGACCATCTTCACGCAAGATGGATGACATTGGGCGGCGGTACGGTCTGAAACCAGGCTTGGCTCGATCCCGCAGCCGGATATCGAACGCGATCGTGGCGCATGGGACGGGACCTCATACAGACAATGGCGGCAAAAGAACAGATTTCCTGCGGTATCGTCATCGTGGCTGCGGGACGCGGCGAACGGGCCGGCTCGCCGAAGGACGGTCCCAAACAATATCGCGCCATCGGCGGACGTCCGGTCCTCTGTGCCACACTGGATATTTTCACCCTCTGGGCCAAGGCGACCCGTATCGTCGTCGTCATTCATCCGGACGATGCGGCTCTGTTTGAAAACGCCCTGCGCCTCAGCCTGCCCAATGATACGATCGTCGTCACCCATGGCCATGCGACGCGGCAGCAATCGGTGCTCGCCGGCCTTCGGAAACTGGGCGACGCCGGCATCAGCCATGTGCTGATCCACGATGCGGTGCGCCCGTTCATCGACGCTGACATGCTGGATCGTATTGCGGATGAGCTACAGTCCGGAGCCGAGGCTGTCCTGCCTGCCGTAGCGGTAGCCGACACGCTGAAACGCGGTGATGCCGGGGGTCACGTTACGGAAACCGTATCGCGGGCGGGGCTCTATGGTGCCCAGACGCCGCAGGCTTTCCGGTTCCAGCCGATCCTTGCCGCGCACACAGCCGCGGAATCCACCGGTCGTGCCGACTTCACGGACGACGCCGCGATTGCCGAATGGGCTGGCCTGCCGGTGCGCCTCGTCGCGGGCTCGCCGGACAATATGAAACTGACCACGCAACGGGACATCGCCATGGCCGACGAAAAGCTCAACCGCACCGCACTGCCAGATGTGCGCACCGGCAACGGATACGACGTGCACCAGCTGGTCGCGGGGGATGGTGTGACGCTCTGCGGCGTCTTTATTCCGCATGACCAGAGCTTGCTCGGGCATTCCGATGCCGATGTGGCGCTGCATGCGCTGACGGACGCCCTGCTCGCCACCTGCGGTGCAGGCGATATCGGCGATCACTTCCCGCCGTCCGATCCGCAATGGAAGGGTGCGCCCTCGCACATCTTCCTCGAACACGCCGCAGGTATCGTCCGCGACCATGGCGGCACGATCATGAACGCCGACATCACGCTGATCGCGGAAGCCCCGAAGATCGGCCCGCACCGGCTGACCATGCGCGAAACAATCGCAAACATTCTCGGCATCACGCTCGATCGCTGTTCGGTCAAGGCGACGACCAACGAGACCATCGGCTTTGTCGGACGCCGCGAGGGCATCGCCGCGATCGCCACCGCAACCGTCGTCTTTGGCCGGGGGGCGGCATGAGCGGCTGGCCGAAGGACATCGAGACACTCGCCAGCGCTCTGATTGCCGATTTCACCGCAGCCAGGCTGACGGTGGCCACCGCCGAATCCTGCACCGGCGGGCTGATTGCCGGGGCGCTGACCGAGATTGCCGGATCTTCGGCCGTCGTCGATCGCGGTTTCGTCACCTATTCCAACCGGGCGAAGGTCGAAATGCTCGGCGTCGATCCCTCGACGCTCGATGCCTTCGGAGCCGTATCGCGACAGACGGCGCTTGCCATGGTGCGCGGTGCGCTTGCCAACGCGCAGGCGGACCTCGCGGTGGCCGTCACCGGCATTGCCGGACCGGGTGGCGGATCGCCGGACAAGCCGGTCGGACTGGTGCATCTGGCAGCGGCAAGCCGCAGCGGCAGGATCGAGCATCGCGAAATGCGCTACGGCGATATCGGCCGCGATGCGGTGCGGCTGGCGACGGTGCAAACCGCCCTTGAGATGCTGCGGGACGTCGCCGAGGCCAGTTGATCACTTCGTGTCCGACGGGCATATCCGGTAGACATTCATCGCCTGCTCGTCGGGAGCGCCGGACGGCCGTTTTTCCCAGAAGGCCATTCCATCGCCCGGAAACGCCTCTGCCATGTATGCGTCGGAACCGTCTCTTTGGCGACGCGCTTTTTCCGGGTAGTCCGGCGCCTTGCGCTTTTCCTCAAGGCAACGGGTGAGATCCGGCAGGATAGCGACGCGGATCAAATAATCGACGTAAAAATCGCCGCTGCTCAACGCCTCGCCGGATGCGATGCTTGCCACGCGCGCCGCATCGTCGTCCGATAGGTCCATGTCCAGCGTTTCGATGTAAACCCGCTTGCCCCATTTGGCGTCGGGCGCCTCAAGGTCGTTGCGCTCGATCGTGTAGAAGTGGTTGATGAGGTCGATCCCATCCAGCCTGGAGCCAAGTGTCCCGTGAAAGGAATAGCGGATCATCAGGTCCTCGGATTTCAGCATGGCGGCCAGCGGACCGATCGGGGTCGCTTTGCGCGCAATGACCTGCGTCTGGCCGATGCCCACGGAGGATGGTTCGGGACTGTAGCTATAGCGGTAATTCGCCATCAGCAGCATGGCGCCACGGCGCATCGGGAAAAAATCCCTGTCTCTGAATTCTGGATCCGTCGGCAAGGCGCCTTTGCGGGAATGCACGCTGATCTTCAGCGCCGGTGAAAGCCAATAGCTGCCGGCAACCGGCTTTCCCTCCCCGTCCAGCAGCAGGATGTAACGACCGGCCTTGCGGATTACAGCATCAGCCGCCTGCGCCGAAAGCGGCACAGCCATCATCACAGCAAGGAGAAAAAGGCGCACGATCATATCCCTATGAAGCGCCGGGATCGCCGAACATTCAAGTCTTCTTGAAAAAATCAGTACCGAGGCTTTACGCGGAGGCGTAGATCGTATCGGCGCGCTTTTCGAACGCCTCTGAGAACATCCGGAAGGCGCGGTCGAACATCGACCCCATGAGCGCGCCGAGAATGCGGCTCTTGAACTCGTAGTCGATGAAGAAATGCACCGAGCAACCGCCATCCGGCAGCGGCTCGAACCGCCAGCGATTGTCAAGATATTTGAACGGCCCGTCGATATATTTGACCTCGATGACGCGCTCGGCCTTGTTCAAAAGCACCTGCGTCGTGAACGTCTCGCGGATCGCCTTGTAGCCGACCGTCATATCCGCCAGAAGCAGCACCTTGCCGTCACGCTCCTTGGTGGAACGAACCGTCAGTCCTTCGCAGAGCGGCAGGAATTCCGGGTATTTTTCGACATCGGCGATCAGATCGAACATCTGGTCCGGCGTATGCTTGACGGGGCGTCTGGTCTCGAACTGGGGCATGCAGGGGAATTAATCTCTGACAACACTGATATCAAGACGTTTACAGCCACCTGCGAGAGATTTGGTGGGAAGTTCCGGAATGTGCCGTCAAAAATACCCGCACCACAACCGCGACGCTGACGATCTGGCATATGATCAAACACCCCTGCCGCACGACCACCTGACCGATGCGGACAGCATCGCTTTGGGGATGGCTGTAAATGAAGAATAGGTCGGTTAGCGGTATGACAAGATTTATCAGCAGGAGAGTGGCAATCAGCGGAAAAAACCTCGAACTGCCGCGAAATGCGAAACCTGACGACGTTCCATAGACGATCGCACTCATGATCCATTGCCCGGACAAAGCCCAAAGGAGACTACCAACGAACGCAGGTACGAAGAGTGAGAGAAAAAACCTGGTAGTGATGGAAAGTTCAGAAAAAGACGCCACGGCACTTTCGGCGAACGCTGACAGAAAACTGAAGCACAGGAGAACCGGCACGGCCCGGACGAGATAGGATGGGACCGCGAAACGCTCCGGGACATCGCCTTCATGGCTTGTGGACATCGCTCGATGGATATCGACGATTGCCGTATATCCGAGATAGAGAAGAGAGATCGCCCAGGCTGCCTCGAATGGAAAACGAGGCCACGTATCCGGATCGACCAACCTCTCAGACGCCGTCAATAAAAAGCCAGCTGCAACAGCAAGTAGGGCTGGAAAGGGTCTTGCCCTAAGGTAAGTTATGCTGTGCTGTAAGACAGACATCACGCCGACTATTCTGCAGCGATCATCAGCTTCTTTTCCCGTGCCGCCCTCAACCGCGCAAAATCATCACCGGCATGGTGCGACGAGCGGGTCAGCGGGCTCGAAGCGACCATCAGGAAGCCCTTGGTATAGGCGACCGTCTCGTAGGACTTGAATTCATCCGGCGTCACGAAGCTCATCACCTGGTGGTGCTTGCGGGTCGGCTGCAGATATTGCCCGATCGTCAGGAAATCGACATCGGCGGTTCTCAGGTCGTCCATCAGCTGCAGCACTTCGTTGCGCTCTTCGCCAAGCCCGACCATGATGCCCGACTTGGTGAACATCGTCGGATCGAGTTCCTTGACCCGCTGCAAAAGCCGGACCGAGTGGAAATAGCGCGCACCGGGACGCACCGTCAGATAATTGCCGGGCACCGTTTCCATATTGTGGTTGAAGACGTCAGGCTTGGCGGCAACGACCCGCTCCAGCGCGCCGGGCTTCTTCAAAAAGTCCGGCGTCAGGATTTCGATGGTCGTCAGCGGCGATGCCGCGCGGATCGCCCAGATCACCTTTTCGAAATGCTCGGCGCCACCGTCTGCCAGATCGTCGCGATCGACCGAGGTGATGACAACATGGGAAAGGCCCATCTGCTTGACGGCCTTGGCGACGTTTTCCGGCTCGGCCATGTCGAGCGCATTCGGCTTGCCGGTCGTGACGTTGCAGAAGGCACAGGCGCGCGTACAGATCTCGCCCATGATCATGAAGGTCGCGTGTTTCTTTTCCCAGCACTCGCCGATATTCGGGCAGCCGGCTTCCTCGCAGACCGTGACGAGCTTGTGCTCCTTCACGATCGACTTGGTTTCGGCATAGCCCTTCGACGTCGGTGCCTTGACGCGGATCCATTCCGGCTTGCGCAGCATCTCGGTGTCGGGCTTGTGGGCCTTTTCCGGATGACGGATGCGCTTGACATCGATCTCGGTGTTGGTGCGGTCGAGAATGGTCACCATTGTAGCAAACCCCGTCTATCCGCCGTCACAGCGCGGACCCTTTTTCTTAACGCCGCACCAGTTTGGCGACGAACAGCAGAATGCTGGCACCCACGAAACTGGTGATCAGATAACCCAGCCAGTCGCCTTCGATACCCACACCGAGGCGGCGGAAAATCGCCGAGGCGACGACCGCGCCGACGATCCCGATGAGAATGTTCATCAACAGGCCGAAGCGCACATTCATCAACTTGCCTGCAAGCCAGCCGGCAAGACCGCCGACGACGATCGTCACAAACCAGCCGATTTCAAACCCTGCCACGATACACTCCTACGATTGGAACCCCTGCCGCCTATATAGGCGGCAGCAGGTACTGTCGCAACTGGCCTCAGGCGTTGAGTGCACGCCCATAGGCGTCGAGCACGCTCTCCTTCAGCGTCTCCGAAATCGTCGGATGCGGGAAGATCGTGTGCATCAGGTCTTCCTCTGTGGTTTCGAGGTTCATGGCGATGACGAAACCCTGTATCAGTTCGGTCACTTCCGCGCCGACCAGATGGGCGCCCAGAAGTTCGCCGGTCTTCTTGTCGAAGATCGTCTTGACCATGCCCTGGTCTTCGCCGAGCGCGATCGCCTTGCCGTTGGCGACAAAGGGGAAACGACCGACGCGGATGTCGCGGCCCTGCTCCTTGGCCTTGGCTTCCGTCAGGCCGACAGAGGCGACCTGCGGATTGCAATAGGTGCAGCCCGGGATCTTCAGCTTGTCCATCGGATGCACGTTCGGCAGGCCGGCGATCTTCTCGACGCAGATGACGGCCTCATGCTCGGCCTTGTGGGCCAGCATTGGCGGGCCGGCGACGTCGCCGATCGCATAGATGCCCGGCACATTGGTCTTGCCGTAACCGTCGATGACGATGCAGCCGCGGTCGGTCTTGATGCCGAGCGTTTCCAGGCCAAGATTTTCGATATTGCCCTGCACGCCGACAGCCGAAATCATCCTGTCGGCCGTGATCTTCTCGACCGTGCCGTCCTTCTTCTCGACATGCGCCGTGACGGAGTTCGCGCCCTTCTCGACCTTCGTCACCTTGGCTTCGAGGATGATCTTCATGCCCTGCTTGTCGAACTGCTTCTTGGCGAAGGCGGAGATTTCGGCGTCCTCGACCGGCATCACGGTCTTCATCACCTCGACGACGGTTACGTCGACGCCCATGGTGCGATAGAAGGAGGCAAACTCGATGCCGATGGCGCCGGAGCCCATGACCAGCAGCGATTTCGGCATTTCCGCGGGCTTCATCGCCTCGAAATAGGTCCAGATCAGCTTGCCATCCGGCTCGATGCCCGGCAGAGCGCGCGGACGCGCACCCGTGGCAATGATGATATGCTTGGCGGTGTAGGTGCCCTCGCCCTTGACGTTCTTCGGAAGCGGTGCCTGCGGCTGGACGATCTCCTTGGTGATCTTGCCGACCACAATCTCGCCCAAACCTGAACCGGAAGCAGGCTTGGTGACCTTGGCCTCGCCCCAGATGATGTCGACCTTGTTCTTCTTCATCAGGAAGCCGACGCCGCCATTCATGCGCTCGGCAATGCCGCGCGAGCGGGCAACGATCGCCTTGATGTCCGGGGTGATCTTGCCTTCCAGCGTCAGGCCGTAATTCTTGGCATGTTCGGCCAGATGCAGCACTTCGGCCGAGCGCAGCAGCGCCTTGGTCGGGATGCAGCCCCAGTTGGAGCAGATGCCTGCCAGATGCTCGCGCTCGACGATGGCCGTCTTCAGGCCGAGCTGCGACGCCCGGATGGCGGCGATATACCCGCCCGGTCCCGAACCGATGATGATGACGTCGTAAGTCTCAGCCATTGTGTTTCCTGCCTCTTTCTTCCGGCCTGTTCAAGGTCATCAAGACCCAGTCATGCCTCTTGCTATCTTCAAAGAGTGGCACGGCAGCGAGCCGCGCCCTCTCGATAAATCCATGGGCACTGTACAGTCCCAGCGCCGCTTCGTTATGGCTCTCGGTGATCAGGCTGACCTGTTCGCCGCAAGCGCTGGCAATCTGATCGGCCAGCAATGCCTGACCGATCCCCTTGCCCCGATGCTGCCGGTAGACAGCGAGGCTGTCGATAAACCGGCTGCCGACCACCTGCCTCTGCATCGCCAGAAGCGGGGCGATCACCGGATGCGGTGCAGCGATGGCGCGCACGCTGTCCTCCAGCCGATAGCCGATCGCCACACCGGTGATTTCGCCGTTCCAGTCCGCCACCGTCGCATCCGGCCATGCACCAGGTGCGGCGTCTTCGCGCATCGTCGCGCGGCCGCGTTCCAGCGCCGTATCGCAGACACCGGCTGCGACCGCACCGGACCAGAGCCAGCCGGCAAAGCCATGCGAGGCGATGTCGACGAGGATGGCGAGTTCGGCAGCGTCGGCGCGTGTCGCAGGACGCAGAACAAGCGCCGCCACCCTGTCAAACTCCCAGCATCATCCGCACCATCGGCTCGAGCGCTCGCCCCAGCGCCCGGGTATTTTCCGCATCCAGATGCACGCCATCGAGCGGCGTTGTTTTCGCGACGGAGCCTGCATCGAAGAACCCGCAGCCCTTCTCGTCGGCGAGGTCCGCATAGAGCGAGGCCAGCATCGACGACTGCTCGACACCGCCTGAGAACATCGATGCAAAGGCGGCATTGGCCGTTTCGCAGAGCGCTGGCGGCGAGACGATCAGGATTTCCGGTGTCTCGCCCGTATCGAACGACCAGGCATGTTTGCGCACGATCTCGACCAGCCGCTCCATGCCCTGGACAGCGCCAAAGGCGGTGCCGCAGAGAACCGGCTTCATGTCGTTGGCACCGAGCATGATGATCACGAGATCGATCGGATCATGGCTGTGCAAGGTCGTCGGCAGGATGCGCGCACCGTTGCGGTCGCAGTCGGCTGTGTGATCGTCATAGACCGTGGTGCGCCCGTTCAGCCCCTCGGCGATGACAGTGACGCCATCCCCCAGCGCCGCCTGCAGCACACTTGTCCAGCGATCCTCGAAGGCATGACGCCCGAGAGTTTCGGCGCTATAGCCCCAGGTCAGGCTGTCGCCGTAGCAGAGGACTGTTTTCATCATCTCAATCCCGTCCCAGCAACTGGTCTATCTCTGCCAGATCGTTGACAATCTGAGGCAGTGCCACTTTCATGCGTGTTACGCTGGTGAGATCGTAGGGGTCCCCATCGCGGGCATCGCGAATGCCGGATTCTACGACGTCAAGACCGTCACAAAGGCGAAGGTCCCGGGCCATACCGATATCAGCCCCTTTGAACACCAGGCATAGGGCACCCTTGCCGTCATCGCCGTTGCTTGCAGTCCAGGCGACAGGCACCACCTTGTCTCCCAATGCCGCCGACCAGACGACACCGGTACCGTCGGGTCGAAGATATTCGAGCTGCGGAATCCGGTCGCTATCGTTGCGAAACAACAGCGTCCGTTCTGTCATCTTCTCTATGCGCCGGGTGACCTGTTCGTTCAGATCCTGCGCCTGTACCGAGGCCGTAAACAACAACGGAAACACGGCAACGACCGCTGCGGCGCATAAGCGTCGCAACGGTGTCTTTTCAGTTGTGTTTTTCACCTTGGAAGACATTGTCACGACGCTCTCTTCCGGTCACACCAGCATGCCCATCGGGTTTTCTATGTAGCGCTTGAAGGCGCCGAGCAGTTCGGCTCCGAGCGCGCCATCGACCGCGCGGTGGTCGGTCGAAAGCGTCACGGTCATGACATTGGCGACGACCATCTGGCCCTTCTTGACGACAACGCGCTCCTCGCCCGCGCCGATCGCCAGGATCGTTGCGTGCGGCGGGTTGACGACGGCGGCGAAGTTCTTGACGCCCATCATGCCCATGTTGGAGACGGCGGTGGTGCCGCCCTGGTATTCCTCGGGCTTCAGCTTGCGGCTCTTGGCGCGGGCGCCGAGATCCTTCATCTCGTTGGAGATGGCCGACAGGCTCTTGGTTTCGGCCGAGCGAATGATCGGGGTGATCAGACCGCCGGGGATCGACACCGCGACGCCGACATCGGCATGCTTGTGCTTGACCATGTTCGTATCGGTCCAGGACACGTTGGCATCCGGGACGTCGCGCAGCGCCAGGGCAAGCGCCTTGATGACCATGTCGTTGACGGAGATCTTGTAGGCGGGCTTGCCGTCCTTTTCCGGTGCGGACGCATTGACCTGTGCCCGCAGGGCCAGAAGCGCATCCAGCTCGCAATCCACGGAGACGTAGAAATGCGGGATGGTCTGCTTGCTCTCCTGCAAACGTTTCGCAATGGTCTTGCGCATGCCGTCATGCGGCACGAGCTCGTAGGAGCCGTCGGCGAAGTTCTTCAGAACCGCTTCTTCCGAAGCTCCCTTCGGCATGGCTGGAGCCGGAGCTGCGGCCGTCGATGCAGACGTGGCAGCAGCAGGCTTCGCGCCGCCGCCGGCAACAGCCGATTCGATGTCCTTCTTGACGACGCGGCCATGCGGGCCGGTCCCCGAAACGGCAGCGAGATCGATGCCGGCTTCCTTGGCGAGACGCCGGGCCAGCGGCGAGGAGAAGGTACGGCTGCCGTCAGCGGCAACCGGTGCCGGGGTCGAGGCGGCCGGGGCCTTGTCGGTCACCGGCTTTGCCTCTTCCTTCGGCGTCTCGACTTTCGCCTCGACCTTTGCGGCCGGTGCTGCGCCGCCTCCGGCTGCGGCAGTTACGACGTCTTCGCCTTCGGCAGCGAGGATGGCGATCAGCGCATTGACCTTGACGCCTTCGGTGCCGGCCGCGACGACAAGCTTGGCAACGATGCCCTCATCGACGCTTTCGACTTCCATCGTCGCCTTGTCGGTTTCGATCTCGCAGAGCACGTCGCCCGACGAAACCTTGTCGCCTTCCTTGACCAGCCACTTCGCGAGGTTTCCCTCTTCCATCGTGGGCGAAAGGGCCGGCATGGTGATGTTTATTGGCATTTTAATCCTCCGCCCACACAAGTTCAAACTGGGCAAGTTTTTCCGGACTTTCCATGATCTGGGAGACTTGCTCAGGAGGCACTTCGATATATCCAGCCACGTCTTCGAGCCAACCGTCTACCGCACCGATCACGCCGATCTCTTCTCGCGGAACGCCGACTATCACTTCAGTTTCTTCAGTCTTGACCAAGGCCCAGAACACGATTCTTTCCAGAACAGGATTGTCTCGCGATCCGACAACTCTGAACCACGAACCTGAAACAGGTAAAATCTGCTTCACAGAGGCTTTCGGCATGAGCCAGACCCCTTATTTGTAGCAGACGGTCTTCACCGCCTGCACGACTTCGCCGACATTCGGCAGGGCCAGCTTTTCAAGGTTGGCGGCATACGGCATCGGAACGTCCTTGCCAGCGATCGTCAGGATCGGCGCATCGAGATAATCGAAGGCCTGCTGCATGACGCGGGTGGCGATTTCGGTGCCGATCGAGTTCTGCGGATAGCCTTCTTCCACCGTCACCAGACGGCCGGTTTTCTTCACCGATTCGATGACCGTCGGCAGATCCATCGGACGCAGCGTACGAAGATCGATCAGTTCGACGTCGATGCCTTCCTTTTCCAGTTCGGCAACGGCCTTCACGGCATAGGTCATACCGATGCCGAAGGAGACGATGGTGACGTCCTTGCCCCTGCGGTGAATGCGGGCCTTGCCGATCGGCAGGACGAAATCATCCATCTTCGGCACGTCAAAACTCTGGCCGTAGAGGATTTCGTTTTCCAGGAACACGACCGGGTTCGGATCGCGGATCGCAGCCTTGAGCAGACCCTTGGCGTCGGCTGCCGTATACGGCATGACGACCTTCAGGCCGGGAATCTGGCTGTACCAGGTGGCGTAATCCTGGCTGTGCTGGGCACCGACGCGGGCGGCGGCACCGTTCGGGCCGCGGAACACGATCGGCGCGCCCATCTGGCCGCCGGACATGTAGAGCGTCTTGGCTGCCGAGTTGATGATCTGGTCGATCGCCTGCATGGCGAAGTTGAAGGTCATGAATTCGACGATCGGCTTCAGGCCGGCCATCGCCGCACCGACGCCGACGCCGGCAAAGCCGTGCTCGGTGATCGGCGTATCGACGACGCGGCGCGGCCCGAATTCCTGCAGCAGGCCCTGCGTGATCTTGTAGGCACCCTGATATTCGGCAACCTCTTCGCCCATGACGAAAACGTCCGGGTCACGGCGCATTTCTTCAGCCATCGCATCGCGAAGCGCTTCGCGAACGGTGGTGGAGACCATTTCGGTACCAGCCGGAATATCCGGATCGGACGGAATGTTGCTCTTCGGCTGAGCCGGCACCTTGCTGTCGGCCTTGGCCGTTGGTTCGTCGGCGGATTCGCGAGCCTTGCCGCCAGCAGCGTCGGAGGTGGCAGCCTCCGTCTCGGCAGCGGGTGCCGGCGCCTTGGCCTTTTGGGCCGCAACGTCGCTCATGCTTTCACCGTCCTGCAGAAGCACGGCAATCGCAGTGTTGACCTTGACGCCTTCGGTGCCGGCGGCGATCAGGATCTTGCCGATCGTGCCTTCATCAACAGCTTCGACTTCCATCGTCGCTTTGTCGGTTTCGATCTCGGCAATCACGTCGCCGGAGGTGACCTTGTCACCCTCGTTTTTCAGCCATTTGCTGAGCGTGCCCTCTTCCATCGTCGGGGACAGAGCGGGCATCAGAATTTCTATAGGCATGATGTCTTCCTCGTCCCGGACTTAAAGCAGAATGTCGGTGTAGAGCGCGGATACATCCGGCTCCGGATCGGACTGGGCGAAGTCGGCACTGTCTGCGACGATATCGCGAACATCCTTGTCGACAGCCTTGAGGTCATCTTCGGTCGCCCAGCCCTTTTCGATGAGACGGGCCTTCACCTGCTCGATCGGATCGTGCTCGGAGCGCATCTTCTGCACTTCGTCCTTCGAGCGGTATTTCGCCGGGTCGGACATCGAATGGCCACGATAACGATAGGTCAGCATTTCAAGGATGATTGGTCCCTTGCCGGAGCGGCAATGCTCGAGCGCTTCGTCGGCGGCAGCCTTGACAGCCCGCACGTCCATGCCATCAACCTGCATACCGGGAATACCGAAACCGACACCGCGCAGCGAGTAGTTCGACTGGGCCGTCGCACGAGCCGTGGAGGTACCCATGGCGTAACGGTTGTTCTCGACGATGTAGATGATCGGTAGCTTCCAGAGCGCGGCCATGTTGAAGCTCTCGTAGACCTGACCCTGGTTGGCCGCGCCATCACCGAAATAGGCGACAGAAACGCTGTCATTGCCGCGATAGGCATTGGCAAAGGCGAGACCGGTGCCGAGCGACACCTGGGCACCGACAATGCCGTGTCCGCCGTAGAAATGCTTCTCCTTGGAAAACATGTGCATCGACCCGCCCTTCCCGTGGGAATAGCCGTTCCGGCGGCCGGTCAACTCGGCCATGACGCCGCGCGCTTCCATCCCGCAGGCAAGCATGTGACCATGGTCGCGATAGGCGGTGATGACCTGATCGCCCTCCTTCTGCGCCATCTGCATACCTACGACGACAGCTTCCTGGCCGATATAGAGGTGACAGAAGCCGCCGATGAAGCCCATGCCATACAACTGGCCGGCCTTCTCTTCAAACCGGCGGATGAGAAGCATTTCACGATAGGCCTTCATATCCTGATCGCGATCGAACTCAGCGATATTGGAACCGGTGAAGTCCTTCTTGGCGGGCTTTGCCACTGTCTTGCGGCTTGAAACGGACGCGGATTTACGCGGAGCCATTCATTCCTCCCTATGGTTGCTTTTGCAGGTACCATAGGCAAAGAATGACAAGACAGCAATGCTATAATTGCATGGCTTATATT
>NZ_LSRP01000152.1 GCF_001885585.1 Pararhizobium antarcticum
TATCGGTGGATCGGGTACCGATACCGTTCGTCTTTCCGGCAATCTCGCTCGCCAGGAGATCATCCTCGACGCCGCATCCGGCGTCGAAGTGCTCAATACCGGTGGCTTTTCGATGCAGGGCACGCAAGGCGGCGACACCTATGATTTCAGCGGACTAAAATCACTCGTCAACACCGGTCCGGTAATCGCTTTGCATGGCGGCGAAGATACATATATCGGCTATGCGGGCGTCGATACCGTGCACGGCGGCGCAGGCAATGACAAATTGTACGGCGGTGCCGGAAACGACCAGCTTTACGGCGATTCTGGCCGCGACCTGTTCGATGGCGGCGCCGGCGACGATACATTCTGGATCGGGGACATTGGAGCCGACACGTTTCTCGGAGGCCAGGGCAGCGACACGATACGGCTGACCAACAATACCGACCGCCAGACATTCACAATCACTGCAGCGGCAAGTATCGAGGTTCTTGATACCAATGGTTTTCTGCTGACAGGCACCACAGGCAAGGATGTCTTTGACCTGACTGGACTTGGCCGCTTCAAGACCGGTGCGCCAAGGATCGATCTGGAAGGCGAGGCGGACATCTATCGCGGCCATGCAGGAGTGGACAATGTCGGCGGCGGCAGCGGTAACGACCGTATCGAAACCGGGGCGGGCAACGACCTTTTGGACGGCGGCGCCGGCACCGACACGCTACTTGGCGGCTCGGGCAATGATAGCTATGTGGTCGACCGGGTGACAGATGTCATCGACGAGCGCGGCGGCAGCGGTGTCGATACGGTCCGATCCTCGGTGAGTTTCAACCTTGCTGAAACGTCTTATGTCCGGGGTGCTTTCGAGAATTTGACGCTGTTGGGGACAGGCAACATCAATGCCACCGGCAACGGGCTCAAGAACACGATCACCGGCAATGCCGGCAACAATATTCTGGACGGTGGCGCCAATACGGACAAGCTGGTCGGCGGCTCCGGCAATGATACCTATGTGCTGGGTTCGGGCGCGGACAGTGTCACGGATAGCGCGGGCGCGGACACAATCACATCCACCATCACGCGTTCGCTCGGCAGCTATTCCGGCATCGAAAATCTGAAGCTGTTGGGTTCCGGCAATATCAACGGAACCGGCAATAGCGGTGCCAATACGCTGAGCGGCAACAGCGGCAAGAATACGCTTGATGGAGGGTCCGGCAATGACCAGCTCGATGGCGGCTCCGGGATCGACAAGATGATCGGCGGCTCCGGCAATGATACCCTCATCGGCGGCGCGGGAAGCGATATGCTGACCGGCGGAACAGGCAAGGACAGCTTTGTCTTCGACGCGGCGACAAGTGCTTCCAGCAATGTCGATACGATTACGGATTTCAATGTCGCCGACGATCGTCTGGTTCTCGAGAATGCGATCTTCAAGGCGGTCGGCTCTGCCGGCTCGCTACAGTCATCGGCCTTTGCCGTCAACAATAGCGGCCTTGCGACCGATGCTAAGCACCGTCTCGTCTATGAGAGGGACACGGGCGAACTCTACTATGATGCGAACGGCGACGTATCAGGAGGATCCGTTCTCATTGCAAGGCTCGATCCGAAACTTGCCCTGACGCACAACGACTTCTTCGTGATGTAACGTAGCAGACGGGTGCGCGGACAATATAGAACGCGGCGTAGCCAAGCCCGTTGCTTTTTTCATTCATTGGTACCCCTTTAGATAGCCCAGAATCCGCATATCAGGATCGCATAGGTGTATTTTGTACTGCTCGGTCGTTGTAAAGGCGGTCGAGGTGGCAACCCGATATCAAGTTCCCACAAGCGGGGATGCGCGAGCACCATCCGCGCAAAACCGCACAAAAACAAACACAGCTCTGCGAGATAGCGGGTTAAATTTCTATCGGCCATGAAGGGTTTATCCGATGCCCCCGATCTCAAATACCACAAAAATACTTGTATTTCTGCCGTCGGATAGCTGGCGAACGATTGTCAATCGGTTGTCGGAAAATGGCTATGATAGCGTTGGGGTATCAACGGTTGCCGGTGCATTCGACGCGCTGCGCTCCGACCAATTTGGCTTTGTCATCACGACACGCTCTCATATCGACCTTGTGAGAACTATACGCGCCATCCCGGTCATCAATATCGAGATCTTTTTTCATGCCCGCATTTCTGGCGGTGGTGTGCGTTTGGTTTCAAAGCAGTTTGAGAGCAAAGCTTTCCTCGATAGGGTGGCGTTCCTCGCTCGACCGGTAGGAGTTGTAAAGCAGGACCCTGCGGCAGGCCGTACTGTATCCTTAAAGAAAGAGGAACATACTCTATCGCATTTGTGGACCCTTGCGGCGGCGGCATTGCGCTTTTCGCAAAAATGTAAGTAGAGACGAGAAGCCGAAAGCATTCTGCCAATCAATATGCTGCTATTCACGATGGTTTGTACCAGCACCCTCCGAGAAATCTGGATTATCTTCGAGTACCGCGCTACGCCTGATGCCCCATCTACCCCCCATCACCAACTCTATTCGCCGGCTGCGTTTCGATCGCAATGAGATGACGCAACGGCAACTGGCAGACCTGATGGCATGAACAGACAGACGGTGGCAGCGATCGAGCAGAGAAAGTACTCGCCGTTCCTTGAGGCCGCCTTCCGCATTGCGGAAGTGTTCGGTGTCGAGATCGGGGAAGTCTTCCAGTGGAAAAAACGCGGCAACTGATGAGCCGCAGATAAGGATTACGAAAGTGACTCGTTGGTTTGAGAAACCCGCTGTCGTGCCCGCTGCATTGTTCCTTGGAACGTCACTCACAATCATTCTGGCGTTGGTACAAGCAGTTCAAATACCATTGGGTGCACTGCCCGAGGACAGCCTGCGCCTAAACGCAGTCCCGTTCTGGCATTTTGTGCATGTGTTGGGCGGCGCTACGTTTGGCATCCTTGGCCCAATCCAGTTTGGTCGTGTTCTGGTACACAAGTACGGACGTTTGCACCGCGTTTTAGGGCGGGTATTCGTGGCCGCTGGGGTGATGCTCTCGCTGAGCTCACTGAGTCTGCTTTGGCACTTTCCCAACGCATATTCGGTGGCCGTCACTAGCGGGCGGTTCTTGTTCGGGGTTGCCTTAGGCTTGGCTCTGGCCATTGCGATGCACGCAATCCGAAAACGGGATTTTGCCCGCCACCGAAGCTGGATGATCCGCGCCTATGCAATTGGGATGGGGGCTACAGCCGTATCGTTGGTATTTTTCCCCATTTACGTGATCACTGGAAAGCCTCCGTCGGGCCTCGTCTTTGACATTGTGTTTTTGGTGTCTTGGACAGCCTGCGTTGCTTTCGCCGAATGTTTGGTGCGCAGGAATTGAGCGGTGAGGGACCGGCAATGCGGCTGCTGCTGTCGAATATGAGAGGGAACTGGCGAACGTACTCGTGGCGATCCTCGGAAAGCAATGGATCTTCGGTGATTGTTCGGGCGCTGCTGGTTCTTGCAATCGGAACGATCAAAACATCGACAGAAAGGATACTGCCCCTTGCAACAGAGCAGCGGTTACCGACAGGGCTACAAGCGTCAGCAGCAACCCGAGCAAAACCATCAAGCCATCGCGCTCAATCAGACCTATCGCCAGCAGACAAATTGCCACGACAGGAATGATATTGCCAAACGGGATGGGGAGAGCGATCGCAACCGCAAGCGTAAAGACGGGTGGCCCAAGAATATAGGGCATCGCTCGACCTGTAAGTGCCTTCATGCGTCCCGGCAGGACAATGGCTTCTATCCGTCTGAGGACCGGGTCGGCATGACGCTGAATAGCGACGTAGATCGATGCGGAAAGTTGGCGGTTTCTGAAGAAAGGCGGAAGCCAGACCGAGCCGATGCCAGCGGCGTACTGCAGAGCGACGATTGCGAGTGCGGATCCAAAGACCAGTCCGAACGGACCAGGTATCGGTATCATGGCAGGAAGTGCAAGCATCAGCATGACGAAGCCAAAGCTTGCCCCGCCCGTTAAGGTTAGGGCATCACCAATCGTCAAACCGTCGCGTTCACGTGCCGTCTCCACGAGCCTCGCGATCGCCGCCGAGGCTACGCCACGAGCGTGAAACGTGTCGCGATTCTTCTTCCCCACGGTCAGGCTTCGCCATCCCGGCCCTTCTCATTTTGGAGAAGGCGCACAAGTGTGGAGCAATTCGGATCGCGTGCGTCCAAAAGCTCCACAGGTGAGTTCCATCCGACGGCAACGCCCACGGCCGTGGAAAGAGCCCAACCCGGTTCCTCACCAGCGCGTTTTAAAAGCTGCGGCCCATGCGATGCGATGCATTGCTGTGATTGCTGGATCTGTTCAACAGGAACGCTTGCACCATTCAGGCGCTCACGAATCTCGACCTGAAGCGGATCAATGATAAACATGGCGAATAGCCAGGCTGCGACGTCGGAAATCATAAATTTCCCCATAGGGTACGGCAACGTGTCGGGATTGGTCCGACATCGCGAAAACGCCGTAGATTTCGCCAGAGGGGCCCGGACCAGCGGGTTGCCATGGATGTGGGGTTGGGTTCGCACCCAGTCAAGGGAGATTTCTCTTGCCGCTGAAGGTCAAGTCGGTCGGTAGCGGCTGCGTGATTGTAGTTGCCATCTATGATAAGGCCCAACGATGGTAAGCCTTACCCCAATACGTGAACTTAACATCACCGCGGCATCCAATAGCAACCGGCCGCTTCACATCAGCGCTGCAAGCGGGCTCGTCCGTGCAGGCTCGCATATTTACGTTGTTGCGGACGACGAACTTCATCTGGGTGTGTTTTCGATGACTGCGCATGAGCCTGGTCACCTGATCCGTCTTTTTGATGGCGCGCTTCCCGAAAGCAAGGCCGAGCGAAAGCGGCAGAAGCCGGACCTCGAAGCCCTCACGCTTCTGCCCACTTTCCAGGGTTTCCCGCATGGTGCACTGTTGGCTCTGGGATCTGGGTCTAGGCCAAACCGGTTCGCGGGCGCGCTGCTGGGCGTAGGCCCACAAGGCAAAATCTGCAGATCAATTCGTGAACTCGATTTGTCCCCCATTCTCGATCCGCTTCACGACGCGTTCGCCGAACTGAATATTGAAGGCGCTCTTGTTGTTGGCGATGAGTTCCGCTTGTTCCAGCGCGGCAACAAACGGCAGGTTGACAATGCAATTATCCGGTACTCCCTTCCACAGATCCTCGTTGCTTTACACAGTCCGCACGCCGAAGCCGTCAAACCGTTTGCGATTCAACGGATAGATCTTGGCATCATCGATGACGTTCCACTTTGTTTTACCGACGCAACAGCTTTGCCCGGGGGCTCAATGGTATTCAGTGCCGTGGCCGAGGATACCGACGATGCGTACCACGATGGGGCCTGCGTCGGAGCAGGAATCGGTATCATCGATAACAATGGACATTTGCTTTCCTTCCAGCAATTTGACCGGCCATACAAGGTGGAGGGCATCAGTGCGTGCCTTGATGGCAATCGGCTGGATATCCTCCTTGTCACCGATGCAGACGACCCTGCCATACCTTCGATGCTCCTGTCCGGGTCGATCGAGGTGAAAACTTCCTGATAACTCAACGTCGCTCCACAAGCACCCATTGACGATACATGCTGCAGTGCACATATCGGTCCAGTTGATCTTCAATCAACACTGACCGCTTTGCTAGGGGTCTAAGTTCGCAAACGCGTCCCCGCGCAGGAACCTGCCCTATGACAGTGAAAACAGCCCTATTGCTGGTCAATCCCAATTCTCGAAGAGGTAAGGAGAGCCTTCCCGAGGTGCGCAGACTGTTGGACGAAGCCGGAATTCGCTTCATCGAACCGCCTGCTGAACATGGTGGTACGATGTCCGAGGTGATCGAAAAGCACCTCGGCACCGTAGATCGTGTACTCGTCGGAGGTGGTGACGGGAGCCTGAATGGGGCTGCCGAAGGATTACTGAAGACGAGACTGCCTTTGGGCGTTCTTCTTCTCGGGACGGCGAATGATTTTGCGAGGACCATCGGCCTTCCGCTCGATCTAGCTGCGGCCATCAATGTCATCGCTAAAGATAAAACTACCCGGATCGACCTCGGTGAAGCCAACGGGCATCTGTTTTTCAACGTCGCGAGTGTGGGCTTCAGTGCTGATCTTGCAATGTCTTTGACAGAAAATGCCAAGAAGCGCTGGGGCAAGCTCGGCTATGCGATCATCGCGGCCCGATTGCTGGCCAGTTCACGGCTGTTCACCGCAACCCTAGACCATGATGGTCAGACAGAGGAGCTGCGGACGCTGCAGGTCGCCGTCGGCAATGGGCGCTTTTATGGCGGCGGCATGACGGTACAGGCAGATGCCACAGCGACAGATGGCATGCTCGATTTCTACAGCCTCGAGGTCGATCACTGGTGGAGACTGCTGGCACTGCTGCCGAGCCTTCGCAAAGGTACGCATGGCAACTGGGACGATGTAAGGGCTTTTTCGACCAAAGATCTGACAATTCGCACCAGCAAGCCGCGCGCTGTCAACCTTGACGGCGAGCTCAAGACGAAAACACCGGTTACGTTTAGCATACGGGAAAAAGTGCTCTCGGTCTTCGTTCCCTAAAGAGCCTGTGCAATTCAATCAACTTCAATACAAGGTCGGCGACTCTCCATGGCAACAGGTCTCATAGCGCTTCTCGATGATGTCGCTGCAATCGCAAAACTGGCTGCTGCGTCACTCGACGACGTCGCAGCGCAGACAGCAAAGGCAACAACCAAGGCGGCAGGGATCGTCATTGACGACGCCGCCGTTACGCCACGTTATGTGGTGGGGCTATCTCCGGCTCGCGAACTCCCGATTATCGGTCGCATCGCACTCGGATCGCTGAAGAACAAACTCGTGTTTCTTCTACCCGCAGCTCTTCTTTTGGGCTATTTTGCAAGTTGGGTGATCACGCCGCTGCTGATGGTCGGCGGGATCTACCTTTGCTACGAAGGCGCTGAAAAACTCTATGCGGTGTTCTTTCCGCATGCTGCCCACGGCCACGAGAAAGAGGTGCTTGGCGAGGAAACGGACCCCGTCGCGCTGGAGAACCAAAAGGTTAGCGGTGCGGTTCGAACCGATTTCATTTTGTCCGCTGAGATCATGGCGCTGACGCTTGCCGACGTGTCCGAAACCAGTATCTACATTCAGGCGTTTGTGCTCGCGGCCGTCGGC
>NZ_LSRP01000153.1 GCF_001885585.1 Pararhizobium antarcticum
CCGGCGTCTTCTTGAACGGACCGGCATAGTTGCGGCCGCGATAGGGGCGCGGGGTGCTGGGGTCGATATGGTTGTGTTTGGGGTTGTTGCACATCAGCGCAAACCGCTTTCCCTCTTCTCCCCCACGGGGAGAAGAGCCGAGCGAAGGCGAGGCGATGAGGGCGCGCTTCGGCGCAAAGCCGGAGCCAGAAAGACGTGGCCTTCGGCCCCCCTCATCCGGCGCTTCGCGCTACCTTTGGCGGGAAGGCCGCAGCGGCGGAACAACGGGCGCGCCGCCAGGCGCCTAGCCGGCATTTTCAAGCCGCTTCGCCTCGATCTGTCCGATCGCGTCGACGACGGCGTCGAAGGTCAGGAGGGTCGAGGCATGGCGGGCCTTGTAGTCCTTGACGGGTTTGAGGAAACGCATGTCCTCGAAACGTCCGTTCGGCCCCTCGCCATCGGCCTTCAGCATGGCGAGCATGTCGGCATGCGCCTGTCGCAGTTCGAGGGCCGTGGCGCCGACCACATGGCGGGCCATGATCGACGACGAGGCCTGGCCAAGCGCGCAGGCCTTGATCTCGTGGGCGAAGTCGCTGACCGTCTCGCCCTCCATCTTCAGGAAGATCTTGACCCGGGAGCCACAGAGCTTCGAATGGGCGCTCGCCTCCGCATCGGCATCGTCGAGACGGCCGGTGCGCGGAATGTTGCCGGCGAATTCGAGGATCCGGCTGTTGTAGATGTCATCGATCATGGGTCGCGATCCGTTCAATATTGCGCGTTTTGGAATGATCCGGGCATGATTTTTTATCGTAACCTGTAAAAAGACACAGTGTCTCCCAAAGCGTGTCTTTCACATGTGTCATGGCCTATTATATGCTATGTTGTGTGTGGGCGAGCGGTTCGCAAGAGCGACCGGGCGCCTGTTGTTTGGGAAACCGTGCCAGACGGTCTGATGGGTGAAGCCCTTCAAGCCGGAAAGCCCCGGAGCCCGCCGACGGAAACACGACCCGGATCAAAGGGTCGATGGCCAGTGGCGAGTTGTCCGATAAAGATAAACGCCGCATTACGCCAAGAGGCCATCATGGACGCCATAGTCAAGAATTTTCCTGCCCTATCCGGCACCGACGGCCGCCCGAGCCAGAAGGAAGCCGAGGATGCGGTTCGCGTCCTGTTGCGCTGGGCCGGTGACGATCCGGAGCGCGAAGGCCTGCTCGATACGCCGGCCCGCGTCGCCAAATCCTACAAGGAGCTGTTTTCCGGCTATGATCTTGCCGCCGAGGACGTGCTCGGTCGCACCTTCGAGGAGGTCGGCGGCTATGACGACCTCGTGCTGGTCAAGGACATCCCGTTCTTCTCCCATTGCGAACACCATATGGTGCCGATCATCGGCAAGGCGCATGTCGCCTATCTGCCCGATGGCAAGGTTCTCGGCCTGTCGAAGATCGCCCGCGTCGTCGATATCTACGGCCGCCGCCTGCAGACCCAGGAAACCATGACGGCCCAGATCGCCAAGGCGATCGACGATACGCTACAGCCGCGCGGCGTCGCCGTGATGATCGAGGCCGAACATATGTGCATGGCGATGCGCGGAGTCCAGAAACAGGGCTCGACAACGCTGACCACCACCTTTACGGGTTCCTTCAAGTCCGATCCTGCCGAGCAGGTCCGGTTCATGACCATGCTCCGGGGCTGGAAGTAAGCTCCGTCACCAAAGGAGCCTATCCCGATGCCCACCGTCTTCGCCAGCCCCTCCTCCGACAAGGCCGAACTGGAAACCGGATCGGCCTTCACCCCGCGCTTCGATAGCAACGGCCTGATCACCGCCGTCGTCACCGATGCCGGCGACGGCATGCTGCTGATGGTCGCCCATATGAATGCCGAGGCGCTGGCACTGACCCTCGACACCGGCATCGCCCATTATTACAGCCGATCGCGCAAAAGCCTGTGGAAAAAGGGCGAGACCTCCGGAAACCTGCAGAGCGTCGTCGAGATCCGCACCGATTGCGACCAGGACGCAATCTGGCTCAAGGTCACGGTCGCCGGCCATGCGGCAACCTGCCACACGGGCCGGCGCTCCTGCTTCTACCGGACGGTCGCAGCTGCCGATGGCCAGGCGTCGCTTGACATCGTCGACCACGAGCAGCATTTCCACCCCGACGAGATCTACGGCAAAAATTAAGCATCTGACGCATTTTGGTTCAATTTTTAACGTTATTCATGAATTCGCAACCAGACCGGCGTGTAATCTGATTGAAGCGGGCGGTTCCCAAGGGAACGGGGAACCGAAGAGCGAAAGCGCAGAATACGCAATGATCGCACGGGCTGTGCGGCCATTGCAAAGCCGGGAAAATGGTCCCGGCGAAGCGTTCTGCCGCATGGAGGTGCCGAATGTTGAACTGGACATTTAATCGCAGCGGCACGACCGCAGATGCTTCGGCCCCCGGTGGGCCCTCTTTGACCTTGACCCCTCCGCCGCCCATCGAAGCAAAACCGGCCAAGGCCAAGATCGCGCTGGCACTCGGCGGCGGTGCGGCCCGCGGCTGGGCCCATATCGGCGTGCTGCGCGCCTTCGACGAGGAAGGCATCGATGTCGGCATGATCGCGGGCACTTCGATCGGGGCGCTGGTCGGCGGCTGTTATCTGGCCGGCAAGCTCGACGAACTCGAAACCTTCGCCCGCTCTTTGACCATGCGGCGCATTGCCGGCCTGCTCGATTTCGCGATCGGCGGCGGCGGGCTGTTCGGCGGCCTGCGTCTGACGCGGCGCATGCAGGAACATCTGCAGGACATGACCATCGAAGGCCTCGACCGGCCTTTCGTGGCGGTGGCAACCGAGGTCAACAGCGGCCACGAGGTCTGGATCGGCCAGGGCTCGCTGATCACCGCGATCCGCGCCTCCTACGCGCTGCCGGGCATTTTCGAGCCGATCAAGTGCAACAACCGGACGCTGGTCGATGGCGCCCTGGTCAATCCGGTGCCGGTCTCCGTCTGCCGCGCCTATGAGCAGCCGCTGGTCGTCGCCGTCAACCTGCACTATGATCTCTACGGCCGCTCTGCCGTCATCAAGCACAATGCGAGCGTCCTGCCGATGGACACATCGCGCAAGCCGGCGCCGGCGGAGCCCACCTCGCGCCTCGGCATGACCGGCGTCATGGTGCAGGCGTTCAACATCATCCAGGATCGCATTTCACGCGCCCGCCTTGCCGGCGATCCGCCGGACCTGGCGCTGCATCCGAAGATGAGCGACATCGGCCTGTCCGAGTTTCACCGCGCCGGCGAAGCCATCGACCGCGGCTATCAGGAAACCAAGGCCAAGCTCAGCGAGTTGAAGCGCCTTCAGGAAGTCATGATCCGGTAGCCATACCCGCAGCAGACGCGCCGCTCTGGACGGCGGCCGCTGCAGGACGGACAGCAACGGATGGCGACGACAGGCCGGACCTCAGCCGGTGATATAGGCCTTGATGTGCTCGGCCTCCTGCTCGATCGCCCGAATATGGTTTTTCACCGCGTCGCCGATCGACACGATGCCGACGAGATGACCGTTTTTCTCCACGGGCAGATGACGCGCACGGCGCTTGATCATCATCTCCATCAGCGCGTTGATGCTGGTTTCCTCGGTGCAGCAGTAGACATTCGACCACATCACGGCCGAGACAGACTTGTCGAGACAGTCGGCGCCGTATTTCGCCACGGACGCCACGACGTCGCGTTCCGTCAGAATTCCGGCGATGCCCCCCTTTGCGTCTACAACAACAACCGCACCAATATGATTGTCGTGCAGGAACGTCGCAGCCTCCCGCACGGTCACCTGCGGACCGACGGTAATGACGTTGCGTCCTTTTTCATCGAGAATATGCCGTACAGACATCCGAAATCTCCCATTTGACAGCATCATGCGTCTGGCCGGGCGATCATGGTAGCAAAGCTGCACACGCAAGTCCGTTGCAGGCTTCGCCCGATCGGCGGTCACACCCCGGCGCGTTCTCCTCAACGCGCAAGGGCCCTACCCGGCCCCCGGAGAAACGGCACTGCAACAGCCTTGCCCCGGGTCGCAGGATGGTGCGCTACCCCGGATCGGAAATCAAGCGCCGTCGCTCGCGGCCCGGTGCTGCTATCGGCGTGGATCAAACAGGCTAAAGAGGAAGAAACCGAAGAGAAAACCGCCAATATGGGCTTCCCAGGCGATTGCGCCTGCCCCACCCACCGCAAACAGGCCAAGACCGATCAGGAGGTTGGTCAGAAACCAGATGCCCGAAAACATCAGCACCGATCGGTTTGACAGGGCTTCACCGATCGACAGGCGACGGTTCAGATGGGCGAACTGCCGACTGATCCGGCCGCTGGGGGAAAACACAAAACGCGCCGCCGCCCCCATCAGGCCAGCGACGACCCCGGAGGCGCCGACGACAAATGTCATCTCGCCCCAATGGAAGACAACATGCAGGGCGACCGCCGCACCGGCGGAGAGACACCAGAAGACGGCCAGTCGCACAAGCCCGATCCGGCGCACGACCGGAGCGCCGAAAGCAACCATCCAGAAACCGTTGAAGATCACGTGTTCCCAACTGCCATGCAACAGCGAATAGGTGATGGGGCTCCACAACCAGGCCATGCTTGTGTTGAGCAATGCATACGTAACACCACTGGTGTCGTAACGCGCCGGCAGGAAAGCAAAATTGAAGAGGATATCCGCATCAAGCGCAACGGGCAGAAGATATGTCCTGATCGCATGGATCGCCACGAGCACTACGAGGATGACGACGAGGCTTCCCGGCAGGTTGAAGGCCGGCTCGCGCAGCGGCGGCGCGACAGCTTCCTCGGGAGGACCATCGCTCGTCATCAACGGCTGGTCTGCAGGCTGTGGGACATCACCCTTTTGATCGGTCATTTTTTCTCGCGTTTTTCTTCGGAATCCGTGCTGGTTCCCATCAAAGTAAGCGGCTGTTTCAAGTGCCACCGCAGGGGGCGATACAGTCGACCGTCGGAACAGGGAACTCTTTAATTAGCCATTGAGCGCAGATTTAGGCGGGACACGGCAAAACGTCCAGCACGCGAAACGTTCTTTAGAGCGGCCTTAATCAAGTCTTGACGTCGATCCGAAATGGCCAGTTCAGCGCCCTGCCCGAAAGCAGCACGCGGCACTGCGCTTAAAAAAATGGCCGTTCAGTCAGACTGAACGGCCGGTGAGCCCCCATTACCCCGAGCCCGAATTTTGTGCTGAAGGACAACCCTTCGAAGTGCTGTCCTTTGATTGCCACGACGATCTGGAAACGGCAATGCAAACCATTGGTTAACCTTAATTTCCCGCTGGCACGGAAATCGCGTGGGGGAGCCCAGAACGCCCATCGACAGGGCGATATGTGCCATGACGGCACAGAGGCTTGAATATGGAATATCGCATGCGCAGCAAGACAACAGCCGACATCTACAGTTATTGGGACACGTTGCGCGGACATCGTGACGTACCGGGACGTGCCCAGATCGAACCGGCAGATATCCGCCACATCCTGCCCGACCTGTTCATACTGGAGTCCAAGCCCGAGAAAGGCATCCGTTTTCGCCTTGCCGGAACGCATATCTGCGCGCTGTTTGCACGAGAACTGCGCGGCAGCGCGTTCGACGCACTCTGGCTGGCGGACCAGACCAGCCGGATGAGCCGGATCGCAGCCGAGGTTATGAAGCGCAGGACACCGGTGATCCTGTCGGCAACCGCGCTTGCCGGAGCGCGCGAACGCCTGCCGATCGAAGTCATTCTCCTGCCGTTGCGCTCGCCGGACGGCGCGGTAGACCGGGTCATCGGCGCGATCGCCCCGCTCTCGCGCCCCCACTGGCTGAATGCGACCCCGCTCAACTATCTCGATCTTTCGGGTATTCGCGTTCTCGATACGGCGAAAACCAATGTCTTCCTGCAGAACCGACCGGAAATTCCTGTCCCGCCGGTGGCCGGACGGCACCGGCAGGACGGAATCGGCAATGCCATCCGCCGTGTTCTGCACCTGCGCGTATTCGAAGGCGGCCGGCAGGATTGAGCCTACAACCACAAACGTTCTATTAACCCGCGCGGGTGTATGCTTCAAACTTCGGTGAACGTGTCATCAGAGTGATCAATGTATTCGTTTCAGCAAGCACAGAATACCGGCACAAAACAGCACAGCGAAGGCGCGTTTCAACGCGTTTCCGTCAACCTGACCGGCCGCCTCATGCTCGCCAATCACGACGAGTATGATTGCACCGCCGTCGACATGTCGCCGGGCGATGTCGTGTTCACCTGCGATGCACGGCCGCGGGCCGGCGAACGCATCATTGCCTATGTCGATCACGTCGGTCGGCTTGAGGGCAATGTCTCGAAACTCGCCGACAACGTCTTCGTCATCCAGATCAATGCAACGGACCGCAAGCGTGAAAAGCTCGCGGCGCAGTTGACCTGGATTGCCAACAAACACGAACTTGGGCTGCCGGAAGACCGTCGTCACGATCGACTGGCGCCACGTAAGATCCGCACCGAAATCACCCTCGACGATGGCAGCAAGTACACCTGCCGCCTGATTGACCTTTCGCTGTCCGGCGCCGCCGTCGACATCGAAACCCGCCCTGCGATGGGCGCAGCCATTCTGCTCGGCAGCATGAAGGGCCGGGTCGTCCGCCATTTCCAGGAAGGCGTGGCGATCGAATTCCTCGGCATCCAGACGCGCGAGACGCTGCGCGAATTCCTCTAGCCCACCCGACACATAACGACCTTCCTTGAAACCGCACCGCGTCGATCGGCGCGGTTTTTGTTTGTGTCCGGCTCTTCCGTCGCCGATCCGCTCTTCAAAACACACATACAGGCCAGTGCCACTGCCGGGCGGCCCCTTCCCCCGTCCCGAAACGGCACATCTGCGCCCTCGTCGACCGGAAAATTATCGCCGGAGGCTTTCGGCGCGCGTTGAATTGAATCTTTTTCGTGGCGCTTCAAAAATATTTTTGCTTATTTTCAAGCGCCATTTCCGGCTATACTCGACTTGAAGCAGCAATACCTGTTTCTACGCAGCACCAACCTGCCGCATTTTATCCGCGGGGCATTGCCCAGACACAACCCCAACGTCTGGTCCTCGCAAAAGCAAATTCATATTTTCTCAAATAAAATCAATTGCCTAGGGCAGTCACACG
>NZ_LSRP01000154.1 GCF_001885585.1 Pararhizobium antarcticum
AGCCGCAACGATCAGAAGTGCAATCTCTTCGCGCTTGAACATCATCATTTCCGGCGGCACGGGCTCGGGTAAAACAACGCTCGCTAACGCGGTCATCGCCGAAATCGTCAAGACCGCACCCGATGATCGGCTTGTTATCCTGGAAGACACGGCCGAAATCCAATGCGCGGCCGAAAATGCCGTCCTTCTGCACACCAGCGATGCCGTCGACATGGCCCGTCTGCTGAAGAGCACCATGCGCCTTCGCCCCGATCGCATAGTTGTCGGCGAGGTCCGCGACGGAGCCGCACTTACGCTTCTGAAGGCCTGGAACACCGGTCATCCGGGCGGCGTCGCGACCATCCACTCGAACACCGCCATGTCGGCCTTGCGAAGATTGGAACAGCTCACGGCTGAAGCCAGCCAACAGCCAATGCACGAGGTGATCGGAGAAGCAGTCGATCTCATCATCTCGATTGAGAGAACGCCCAGGGGACGGCGCGTGCGTGACGTCATCCACGTCGAGCGCTTCTTCAACGGCCAATACGAGATCCAGTCCGATCAACTCACGGAAGAACAGGAGGCGCGCAATGTCGCGTAAGAGCACAGCCATCGCAATCACAGTTTGCGTAACGTCGATCGTCTTCGCGACCGCGGCACCTGCATTTGCCAGCTCGGGTGGCGGCAGTCTTCCATGGGAAGGTCCGCTGGAGCAGATCCAGCAGTCGATCACGGGTCCGGTCGCCGGTTACATCGCGCTTGCGGCGGTGGCGATCGCCGGCGGCATGTTGATTTTCGGCGGAGAACTGAACGATTTTGCGCGGCGCTTGGTTTTCATCGTGCTTGTTGCCGGCCTCCTGCTTGGCGCGACCACGATCGTCGGTCTTTTTGGCGCGACCGGCGCTTCGATCGGTTCGGTTCACGATCCCCTCAGCACCTCGACACCGATCAAAAGAGGGGAGGGCGCTCATGGCTGATTCCATGTCAGGCCTCCGTCGCAACCGCATCCACCGCGCGCTCTCGCGTCCGAACCTTCTGATGGGTGCGGACAGGGAACTGGTGCTGATCACCGGGCTTGCGGCCGTCATCCTGATCTTCGTGGTGTTGACAGTCTATTCGGCCGTGTTTGGGGTTGCGGTGTGGATCGTGATCGTCGGCGCGCTGCGCATTTTGGCGAAATCCGACCCGATGATGCGGCAGATCTACCTTCGCCATATTGCCTACAAACCGACGTACCGGCCAACGACCTCGCCGTGGCGCAGATTCTGAGGAGGCGATAATGGTCGCTCTCAAACGGTTCAGGACAACCGGTCCGTCCTTCGCCGATCTAGTTCCTTATGCGGGCCTGGTCGACAATGGCATTCTTCTGCTGAAGGACGGCAGCCTGATGGCCGGATGGTACTTTGCCGGTCCAGATACCGAAAGTGCCACCGATCTCGAACGCAATGAGTTGTCCCGACAGATCAACGCCATTCTGTCGCGGCTTGGCAGCGGATGGATGATCCAGGTCGAGGCCATTCGCGTGCCCACGGTCGACTATCCGTCCGAGGACCGTTGCTATTTTCCCGATCCTGTCACGCGCGCGATCGACGCCGAGCGCCGGGCGCATTTCAGGCGGGAGCAGGGGCATTTCGAGAGCCGGCATGCTGTCATCCTGACCTACCGTCCCCTGGAATCAAAGAGGACCGGCCTGAGCAAATACATCTATTCCGACGAGGAGAGCCGCAAAAAATCCTATGCGGACACCGTGCTCCTAATCTTCAAGAACGCGGTCCGCGAGATCGAACAGTATCTGGCCAGTACCCTGTCGATCCGGCGCATGGAAACCCGCGAGACGAGAGAGCGGGGAGGGGAACGCATTGTCCGGTACGACGAGCTCATGCAGTTTATCCGGTTTTGCATCACGGGCGAGAACCATCCGGTCCGTCTTCCCGATATGCCAATGTATTTGGACTGGCTGGTAACAGCAGAACTCCAGCACGGATTAACGCCGAAGGTCGAGAACCGCTTTCTTGGGGTGATCGCCATCGATGGGCTGCCGGCTGAAAGCTGGCCTGGGATCCTTGGTAGTCTCGATCTCATGCCTCTGACCTACCGCTGGTCGTCGCGGTTTATCTTCCTGGACGCCGAAGAGGCGCGGCAGAGGCTCGAGCGCACACGCAAGAAATGGCAGCAGAAGGTGCGCCCATTCTTCGACCAGCTTTTTCAGACCCAGAGCCGGTCCGTCGATCAGGACGCCATGACCATGGTGGCTGAGACCGAGGACGCGATTGCTCAAGCGTCATCTCAACTCGTGGCTTACGGTTACTACACGCCGGTCGTTGTTCTCTTTGATAGCGACCGGGAAGCGTTACAGGAAAAGGCGGAGGCCATTCGCCGTCTGGTCCAGGCCGAAGGGTTCGGCGCTCGGATCGAGACCTTGAATGCGACCGACGCGTATCTCGGGAGCCTACCGGGCAACTGGTACTGCAACATCCGCGAGCCTCTGATCAACACCAGCAATCTTGCCGATCTCGTTCCGCTCAATTCGGTCTGGTCGGGATCGCCAACCGCACCTTGCCCCTTTTACCCACTGAACGCGCCGCCACTGATGCAGGTGGCAAGTGGATCGACGCCTTTCCGGCTCAACCTCCACGTCGATGATGTCGGGCATACGCTGATTTTCGGGCCAACAGGATCAGGCAAATCGACACTTCTGGCTTTGATCGCCGCCCAGTTCCGTCGCTACGAGCACGCGCAGATCTTCGCCTTCGACAAGGGCAGTTCCCTTCTGCCGCTAACACTGGCTGCCGGCGGCGATCACTATGAAATCGGCGGCGATCAGGAGATTGGTGAAAGGAGACTGTCGTTCTGCCCGCTCTTCGACCTTTCCACGGAAGGCGACCGGGCTTGGGCAAGCGAATGGATCGAGACGCTCGTCGCGATGCAGGGCATTACCATCACCCCTGACCATCGAAATGCGATATCACGGCAGGTTGGTCTTATGGCCGGCGCGCAGGGACGGTCGCTGTCGGATTTCGTCAGCGGCGTTCAGATGCGCGAAATTAAGGACGCCCTTCATCAATACACCGTCGATGGGCCGATGGGTCAGTTGCTCGATGCGGAAGAGGATGGCCTGACGCTTCGCGCCTTCCAGTGCTTCGAGATCGAACAGCTTATGAATCTTGGCGAACGAAGCCTCGTGCCGGTCCTCACCTATCTGTTTCGCCGGATCGAGAAGCGGCTTGATGGATCCCCAAGCCTGATCATTCTCGACGAGGCCTGGCTGATGCTCGGTCATCCCGTTTTTCGCGCCAAGATCCGGGAATGGCTGAAGGTGCTGCGCAAGGCGAACTGCGCGGTCGTTCTGGCGACCCAGTCGATCTCTGATGCTGAACGCTCGGGCATCATCGACGTTCTGAAGGAGTCTTGCCCGACCAAGATCTGCCTTCCGAATGGCGCTGCGCGCGAGGCCGGGACCCGCGAATTCTACGAGCGGATCGGTTTCAACGAACGCCAGATCGAGATCGTCTCGAACGCGATCCCGAAGCGCGAATATTACGTCGCGAGTCCAGAGGGGCGGCGGCTGTTCGACATGTCGCTCGGCCCTGTCGCGCTCAGTTTTGTCGGCGCCTCGGGAAAAGATGACCTCAAGCGCATTCGCGCGCTGAATTTAGAGCATGGCCGCGACTGGCCGATCCATTGGCTTCAATCGAGAGGAGTCCACGATGCCGCATCGCACCTCAACGTCACATAAATGGCTTTCCGGCCTCACCATCGCCGTAACGATGTTTACGTCCGTCACGACAGTACAGGCGGGATCAGCAACAGGCGCTGCCACCGAGTGGACGCAGCTCGCCAACAACGCCCAACTTATCGACCTGATGAAGAGCTCGGGTTTGCAGGTGGACAATCAGCTCACCCAGATCAGCCAGTTGGCAGAGCAGATCCAGAACCAGCTGAAGATCTACGAAAACATGCTGCAGAACACCGCACAGTTGCCCAACCACATCTGGGGTCAGGTCGAAGTCGATCTCAACCAGCTCCGCAGCATCGTTGATCAGGGGCAGAGCATCGCGTTTTCCATGGGGAACGCAGACGACGTGTTGAAGCAGCGCTTTAAAAGCTATGCGGATCTGCAGTCAAATCTGCCAAATGCGGAGAGTTTTTCCACCACGTACCAGAACTGGTCGGACACCAATCGGGACACCATCGGCAGCACGCTGAAGGCTGCAAGCCTGACCGCCGATCAGTTTGACAGCGAAGAAAGCACCATGAGTTCGCTTCGCAACATGTCGGAGTCGGCTGATGGCCAGGTCAAAGCGTTGCAGGTCGGTCATGAAATCGCCGCCCAGCAGGTCGCGCAGATGCAAAAGTTGCGCGGTCTCGTTTCCCAGCAGATGACCATGATGGGCACCTGGCTTCAGACCGAACAGACTGACAAGGATCTGGCGCAGGCGCGGCGAGAAAAGTTCTTCAATTCGCAGGTGACCACCATACCCAGCGGCCAGAAGATGGAGCCCCGGTGGTGAGCCGTCCCGCCATCTTCGTCACAGCGCTGATCGTCGCAGCTGCGGCGACCTCTGCGGCGATATTGGTCGTAAGGAGCAACGAGCCTCAACGACCTCACCTAAGCGAGGAACAACGGCTCACCCGCCAGACGGTCTTCGGCTCCAGTAACGAACCCCCGCCGATTGAAAAGGGCCAGAAGATGCGACCACGATGGTGAAAAGTGATCTCGAACGTATGCTTTTCCTCACGGCACTCATGTGCCTCCTGCTTGCAGGCCCCGCCTTCGCCCAGCAGGGCCAGGTCCTGACGGAGTTGGAAAATCAGGTTTCCACAGCGGCAAAAGGCTGGGAAACCACGATTATGGACGCGGCCAAGTCGTTGTTCTGGATCCTCGCCGGGATCGAAATCGGCATTGCAGCCGTATGGCTGGCGCTTCAGGCGGCCTCGCTCGACAGCTGGTTTGCCGAGCTTGTCCGCCGCATCATGTTCATCGGCTTTTTCGCCTTTGTCCTCAACCAGGGACCTACATTCGCCCGCGCCGTGGTCGACAGTCTCTACCAGATTGGCGCAGGAGGAGGGTCTGCCTCCCCTGCCGAAGTCTTCGATGCCGGCATCCGCGTTGCCTCGCAAATGTCGCAGCAAGCCAAGTTCGGCGTGTTCGAGGACAATGCCCTGGCGATAGCCGCGGTTCTATCGATGGCCGTGGTGGTGATTTGCTTCTCTCTTGTCGCGGCTATTTTCGTGGCGGTCATGGTCGAGATGTATGTCGGCCTTCTTGCCGGCATGATCATGCTTGGTCTCGGCGGATCCTCGTCCACTAAGGATTTTGCTATCCGTTACCTGATCTACGCCTTTGGCGTCGGCATGAAGCTCATGGCGCTGGTGATGATTGCCAAGATCGGATCGGAAGTCTTGCTCGGGCTTGCCTAGGCCCCGACGGCCGAGTCCGACCAGTTCATCACGACCCTCGCTATCGCCGGCATTTCCGTCGTCGTCTTTATCATCGCCATGTATGTGCCGAACATCATCCAGGGCGTTGTCCAAGGTGCTTCCGTGTCTGGCGGCATGGAGGCGATCCGCCATGGCGGACAGGCCGCCTCCTTTGGAGCAGGCGGCGCGTTTTTGGCTGCGGGTGCTGCGGGCGCCGGTTTTGCCGCCGCCCAGGCTGCTCGTGCCACCGGTTCGTCGGTCGGCGGCGCCGCCTTGCGCGGAATGGGTTCCGGAATTGGGTCCGCCGGTAAAGCTGCAGGCTCCGCAGCCAAGGATAAGGCGATTGGATCTCCAGGCGCCTATGCTGGCTCCATCATGGGACTGGCAAACGCAAAGCTGGATGAGAGCCGAAGCGGTTTCAGCGGGCCAAAACCGTCTCCCGAACGCAATGACAAACTATAAGCAGAAAGGGAGCATGTAATGGCTTCAAATCATGGCTCTGAAAGTCCGTACCTTGCTGCACGACAGGAATGGACCGAGCGATACGGCTCCTATGTTCAGGCGGCACGCGCATGGCGGATCGTCGGCATTGTCGGGCTTTCGATGGCCGTGATCGGCTTCAGTTACGCGATGTATCTCAGCACCCAGGTCAAGCTGGTGCCCTACATCGTCGAGGTCGATAAACTTGGCACGTCGATCTCAGCCGGCTTCCCACAGCAAATCGAATATGCCGATCCCCGCGTCGTGCGGGCGACGCTTGGGAATTTCGTAACAAGCTTTCGGTCGATCACGCCAGACGCTGTTGTTCAGAAGCAATATATTGACCGGACTTATGCGCTACTGCGGACCTCCGATCCGTCGACCCAGAAGGTCAACGCCTGGTTTCGGGGCAATTCGCCGTTCGAAAAGGCGAAGACATCGACGGTCTCGATCGAAGTCAACAATATCGTCGCCCTTTCCAACCAAACCTACCAGATCGACTGGACCGAGTACGAGCGGGATAGAAAGGGCAAGGAAACCGGCACGCGTCGGTTCCGCGGGATCGCGACGGTGACGCTGACCGCGCCGCAGGACGAGGCGATCATCCGCCTCAATC
>NZ_LSRP01000155.1 GCF_001885585.1 Pararhizobium antarcticum
GCGCAGTTGCGCCGGTCTTCCCGCCCTGCGGTCCGGAAGATGTCTTCGAAAAGAAATGAAGACAGGAAGGGGTGGCAACCGCCGCTCCAGGACCCCGGAAGGAGCAATTCCCATGCAGATTATGAAACTCGATCCCCGTGCGCTGAAGGACAATCCCGATGATGCTCGCCGCACGAAATCGACACCGCAGTCCGATGCGCTGCTTTTGGCGACGGTCAAGGCCGTCGGTATTCTCCAGCCACCGGTCGTATCCCCTGAGACTGATGGTGGGAATGGCTATGTCATCCAGGCGGGTCATCGCCGTGTGCGACAGGCTGTTGCCGCTGGTCTGGACGAAATCGATATTCTCGTCGTCGAGCCTGCCAACGACAATGGCGTCATGCGCTCGATGGTGGAGAACATCGCCCGTGAGCCGCTGAACCCTGTCGACCAGTGGCGCGGCATCGAACGACTGGTGGCACTTGGCTGGACAGAGGAGGCGATCGGCGTGGCACTGGCCCTGCCGGTGCGCCAGATCCGCAAGCTCAGGCTTCTCGCCAATGTTTTGCCCGCCATGCTGGACCAGATGACGCTCGGCGATATGCCGAACGAACAGCAACTGCGCGCGATCGCGGCGGCCTCGCTCGACGAACAGAAAGAGGCCTGGAAAGCGCTGAAGCCGAAAAAGAACGATCGGGCCGATTGGTACTCTGTCTCGCGGGCGCTCTCGAAGACGCGGATGTTTGCGAGAGATGCAAGCTTCGGCGATGACCTTGCCAGCGCCTACGGCATCGAATGGATCGAGGATCTGTTTGCGCCGGCTGATGAGGACTGCCGCTACACAACAAACGTCGAAGCGTTTCTCGGCGCCCAGCAGGAGTGGATGACCAACAACCTTCCGAAGAAAGGGACAATCGTTGACGTGAATGGCTACGGTCAGCCGGAGCTTCCGAAGAAGGCGGAGCGCATCTACGGCAAGCCCGCAAAATCCGATCACGTTGCCATGTATCTCGACCGCGACGGCAAGGTGCAGTCTGTCGCCTTCCGCATGCCGGAAGACTTCAAAAAGGCGGCGGGCAAAAGCGGTGCGTCAACAATAGGTGGTGAGACCGGCGCTGATGACACGATCATCGAGGCACCCAAATCTCGGCCTGACGTCACGCAGAAGGGGCAGGACATGATCGGCGATTTCCGCACCGATGCGCTGCATGAAGCGCTCGGCCGCGCGCCGATCGAGGACGATACGCTGATGGCGCTGCTGGTTCTTGCCTTTGCCGGCCAGAATGTCCGCGTTGATTCCGGCGCCAGCGATGCCGTGTTTGGCGCCAAGCGGTTCAAGCGCCACGCCGCCCGCCTCATCTCAGAAGACGGCAAGCTTTCCTTCGACAGAGAGACGCTGCGTGTCGCCGCCCGCTCGATGCTGATCGACGTCCTGTCATGCCGCCGTGGCATGTCGAACAGCGGTGTGGTGTCTTGTATTGCCGGTGATGCCATCGGCGCAGACGGGTACCTGCCGAATATGGGTTCGGAGGACTTCCTCCTGTGCCTGTCCCGGCAGTCCCTGGAAGCGACAGCCAAAGAGGCAAACCTGACGCCTCGCCAGAAAGTGCGCGAGACCCGCTCGGCTCTCGTCGATCACTTCAGGGACGGGCACCTCGTCCATTCGTCTGCCCTGTTTGCGCCCGATCCGAACGACGTCGCCGATCTGGTCAGCCATTCCGACATGCTCGACGGTGAAGATTTGGCGGTTGAAACCGGAGAGGACGACAGTGAAGACGGCGCTGCTGCAGGCGCCATGGCCGACGAGGATCTGGATCCGGCCGACGAGGAAGACACGGCCGCCGTCGTCGGCGATGCTGCAGAGGTGACCAGTCCCGATGACGAGCAGGACGCCTACGCGATCGCGGCAGAATAGCGGCCGCATCCCCACTGTTCCGAACAGTCTCCGCCGCCGGCCACAACCGGCGGCGGTTTTGTTTCCAGCAACTGCAGAACCGACAAGGAGAAACCCATGTCCGCATCCCTGATTTATGATCTCGCCCCGATCGGCTCCATCGTCGTATGGTCGGATGGCACCCCACGCCCGCCTGAACGCCATAAAAAGAAGCTGGCCGCCTGGGAGACCCGCAACAGCCAGGGCCGGTTGATCCGCAAGGATGGTCCGCGCACGCGCGGCACCTACACTACGCCCGCGTCCTTCACCCTGCATGAAGGCAATATCGTCAGCGGAACCACCATCATGGTCACGATCTCAAGAACATTCGGGCTCGACAGCAATCTCGCATTCAAGGTTCTGGAGCGTCCGCCGCTCGGGTCGATCAGGATCTTTGACCGCCCCGGTCCCTCCCATGAACTGATCCATCTCGCCGAGAACATTGTGGCAGCCGAGGCATGGCTGAAGGTTCACCGGTATCCACTTGCCGTTCTGGAAGAGGTCACGGCTGACGAAATCGCTGTCGATCATGTCGAAGGGAGGACTGCGGCATGACGTACCCTCATCCTTCAAACGACACGATCGCTCCCATCCCCGGCCAAGCACATGACCAACCAGGTGTGGAGTTTGGCACAAGTGCGGACGGTTTTCCGGTCGCACGCATCGGCGATACCACCCTTGCCATGGTCCCGACGGCCGATGGCCGCGAAAACTTTCTCGCCAGCGCATGGCGGCTGACCCGCCCCTTGGCAGACCTGAAGCGGCGGGACTTCCATGGACATGAAGGGCGTCTGGACAACGAGGCGGCGTTCCGTGCCCGGGTCGTTGAGACGGCCCGGCACAAGGCCGAACTCGCCAACCTCAGCCGCGAACAGGTCCGCATGTCCTGCAGTACGCCATGGGGCGCGTCCCAGCATGCGACGATCTATGCCGACGGCATCGTGTTCCACGCGACATCAGGCCATGGCGGTTTCCATCTGTCCGCCGCGCGCAATGACAAAGTCCTGGAAGTGTTGCGAAACGCCTCTGGCTGGTACGAAGAGGATACGGAGTGGGCCATCGTTGCCCTGATATTTCCTGATGTGTTCACGACCTATGAGCGGTCATGTGCCGATGAGACGCTGCGCAACGCCTGGCCGTCCGAGTGGGAGCGGATCCATGGTCGCCGGCTTGAGCCGGGCGAGTCCTGGTCAAAGGACAAAGCAGTCTTCGAGCGGACGCATGTTCACGACTGGGTGGTGGCTTCCGCTATCACCTCCACGCACCACGCCGGCATGGTCGAGGTTGTGGCGAGGCGCAGCCGTGCCAGCACCGCCCAGGACGAGGAGCGACGCTTTCTGGTACCAAGTTCGGAGTACGACACGCGTGGCCGCTTCGGCTTCGTCATCGATGGACAGCGGCACGCTATCTACGACGGTCCGTCCAACTTCCTCGGCTGGCCGCGGCGAAAGACCCTGTCATGACCGCTGGGAACCCGCAGAGTCTGGTTGCGCGCATGGAGGCTGTTCGGCGCGAGACGGCGCATCACCTCGATCGCGTGCAACGGCAGATCGAAGGACGTGCCGAGCGTCTGACCGTGACCGAGAAGGCCAAATCCGGCAATCGCACCCACAAGCGATCCGGTGCCCGCTGGACGCGGTCGGATGCAACGCTGTATCAGAGCCACGTCGAGCCCCTCGCTTTCAAGCGGCGCTGAGAGATCGAGGCGCTTGTCCGCAAGCTCGAACGGCAGGACCGCGCCATCGCGGTTATCATATCAAAGCTCGACATGGGTGGTTTGCAGCTGGCAGCGTGAGGCTGATTTCGGCTTGGTGTTATCAGCGGCGCTTTAGGATGCGGCGGTGGAGACGGTATATCCGGAGCCTGGCCATGTGTTTCCACGATCGGTTCTGTTGCTGGTCGCGTGCCCGCGCCGGCCTGCCCTTCGTGTTCGTTGCGGTCTAAACCGGCGACCGGTCGTTTCAAGGCCGCTGGCGCGCCGCGGTGCGGCCGGACCCACCTCGTTTCGCAAATCAGGTCCGCGTCCTTCGCAGGTGTGCCACCCGCTTGGCCGCAAACCGGATTTGCTCGCTTGGCCGTCCCGGACCTGTGAAAGCGCCCGCCTTCCACCGGTTCCTTTTGACCGCGCCGAAGGGCAGACCGGCACGGGGCCGGAACCGCTTCGGAGAACCGAAAAGGAAACCGACATGGCCAAGCAAGCCGCATCCAACCGTTCGTCAGCCCGCATTGTCCAACTCCGCAAGGGCGCCACCGTCGAGATGGTCCGCCTCACCTGCCCCGACAGCGCGCAGGCACTCAAGATCGCCGAGAGTTTTGGTAACGTCGTCGTCGATAGCGATGGCATCCGTGACGACCACGAACGGCTGCTCACCGAGAGCGCCGCAAGCCTCAGCGAGGGCCTTGGCGAAAAAGCCATGCAGATCCATCTCCAGCGCATCGTCGGCGCCTTCGTCGGATCGGCGCATGGCGCCGGCCAGTTCTACTCCCGCGCAGTATCCGAGGCCCGTGACGCGACGGCCAAGGCGTCGAACGACGCCCGCGACGAGGATCTCGACGGCCCGGTCGGCTATGACAGCGCCGCCCAACGCAAGCGAGAGTTTGCAGCCGACATGGGCATCCAGGCCCATTCGCTGAGGATGGCAGCCGAGGGGGCCATTGCTGCCTACGAACAGGTGATCGGCGAGACCTGGAAGCCCTTCGATCGCCCGGTCGAAAACCCCGGCGCCAGTCTCGACCGCAAGGCTGCCGCCGCACAGATGGACGCTCTCGGCTGAGCCAATCAGGCGGGGTTCCGGCCCCACTCCTTTTTCCCGTCCGCATCGGTCGGTTCCTGTCGGGACCGGCCCTTTTTCATGTCGAGAGCTAAATTCAGAGAGTGCTGGGCTGATCGCGGCTCGTCCCGGCCGGTTGTCCTGCAGGAGCCGGCATACCTGCGCAACGGCTGCGCCGTCCTCTTCTTCGTTCTGGCCCTCCGGGTGCGCAGGAAACCCTTTGCCTCCTGCGTCAGGACCTCCGTGACGGACCGCGATCGACGCGGTTGGACAATAAGGAGAAATGAAGATGAATAGGAAATCGACAGGCGCTAGCTGCGACATCTATACCCGGATCACCGACCGGATCGTGGCCGATCTCGAGCAGGGCGTTCGCCCCTGGATGAAGCCGTGGAGTGTGGCGAACGCGCAATCGCGCATCACCCGGCCACTCCGGCACAATGGCCTACCCTATTCGGGCATGAACGTGCTGCTTCTTTGGTCGGAAAGCGTCGCGCGGGGGTTCTCCTCGTCGATTTGGATGACGTTCAATCAGGCGCTCGAGCTCGGTGGCGCGGTGCGAAAGGGCGAAACCGGCTCGACGGTGGTCTTCGCCAGCCGCTTTACCAAGTCCGAGAACGACGGTCAGGGCAATGAGGTCGACCGTGAAATACCCTTCCTCAAGGCTTATTCCGTTTTTAACGTCGAACAGATCGATGGGCTTCCTGAACGTTATCATGAGCAACCGGTGCCTGTTGTCGATCCGGTGGAACGGATCGGGCAGGCCGATCGCTTCTTCCGTAACACCGGCGCAGTGATCCGGCATGGCGGCGGCCAAGCCTACTATTCGCCGGTGACGGATCATATCCAGATGCCGCCGTTCGAGACGTTTCACGATGCCACCGGCTATGTGGCGACGCTCAGCCATGAAGCCACGCATTGGACAGCGCATCCGTCCCGGGTCGGCCGCGATCTCAGCCGTTACGCCAAGGATAAAACCGAACGCGCGCGCGAAGAGCTGATCGCCGAACTCGGCAGTTGCTTCCTTTGCGCCGACCTTGGCATCGTTCCGGAACTGGAGCCGCGATCCGATCACGCTTCTTACCTGCAGTCTTGGCTGCGTGTGTTGTCAGACGACAAGCGTGCGATATTCCAGGCGGCCGCCCATGCGCAGCGCGCCGTGAGTCTTCTTTATGATCTGCAGGGGGCAGCGGAGACCGGGATCAGGGCGGCTTGAGGTCAACTGGACGATCAGCGACGGTCGTCGGCCCCGCCGGCGGCTGTTACCTCGACCAAGTCCCGTTCCACGTGCGGGTCCTCTTGCGGCCTGAGATCCAGCTTTCCCCAAATCGAGGGCTTGTTGGTATCGTGCCTGAGTTTACGGGACGGCTTTCGCTCAACGATGAACGACTTTGTCTGCTGGCGCATGGATCCTCCGGGCCACGATTCGCTGACGAACGATAGAGCGCGTTTGAGTGGCCACAACTGTGCTCTTGCCAGGGAAGCAATTCGGCTGGGGATTAACGGCTATCAGCAGGTTGCTTCAGGAGATCACGCCAGCGCATGCCCTTCCTAAAGGGGCCGAACGTCGAGACCGCCACCGCTATGTCCAATCCCCTGTTTCCGGCGCTCCATTTGCGGGCTCGATGGGGCATGTCTGACCGGAGAGCGGCTGCGCCTCGATCGTTTTCCCGCAACGGCTTCCGCAGATTTCTTACCCCGTCCGGCTGCGCCACCCTCCTCTCCGACTAACAAATCAGCGGCCTGCCGCCCTCCATTGCATTGCGGCCCTATGCCACCCCATTGCCTAAGCGCGGCGGGACCCCGGC
>NZ_LSRP01000156.1:2500-5000 GCF_001885585.1 Pararhizobium antarcticum
TGATGTTTTGAAAGAAGCATCACCTGGTGGAAGGCGGAATATCCTTTGAGAGAAATAAAAGTTTGCATCGATCTCAAGATTTGATGCCTGTTCTGATTACATTGTAAAGAGAAGATATGTCTGGAAGCTTCCAGGTGTTGATGATGGTGACCGCAAGGTTGTTGTCTTTGACGTCCAAGCCCAGTCCTGTTCAAGCTGTCGACGGTCTAGCCGATCCGAGACAGAATAGGGGCTGGAGGAGGTAGGAAGCTTGTTACTCAAGACATGTTTGTTGTTGGTGGTTTGAACCGCTTAAACTTCAAATCCGCAAGGATTTGGGGATTTTGGTGTTTCCGATCATCTCTGACGACATGTCGATGGGCGTTGCCTGACCGCGCGCTCCCGGACAGATCTCGAGAAGCTGGTCTTAAGACCTGGCCCTGAAGTGCACCGGCGTGCCTTCATATAGGGATCAGGTCGAACACGTCGATGGCATCTTATAAGCGCGGTTGTAAAAGGTAACCGCGGTTTGTTCGTCCTTTTATCGTTAGGGACGCACAGCCCATATGTCGGCAAACTCAGGTTTGTCCGTATGGCCGGGTTTTGCACCCCTCAAGCGAAAGCGAAGAGGATCAGGTTTGCAAAACCAAACTAAGGATGAGCATTGGCAATGAGAACGATCAAGTGAAATAAGGGCAATTGGTGGATGCCTTGGCATGCACAGGCGATGAAGGACGTGATACGCTGCGATAAGCCGTGGGGAGCTGCGAATAAGCTTTGATCCATGGATTTCCGAATGGGGAAACCCACCTTAAATACCTAGAAAGTTTAAGCCGTTCGCAAGAACGGTTTAGATTTCTAGGTATTGTTTATAAGGTATCTTACTTTCGAATACATAGGGGTAAGAAGCGAACGCAGGGAACTGAAACATCTAAGTACCTGCAGGAAAGGACATCAACCGAGACTCCGCAAGTAGTGGCGAGCGAACGCGGACCAGGCCAGTGGCAATGAGGAATAAAGTGGAACGGAATGGAAAGTCCGGCCGTAGCGGGTGATAGCCCCGTACATGTAGAACACTCATTGTCCTAGAGTAGGGCGGGACACGTGAAATCCTGTCTGAACATGGGGAGACCACTCTCCAAGCCTAAGTACTCGTGCATGACCGATAGCGAACAAGTACCGTGAGGGAAAGGTGAAAAGCACCCCGACAAGGGGAGTGAAATAGAACCTGAAACCGGTTGCCTACAAACAGTCGGAGGGCGCTCATTTTAGTATGGGGCCTGACGGCGTACCTTTTGTATAATGGGTCAACGACTTAGTGTGACGAGCAAGCTTAAGCCGATAGGTGAAGGCGCAGCGAAAGCGAGTCTGAATAGGGCGTTCAGTTCGTCGCATTAGACCCGAAACCGAGTGATCTAGCCATGAGCAGGTTGAAGGTTGGGTAACACCAACTGGAGGACCGAACCCGCATCTGTTGCAATAGATTGGGATGACTTGTGGTTAGGGGTGAAAGGCCAATCAAACTCGGAGATAGCTGGTTCTCTGCGAAAACTATTTAGGTAGTGCGTCGATCGAATACCCTCGGGGGTAGAGCACTGGATGGGCTATGGGGACTCACCGTCTTACTGATCCTAACCAAACTCCGAATACCGGGGAGTACTAATCGGCAGACACACGGCGGGTGCTAACGTCCGTCGTGAAGAGGGCAACAACCCTGACCTCCAGCTAAGGTCCCCAAGTCATGGCTAAGTGGGAAAGGATGTGAGGATCCCAAAACAACCAGGATGTTGGCTTAGAAGCAGCCATCATTTAAAGAAAGCGTAACAGCTCACTGGTCTAATTAAGGGTCTTTGCGCCGAAAATGTAACGGGGCTAAAGCCATGCACCGAAGCTGAGGATCAACTGACTTGTCAGTTGGTGGTAGCAGAGCGTTCCGTAAGCCTGTGAAGGGGGACCCGTGAGGGCCCCTGGAGGTATCGGAAGTGCGAATGTTGACATGAGTAACGATAAAGGGAGTGAGAGACTCCCTCGCCGAAAGACCAAGGGTTCCTGCTTAAAGTTAATCTGAGCAGGGTTAGCCGGCCCCTAAGACGAGGCAGACATGCGTAGTCGATGGGAACCACGTTAATATTCGTGGGCCTGGTGGTAGTGACGGATTGCACAAGTTGTTCAGCCTTATTGGATTGGTTGGGCAGCGGAGCGGTTCCAGGAAATAGCTCCACCAATATAGACCGTACCCGAAACCGACACAGGTGGTCAGGTAGAGTATACCAAGGCGCTTGAGAGAACTATGCTGAAGGAACTCGGCAAATTGCACGCGTAACTTCGGAAGAAGCGTGACCTCTTTTTACGCAAGTGGAAAGAGGTGGCACAGACCAGGGGGTAGCGACTGTTTATCAAAAACACAGGGCTCTGCGAAGTCGCAAGACGACGTATAGGGTCTGACGCCTGCCCGGTGCTGGAAGGTTAAAGGGAGAGGTGCAAGCTTTGAACTGAAGCCCCAGTAAACGGCGGCCGTAAC
>NZ_LSRP01000157.1 GCF_001885585.1 Pararhizobium antarcticum
CTTCTGGCGCTCGGCAGTGGACATCGGCTTTTGGAGAATGTTCGCCATCTGGTAGCGGCAGCCGACGCTACCCTCGTCGACGACTATGAAGGGACGAGCCTCGATTCCATACGGCAGATGGTTTCGATCGGAATGGGCTGCTCGCTATTCCCGGAGCTTTACGCGCGCGCGGAATTTCGCAAGGACGACGACGTCAAGTTGCTTAGAATTCTCGATTGGGAAGAGCGTCGCGAAGTCGGCTTCTACTGGCGTGAGAGCAGCGGGCGCACAAAACACTACGAAACTCTCGCGACCGAGGCGATTAAGGTCGCTGAAGACTTGGATATTATATGAATTTACCGACCCACAAAGTTCACCAAGGCGTACGTAGCTTCCGCTACGTCCGCTGGAACTGTGTCATCCGCGTTTAGATGCATGCTTGTTTGTTTATCGCATCACCCGCCCTTCCAAGAACATAGCGTATGATGATCTATCGTTGAAGGACTAGGTGCGGGGTATCAACTACTCAAGGCCTACCCCGACATGTCGCCGACGGTTCTAGACATCTGTCGCCCTCATCATGAGGTATTGGATGGAAGTGGGTATCCACTTGGACTTAAGGCCCCCAAGCTGCAACTTCCCGTTCGAATTAGCACGGTTTGTGACGTCTTTGAGGCGCTGACGTCGGCACGACCATACAAGCGACCTTGACCCAGGGATGAGGCTCTAAACTGGATGTTTGCTAGGCCAGAGCTCTTCGACAGGAAACTCGTCATACGACTGGGAAGTATATTAGCGAATTCAGAGGGCATGTAATTTCTATTTTGAATCATTGTTGGTTTTCGCCGGTTTCGCCGTCGTTGCTGGTCGCCCAGTTGCCCATGATCCAATGGACCAATGCATGCGCCATGCCGCCTCATCATGTTGCTTTAATGTTTCATGGACCAGTTCGTTCATGGACAGCGGTTTCATACCGCCGGCGCTGCTTCCCTTGCATCGGTTGAAGCAAGCTTGTACCTGCGCCGACGTGTCATTTCCTGATCCGCGAGCACACCCAGCAGGATAACGGATCCCATCACAGCGAAATTCAGGGAGGAGGGAATGCCAAGCAGGTTGACCAGATTCTGAAGGATCTGAAGCAGCACTGTTCCCAGCATGATGCGTGACAACAGAATGACCGGTCGCATCCGAGGATCTGCGACCAATACGCCGCCTTCGACACACCTGCGGCAAACACAATCAGATCCGGGGTCTTACCGGTGAGTTTCATCGAGGGTCTGGTCTCGGAAGAGACGAGGGCGCTTTGGCGCAATCATTCAAGACCGGCACCGCATCGCGCCTTACCCTGCGACCCTATCCTTGAAGCATGGGGCGGATAATGCAGTACGTCTTGAACGGAGCGATCGCGGACGTGCCGAGCGAATGGCACGACGAGAGCCTGCTTTTCGTTCTGCGAGAATACCACGGCTTGGTCGGAGCGAAGTTCGGCTGCGGCGTCGGGATCTGCGGAGCCTGCACCGTGATCGTCGACGGGATGGCGACACGGTCGTGCCAGGTGCAAACAGCAGAACTGACGCCGACGACGCAGGTGCTTACGATCGAGGGCCTGGAGGTGAACGGAAAGCTCCATCCTGTGCAAGAGGCGTGGCTCGCGCACGCCGTGCCGCAATGCGGCTATTGTCAGTCCGGACAGATCATGTCGGCTGTCGCGCTTCTGGCCGATGGCGATCGTGCTGACGCGACGGCGAGTTCGGACGCAATCTTGAGCGCGATGAACGACAATCTCTGTCGATGCGGCACCTATCAGAGGATCAGGGACGCAGTCCGCGACCTGATCGAGGCAGGCTGATGAAGCGTCGCAGCTTTCTGATCGGCAGTCTCGGTACGCTGGTCGCGTTCATCGGCACAGGCGCGACGATCTATGGAGCACTCCCTGTCATTCCAAAGCGTCCGATGCCCGGCACGGATGATGCTCTGGGCTGGATCGCGCATCAAGAGGGCCGGTTCCTTCTAACGCTTCCGCGAATCGAGATGGGCCAGAACATCGCAACAGCTCTCAAACAGATTGCCTGCACGGAGCTTGAGGTGGCGTGGGACAAGGTCGACGTGGCCTTTCACGACAGTGATCTCGCGAGAGTGAGATCCACGGTGGGCAGTGAATCCATTATGCTGTTTGCCGAGCCGCTGGCCCAAGCCTGTGCCAGCCTGCGTGACGCCTTGAGGAGGGGGGTGCGGCAAGGGCTGGTGTCGGCCGAACCTCGGGCGAAAGAGCAATTGAAGACCTTTGCCCGACATGGAAAAATCGGCCGAACTGCCGAGATTGTGCAGGGCCGGGAGATCGTGACCGGCAAGGCACTCTATGCCTCCGACATACGCCGCCCCGGCATGCTCTTCGGACGGGTCCTTCGCGCACCCGCATTGGCCGAATACGCGTCGAAACCGCTATCCTGGAATGCTGAAGCCGCGCGCGCCATCCCCGGTTTTGTTGCCATCGTCAAAGATTGCGGCCCTGATATCGGCAATGCCAAGGGACTGGGCATCATCGCAGAACGGCCTGGCGTACTCGACCGGGTCGTTGAGGTGCTCAATGTCGTATGGCAGACCGAGGAACCGACAACCGAATTTTCCTCCGACGCCCCGGTCGATGTTGATCGGCGTCCGCTGGAAGAAATGCCGTCCAACGTCGTCCTTAACGGACGCCCTGAGCCCGGTCCGTGGAACGTCGATCTCAAATTGAGTATTCCCTTTGCCGCCCATGGCGCCATCGAGCCACGGGCGGCCGTTGCGGAATGGATGCACGGAAAGCTCACCGTCTGGGCGGGAACACAGGACGTTTTCTTCATTCGCGACTGTCTGGCGGATGCCTTCAGTGTTGCTGTTGAGGCGGTCAGAGTGCAGTCATGCCGGGTCGGAGGCAGTTTCGGCGGCAAGACGATCTGTACGGTCGAGGCCGAGGCAGCAACTCTGTCACGAGCCGCAGGAGCACCCGTCAAGGTTCAGTGGACGCGCGCGCAAGAACTGGCTTCAGCCTTTCACCGCCCGCCGTCGTCCCATCGCGTGCGCGCCCGCATTGCGGACGGCCAAGTCAGCGACTGGGACCATCGGCAGGTCTCGTCCCATATTCTCTTCACGTCGGCGGTGGTCCCCAACCTCATGCAGCAGGCAACGGATGCCTTCATCGGCGATGGTGGCGTGGCAAGGGGAATGGCCGTTCCTTATGTCTTTCCCCGAGCAAGAGCAGCCTATGACCTTGTTAGACTACCCGTTCACACAGGCCCCTGGAGAGGTCTTGGTGCGGGCCCGAACGGCCTCGTCATCGAAAGTGCGATAGACGAGGCCGCTCTCGCAGCCGGCGCCGACCCCCTCGCCTTCCGCCTTGCGCACATAAACGATTCCAGGCTGGCAGCCGTCGTTGAGGCGGTGGGAGAGATGTCGGCCTGGGAGACTTGGAAAAGACCGGAGAATGAGATCAAGGTCGGCCGCGGCATTGCCTGCGGCATCTACAAGGAGGTGAGTTATGCCGCCGTGGTCGCTGAAGTGGAAGTGGCGCCAGACGGGCGTACACGTGTCCGCGAGTTCTGGTGTGCCCATGACTGCGGGCTCGTCATCAACCCGGATCAGGTCAAGGCCCAATGCGAGGGAAACCTGATGTGGAGTGTCGGTTTCGTGCTCCATGATCATCTGCCGATGGAACGGTCACGTATAGTGGCTGAGACATTCGTTGATGCGCCCATTCCACGTATGGAAGATACGCCGAGAATGAACGTCGAGTTGATTGAGAGTGCTAAACCTCCTGCGGGAGCCGGAGAAACGGTCATGGCGTGTGGGCCCGGCGCAATTGCGAATGCGATCCGCGCCGCAACTGGGATCAGGCCAACCCGCTTCCCGGTCAGAACAGCCTGAACACAGCCAGGGGATCGATATGACGCTCGACTTGACCGGGTCGCAAACACAGAAGCCGAACGATTTCGCTTCGGCTGCGATCATGCGGCTGATCGGGCTCGGCCTGCGTTCGCAACAGATTTCCATCCCCGTGCCCCGGGCGCAAGGGGCGCATGTTCCCCGCGGGCAAAAACATGATCTGCTCGACAAGGTGCTTGCCGAGCATGGTGTTCAGACGATCTTCAAGATCGCAGACTGTGCATATCTTATGCCGTTCGAACCGGTCGTCCGCGCCTTGCGTCAGGCGAGGGGCGCAAAGGACCTTTTGGATCGCTGGAGCCGGTTGGAGCGCTTCAGCCACGGCCGACATCTTGTTTCACGGTCCGAGCTTGAGCCATCCCTCTACAGACTGGAACATCGTGCAAGAGGTGGTGGCCTGGGCCCGTCACGGGCAGAGAGCCTCTTGATCCTGGCTCTCCTTGCCGTCCTGATCGAGCTTTCCGGCGAAATCCTGGTTCTCATGACGGAAGGTGGCACCGTCCTCCGTTCGGAACAGACTTGGCGCACGGTCGGTTGCGACCTGGTGCTGAAGTCAGTCCTTGTCGAGGTCAAACCCGCGAGTGTTTCGATTGGCGAAACCCCTGTTCGTCCCTCGGAGCGTGTGCTCGAAGAACTGCGCCGTCTTGTTGCAGATGATCCCTGTCGCCGCTGGTCGGTCGACCGGTTCGCTCACCTGCTGGCGACCAGCAGACGGACGCTCCAGCGTCGGCTGGAAGAGCGGCAGACATCCTTCAGCGACGTTGTGCTGGATGTCAGGCTGGAGCTTGCGGCAGAGCAGCTTTGCAACCACCAGCAGACCAGCCTTGCCCAGATCGGCTTCCTCAATGGCTTTTCCGACCAGCCGCATTTCACTCGGTTGTTTTCCCAGAGGGTCGGGGTAACGCCCGGCATCTATCGGGAATACTTCAGATCGGGAAACGGCGCATCTGGTGCACGGTGGCTGTGAGATCAGGAAATCTCAAGCCCGGAAGACGCGGTAGACGGTAGCCGGTGGGAAGTTTGCCGGACAGAACCTGACCCGCGCACTTTCGATCAACAGCCGTTCGTGAACCGCGAAAGGGATCGGACACCGGGGTCCATAGGTGAAGCAGCGAAACTCGCCATCATCTCGAATGAGGTCGAAAGCCGATTTCATGATCCGGTGAACCGAGGAAAGGCTCATCGACAGAAGCGGCAGACCACAGAGCACGGCTTTGACCGAACGGGGGCTGCAGGGCAGTACGCTGCGCATACGGCACGCATCGACAGTGAAGGTCTGGACGGTCGCGAATCTTGCCTGCATCAGTTCGGCGAATGCGGGGTTGCTCTCGACGGCGTATATTTGGGACGGTCCAGCGGACATGCCCACGAGATATTCGGTGAACGCCCCTGTGCCTGGACCCAATTCCAGAACGGTGGCATCCTGGAGATCGAGACCTTCCACCATCGCTCTTGCGAGGGACAAACTGGACGGCACGACCGATGCCGTTTGAAGCGGCGCGCGCAGCCATTCGCGGGTGAAGGTGGCGACGTGTCTTATTCTCTGCATGGATCACCGGGACCAATTGAGGGACAGGGAAATCGCGCCGGGGGCGTGATCTCGTTGCCGTCAAACTCGGACACTCCATCCGTTAAATCTTGAAACTATGCGCCAAAATCAGGCAGCGAACTGCAGCAGATGGCGTCGTGCTTCCTCAGCAACGCGTGCAGCCAAGCAGGATAGTTGGATATGACCGCAGAGGTACTTCGTCGGGGAGTGTCAGGAATTTCGTGTAAGGGCGTGCATAATGGGTACGAAGGAGATCACCCATGGCACGACGGAAAGAGCCTGTTATTCCAGACAGCATCGCCGGACACAAATAAGATCTGCTTGTTCGCGGCAGATACCGGTAAACGCATTGTCTGACACGCTTTTCAGACATGCTGCCGATCCGTGTTCAAGGGAGTTACGATAAGCGAGCCGTCGATTCCCTTTCCACGAGAATAGGGGGTAGCCGGATCGGCCCATCTATTGTCCCGCGACCCAAAACGGCTCGTATAGCTATCTCCGCGATTTGCTGGACGGGCTGACGGATAGTGGTCAGCCGCGGCAAGACGAGGGAAGCCAGCGGGATATCGTCGAAGCCGACAATTGATAAATCCTCCGGCACGCGTATGCCCATATCCCGTGAGCACCGCAAGAGGCCGATCGCCTGCTGATCGTTGGCTGTGGCGATCGCCGTCGGACGCGCGTTTACGGGAACCGAAAGCAGTCGCCTGCCCATCTCCTCGCCGGACCTGTAGTCA
>NZ_LSRP01000158.1 GCF_001885585.1 Pararhizobium antarcticum
CACGGTGTAGATCCCCAAGCCCTCCTGCATTCGTCGCAGAAGAGAAATAGGTGGCCGGATTTTACTCCGCCCGCAGCCGGACTATTCCGCCGCTACCGTGGCCGACTTTTGCACCGCCGCTCTCATCTCAAGCTTTAAGTTCCATAAATGGGCGTTATCCCACCGTCAGAGAGAATGGGGGGACTGTTCTGATCTATACAGATGTGGGATGTTTGACAAACTTTGCCAAAATCGGATATAATCCCTTCAAATGGAGGTTTCCGATGGCGACAATGAACGTATCTCTTCCAGACCCGATGAAGGATTGGGTGGAGGCGCAGGCCAGGACTGGACGATATTCGAACGCTAGCGACTACGTGCGCGACCTGATCAGACGCGACCAGACACGAAACGACAAGATTGCCGCCATGCAAAGTTTCGTCGAGGCCGGGCTCCAAAGTGGCGTTGGCATTCGATCAAAGGATGAACTCTTTGCTGAGGCGATGGCTCGTGCCAGCAAGTCATGAGTTTTAAGCTTTCTGTCGAGGCGGAAGAAGACATCATTGCCATCGCTGAGCAGGGTGCCCGTATGTTCGGAGTAGACCAGGCAAAACGCTACCACGATGAACTTTTCGCAATATTTGATCTGATAGCTGCTAATCCACGCATCGCACGCGAACGGAATGAGATCGAACCGCACGTCAGAATTCATCCCTTCAAAGCACATCTCATCGTCTATCGGGTTGAAGACGATGAGAAAATTTTCGTAGTGCGAATTCGCCACGGGCATGAAGATTGGGCAAGTATTTCAATGTAGCGCCACGGATGGAGCTGTGGGGTTTTGTGTGCCTTAGGTTCGAATTGGTTCAAGGCGCTCAAGCACGAAAAGAGCGTCAGAGTCCTGAAGCCCCCAGCACAGAGTTTATAACTTTTTGGGCGTAACTCGGCGATATCTGTCATTGGCGCAATGCAAGTGCATCTTCTAGCATTGGTCAACTCTCATTGAAGGCTGTGGGAGATCGGCGAGCCGCGGAACTGCCGTCTTTAAAGCAGCGTTCTTCGGATTGTTTTCAGCGCCTCGTCCTGGTCAGCACCGTAGGGCAGCAATCCCTTCAGCCTGCCATCCGCGCCGATAAGCAGCAGCGACATGGTGTGGCTCATGTGATAATCGCCATCCGAGCTGGGCAGCTTGGCGGCGTGGACCATCCAGCCGTCGATCACTTTGCGCATTTCTTCAGACTTGCCCGTGATGCCGGTGATCCTGTCGGTAAAGGCATTGACGTAACCGTGCATCAACTCAGGCGTATCGCGCTCGGGGTCCACCGTGAAGAAGTAGCTTTTGAGGGGTGCGCCTTCGGGACCGAGTTCGTTCAGGTAGCCAGCCACCTCGAACAAGGTTGTCGGGCGCACTTCCGGGCAATGGGTGTAGCCAAAGTAAACCAGTGACGGGCTGCCTTTGAACAGCGACTGGTCGACAGGATTGCCCCGGTCGTCCAAAAGCGAAACGGCGATGTCGAATGGTCCTCGGCGCGGGCTATCAAAACCAACCCACACCATTATTCCGATAAGGATCGACGGCACTGTAAACTTAACGAGCAGCGGTCAAGAATTTCATCCTCCGCTTTTGCTCATGCGGCCTGCAGGCATGCGACTTCATTCCACAACAGCATGGCTGCGGTTCTCAGTTCGCGGTGATGGTCGGACGGGATATCGTGGCGTGGAACGTGGAAGAGATTGGCGACAGGATCATGAATTGAGACGAAACGCTGAAGATGCCGGGCTGACTTGAAGCCCTTCATGATCCGCTCTCGCCGTCGTGTTGGTTGATGAGAATTTTCCGCCCGGCTATTCAGGCCTTTGTGGGATCGATGTTCAACACCGGGCATGATGTTGCGCTTTGCAGCGCCGTAGGACCGCAGCTTGTCGGTAATCATGACTCTCGGCGCGTGCCACTGTGCTTTCAGAAGCTTTCGCACCAGACGTTTGGCGGCCTTGGTATTGCGGCGGCTCTGCACCAGCACGTCGAGAACGAAGCCATCCTGATCGACAGCCCGCCAGAGCCAGTGTTTTCCCCCGCCAATGGAGATGACGACCTCATCGAGGTGCCACTTGTCGCCGAGCCGCCCGGCGGCGCGGCGCCGGATGTCATTTGCAAAGTGCCGACCAAATTTCTCGGCCCAAAAGCGTACGGTCTGATGCGAGACGGTGATCCCACGCGCCGCCAGCAGATCTTCAACCATTCGAAATCTGAGCGGAAACCGGAAATACAGCCAGACGGCATGAGCAATCACTTCAGCCGGAAACCTGTGGCGGCGATAAAGGGGATTACGAACGGCTTGAGTCATACCGCAAAATCGCACACGTAAATCGAGGGCCAGTTAACGTTACAGTGCCATATTGACTATTCTGCGCTGCATCTCTGACTTGCCCCGCCCATGCCGTGCCGCTATTGGAGGCCGATACAAGCGAGACCCATTTCACAGTACCCGACCTGGATAGCTAATCATGTACCTGATCGACATCCTGGCGATTTCGCTCAGGACAATGGCGTTTGCCATAGCACTTTTCGGTGCGCTTTCAGTGCTCGGCGACAGGCGGCAGCGCCGAGTCGGTTGGGGACTGGCGCTGTTTCTAGGGGTCGCAGCGTTTGACAACTTTGCCGAGTTGGTTGGGCTTTGGGGCCGCTACCCGCGGGTGGTCTGGATCGGCGGGATGGAGTTGCCGGTGACCTTTGCCTATGGCCCTGCAATCTATCTGTACGTTCTGACAGTGACCGGCAAGGCCCTATCCGCCCGCCGAATCCTGCTGTGTATTGGGGCGCCACAAGGCATCGCGCTGATGCTTCTGGGCGGTTTTCTCACACTGCCACGGCAGATGCTGTTCGACATACTAACCAACGCCCCAATTGCAGACAGTGATCAGGCGCTTCTGGCCGGAGCCTTAATCAGCACGACGCAACTGACCTTTTTGGTGCTGACTTTCGGCTTTCTGGTCGCCTGCTGGTTGGCGCTGGACGAGAACCTCCGGCGGCTAAGCAAGCTCCTCTCCTCGATCGAGGACCGGACGCTGGCATGGCTACGGGGAGTGATGATACTGATCGTGTTCGCGTGGGGCTGGGCTGCACTGCAGGGAGTCCTTGAGCAAGTGATGCTAGAGGACGGCTGGCTGGATGCGGTGGACGCCGTCATCACTTTAACCTGGGTCAGTCTTCTGGCCTATTTCGGTATCCGCCAGCGCCCGGTCCTGCTTGCAGCAGATGTCGCCGCCTTGCCCGGACCAGAAATCGAAGCGGTTGGGAAATATGCACGCTCGGCACTGGATGTCGACCGGATGCGAAAGCTTGGCGATCGGATGCAGCAGTTGATGCGCAACCAGTCCCTGCACCGCGACCCCGCTCTTTCCTTGCGCGGATTGGCCGAAAGAGTGGGGGCAAGTCCGAACTATATCTCGCAGACATTGAACGAGCATCTCGGGGTCAGCTTCTTCGATTTCGTTAATGGTTTCCGCGTCGCCGACGCCGAAGCGCTGCTGCGTGACACCAACCTTAGCGTGACCGACATCGCACTGGAGGTGGGATTCAATTCGCGCTCGACCTTCAACGTGGCAGTGCGCAAGCACCGGGGTTTGTCACCGACCGAAATGCGGAACGGCTAGGCCCTGTCCGCGCCTTCCTGTCCGGACGTTCCGGCGTCCGAACCTGCGGGACCGGACGCATTACCCGCACCAATCTGCCAAGGGTTGCCGGCGTTCGGTTTCTGGCGCTTGCAATCCAAGGATACCAAAGATGCCTCTCGACACGTTTCACCGCGGCTTTGGCACAGCCATCCTGCTTGGCAGCGTACTTCTCACCCCCATTGCCGGCCAAGCGGAAGGGCTTCGCTACTCTGTTCGCCTTTATGCCGGTGCAACGACCTCTCCGTTAGACAAGGGCGAGCCGGTGGTTGGTGTCCCCGATCTCCTGATCGAGGGCGAGCGTTTCAGTATTGGCACCTCGGGCCCCACCTATGATGTATTCGATATCGACGGCTTTGGCCTGTTGGCCCGGCTGGCGCCACGCTTTGTCTCAGCTGACCCAACCGAGGTTGCCGGGATTGAACGGCTGGAGAAGGATATCGCGATCGAGGTTGGTCTGGCTGCCACGCTGGCCTATGCCCAGTTCGAGCTGGGTCTTGAGACGCTGAAGGACTTGTCGGACACCCATGACGGAATGGCCATCACGGCCTCAGTTGGCAAGATGTTTAACCTGTCCGACCGTTTTGGCTTCGGCGCGCGCTGCGGGGCGGCTTTGAGGGACCAGAAACTTGCCACCTACACCTACGGCCTGCAACCGTCCGGGGCTGGCGGCGGGATTTCGGCCTACAGGGTAAAGGAAGCCTCCAGCCCGTCCATCGGGGTCGAGGCGACATTTGCGCTTAGCGAAAATAACACATTGTTGGGTGCTGTCTCAGCCGCGTTGCTGCCCAACAGCGTGACCGCCAGCCCGATCGTCAAGCGCGATACGTTGGTGTCTGCCATGATCGGGGTCCGCTATGACGTCTGAACAGGTTGCAATGGTGTTCCCGCCGCAATCATCTTACCACATGCACGGCGCGCCGAATTGGTCGGCAGCAGGTCTCATCGGGCTGTGGCTTGTCGTAGTTCTGCCGATGGCAGGGTTGTCGCTGGGGCTGGCCCCGATCCTGATTGATCGCTATCCGACGCTGAACCCGGGTCTGATCTTCTGGGCTACAATTATTGTCGGGATGGCCTGGCAGTTCGTTGTATCTGTGGCGGTTCTGGTCTACGAGGGTCAGCGCTGGACTTGGCCGGAACTTCGCAAAAGCCTATGGCTTGTGCCACCGCAAGACCCAATATCAGGCAGGGCATCATGGCACGCACTTTGGGTGGTGCTCACTCTGGGCGCGGCTTTTGTGCTTGCCAGCGAGGTGTTTTTCGACTGGCTCGACGCGCTTTTCGCCGTCTATCTTCCCGGGTGGATGCGGCCCCAATATGGCGACATCACGGATCTGGCGACGCCCGCAAACGCGGGGAACTGGTGGATTCTATGGATGGCCCTCGTCTCCTGCCTATTCAACTATGTGCTTGGCGAGGCCCTTTTCTTCCACGGCATTCTGCTGCCGAGAATGGAAGGCGCGTTCGGTCGCTGGGCTTGGCTTGCGAACGGCATCGCTTTCGGCAGCTACCATGTTCATAAGGCTGCCGTTTGGCCAACGATGGTCATTACCTGTCTGGCCTACAGCCTTCCGTCGCAATATCTGCGGTCGATTTGGCCTGCGGTGTTTTTGCACGGGGTGGAGGGTGTGATCTTGATTGGCGCGGTCCTCTTTGTCGTGCTGGGCGGGCTGGGATAGCGTGAGATCACTGTCTTGCGTTTGTTATCCTGGTGCGGGTGCCGAGCCCGGCTTTTCCGCCACGTTGGGCTCTGCCTAGCCCTTGTGTAGGCGGTGGTGCGTGAACCAGTAAATTTACAAGGTGGTCATCTATGGCGTCGTTGAAGGGTTTGCGTAACACACACACAGGGATGCCTCGTCAGGCGGCAGTTTTGCCCTGGCTTCGAAATGGAAAGCAGATGCGTTGATTGAGCATGCCTACCTCATCGCCCGAAGGGCTTATTCAGGCAACTGACTATGACCCCACCGGACATTCGTCTTCAATCGCCTTCAACCTTGGCTCTTGCCGCTCTAGCCCACCTTCGAGATCAACGAATGGATAAAGCGCTCATGCATCAAAAGGGTTCCTTTGCGTGAAAACTGCGATCTGCCGCCGCTACGGCCCGCCCTCTGTCGTCTCGATCGAAAGTGCGCCTCAGCCTACACCCGGCCCCGGTGAGGTTTTGATCTCCGTTCAAGCGTCGGGCTTGACGACCGGCGACGCACGTATCCGCGGCGCGCGCGCACCACGGGGCATGGGGCTTATGATTC
>NZ_LSRP01000159.1 GCF_001885585.1 Pararhizobium antarcticum
CCACGGTGTAGATCCCCTGTCCATCCTGCTGTCATTTGCAGAAAGGAAATAGGTGGCCGGATTTTACTCCGCCCGCAGCTGGATTATTCCGCCGCTACCGTGGCCGACTTTTGCACCGCCGCTCTCACAGGCGCGTGGTTATGTCGGCGCAGTCTGAGCAGACGGCGACCCAGCGACGCTGGACGAGATGAAGATCGTTCGCAAAGTCCGGAAACAGCCGCTCACGAAGCGCAATTTCATCCTGGTTCAAAAGTATGTCGTATTGCGCGACGTTTCGGATTGCCGCTGTCCATTTTTTCTTCGAACTCATCCTTATGGAGGCGCGCTTTCCACGGCAGCAACATGGACAAGACCAGTCGTCGTCGACCTCGTTCCATTTCTGGGTTCCGAACTGAGGGACGAATGAATTGTATTCTTCATCCGTGGGAGCGCGGGGAGGCGCTTTGGGGGCCTTCCGCTTCGCTGTGTCGTTACTAACCGACCTAGATAGGAAGTCCGTCTTGATCGTATTCAGGAGTCCGTTATTCGGGCTGAAGCGCGCAGACTTCCAGAAGGACTTGCGTAGCGTCTCCCCCGTTCCGACGCGGTCGACCATCGAACGCCCATATGGTAGCGCGCCTTCGGATCTATTCTGAAGCCGACGGGCGAACAAATCGTCCACCAGTGAGGCCAGAAGCGCCAAGCGATGCTCGAAGGCGGGTCTCTCCGCCTCCCACACCGCTCGGGCGGCTTCGATATCGATTTCGTGGTCGCGGTGCGGTGTCGCTTTTACGAATTGCCTGATTTCAGTGGCAACGAAAGTGAAGCGTGGATCGGTGCCCACCGAGGTTTTCGCTTTGCCGTCGGCTGCGTTGCATTCGGAACAGACGAGAGCGGTGTCAAACCGGACGACAAGAGCCCGTATCGTATCCATCACGCGGGAGCCGCCTTCTCCCAAAGCCGCCCTCCATTCCGGTCCGGCAACCTTGGCAGGCCTCTGCTTCGCTTCTTCCGACATATGGTCGTGGTGCAACTCAAGCTTTGCAAGCAGGATACCGTTCGACGATTTCCGGAATACATCGAACTTCGACCGCTGGCACCCTGGGCAGGTCCAGTGCTGCCGTTCGAGCGCCCAGTTGGAGTTCAGCTCAAGACCGTCGGTTTCCAACGCCTTCATCGCCCGCTTTGTTTGAGCGCTCCAACGTCCGTCATAATCCGGGAAATAGTAGTCCATTCCCGCATCGTCTAGCTTGGACGGGTTTGGGAACACCAGGGTTTCGGTCCAAATCTCTTGGTTTTGGAATTCCGAATCAAATGCCTCCATATCGTCCACGCGAATCCTCCGATGTAGTCATCAGAGCGCTTTATATCAGAGACGGGAGGAAGCGGAGCCCACCGTCATCTTTCACAAGACGGCAAAAGGCCGTTTCGCAATTTGCCGTCTTGTTCCAGTACCTTCAGAAGCGAGGACGACCGCAAGATGGCTGAGTTCTGGCGACCTCAATCGGCGCGAAAGAACATGCTGTCCACCATTCGCTCTTTAACTGGGCGAAAAAGGTTATTCGCCAGGAGGTCTTCTATTCTCTCGTCTTTCGCCCAAGGGTGGTCGATGTGGCACCAATCCAACTGAATGAACTCCCCGTCTCCCGATATCAGCAACCCCACGGCTCTAGCCGACTTCGCGTCGTACTTGGCCGCTTCGGTGAACATACCCACCGCATTGCTCCGCATCCTTACGCCGTCTGAACCACTTGAAGGCCAATCGGGATCAAGAGGCGCGACCATAAACGTGCAATCAATCCCTGGCACCGTGAAGCGGAAAGGACGGCAAGGCCTTCTCTCCTTGACTGCCTCCATGGATTTTATGAGCCGAAGCTTAAACTCCCTCCAGATGGAACGAGACGAATTCGCGAACTCCAGCAAAATCCGATAGTAATCGTTGCTGGGGTGTGGATTTTGAATATGCGCTAGCAGGTCGCCGAGGATGGGAGTGAGATCAAAGGCATCTAGGTCCTGTACGAATGCCCGCAACTGCTCTTTCGAGCCTGGTACAGGGAGATCGTACTCCCTAAGAAATCCGACCATAATATCTGGCTCTTCGACAACGACCCCATCCTCGTGAAGCTGGGGAAGAACCTGTTCCCTGTATTCGAAATAGAGCCTGATGTCGTTGGGAACCCGAAGTTTGTCGACGATGCCCAGGTAGTCATGCACGGCTATGATGTGCATGAAGCCTGCCGTCCTGCTGATGTAAAACTTGGTCTCCCAGCAATCCTGCGGTAGGGCCTTGCTCCCGGAAAAGACGATCACCTTTTTGATGTCCGTCAGATCGGCGCTCCGGACTTCAATCGAATGACCTTGGGCATTTTTCAACCCGATGCTCTCGTGTTCGGTCAGATAGCGTGTTGAATCCCTGATCTGCTTCGTCGCCTTGCCGAGGACCTTATTGTGAAACCACCTCTTCTCAGTTTCAGGGTCGTCGGTAGCTTCTGTTCGCTCTTTTAACTGAAAAATGTATGCCAGTGGTCCAATCAGAATGATACCATCCGCAAGCTCGACGCGCTGTTCGGGACGCGGATTAAACCAGGTCTCGGAATAGGTAAATTCTTTCCAAAAAGTCGATCCGTTCAATTGTGCAGTGAACTCTTCGAGTGTCATTTTGTCTCCCAAAGGTAGAGCCATCAAACTGGTGCCGCATGCGACATGGACTTACCCCAGTTGTGCGTTGGTGCATTGGCTATAAGCCTTCTGAAAACAGTTACAACCTCCGCGATTAAGCGAGTGTCTCAACGCATGCTTGACAAGTCAATATGTGTTCACTATTTGTTCCGTATCGTTTTGAGCCATACCTGGAATTCTGTTTACGATACCGATCGAAGTACCTCAAATTGAGGCGAAATTGCCCGGTTCGGGCTCGCCATTGATCAATTAAGCCGGTACCAGGGAACTTCTGACCACAGGAGCCACGCATGACCAGAATACGTTTACCCACCGAGTGATGTCACGGACGGATATTCCGTCTGCGTCGTCGCCCTGTGAGGTATTTTTGTTCTCAGTCAGGATGGCATCATGCACTTCGCACGTCAGGTTTCCAAACATATCGCGCTTCATCAGGCAGGACTCGGCTTTTTGAGTATGCCTACGATTAAGACACCCCGCACCTTCGGTCGCGCCAACCGTATGTCCGAGAACGGCCCTTCCGATGCCGGGGATGGCGGAATAACGCGGAATCGTCGCAGGTAAGACGGCTGAAACCATCTTCTGGAATGAACCCGTTGCCGAACGCGCCGTTCGCAAGCCTCCGGCTACCCACGGCAAGACCCTTCGTGGCTTCTCAGTATTCAACGACGTAGTCGTTTATCATGAGAGCGATCTGGAGCGGCGTGTATCGAAGGTTCTCCAGCTCCGCAAGGATGTCAAAGCCATCTACTCTCAGTTTCCGGTGCTTCTGTACCGCGATGCCGAGGGGGTTTTGCGTGAACACATCTGCGACTTCTGTGTGGTTTTCAACGATGGCGAAATCGTAGCCGTCGCGGTCAAGCACGTCCAGAAATCCGAAGTGATGACCGAGTTGCTGGAGCGTATCAAGGCCGAGGGCTACGTCAGGAAAAACAAAAACGGCACTACAAAGTCCGGAGCTGTCAACGATATCCGCCTCATGACTGAACGCGAGGCCACATACGGTGCATTTGAGAACGCCGAACGTATCCTGCGCGCTAGGCGCATGCGAAACGACGCAGAGTTCAACAGCGCCTGCGATGCTGTCAGAAATCTCAGTGGGCGTTTCCGGTTCGGAGACCTGCTGAGAGGCTGTGAGAATCGTGGACTCCGTAGAACGGCGCTTCTCCTGTTGATCGACGAGGGAGTTCTTCTGACCGAAACGCCTGGCCGTATCGATGACCTGACCATGTTGATGGTCCGCCGATAATCGCTCCCATCATCCGAATGCTATTGTCCTACAAGGAAGCCTGCAATGCTGCCCGACCTCCACAAGCCCAATCTTTTTCGACACGCGCTGGTCAAGTTGAGCCACTCGGATCGTTTCACCGATGGCGATGTCGATTGGAAGCCCAGGTCTCGCGATTCCGAGGGTTGGACTTTCAGCAACGAGGCTAACGTCAGGGACGAGCGCTTTCTTCCGCACAGTGAGGTTTATGCCAAGCTCGTCAGCGGCACGGCCAAAGTCCGCTATGCTTACAATGTTCCTGAAAACCAGCGACTGCGTGCGATTTTCGGTGACGACACATTCGAAGACATCGTCGGGAAGCGTCGCCATCTGGCGCTTTTCCGTGAAAAGTTCATCAAGCGTTTCGATGCCGAATGGATGAAGCTCGGAAAGAAGCCGCGTTGGTCGAAGGAGAAGTTCGAGGCGACGCTTCGCACCTGGCGGAAGGAAGTCATCGCTGAGATGCTGGGCCTCGACGACGAAGACGGCGATATCCGTGCCGACGAGATGGTTGAGGTGAGGGCTTTTCCGACACCGTCCGTCAAGACGTTCCGCCGAGATTACAAGCGTTATCATGCTTGCGGCGGTGAGGTGCTCGGTATCGTGCATCGTCACCACGGCCCCGGCCTCCATCTCCGAAAGGTTGATGCCGATTCTATCGCCTTCGCCCATCAGGAGGCGATGCAGTACATGACGAGTGCCAAGCCCAGCATGGCAAAGGTCTATCTTCAGTACAGAGCCAGGCTCGACAAGGTGAACGCCGATCGGGCGGTGAAATTGCTGATGGTCACCCGAAGCAAATTCGAAACGATCATCTCCAAGTTCGACGCGTTCGATAAATGGGACGGTCGTCACGGTCGGGCCTCTGCGCTCAAGCATTTCGGGATGGCTAAGCGCGGGATCAATGCGCTGTCCGTCGGTGAACGCATCGAGATCGATTTCTGGAATGTCGATTTGATGACGCTGTTCGTCGAGACTGGCATGTGGTCGATCCTTCCGCCCGCATACAAGGAGGCGGTTGTCGGAAAGCGCGTCTGGTTCGTTGCGGCTATCGACATCGCCACACGCTATATCGTGGCGTTCCGGGCGAGCTTGAACCCGAACGCTGTTTCGGCTGCCGCAGCGATCCGCATGATCATGTCGGATAAGCGGCATGTCTCAGATTTCGTTGGTGCGGAAACGCCTTGGATCGGAATGGTCAAGCCATGCGATATCTTCAGCGATAATGGCACGGAGTTCGCCAACGACCTTGTCGAGGGCATCATGCGTTCCGCCAAGATCACGTTCAATCGTCCTCAGGCGGGAAACCCTAAGAGTCCGTCCGAACACTTTCTCATTTTGAACATAGCCTTCGCAGCATGAGGCGGATGGAGGCTAATTTGAGGAAGGCAAGCGCATTTCTTGACAGGTTTTCGAGGTCCTTGGCCAGTCTACGGCATCGTCCGAGCCATGCGAAGGTTCGCTCGACAACCCATCGGCGTGGCAACAACTCGAAGCCTTTGGCCGCATCGGATCGCTTGACGATTTCAGTTGCCAGACCTGGTCTGGCCTTCTTCTGACCCTTTGCGAAGA
>NZ_LSRP01000160.1 GCF_001885585.1 Pararhizobium antarcticum
ATAAAGCGCAAGATCAGCACACCCGACTAAATCCAGAGGCTGATCGACCTCGGGGCTTGCCGTCAGAGTGGTTACGCCCAAACTCACGGTTACAACCCCATATTCGCTGGCACCATGTGTCAATCCGAGATTGCGGACCGCCCTCTTGACTTTCTCCGCGATCCTAACTGCTGCTTCCGCGTCCGTGTCAGGCAGAACTATCGCGAATTCTTCGCCTCCAAATCGTGCGGCAAGATCGCCGGTCCGCCTTGCAGCTGTAGAGATCGCTGATGCAACGGCCTTCAAGCACGCATCGCCTGCCAAATGCCCATTAAGGTCGTTAAAGAGCTTGAAACGATCCACATCGATCAAAAGAAACGACAATGGCCTCGTTGTCCTTCGTGCAAGTTCGAACTCTCGCTGCAAGGCGTGATCGAGTGATCGGCGGTTTGGCAAGCCGGTCAGAGCGTCCGTTTCGGCAAGCCCTTTCATGTGGTCTGCCAGCAGCTTCAAAGACAGCTCAGACTGTTTAATGGCTGTGATGTCAGAAATAAGGGCCAAAACATTTCGATCCTCCGTTACGCGCGTTCGCAACGAAAGCCAGCGACCGTCTGACATTGGTATGGTTTCATCCATATCCATGAACAGGCTCTGAGCCGCGGTCTGGATGCTTTCTTCGCCAAGGTCGACCGGTAAATCCTGACGCTCGCCATTGCGTACGGCCGCTCTGATGATGTCGGAAATATGCGATCCGACAACCCGGGCATAGGCGGATTTCGGGAAAAACTGTCGGTATTGCTCGTTGCAATAGATGACCCTTCCGTCAGATCCGAACATCGCCAAGCCATCGGACATTTCAGCCATGGCTTGAGCCATCGTATTTTGGCTAGACTTGAGCTCCTGCTCGAGAAGCTTTCTTGCTGTAATGTCGACCGTCACACCTGCCAGTCCAATCAAGTCTCCTTGACGGTTGCGCAATGGCACCTTCGATGTCGAGTACCACCGCGGCTCCTTGCCCTCCTCGGCGAGAAACTCCTCGAACCAGCGAAGGGCGATCCCTGTCTGGAGAACAGCGCGCTCGTTGGCAATGAGCTGCTCCGCACGCTCCTTTGGCGCCAGATCATAGTCGGTCAGGCCGAGCATCTCAGAGGATTTTGCTCGACCATTGTGTCTGGCGACATTCAAGTTTGCCGCGACGAACTGGTGGTTGATATCCTTCACATAGTGATAGTCAGGAGCCTGCGTCAGCGCCGCGTACAGAATATCGCGCTCGAGTGTGAAGCGACTGAAATAAGCGAGGTACAAACCGATGACTCCGGTCGTTGCAAGATTCAGCACGACGCTCGGCGCACCGATCTCGCGCAAGGCTCTCCAGAATGTCTCCTGAGACAGAATCGCAAGTTCTGCCAAAGACAGGCACCCAGAGAGGACGGAAACGGCCAATATCGAAGGCTCAGAATCCATCGGGCGTTTGCCATACGTCAACCAAAGAAAGCAGCCCAGCGCGAGGACAGCAGCAATCGTTATGAGTGCCGATTCGACCCCTATACCACCCAGGTAGATGCGGAATATAGACGCCATAAAAGCCGTGATCACCGCAGCCACTGGCCCCCCGAACACAGAAGCTGACAGCAAGATGGGCAGGCGGAGGTCCAGGATAACACCGATGTCGAAGTGTACCGCCAGCAACATCGAGGCGATCGCTGCCAGGCCCAGCGTGAAGCCAAGGCCGACGTTTCTCCATAGCGTTGGCAGCCTGTAGAGGCGATGAGACAGGTGCGTCCAAGCCGAAATCAACAGTGCGACTGTGGCAAGATTGCCAGCTAGAACCTTCCACGGTTCATCCATTGATCGCACTCCTAAAAAAACACGACGACCGACCGGTGCAAGAGGTCTCTGCCACATTGTCAGCTGCACCATTGGATGCTGCCGAGTTCCTCAGTTGGTCAGCCTATTCTCCATTGCTAAAGGAGTGGTTTATGCCGTCATGACCGCTCGTCCTTCCACAGATCCTGTGCAACCATCGTCGAGATCGAAGAGATTTTTGATGAAAACGAGCAGATTCAGCAAGCCACAATTCCCTGCAATCCTTCGCCAACCAGAAGGTGGGGTCCCTGTGCCCAAGCTACGCCGGGAACAGCCGGGAACACGGGATGAGCACAGCGTCCTTTTACAAATGGCGATCCAGATACGGCGGCATGGACGTGTCTATGATCAGCCAGATGAGGCTCTGGAGGATGAGAAACGTTGGTTGGAGGACGTGTATAACGAGATGAGCATGTAGGCAGAACTGCTGAAGGAAGCTTTGGGAAGAAACGACACGGCCTGTCTCAACGCCGAGAGATGGCCGGGAAAGCGGTGGCAAATAGGTTAGAACAATCGGCAAAAATTCTCTACAACCTATCCAGCAACGGGAGACCAAACTAAAGCTGTTCAGGTCACCGCGAAAACTTCAACGCGTCGTTTTAGTTCCACGACCCGATCGCGAACCTTTTCGCAATTCATCGCCACGACATTCAATCGGACGAGGCATCCCGCTTCAGGCTTTGCATATCACAAAACGGCCGTCGGCGCTCGGACAAGCGGTTGACCGGCCCTACCCGCCGACAGGCCGCGTACTCGTAATCACAGTGGATCCAACATCAGCATCTGCGTGTTGCGTTGAGCCTACAACTGAATAGCCCCGAGATTTGTAGACACCTTCTTTCCTAATTTTGAGGCAAGAAGATCACCATGAGCAAATCGAATTTCAGCGAAGAGTTTAAGCGCGACGCGGTGCGTCAGATCACGGAACGGGGCTATCCGGTTGCGGAGGTTTCGCAGCGGCTGGGTGTGAGCCCGCACTCGCTCTATGAGTGGAAGAAGAAGTTCTCCTCCGTGTCTGGCAACCAGGGCGGCGACCAGGCCGACGAGATCAGGCAGCTAAAAAAGGAATTGGCGCGTGTCACCGAGGAGCGCGACATATTAAAAAAAGCGACCGCGTATTTCGCCAGGGATGCAAAGTGAAGTACGCTTTCGTTGCAAAGCATCAGCAGCGATTTTCGGTGCGGACGATGTGCCGCCTGTTGCGCATCCACCCCAGCGGCTTTTACGCTTGGCTCCGGATACCCTTGAGCAAGCGTGCCTGTGAGGACAAGCGCCAGATCGATCTGCTCCAGACGGCCTGGGAAGAGAGTGGCAAGGTCTACGGGTATCCGTTGGCCGGCAGGCGATTGCTACGCAATCACCGAGAGGCGCAAGCTTCATGACGACCTGCTCGATCACGGCGAGACATGCTGCCCCAACCGGGTTGCGCGTCTGACGCGGATTGCCGGGATAAAGGCTCAGATCGGCTACAAGCGACGTCCCGGAGTTTACGGCGGCAGGCCATCCATTGTCATCGACAACACGCTGGACCGTCAATTTGACGTTGCTGCTCCGGACAAGGCGTGGGTCACTGATATCACCTACATCCGGACCAACGAAGGCTTCGCCTATCTCGCGGTGGTGATCGATCTCTATTCCCGCCGTGTCATCGGCTGGTCGATGCAGAGCCGTCAGACAACGGATGTCGTGCTGCAGGCGTTGCTGATGGCTGTCTGGAGGCGGAAACCAAAGGAAAAGGTTCTGGTGCATTCGGATCAGGGATCGCAATTCACCAGCATGGACTGGGCAGCGTTCCTGAAGCACCACAATCTGGTTCATTCGATGAGCCGACGGGGCAACTGCCATGACAATGCCGTCGCCGAGAGCTTCTTCAATCTGTTGAAGCGGGAGCGGATACGGCGAAAGGTCTATCGCTCAAGAGACGAAGCCAGGCAGGACGTGTTCGATTACATCGAGATGTTCTACAACCCGAAGCGCAAGCATGTCAGAAACGGGATGCTGTCGCCCGTCGAGTTCGAAAAGCAGCAGAAAACGTAACCCGAGGGTGTCTACGAAACTCGGGGCTATTCAAACTATCAGTTCGGGGTAGCGAAAAACTAAAAGACCCGACGTCGGGCGTCTGCGGGACTGTTGTGCGCACTTCCATAGGCTCATCATCGCGCACTTGTAAAAACCGCTGTAAAAGGCTATGAACGAGTCTTCGTATCGTTCATAGGTTTATTGATGGCTAGGGCATTTACGGAACAAGACCGCGCAAGAGCAAAGCAAGCACTGATGGTTGAGGGTCGGCGATTATTCGTGGAGGGTGGGCTCAGGGCGATGTCGCTTGCTAGCGTGGCGTATAAAGCAGGAATCGCCAAGACTTCTTTTTATGCATTCTTCAACAGCAAAGACGCCCTCATCCTCGATCTTCTGGCGGCCGAAGCCCCCGGCGTCAGCCGTCGGGTCATGATGACGCTAGCCGATCCGGGGTTACCGGTAAATCAAGCGCTGTCTCGGTTTCTGCGTGCGTTGCTGTCAGAATACGAGACGAACCATTTTCTTGCCCGTCTTATCGCCGAGCCACAGACACTCGCTGCCATAGCAAAGCGTGTACGTCCGGAAGACGTCGAACTGAAGGCGGCATGGATGGAGCGTCCGCTCACCGCTTTTCTTCAGGCGCGTATCGAAACCGGAGAAATAGCTTTGCAACCGGTCGACACTCTACTGGACGTAATCCGATCAGTCTCACTCTTGTCGCTGCACCGTGATCGGTTCGGTTCGAAGCAAAAGTATCAAGCCGCCGCTGAAACACTCATAAACCTTGGGTCCGACGGTCTGACCAGACAGGAGACAGCTTCATGACTGCCGAAAGCCGCATTGCCCGTGCCTTTGGGCTAGACGATATGGGTTGGGCACGCCACGCTAACCCATGGAGCGGGTGGACCCGCTTTACCACTTGTCTGCCGCTTCTCGCACTTGCGATCTGGAGCCGCGTCTGGCTGGACTCGTGGTCACTCGTGCCGATTGCGCTCGCACTGTTCTGGATCTGGGTCAACCCTCGCGCATTTGCGCCGGTTCGTGACGATCGCGCGTGGATTGCCAGGGGCGTTTTCGGAGAGCGGCTCTGGTCAAACCGCCACCGCGTCGCCGTGCCTGATCGCCATCGAACCATGCCCAATATCCTGAACATCGGGTCGCTGTTAGGATTTCCCTTTTTGGTGTGGGGTCTGGCGTTCCTCGATCTCTGGCCGACCACGTTTGGCACGGCCCTGATCATTGGAGGAAAGCTCTGGTACATCGACCGGATGGTGATCATCTACGAGGACATGGTCACAACGCAGCCGGAACTGCGCTACCAGCCCCCCTCCTAACAAGACACCTCTTCGACGGAGACAGACGCGTCAGCGCCGCTTTCACCTCACGACCCCTGTGCGCCAGAATTATCAAATCTTGATGCTTGACGGCGACGAAGTTTTCAATTGTGGCCTCATTCAGTGGAGCCTAAAAAAGCCTCGTAGAAGCTTCACGAGGCCGCAGGCGCGGACTGGCCCGACTGGAAGAAATGTAAAATGTTAAACGCAGTGAGGCGCGATCTAGAGACCGCGTGAGTTG
>NZ_LSRP01000161.1 GCF_001885585.1 Pararhizobium antarcticum
AAGAAGCGGTTCAAGCACAGCCCATTCTTCATCGCTCAATTCGTGACGGCGCATCGCAATCTCCTTTCAAGGAGATTGAATCACATCGAATGCCGAAGATGAACCCCGTTTATGGGGACGCGCCCTAGCGCCTGCTGAACAGGAAATTGCCTTTAGCCTTCCCTTGCCATAAAGTTTTCAGTCGTGATAGCTGAGACTTCATGGCAAGCGAGGCGAAAATGAGCAGCGACCAAAATGAATGGAAGCCGGCCCCCGGAACATCACACTATTTCGACCCACTCATCGAACTCGATATGGACGATTATGGTGAGCGCCTGCGTTCCCCGGAAATCATTCGGGCAGCTAAAATTGAGGAGGGGCCTTACCTTGCCGAATTAAAGGTGGGTATGACCGTCACCGCAAGGATCAACCGCCGAACGCTAGACCGAAAATACATAGATAAGCCGTTTTTGGCTATCAACGATAATATCGTGCTGTTGCGCGAGAGGTGGGGCGGCGGCGGCAACGCCAGCATAGCACACCTATTGTCTTTCAACGAATACGCCTTTTACGATGCTCAAGCGATAATCGAAGCGATATAATGTTTTCTGGTCCTAAAACTAAACAAATCATCACTGTACGAACTGACGGATTTGGAGCGCGGCTAACCGCTTTGATTCATGGAATGTACGTCGCCGAACAGCTTGGACTGCCGTTTAAGTTTTGCTGGCCACCCATGAAAGGAGACAGCGAATTTCATTCCGTTCCCGCCGCCGGCCAAGTTTTTTCAAAGGAATTCCTCGATCAGTATTATCAGGAGCATTTTGATCTCTCCCGATATCAAGAGGTTGTTCACGAACCTCTCACAGAAGTGATGGTTAAAAGGGCTCTGGCTGACAAGAACGTGGATGGCATCAACATGATGGTCTGCGAGGACAAACTCGTCTTTCGTGGCGCAACAGTTCCGCGCGATGTCTTTCCTCGGATTTGGTCACGGATCGAGTTTTCTGACCGGCTCAAGGCGGTTATCGTCAAAGCGGAGGCAGTGGTCCAAGAGGGTGCAATTGCCCTGCACGCTCGCCGAGGGGATACGATAAACGGCGTCTACCGCATGAGATTGTTCAACGAACGATACCTGCCGGTGTCCTGGCTAAAGACGATCATCCGAGAGGAGATCGGCAGGGGTTCAAATATCATCCTCTTTAGCGATGATCCGCGCCTACTGACGCTCATGCGAGACCGCTATCCGATCAAGACAACGTCAGACCTCGGGTGTGACGATCTTGGAACGAAGGGTGAGAAAGACCTCTTCGATTTCATCGTGATGTCGCGATGTAAAAAAATTATTGCCGGACTGAGTACATACGCCGTCTTGGCAAGCCTTATCCGAAAGGTGCCATTCCTCGATCCTCTGATAGCTTTTGACCAAGCGATTCGCCGGCTGACTATTCTGGATGATCTTGCTGCCAATCCTGATGATTACCCACCCTTAGATAAGGCAAAGGAAATCCAATGGGTCGCGAACGAAATAGCCCACGGCATGGGAGCGGATGATAAGGATGAGCTGCTTCGCCAGGCCGGCGAAATCGATCCCCAAAATCAAACGTACGCCCATCTCCGCGCCCTAAACTTTGCGAGGCGCAAGAAATTCGGCGAGGCGAATACCATCCTTCGCGACGTGGCAACGTCATATTTCGGTGGTCACGGCGCTCGCTCTCATGAGTTCATGCACCCATTCAACATGATTGGGGATCGGGTTGCAAAGCCCTTCGCCGAGCCAGCAACTGTTGGAAACTATCCTTTCATCGCCCTTTTTTACTCGCACAACCTGGCGAAGAGGGAGGGCGCAGCGGCTGCGGCAATCATTGCTCATCGGGCCTACTTGCTTGAGCCTCAGAGCGATCTCCTACTGGCACACTATGCTCAAATGCTAATGTCGTGCGGGAAGCATGAGGATGCGATGGAGGTACTCCTACACGCGCTAGGATCTGGCCGTGACACGCCTGTTTTCCGCCGTCAATTGGTCGATATCTATGACAAGATCGGTGATAAAATGGGAGCGATCAAACACGCGCTGGCTGGACACACCCTTGCTCCCGATGATCAGCACTTGCGTATTCGTTACGGCGCGCTGCTTGCGAGAGTGGGCAAGGAAGACCAGGCTAAGGAGATGCTGTCCGGAATAAATGCAGATGACGTTAGCGATCCCGCAGCGCTTTACCATCTTTCCAAGGCCAGCCACAGGGTCAAAGATCTCAAAAGGGCAAAGGAATGCGCTGAAAAGGCAGTTATTCTGCGTCCGAGAAAACCTCACTACCGAATTTGGCTTGAAAGCTTCGAGTAAGAAATCAACAAGGGTATGGAGGGCAATGCGCAGTCTTCTTATCGGGGTTTTTCTGTCTCTGAGTGTACTCCCCGCTTTTGCCTGGAATTGGGAGGGGCATCAGGTTGTCGCGTTGATAGGCGAGGCTCACCTCACCCCAGGAACGAGTGAAGAGGTCCAGAGGCTACTTTCGCTTGAGGGTAAAGTCTCGATGGCCGATGTTCCAGTTGGGCAGACAGCATCAGGCCATTGAAGGTTCCACGCCAGCCCTTGCACGCTGTGAGAATACCTTTGGACGACAGCCACTATGATCGACAGCGATAATGTGCAGATGTGAATTGCGTTCTGGCGGCCATCGACGCGGACATAGCAGTACTCGGTGATAGGTCGACCAACGATACTGTAAAACTAACGGCTTGAAATATCTAATCCATTTTGTTGGCGATGTGCATCAGCCACTTCATGCAAGCAGGGACACAGGGAACCGAGAAGTGATTTTTCGGGGTGAGCGTCAAACAGTTCATCGCATGTGGGACAAGCAGATATTCAGAAGCCTCCGTCTGAAAATATCCGAGATGGCCTCTTTCGTAGATAAAAATGATAGTAGCTTGGATGATGGGGGAGCGCCCTGCCGATTGGGCAACAGAGCTGGCTCGGGAAATCTGCACAGCCAGGATAAGTGGAATTTTTGCCTGACTTCGGCTTAGATGCCGGGAACAGGAGAGACCATGACGAGACGACCGCGCCGGAACCATAGCCCGGCTTTCAAGACAAAGGTGGCGCTCGCCGCTATTCGAGGTGAGCAGACGCTGGTGGAATTGTCCCAGCAGTTTGACGTGCACGCCAACCAGATCAAGCAATGGAAAGACCAGCTCCTTGAGGGGGCGACAGGCGTTTTTGGCGATGAAACCAAGGCCGAACCGGCCGGTCCAACCGTCGATGTCAAAACGCTTCATGCCAAGATCGGCGAACTGACACTGGAGAACGATTTTTTATCCGGTGCGCTCGGCAAGGCGGAATTGCTGGGCGGAAAGAAATGATCGACCGCGAGCACAAATTGTCGGTCGCACGCCAGGCAAAGCTTCTCGGCTTCAGCCGTGGAAGCGTCTATTATCTACCGCGTCCAGTGTCCGACGGCGATCTGGCCTTGATGCGGCGGATCGACGAGCTGCATCTGGATTACCCATTTGCCGGAAGTCGTATGTTGCAGGGGCTTTTGAGAGGAGAAGGGCCGGAAACCGGGCGGCTGCACATCGCCACGCTGATGAAGAAGATGGGCATCGAAGCGATTTACCGTCGGCCGAACACCTCCAAACCAGCGCCTGGGCACAAAATCTATCCCTATCTTCTGCGCAAGTTGGCGGTCACCCGACCCAACCAGGTGTGGGCAATGGACCTGACATATATTCCGATGGCACGCGGCTTTGTCTATCTCTGCGCCGTCGTCGATTGGTTCAGTCGCCGCGTGCTCTCATGGCGGCTGTCGATCACGATGGAAGCGGCATTCTGTATCGAAGCAGTCGAGGAAGCTCTGGCCCGTTATGGCAAACCCGACATCTTCAATACGGACAGTCATATGATTGATGCCAGTTCTCGGGTGGTTTGACTCAAACACCGATCGACCATCTGTTGGGTTGGTGCCGTATGGCTTCCCGGTAGGATCTGACCCTCATTCCGATCGACCCACATGTGTCTTTCCCTGGACCTGTCGATCATCCGGGAACGCCTGCGGCGAGGCCTTGCCTCGAAGGTGCTGCTGTGACCCAAGAAGGGCATGACCATCCGGTCCCATGACTGTCCTGTCCCTGCATCCTTCCGGGCAAAATGTTCACGTGCTGCAGGAAAGGATAAACAGATGGCTGAACATCAGGCAGAAACTCACGTCATTGGTGGCGTCGACACACACAAGGACTTGCACGTCGCGGCTGTCGTTGATCATCGCGACCGTGTTCTCGGTACCGAGAGCTTCCCGACAACCCGACACGGTTATCGCTTGATGCTGGCCTGGATGAACTCCTTCGGGAATCTCCAGCGCGTCGGAATCGAATGCTCCGGCAGCTACGGTGCAGGGTTACTGCGCTACATGCAAACAGCGGGTGTCGAGATTTTGGAAGTTACCGCACCTGACAAATTGGACCGTCGCCGACGCGGCAAAAATGACGACTTTGACGCGGAAAGTGCGGCTCACGCAGCCTTCGCGAGACGACACACCGTAACGCCACGCAGCAGGGACGGCATGGTAGAAAGTCTCCGTGTCCTAAGGGTTTGTCGCAGAACCGCTGTTCAGGCACGCCGCATTGCCTTGCAGATGATCCAGATGACCATCGTTTGCGCACCAGACAAGATCCGGGATCATCTGCGCAGCATGACGCGGATGCAGTTGATCCGCACGCTCGCAGCCTGGCGACCCGACCTTACAGCGTACCGCCAGGTCGAGGAAGCCTACCGTATCTCTCTCAAGTCCTTGGCGCGACGTTATCTAGAACTGCATGACGAGATCGCTGACCTAGACGACATGATTGAGGCTATCGTCACAGAACTCGCTCCCGAACTGCTTGCTCAAACAGCGATCGGTCTGAACAGCGCGGCCCAGTTGCTGCTCACTGCGGGCGACAACTCCGACCGGCTGAGATCCGAGGCGAGCTTCGCGGCATTGTGCGGCGTCAGCCCAGTCCCGGCCTCTTCCGGGAAAACGGTTCGACACAGATTGAACAGGGGTGGGGATCGCGCGGCCAACAGTGCCATCCACATCATCGCCATCGGGAGGCTTCGAATGGATGCACGCACGCAGGACTACGTGGCGCGACGCATCGCAGCAGGAAAATCGAAGCTTGAGGCTATTCGCTGCCTCAAACGCTACATCGCCCGCGAAGTCTTCGCAATCATCATGCGGCGGCACAAGGAAATCAACCAAAGCCAAATTGCGGCTTGACTCTTAGAAGGGCGTCCAGGGATCGCAGTTTACCTCTGTCGACTTCACGGCGGTGCTGAAGAAGGCGGAAATCGCCATCTCGATGGATGGCAAGGGTGCGTGGCGGGACAACGTGTTCGTCGAACGGCTCTGGCGTTCGATCAAATACGAGGAAGTCTACCTCCACGCCTACAAGAC